>CACYKA010000028.1 GCA_902774795.1 uncultured Prevotellaceae bacterium | reverse complement strand
TGGTTGCGGTTCCTGTTATTGTTTTTAGAAGAACATTTTTTCGAGCCAGTAGATGAGAATGCCGGCGAGGTAGCCGGTGAAGGCTATCCACGTGATTTTCTTCATGTACCAGCCGAAGGTTATCTTTTCCAGTCCCATGACGACGACTCCTGCTGCGGAGCCGATGATGAGCATCGAGCCGCCTACGCCGGCACAGTAGGCCAGCAACTGCCAGAAGATGCCGTCGATGGCCATGTCGCCTGCGGCTACGGGGTACATGCCCATGCAGCCGGCTACGAGAGGCACGTTATCGACAATGGACGACAGCACGCCGATGATGCCGTTGATGACGTAGTAGTTGCCTGAGAAGGTTTCGTTAAGACTCTCGCCGAGGGCGGTGAGAACGCCGATTTCCTGAAGTACGGCAACGGCCATGAGGATGCCGAGGAAGAACATGATGGTGGAGAGGTCTATTCGGGACAGCAGGTCGCTGACGCGCTTTGCCATGGTGTCGTCCTCAGCGGTGTTGTAGTGGAATACTTCGGTTACGGTCCAAAGGATGCCGAGCACCAGCAGGATGCCCATGAACGGCGGCAGGTGGGTGAGCGTCTTGAATATGGGCACGAAGCAGAGGCCGCCCACGCCGAGCCAGAAGATGATGTCGCGCTGGGTCTTGGTGAACTGCGAGACATCGGCCTTCGGCAGGTTTTGTTCTTTGTCGAACTTGCCCGTCAGCTGATATTGCAGTATGAAGGCCGGCACGAGCATTGAGACGAGCGAGGGGATGAATATCTCGGTGAGCACGCCCTGGGTGGTGATGACACCCTTGATCCATAGCATGATGGTGGTGACGTCGCCGATGGGCGAGAAAGCACCGCCGCTATTGGCAGAGATAACCACCAGGGCGGCATATATGAGACGGTCTTCTCGGCTCTGTACGAGCTTGCGCAGCACCATAATCATCACAATGGATGTGGTGAGGTTGTCGAGGATGGCCGAGAGGAAGAACGTCATGAACGCCATGCGCCACATGAGCTTGCGCTTGGAACGGGTCTTCATCGTGTCGCGCACAAAGTTGAAGCCGCCGTTGGAATCGACAATCTCGACAATGGTCATTGCACCCATAAGGAAGAACAGCGTTCCGGCGGCATCGCCCAAGTGGTGCTCGATGACTTCGGCAATATGGTGAATGACACCGCCTGCTGCCACATCGGGATAATAGGCACCCGGGCTGAGCATCAGCAGCGTCCAGCACAGTACGCACATGAGCAGCGCAATGGCTGCCTTGTTAACTCGCGTAAGGCTTTCGAGGGCTATGCAGAGATAGCCGATGACGAAAACCGTAACAATAATAATGGTTAATGTTGACATTTATTTTAGAGGGTTTATTTTAAGGGGAGTGAAAGGGGAGTGAAAGGGGAGTGAAAGGGGAGTGAAAGGGAATCTTCAATGTTCAATGTTCAATGTTCAATGAATCAATGCTCTCCATTTGTCGAGGAGCTGGGACATGTCGTCGGGTAGGGGGGAGTCGAAGTGCATTTCTTCGCCGGTCTGGGGGTGGACGAATCCGAGGGTCTTGGCGTGGAGGGCCTGGCGGGGGCAGACCTTGAAGCAGTTGTTGATGAAGGCTTTGTAGGTGCTGCTGCGCTCGCCTCGCAGTATTTCGGTGCCGCCGTAGGTCTCGTCGCCGAAGAGAGGATGGCCGATATGCTTCATGTGGGCTCTTATCTGATGGGTGCGGCCGGTTTCGAGACGGCATTCGATGAAGGTGACGTAGCCGAACTTCTCGATGACGCGCCAGTGGGTGACGGCATCCTTGCCTATGCCGGAGTCGGGGGCGGTGACGGTCATGCGGAGGCGGTTCTTGGGGTCGCGGGTGATGTTGCCCTCGATGCGTCCCTCGTCGGTGTCGAAGTGGCCCCAGACGAGGCAGTTGTAGATGCGGTGGGTGTCGTGGACGAAGAACTGCTTGCCGAGACTGGTCTTCGCTTCAGGTGTCTTGGCGATGACGAGCAGACCGCTGGTGTCCTTGTCTATGCGGTGGACGAGTCCTACCTCGGGACTGTTGGGGTCGAAGGTGGGTACGTCGCGCATGTGCCATGCCACGGCATTGATGAGGGTGCCGCTGAAGTTGCCTGCTCCGGGATGCACCACCATGCCAGCGGGCTTGTTGACGACCATGAGGATGTCGTCCTCATAGACAATGTCGAGGGGTATGTCTTCGGGGTAGATGGTGCTGTCGTGCTTGGGAACGTCGAGCATGAGGGTGATGACGTCGCCCGGGCGCACCTTGTAGTTGCTCTTGACGGGACTGCCGCCGACCTGTATGTAGCCCGCTTCGGCAGCCGACTGAATGCGGTTGCGTGAGGAGTGGACCATGCGCTCGAAGAGGTATTTGTCGATGCGCACCGGCACCTGCCCTGCATCAACGACGCAGCGGAAGTGCTCGTACTGGGCACTTCCGTCTTCGATTTCCGGTATTATGATGTCTTCATCAAACATTCAATAACCTATAACCAATAACCTATAACCTATTCAATCACTTCAAAATCATCATCTGGCGCTCGCTCGTCGTAGTTTTCCTCGTGCTCTTCAAGGAGCATATAGTCAGCCGCGTCGGCCTGATAGACAGAGTCGGCAGCATTGCGCTGACCGTTGCCCACCTGCAGGATGACAAGCGCGTTGATAGGCACCTGCTGACCGGTGGCATAGCTGCGGCCGTTGACCTTCACGCCATATACCCAGCCTTCTTCGCCCGGGATGTATTCGGTCTCGCCGATGCGGAAGCCCATTGCTATGAGCTTGGCCTTGGCGTTACGCTCCGAAGAGTTGTCGATGATGTCGGGCAGCGGCATGGTAGGCTGTGAGGTGGCATTGATGGTGAGATAGATGATGCGTCCGCTCTTGACGACGGCTCCCGGCTTTGGCGTCTGCTCAAGGACGCAGCCCGGCGGAAGGGTGCGTACGTATGACGTATCGACTACCACGGCTTCGAGGCCGAGGTCGTCGAGTATGTCGTAGGCATCTTCGTAAGCCTTGTGGTTTATGTCGGGCACGGTAATCTCCTCACCGTGATTGGTGTAGAAGTTAAGTCCATAGTGCACACCCAGCATCAGCAGTACTATTACGACTGCCATGCCCAGAAGGTTTAGCCAGAGGACGGGATCGAAAATCTTCTTCAGAACTTTCATTATCTAATGTCTATGACGGGGATGTTGTCTTTATCGTTATAGTAGAGGTTCTCGCCAGCCATGCCCCAGATGAATGTGTAGTAGTATGTTCCGGCAGCAGCATGTATGGACCATTCGGGTGACATGATGGCCTGCTCGTTGTGGAGCCATACGTTTCGCGTCTCCTGTGGCTGACCCATGACGTGAGAGATGGTCTGGCCTTCTGGGAGGTTGAAGTAATAGTATGCCTCGATGCGGCGGCCGTGGGTGTGAGGCGGCATGGTGTTCCATACGGCACCAGGGTTGAGCTGTGTCAGACCGAGCTGCAGCTGACACGGGCCTTCTTCGAGCACGTCGTTGACGATGAGCTTATAGACGGTGCGGTTGTTTGCCTCTTCGACTGTTCCCACCGGTCCCCATACGGCAGCCTTCAGCGAGCCCTTGCGACCGTCGAGGGTTATCCACTGGGTCTTGAAATGCTGGTGGGCGGTGGCGCTGTTGAGGTAGAACTTGGCAGGGTTGTTGGCATCCTTGCTGCGGAACTCCACTGACTTGTTTACGTCCTTACCCTTGGCAACGTGGCCGCGACCGATGTAGAGGGCCTCCTTGGGAGAGAGGGCATACTCCTTGCCATCGACAATGACCCAGCCGTCGCCGGTGCCACAGTTTACGACGCCCAGCTCGCGGTTGTACATGAAGTATTTCTCCTTGATGGTATTATCGACGTCGAGGCCGAGCTCCCAGAAGTTCTCCAACTTCAGGGTCTTGTTCACCGGCATCGCACCGCCGAAGATGAAGCGGTCGTAGTGAGAGTAGGTGAGGAGGATAGAGTCGGCCTCCATGACTTTCTCCATGACAAAGCGCTGGCGCAGCAGCGGAGTGTCGTATTTCTTCACGTCTTCCGGATGGCAGGCGGTCTGGAACTTCACGTGCTGATAGCCTACATAGCGGTCAGCTTCCTGGGCGTTGGCAGCACAGACAGAAAGGCAAAGTGCTGCGATTGCAAATATCTTCTTCATATATATAATGGAATTATGAATTGTTAATTATGAATTATGAATTATGAATTGTTAATTGTTAATTGCTACTTGTTTTTGCTGATTCTGACTTTATTCCATGCCACCAGACCGAGGGTGAGGATGACGAGTATGCCGGCACCGATGTACTGCAGGTACTTCATGCAGGCATAGATGAGTGTGCTCAGCGGACTGGAAGCAAAGTCGAGTGCTCCGGCGCTGAAACCGGCAGGCACCTGGACGGTCTTGTCGTCGGGATGAACCTGTGCCACCTCATGCGCCGCACTGGTGAAGTCGCCTGACATCCATGTGACGAAATAGAGTCCGATGGCCATTACCACCAGTCCTACGATGAACGAACGCAGCACGTTGCCGTTGGTATAGGGCAGCACCATCACGAAGACGTAGAACATTCCAGCCAGCGATGCCAGAGGCAGGAACTGGTTGCCCGGGAGTGCTACTGCCATCACGAGGGTAACGGGGATGAGCAGGAGTGATACCACGAGGGTTGTGGGGTGGCCGATGACCAGAGCAGGCGACATGCCGATATACAGCTCCTTGTCGGCACCGAACTTCTTTGCGATGAGTTCCTTCGTAGCCTCTGCAATAGGCTTCAGACCTTCAATGAAGAGGGCGGTGATGCGCGGGATGAGCTCCATGACGGCACCCATCTTGATGCCTATCTGCAGGGTAGTGGGGATATTGTTGACAACCTCGTCCCAGTCACGGCATGCCAGGCAACCGATGATGATGCCGATGAGCACACCGAGGAACAGCGGCTCGCCGAAGAGGCCGAACTTCTTCTTCATGCCCTCAGAGTCGATGTTTACCTTGTTGATGCCGGGCACATAGTCGAGCACCTTATTTATAACTACGGCAAACGGCATGAAACCCTGACAGAAAGGCTGCGGGATGGATATGCCGTCGAGGCCGGGATAGAACTTCTGGAACTTCTTTGCCGTGAGGTCTGCCAGCACAAGGGTTATGATGTAGCAGATGATGGCTGCGAAGAATCCCCATGCGATGCTGCCGGTCATGAAGTAGCACACCGCCCCGATGAAGGCAAAGTGCCAGTAGTTCCACAGGTCGATGTTGACCGTGCGTGTGCAGCCCAGAATGAGGAGCACCAGATTTACGCACAGGCAGACGGGAATGATGAACGAGCCGACGAGGGTGTTGTAGGCTACGGAGGCTGCTGCCGGCCAGCCCATGTCGAAGACCTGAAGCTTGAGGTCGTAGATTTCAACAACCTTGGACAGTGCAGGAGACATCGTATCTACGAGCAATGCGGTAATAATACTCAGACCGACGAAACCGACGCCCACGAAGAGGCCGGATTTGAGGGCTTTGGAGAAACTGATGCCGATGCATACGCCGAGAATGGTGAAGATGATAGGCATCATCACTGCGGCACCAAGACCGATAATGTAGCTAAATACTGCTTCCATTGAATATAGTTAGTTTTTAGGTGAAATGATGATATTTACCGGATTAAGAAGTTGCTTCTTCCATGTCTTCAGATACTTGAACCAGCTGTCCTTTGACGCTTTGCCGTTCTCGCTGCCGTCGTAGCTGTACTCTTCCATGTCGCACGTTGCCGTGAACCAGTAGCGGAGCTGGTCGGTATCTGTTCCCACCACCTGCACGTAGGCCTGGTTGGGCAGGTATTCCTTGCCGTCGGTGAAGTGAGAGTCGGACTTGTAGTATTGCTGTGGAATGCAGATGCCCAGACCTACGGTGTGGGTGTCATAGACCTGCGGATTGTTGCCTGCGCATGCCGTTCCCCAGCAGCCACGGAGGCCGGCCTTGTCGGTAAGCTCTTCGGAACCTTCCACGATATCCACGATTCCAGTTGACAGGGGCATACCGCTGACAGGGCGCGAGAACTGCACCTGTACTTCTACGTCTCTGTGGCCTGCATAGAGGATATATCGTGTGCGGATGTCAACCGGCGCGGTGTCGGCGTAGGGCTGCCAGCCTTTGTTAGTAATGTCGATGATAGCCCTGACGGGACCGTTGGCAGCTACGGCATAGGTGGTGTTGCGCACCTTCTGGAACATCACGGCATTCTTGCCGTCCCATCCCATGAGGGCTCCGCATCCGTATGTAGTGCCGGTATAGAGAACATCGTCGCCACTGCCGTTGCGCACCTGCTCCTTGGTGGGATAGAAGTCGGTCTTGGCAATATCCATCGTGAGCGACTTGTGACCGTAGTAGTCGATGGCCTGACGATGGTCGGAATAAACGCGAAAACCTACCAGCTCGCTCTCCATCACCGGTCCGTGAGGGAAGATATACTGGAAGGCATCGCTTGATGCAGGCACCGTTATAGATGTCGCTGGCAGATGCTTGGGAGTCTTGGCCTTGCTGTCGCGGTCCCTGATGGACATTGACGCGTATGCCTTGGCTGGATACTGGCGCGGGGCTTCATTAGAGAATGTTACGGAGAATTTCTGGGTCTCTCTCGCCTTGATGTCGGTAACGAAGGCAAGTTCGTCGTAGATGCCGTCGTCGTTAAGGTCGTCGAGCTGACAAGGCACTTCCTTGCCGCCCAGGGTTACGAGGGCGGACGTTGCCTGTTCCTCCACAGGAATGACCACCGGCACTGCCGTGCGGTCGGAGGATGACGGGTTGGTTACCGTGATAAGGGTTGCTAATAGTAGATTAATCATAGACTTCCTTTAATGGGTTAAGTACAAAATCACGTTGGTTCATCAGCGGATGTGGGATTTGTAAATCAGGTTCGTCAATAATGAGGTCGTTGTAAATCAGTATGTCGATGTCTATCAGTCTGTCTTGGTAGGTGCCGTCGGCAGAGGTCTTTGCAGTGCGCCCTATTTCTTTTTCTATTCGCTGTGTCTCTGTCAGCAGTTCGCGGGGTGTCAGGGATGTCTCTATGGCGATGACGCTGTTGAGGAAGTCGTTGGAAGACTCAAATCCCCAGGGTGCCGTGCGATGCAGGGACGATTTGCGGGCAATGTGTCCGATGCGCTGTTCTATGAGGGTGTAGGCCCGGAGGATGTTCCCTTCCTTGTCGCCGAGGTTACTGCCAAGTGAGAGATAAATCATATTATGAGCAGTGCGTCTCCGAAGCATCCGAATTTGTAACCTGCCTTCAGAGCCTGTTTGTATGCTGTCATGACGGGCTCGTATCCACCGAATGCACATGCCTCCATCATCATGGGCGACATGGGGTGGTAGAAATTGGTCAGGAAGGCATCGGCAGATCCGAAGTCGTAGGGAGGGTAGATGAATTTGCTTGTCCATCCTCTGTATTCTTTTATAAAGCCGTCGGTACCGACACATGACTCCAGTGCTTTCAGCGTGCTGGCACCGATAGCACACACGCGGTGTCCGTTGCGCTTGGTGTCATTGACAAGTTTACATGTCTCGGCATTAACGTACATCTCCTCAGACTCAGGCTTATGCTTTGAGAGGTCTTCAACGTCGATAAGCTGGAAATTGCTCAGTCCGCAGTGGAGGGTGACGAATGCGGTGTTGATGCCGTTGATGTCTATGCGCTTCATCATCTGGCGGGTGAAGTGCAGGCCTGTAGATGGAGCTGTGACAGCCCCCTCGTTGCTGGCATAGATGCACTGGAAGTCTTCAGGGCTTTCCTCTATGTCAATATGGTTCTTTTTGCTCTCCTTGGCACGCAGGTCCATGACATAGCGTGGCAGCGGTGGCTGTCCGAGGGCGTAAAGGCGACGCTTGAACTCATCATGGGAATAGTCGTGAAGGAAGCGGAGTGTACGTCCGCGTGAGGTGGTGTTGTCGATAACCTCGGCAACGAGTGTCTCGTCGTCGAAGAACAGCTTGTTTCCAATTCTTATCTTTCGTGCCGGTTCAACCAGGACATCCCACAACCGCATGTCGGCATTAAGTTCGCGCAGCAGGAAGACCTCAATCTTTGCATCGGTCTTTTCTTTTCTGCTGTAGAGACGTGCAGGCATCACCTTCGTATCATTGAATACAAAAGTATCCCCTTCGTCGAAAAAGTCGAGTATGTCGGCAAAGGTGAGGAGAATCTTGTTCCCTTCTTCGTCTTTGATACTCTTTCCCTTGCGGTCAACCTTATGCATGTGTACCTTGCCGGTCTTGCGATTGACAATGACGAGGTTGCACTCGTCGGGTCTCTTGACGTAGAAAGTATTCTTTTTACGTCCGTTCTTTACTACATGCTCTGTACAATGAGGGTATAGCGCTATATTTGCGCTTGTGAGGGGGAAATTGAATTGTGAGAGTTTAGCCATTCTTGGAATTTATCGAGTTCTATACAGTTTTCTATTTTAATGTCTCCAACGCGTGTGCGGCACAACTGTGTCAAGTATGCTCCGCTGTTGAGGGCCTTGCCAATGTCGCGTGCCAGAGAACGTATGTATGTGCCTTTTCCGCATTCTACGCGTATCTGGCACTGTTTCTTTGCGTCGTCATACCACAGCAGTTCGATGTCCTTAATGTTTACGGGCTTTGCAGGAATCGTAGTGTCTTCTATAGCGTGACTGTCTTCAGCCTTCCTTGCTATTTCATAGGCCCGTTTGCCATCGATATGTACGGCGCTGTATGTCGGCGGTACCTGCATGATGTTGCCCCTGAATTGTTCTAACGCCTCGCGCACCATCGTCTCCGTGATGTGCTCGGTGGGGTAGGTGGCATCTACGGGATGTTCCATGTCGTAGCTCGCCGTGGTGGCTCCTAATTGCAGTGTTGCCGTATATTCTTTTCCCTGTTCTTGCAGGGTGGGAATCAGTTTAGTCTTTTTGCCTGTGCAGAGTATCAGTACACCGGTGGCAAGGGGGTCGAGAGTTCCGGCATGTCCGGTCTTTACTCTTTTTACTCCTGCGGCCTTCGAGATGCGTGTCCTGACAAAAGCCAAAGCACCGAAGCTTGTCATGCCGTAGGGCTTGTTGATATGCAGTATCTCGCCTTCCTTAAAATCCATCTTAGTCAACCATTACTAATGAGTGACCGGAGAGTAACATGACGATGATAATGCCGCCAACGATGATGCGATAGTAGCCAAAAGCTTTGAAGCCGTACTTTGACAGGAAGCTAACAAACCATTTCATTGCCAGCAGGGCTACGATGAATGCCACTACACAGCCTAAGAGCAGCATAGTGATGTTATGGGTTGTTGCCCATGCAGTGTCCTCCTTCAGAAGGTCGAGCAAATCGAGCAGTGTGGCACCAGCCATTGTGGGCACAGCCAGGAAGAAAGAGAATTCTGCCGAGCGCTTACGTGTCAGTCCCTGTGTCATACCGCCGACGATGGTCGCCATGGAGCGTGATACACCTGGTATTACTGAGATACACTGGTACAGACCAATGTTGAAAGCTTTCTTCTCGTTTACTGTAGTTTGCTCGGAGCCCTTGTTGAACAACTTGTCACAGAAAAGCATGAAGATACCGCCTATAACAAGCATTATGGCAACGACCTCTACGCTGTCGAGCAGCCAGTCAAGCAGTCCGGATTTCTTTGCCAGGAGTCCAATTACCACAGCAGGAATAACACCTACTATCAGCAGCCAGTAGAAATTGAAAGTATGCTTCAGCTTCTGGAATGCGTTGCTGCCGGCTGGGGCAGGGGTAGTGTCAAACTGGAAGAATCGTTTCCAATACAGACAAACCACTGACAGGATGGCTCCAAACTGAATGATAAATGTAAATGCATGAACAAAGGCCTTGTCCGACTCGCTGAGAGCGTCGGGAGTAAGTCCTAACAGGTTCTGTGCTATAATCATATGTCCCGTAGATGATACGGGCAGGAACTCGGTGAGTCCCTCTACTATCGCAATAATTACGGTTTCTAACCAATCCACGGTTACTGTTGTTTATTTGTTTTTAGGACGATACATTATACCGAAGATGACTGACAGGAAGCCGACAAGGCAAATCACCGGTGCCACTTTTATACGCATATCTGAAAAAATCTCAGGGTTGAAGTTTGTCTCGTCAGACGATGCTCCTATCATCAGCAGGAAACCAATCACTACGATTACCATGCTGATACCAATCAGGATGAAGTTTATCTTACTGAATGCAAAATTGTTCATGTTTTCTTTAAATCTTAAACCTTTAAACCTTAAACTTTTAAACCTTTAAACCTTAAATCTTATACAGCTTTCTCGTAGGCATCTTGAGGAATGCGTTTACTGAGAAATATACGCACAGCGTAGAAATCAGCAATCCGAAGAGCAATACCGAGCTGCCTGTTATGGCGAGCACCTCCCAAGTTACGACATTCATGATGTCCGGCTCGTAGGTATAGAGCGCATATACGAGTCCTCCAAGTACCATGTCAGCAAAAATTCCTGCAATCAGTCCTTCTGTCAGAGCCATACCTATGAATGGTTTGCGGATAAATGACCATGATGCTCCGACGAGTTTCATGATGTTGATGGAGAAGCGCTTTGCAAAAATAGTCAGTCTAACCATGTTGTTTATCAGTGAGAAGGAGATGAATGTGAGCAATACTGCCAATATCATCATGCCAATCATAATCTTTTGGAGATTACTGTTGACACTCTCCATGAGGTCTTTCTGATATGTCACCTCGCTGACGTTGTCATAACTCTTAATCTGCTTTGTAATCCATTTCAGTGAGTCGGTATTTGCACAGTCGGCCTTGATATTTACCTCTGCTGATGGAACGAAAGGATTCATGCCGAGAAACTCTGACGGGTCAGCGCCAAGGGCCTTAGTCTGCTCCTTCAGGGCGTCGTCACGTGAGATGTACTGCAAACGTGCCACGTAAGGATGTACCTGTATCTTTCGGCAAACGACTGCAGCCTCACGATCGGTGGTGTTGTCATTGAATATTACCGTCACGGTAAGATTCTCCTTCACATAGTTTGTAAGGTTCTGTGCGGTCAGTCCGATAAAAACAACTAACCCTAACAATATGAGTACAAGTGATGTGCTAAGACACAGTGTGGCTACTTGCAGCCCCCTGCCGTTACTTCTGGATTTACGTCTCTTCTTTTTTGTCATAGATATGCAAAGATACTATAAAATGATGCGAAATACAAATCTTTAACGTATGTTAACCTTTTGCTTTTGCCGTTTATGAGTGTTTTTTTAAGTGAATTTACTGCGTTACGATTATGTTGATAATTTCTTGAATGTCTGTACCGTTTACGATGTTGTCATTATTTACGTCAGCTTTTTCATAATAGCTGCCGGCAATAATAAGGTTGATAACTTCTTGAATGTCAGTGCCGTTGACAATGCCGTCATCGTTGACATCACCACGGAGGAATACAGGTCCGTCGTATATCCATAGCTTGTCATAACCGGCGAATGGGTCTGTCACTTCCATCATGTTGGATGCAACAGGTGTCGGATGGTCGAGGATATAGTATGTCATGGCTCCATCAGGATAGCGTCCTACTGTCTGCTCACCGCCGTGCTGGCCATAAAGTAGCGTGTCGGTAAATTCCTTCATTATCTCATGAGCATCGAAATAATCCTGATTATTGGCAACAAATTCCTCGCTGCTTGAAATCATGACGAGCTGATCGTATGGATTTGTTACTGCCTTGTTGCCCAGTTTGAAGCTAGCATGCAGTTGAGATACGGCATCTTCAACTTTATTGTCACACCAGATGATGAGATGACCTTTGGCTGGTATGATGGTGTTAATGTTCTCACCGCCACTAATCTTGTACCTCGTCGGATTGTCGTACTTGTCTGAAATATACAGGCCCGTAACATCAAGGTCGGTATCAGTAGTGTTATACAGCTCCACCCAGTCGGCCTTCTTGAAGAGGTCGTTGACTGTCATGCTGTTGTCAGCACTTACTTCATTTATCTTGATAGGTGTGGCACGATTGATGCGCTGATTTATATCGTCAGTATATTGCTCCCAAACAGCAGTGAGGTTAATGTCGCCGCTTGTCGGCAGGGTATATTCCCTGTCTGTGGAAATGATAGCCTCTTTACTGTCAGTCGTGACATTTATGGCTGCCTGCCACAGGATGTCCGTAGAAGAGGGGTTCAGGAAATTATGCACCTCTACGGCAATGACGTTGTTGCCTTTGTGGAAGAGTGAGGCGTCAAGCGTCATGGTTCCGCTGTCAGGGTTGTTGTTGGCATAGGTAGAAGCGTTAGTGTAGTAAGTTACGCCGGAGCTCGGAAGATTATATCTGCCGGCTTCCTTGCCGTTGACATATATGATGAATGCGTCGTCGATGACGAAGTCCATCGTAACACTTGTCGGCACATTGTCGAGGGTCACACTCTTGCGGAAATAATATGTCTGCAGGTATTGGGTCAGTTCCGTAGTCTGTGTCTTGCCATATCCCAACGGTGCTGCTCCGCTGCTCCAACTGCTGTCATTGTAGTCGGGAGTATTCCATCCTGTTCCGTCAAGGCTGGTGCCGCTGTCTTCGTATTTCCATGTGTCGGTATTGCTGACTATGGTTTTTGTGTTGCCACTGCTGAGGCTCTTCCAACCTACAAAGCGATAACCGGCAGGTGCGTCGGCTTTCAGGGTGACCGGTGCAAAGACATATCCAGAAAACTCTCCTGTCGGTACAGCCATGCCGTTCAGTGTGATGCTGGCTCCGCTGATGTTGCTTCCGAAAGTGGCACTCTGCTTTGTCGCATTGGTAAGTCCCTGGCTCTTTACGTGGTTCATGACAGAAGAATTCCATGAACTGGTGAGGGTGTTCTTGATAGAGTTTGCCGTATTGGTCGGGTTGACATATCCTCCCTGTGAGAGATATGACGCCATTTCATCAACGATGCTTTTCACCCTTTCTGGGGTATATACTGAACCGCCTATGATACACATGGCATCAACAAGCTGCTTCTTGAACGTGGCGTTGTTGAGCAGGTTGCGCACAATGGTTACCAGTTCTATCTCTTTTGTCAGGCGTGTATTCGTCAGTGGGGTAGAGGTGGAATAGTCATAACCATACAACTTGTCAAAGGTATATGTTTGTTTGCTCATGAAGTTGGATATGCCTGTGGTGTTGTTCAGCGCACCATCCATGTCGAAGAGCACAAAGCGGAACTTTCCGTCGTTCTGGTCGCGGAAAGCCTTCACGTTGTTCTGTGGCCAGTCCCAGTTACCCAGATAGAATTCTACGGCAAGGTAGTTGATGAACTCATTTATGTCGAGCAGTTTGCCTATTTCTGCATATGTTTCTCCATCAGCGGCGTTCTTTGCCAGTTCGTACAGTCTTTCCCAGGATTCGCGCGTACCTTCTTTCTGTACATATCCGGAATCAGGACACACCTCAAACTGATCCATGAAGTCGGTGTCAATGCCATAGTTGGCATAGCCGTAATGCTTGTTGTTCGGCTCGCGCATGTTAAGGACAGCGTATGGTGAGCCGTTGAAATATACGTGAACAGGCTGCCATGCCTGATGATCTACGTACAGTCCTGAGCGTGCTACTATCTCCTGCAGGGCGGCATCCTTGATGCGGCTGCCGTTGTCGTTACCTCCATTACGTATCTGGAGGGTCTTGCTCTTCAGGAATGGCTTGTCTTCCCAGAATTGGTATGGGAAGTAGTTCTGACCGTAATATATCTTGTTTGCCTTAAGCTTGAAAGCGTGAGGATTCCATGCGCGGCTCCATCCTCCGCATACGCTCATGTTACACTCCTGATTGACGACAGCCTCGCCGTCGGTAGTGATATACTCCATGTTTACTGGCCTGTCCCAGTCCATGTTGAAGTTGGCATTGTCTCCGGTGCCGTTTCCCGGGCGTCCGTTACTGCTGTATGCAAACAGTGCTATGTCGTCATTGAAGACGTGCCGTGGGTCTGTCACTACAGATATAATCGGGAATGGCTCGTTGCCATTGTTCTTTATGAATGAGCGTGACACCACGTCGCTGGGCAGGTAGCCGTCGCGGAAGGCGCGGAAACGATATACCGTTGTCTCTTTGGTCGTGAATTTACCGTCAGAGCTCATCCAACCGTTCGAAAGGGTAGGGGTGCTACCGTCTGTGGTATAGAGCAGGGTCGCTCCGCTGGGGATGCTGACCTGGAATGATACAAGCCCAGTGAAGAGTCCGCCTTCTCTGCTGACAGTCGGATTGGCTATCTGGTATGTGGCAAAGGTACTGCCGTTGTTGCTCTCTTCTGGTGTTGGAGTGCCTGTATATCCCCATGCATCACCTCCGTCTGTAGTGCGGGCATACGAAATGCGTGGCAGGGCAGCAGGATATGTTACTGAGGCAAATACGCTGTTGCCGTCGCTGAGGTATATCTCGCCACCGTCAATGTCCAGCTTGTCGTTAATCTGGCGGAAGGCATTCTTCGTGAAGACCTCGTAATGGTCATAGCTGATTACGGCATAGCCATAAGGGGCTACATATCCATAATCGTCAACCAGGCGGTGCTGCTTGAGATTTGTAGCATCGCTGCTCACATACAGTCCCCCGAGAGAAATATATTTATCCGTAGGGTTATATACCTCAAACCATGTACCGTAATTTGACGAGGCATCGAGATATACGTCGATATTGTTCGCCATCACCTCGTTGATGATGAGGTCTTTCGGGTCGCCGTATGTTATCTTTCCGTAATACTCTAACTTAAGGTCTGCGATACATGTCCAGTCATTGTATATGTATTGGTCTTTTGTCAGTCCTATTTCCAAATGACCGTCTTCACCTACAACGACTGTGAAAGTGTTCTTGTAATCGTCCACATTGTCAAACCATTTTCTGGCAGACTCCATATCATTAGGTATGTATCGCTTCCCTCCGATGGTGGCGACATCACCACCATAGTTGGTGTAGCTGGCGCCACTGCTTAATGGCGGCAGTTTTACAGAATAATCTTTTAATGAAGTCTTGCAGTAGAATGTGGCGTTTTGATAGTCGCTGTAGTCACCGCTGGAATAAATAGAGTAGTCGTTAGTCCAGTCTCCGATGCGGTAGAATCCTTTCAGGGTAACGCGGTATCTGCCAGGGGGGATTCCGTTGATTTCCTGATACTTGACGTAGTTCATGCTCCAGAATTCGGCATCGTTATATGCATAACTTACCTTCCCGAAGTCCGTTCCCTCCCAGAATTTGTCTCCCTGCATGAAGTTTGCATTCTTGATGTACAGGTCTGTGACATTCGTCCATGTCTGGGCGCTTGACGTCATGCCTGTCAATAACAATAGGATAATTGTGAAGAATCTTGTAAATCTCATTTTCTCTCTTTAGTCTTGGTAATAAAAGTCAGTTGTTTATTTTCGTCCGAAATCAGCCGGTATCTCTCCCCATTCCCTAGTGTCCCACTTTTCGATAGGTACTCTGAACGAGTGTGTCTTGAGCCACTTCTCAGCTCTCTCCACCAGTTCCCATGCCTTCTGGGTTTCTGGTGTGCGTTCCAGGTTCGTCTTGCACTGCATGCGCCTTACCCATGCCTTTCCGCTTACGGAGTCGGTGTATATGGTGTAACCTTTCATGCCCCGCTGCTCCATAAGGGCCATAGCATGGACTATGGCGAGGAATTCGCCGATGTTGTTGGTGCCCTTGATGGGGCCGAAATGGAACACTACCTCTTTCGTCGTCAGATCTACTCCGCGATATTCCATTGGCCCTGGGTTACCGGAACATGCTGCATCCACAGCCCAAGCAAGACGTACTCCTTCCATATCCTTCTACATCCTTTCTGGTACTTCAATGCCGAGCAGGGCCATGCCGTTCTTGATGGTCTTGGCCACGTTCCTTGCAAGAGCCAGGCGCATCTGCTTCAGTTCCGTTGTCTCTGCTCCCAAGATAGAGTAGTCATGATAGAACTGGTTGAAGGCCTTTGTCAGCTCATAGCAGTAGTTTGCGATGCCTGACGGGCTGTAGTCCTTGCCAGCCTGCGCTACGGCAGCACCATATTCGCTCATCTTCTGTATCAGGGCCACTTCCTTCTCGTTGAGCTCTGTGTCAACGTCAGCCTTTGCCTCGATGCCTTCTGCCTCTGCCTTTCTCAGGATGCTCCTGATGCGGGCATAGGTGTACTGTATGAACGGTCCCGTGTTGCCGTTGAAGTCAATCGACTCTTCAGGATTGAAGAGCATATTTTTTCGAGCATCCACCTTCAGGATGAAGTATTTCAGCGCCCCCATACCTACGATGCGTGCGATCTCGTTACGCTCCTCGTCGCTCATGTCAGCGAACTTGCCCAGTTCCTGCGATGTCTTCAGGGCATCGTCCACCATCAACTGCATCAAGTCGTCAGCATCAACCACAGTGCCCTCTCTTGACTTCATCTTGCCGTTGGGCAGTTCCACCATGCCGTATGAGAAGTGTACCAGGTCCTTGCCCCATTTGAAGCCCAGCTTGTCGAGGAGGATAGAGAGCACCTGGAAGTGGTAGTTCTGCTCATTGCCTACTACGTATATCATCTGGTCGATAGGGTAGTCCTGAAAGCGCAACTTTGCTGTTCCGATGTCCTGGGTCATATATACCGATGTGCCGTCAGAACGCAGCAGGAGTTTTTCATCAAGGCCTTCACCTGTGAGATTAGCCCATACCGAGCCGTCATCTCTTCTGTAGAACAGCCCTTTTGCCAGTCCTTCCTCCACCTTCTCCTTACCTTCGAGGTAGGTGTCGCTTTCGTAGTATATCTTGTCAAATGATACACCCAGCGCCTTGTATGTCTCGTCAAAACCGGCATATACCCATTCGTTCATCTTCCTCCACAGTGCACGCACTTCAGGGTCGTTCTGCTCCCATTTTACGAGCATCTCATGAGCCTCTTTTATCAGCGGTGCCTCGTTCTTTGCATCCTCTTCCGACATTCCCTTCGCCATGAGTTCCTTTATCTCCTCGCGGTAGTGCTTGTCGAAGGCCACGTAGTAGTCGCCAATAAGGTGGTCGCCCTTCTTGCCCGATGTCTCGGGTGTCTCGCCGTTGCCCCATTTCAGCCACGCCAGCATGGATTTGCAGATGTGTATGCCTCTGTCGTTGACGATGTTGGTCTTCACAACCTTGTTGCCGTTGGCTGCCATAATCTGTGCCAGCGACCATCCCAGCAGGTTGTTCCTTACGTGTCCCAGGTGCAGGGGCTTGTTGGTGTTCGGTGAAGAGTATTCTATCATCACTAATGGTGAGTCGGCAGTAGCCAACTTCTCTCCGTAGTGTGGATTGGCATCGATGTCTTTCAGCACATTGATCCATGCATTGCCGCCGATGACGAGGTTCAGGAATCCCTTCACCACATTGTATCCGCTCACTGCGGGACAGTTGGCTTTCAGGTATTGTCCTATCTCTTCTGCCGTAGCCTCAGGGGCTTTCTTCGACATCTTCAGGAAGGGGAATACCACGAGTGTCAGGTTGCCCTCAAACTCTGCCCTTGTCTTCTGCAAGGTTGCCATCTTCTCAGGTATCTCCTGACCGTATAACTCCTTAATTGCGGCTATCACCGCCTGCTGTATCTGTTTTTCCATTATCCTACAATGCTTCCTGGTTTAACGTCCGTTGATGTTGTCGTTACTGACAGCGTGCCGTCGTAGTTCACTGCCGACAGTATCATGCCTTGGCTCTCTTCGCCCATCATCTTCCTTGGCTCGAAGTTAGCCACGAAGAGCACCTGCTTGCCGACCAGCACCTGCGGGTCCTCATAGTATGCCGCGATGCCGCTCAGTATGGTGCGTCCCTCCGGTGTGCCGTCGTCGATGTGGAACTTCAGCAGTTTCTTCGACTTCTTCACCTTCTCGCATTCTGTCACGAGGCCTACGCGGATGTCGAGCTTCTCGAATGTGTCGAAATCCACGTTCTCCTTGATAGGCTCCGGTTCGAAGTCCGTTGCCTCGTTGGCTTTCTTCGTGTCTTCGAGTTTCTTCAGCTGTGCCTCTATCACGCTGTCCTCAATCTTCTCGAAGAGCAGTGACGGCTCGTTGAGCTGCTTTCCTGCTGGCAGTATGTCCATGCTGCCCAGCTGCTCCCATGAGAAGGTGTCCATTGCCAGCATGTCCCTGAGCTTCTTGCTGCTGAAAGGCAGGAAAGGCTCGAAGGCTATGGCGAGGTTTGCAGACAGCTGCAGGCAGATATTGAGAATGGTCTTCACACGCTCCATATCCTCCTTTGCTACTTTCCACGGCTCACATTCGGTAATGTATCTGTTGCCGATGCGTGCCAGGTTCATGGCCTCCTTCTGTGCCTCGCGGAACTTGAACTGCTCCAGATATGTCTCTACGCTGGTCTTCACGTTCTTGAATTCGGCTATCGCCTGCTTGTCGGTGTCGTTCAGCTCGCCGCATGCGGGCACTACGCCGTTGAAGTATTTCTTTGTCAGCTGCAGGGCGCGGTTTACGAAGTTGCCGTATATTGCTACCAACTCAGAGTTGTTGCGCTCCTGAAAATCCCTCCATGTGAAGTTGTTGTCCTTTGTCTCGGGCGCGTTTGCTGTCAGCACATAGCGCAGCACGTCCTGCTTGCCTGGCAAATCTACAAGGTATTCGTGCAGCCATACAGCCCAGTTCCTTGAAGTTGATATCTTGTCGTCCTCCAGGTTCAGGAATTCGTTGGCAGGCACGTTGTCCGGCATGATATATCCGCCATGTGCCTTCATCATCACGGGGAATATCAGGCAGTGGAACACGATGTTGTCCTTGCCAATGAAGTGTATCAGCCTTGTGTCCTCGTCCTGCCACCATTTCTGCCATGTGCCCCAGCGCTCGGGGTCTTTCTCGCATAGCTCCTTGGTGTTGGAGATATAGCCTATCGGTGCGTCGAACCATACGTAAAGAACTTTTCCTTCTGCTCCCTCTACGGGTACTGGTATGCCCCATTCCAGGTCGCGTGTCATAGCACGAGGCTGCAGGTCCATGTCGAGCCAAGACTTACACTGGCCATATACGTTTGAGCGCCACTCCTTGTGGTCGACCAGTATCCACTGCTTCAGCCACTCCTGATAGCGTCCCAGTGGCAGATACCAGTTCTTCGTCGGGCGCTTTACCAGTCCGTGTCCCGGATTGTTCTTGTTTGTAGGATTGATAAGCTCGTCAGGTGACAGCGTTGCACCGCATTTCTCGCACTGGTCGCCATAGGCTCCCTGTGCGTGGCAGCGCGGACATTCGCCCACGATGTTGCGGTCGGTGAGGAATTCGCCCGTCACCTCGTCGCAGAACTGCTCCTCCGTAATCTCCTCCAGCTCGCCCTTGTCATACAGCGTCCTGAAGAAGTCACTGGCAAACTTGTTATGTGTAGGGCTCGTGGTGCGTGAATAGATGTCGAACGAGATGCCGAAGTCCGCAAACGACTTCTTTATCAGCTCGTGGTATCTGTCCACTACCTCCTGAGTTGTGATGCCCTCCTGCTTTGCGCGGATGGTAACTGGTACGCCGTGCTCGTCAGAGCCGCATACGAACATCACCTCCCTGTTCTTCAGTCTCAGGAAGCGTGCATATATGTCGGCAGGGATATACACTCCCGCCAGGTGTCCTATGTGTACGCCGCCGTTAGCATAGGGTAGGGCGGCGGTGACAGTTGTTCTCTTGTAGTCTTTTGAAGCCATATTATCCATAAATTAATTTTCGCGTGCAAAATTACAAAATATTTATGAGAAATGCAAATAAATATCTCAAAAAACACAAAAGCAGGAACTGCAATCACGCAATTCCTGCAATTTTATAACTTCCAACTTTACACTTTTCGCTCGGTTCGGCCGCTTTTACCATGCGAATAGATAGAAAGAAATCTTCCCCTCCTCAGGTGGAAGGGGAAGGGTAGGGGACTAGTCATTACTTACTCCACCAGGGGCCTGAGCAGTAATGGTAAACCATACTGTGCCGCCATGATAGACCACGAGGCTGTGACCGGCCTCAACGTTCAGGCCAGTGAACGAAGCACCTTCGGCATCATGGCTGGTAGGACTGATAGCATCGCCTGTACCATCTACCTTGGCAGTAAATGTTACGTCACCGAGATTGCTGCCGCTGACCGTTACGCTGGTGACAGGAGCCGTTGCATTTACACTGCCGCCTGCAATGCTCTGACTGGTACCGTTGATGCTAGCATAGTTGTCGTATGCGGGTGCGCCCGGTGTTACGCCGCCAGAACCGCCACTTGGAGTGACATCATCTGTAGAGCCTGTACCGTTTGTACCTGCATTGTTGAGGTAAAGTTCTGACTCTATGTCGATTTCGTTCACAGCATAACTGCTATCCACTGCCTGCATAAGGCTGCAAAGGTCGTCGCCGAAGCCTGCCTCATTGAGTACGAGCTGGCAGTTGCTACGGAACCAGTCGCCGCTCCTGTCCTTACGACTGACGATGATACCGGCAGCCACCACGTCACCACCACGTCCAAGTACGAAGTTGAAGTGGTCAGTGTCGAATTCGAAAGACAGGAAGTTAAGACGGTTCTTCCAGTTAGAGCAAGGGAATTCGCCTTGACTGTCAACAATCTCGGTTGTCATTGGAGCACCGCTGCCATCGGCATTACGTGGGTTAAGCACGATGCGTGCGTAGTTCACTTCATACTCGCCGTTTCGTTTTTGGACAGTAACGAAAGTCAGTTGGTCACCGCGCTGCAAGCCCCATGCCTTGACAAAGTCTGCATAGGTACGGCTTGGTACATTAACGCGAGCCTTGTGACCACTGTCGGCATCAATGCTCACCGCGACTTGGGGCAACTGCCCCTGAGAGATAATAGCGGCAAAGGGTGACCATTTGTCACTCTGCAGAGGCATGAACTGGTAGAACTGGTTAATGCTTTGTCCATACTTCTGCAGCGTTGCCGCACGTTCACGAAGGTACTTGAGGTTTACCTTCCTGAACTTGTTCATACACTGGGAGCCATTGGTGACTCCTTCAAAGGAATGGTTGCAAATGTACTTAAACATAACGTAAGCCATGCTTACAACCTTCATCAAGACGCGTTGCAAAGTTTGTGCAGTAGTCTTGGGATTCTTCACGTGACGACTTGAGGTGGCGTCAACCTGTAAATTAATCGTTTTCATTGTTTAAAAAGATTAATAAGTTAATAATAAGAAAGCCTACCTGTGGAGATACTGGTCTTCTATCGTTCTGATAGACTTTTGATAGAGTTCTGATAGAGTTCAGATAGACTTTTGATAGAGTTCTGATAGACTTCTGTTAGAGTTCTTTCGGACTTCTACATGACTTTTTATTGCTCCAGATCAGATATCATCCACTTTGGGTTTCTGGGCACAAAGGTACGGAGTTGTTTTGCACCCAGAAAGCGATTGGAAAAATGGATTTGAAACCTGGAAATAAAAAAGAGTCCCATTTGCGGGACTCTTATCATAGGACTAAGTTATTCATGGTTTTTCGGAGTTCTTTCAGCTCTTTGAAATAAGGAGATTTTTGGAAATGCCAGCCGATTTCTTGGAAAGCTAAACTCAACTCTTGTGTGGTGCGCAGGTGATAATCGGAGAATTTCTTCTCGTGTGGTATGGGCATAGGGTGGCTTTTGAAGTCTATTTCTTCAATTTCCAGTTCTTCCTCGAAAAATTTGTATATGTCCTTGTCGGCATATGTGTTATAGGTTCTGACGAATCCCGACTTACCGGCAAGAACCTTGTTTTGTATAAATGTACTGAATTGCAGACGGGTCGTTTTCTTCAGAAAATTTGCTTTCTTGAAGAAGATATGCATCAGCACGCAAAACTCCATGCGGCTGTAGTCCTTTTCGCAGATGGTACATTTATCCGCACCGTGGAAGATGTCATCCATGACCTGTATGATGCAGTCCGCCATCTTACCCTGGTCTATGGGCTCATGGAAGGGATTGCTCGGTGGTTCGCCGTTACCGCCGCCACCGCCATTGCGGTTCCTCATGAGCGTGCGGTATTTATAGCGGATTTTTTTCAACTGTTTTGTCAGATGCTCAGAATCTGTAATAGCTACCATCAATTCTTCCTCCCCTTGGGCTTCCCCCGTTTCTAGATATGGCATTATAACTTTGATAACTCTGACGTTATAACGATTCTTAGGTATGGCTTCAAGTTCACTGCGTGTCACAATTCTGACAACAACAGGATTTTGCTTGTTGGGAAAGGCTGGACGGGTTTCTCTCACTTTTCTGGTTTCCCTATCGTCGAAAGAATCCCATTGAAAAGCCTTTTCTGTTTTCTTTTTTGTATTCATAGGAAGAGTATTTGGATGACCTTCTTATATCATTTATGTTGTAGAATTCTGCCACAAAGGTACGAAAAAGTATGGAATAAACAAAATATATTTGAGCGTAAGGGTATCATAAATCTTCCATTCTATGTGTTCAAAACAGAAAAAGTGAGCATTTTCACCACTTTTTATGTGTTTTTCACAGTTTGATTGTTTGAAATAAAAAATTTTTACTATTTTTGCAAACGCATTCCGCTCGGAGTGCAAAGACATATTGCTCAATCTCTCAGCTGAACTGCGACCTCAAATGAGAAAATAGAGCATGCCAAATACCTGTTGAAGCTGCACCAATACCGTGCAGGCTTCACCATAAGGTATTTGAGGTTGTCGCAGACCGAGCTGAGAGTATGGATGGGGTCTGCACACTTTTATATTAGTAATGATTCCGTTCTGAAGAATGAAAGTTTATTTAGTACTAACCTTCAATATAAATATATAACGATTATGAAAAAGATTCTTTTATTGTTAACCTTGCTGTCAACACTGATGGCAAGTGCACAGACGTTAATTGATGACATATATTATGCCCTAGACTCCTATACAAAACAGGCTACTGTTATTTCAAGTTACGACAACCAGTACACAGGACAGATCGCTATTCCTGAAACAATCAAACATGAGGACGTAACCTATGACGTTACATCAATAGGAAGCCATGCTTTCAAAGGTTGTATAGGCTTGACTTCTGTTATATTACCCAGCAGCGTGACATATATAGGAGAGAGTGCATTCTCTGGCTGCTCTGGTCTAACATCAATAGAAATCCCAAACAGCGTAACCTCAATAGAAAGCTGGACTTTCAATGGCTGCTCTAGCCTGACATCTGTAATTATTCCCAACAGCGTGACAACAATAAGACAGTCTGCTTTCTCTTCTTGCAAAGGTCTGACTTCTATCGTCATCCCTAAAAGTGTAACTTTAATAGACCCTGTTTTCTCAGGATGCTCTGGTCTTACTTCAATTATAGTAGAAAACGGAAATACAAAATATGATTCACGTAATAATTGCAATGCAATAATAGAGACTGCAAGCAATACTCTTGTTCAAGGTTGTAACAGCACAGTAATCCCCAACAGCGTGACATCAATAGGGAGAGATGCTTTCTCTGGCTGCTCCGGCTTGACATCCATTGAAATCCCCAATAGCGTGACATCAATAGGATACGGTGCTTTCTCTGGCTGCTCCGGCTTGACATCCATTGAAATCCCCAATAGCGTGACATCAATAGGATACGGTGCTTTCTTTGATTGTTCCAGCCTGACATCGGTAACAATCCCCGAGAGCGTGACATCAATAGGAGAAAGAACTTTCTTTTATTGCAAAAGTTTATCATCTGTCACCATCCCCAACAGCGTGACATCAATAGGATACGGTGCTTTCGAGAGTTGCTCCCGCCTGACATCAATCACCATCCCCAATATCGTAACATCAATTGGCAATTATGCATTCTCTGGCTGCTCCAGTCTGACATCAATCACCATCCCCAATAGCGTAACATCAATAGGATACGGTGCTTTCGAGAGTTGCTCCCGCCTGACAAAAGTAGAACTGAACAATAATACCATTGCATCTAAATCATACAGTTCGGATTCTTCATTAAAAAATATTTTTGGAGAAAATGTAAAGGAATACATTCTTGGAAGTGATGTGACATCAATAGGAGACTATGCTTTCTACAAATGTTCAGACCTTACATCTGTCACCATCCCCAACCACGTGACATCAATAGGATACCATGCTTTCCAAGGTTGCTTCAGCCTGAAATCAATCACCATCCCCAACCACGTGACATCAATAGGAGCCTATGCTTTCCTTGATTGTTCCAGCCTGACATCGGTAACAATCCCCGAGAGCGTGACATCAATAGGAGCCTATGCTTTCTTTGATTGTTCCAGCCTGGCATCGGTAACAATAGGGAGTGGCGTAACATATATAGGGAACGGGGCTTTCAGCGATTGCACGGGTATTTTATTTATAAACTGCAATATACCTTCGGCATCATTCAGTTATGGAACCTATAGTGGAGCATTTTGTGATTCAAAATTCAGTTCCATAACAATTGGAGATAGTACGAAATCAATAGGAAGTAATGCTTTCAATAACAACTATAGCCTGATATCAGTGACAATTGGAAACGGCGTGACAGAAATAGGAGGATTGGCTTTTTCTGGCTGCTCTGGCCTAACATCGGTGATAATAGGTAAAAGTGTGACAACAATAGGCAGTAGTGCATTCAGTCATTGTACAGGTTTGTCATCAATAATAATCCCCAACAGCGTGACAACAATAGGAGAATGTGCTTTCTACAGTTGCTCTGGTTTAACATCAATCACCATCCCCAACAGCGTAACATCAATAGGATACGGTGCTTTCAGTAGCTGCTCCAGCCTGACAGAGGTAATAATTCCTAACAGTGTGACATCAATAGGAAACAATGCTTTCTCTTCTTGCAAAGGTCTTGTATCTGTCACTTGCGAGGCGACATCTGTACCGTCAACAGAAAGTGGTATATTTTACAATGTTCCTCAGAGTAGTGCAACGCTCTATGTGCCAGAATCCGCATTGGAAGCCTACAAGACAACGACCCCATGGAGTGAATTCGGGACGATTGAAGCAATTCCAAATGTTGGTATTCCCGGCGATGTGAATGTTGACGGTGTCGTGAACGGAACAGATATTCAGGCTATCATTAACGCCATTGTTGAAGGTGAGTATGATGAGAAGGCTGACGTAAACTTTGACGGCGTTGTCAACGGCACAGACATTCAGGAGGTGATTAACATCATTGTGAATGCAGAGTAATAAATAAAATTGACAAAGTCTAAGGACTAAGTTCTAATCAAAGCAATAAGCGGATAGTACCGACGTCGGTGCTATCCGCTTATGTGTTTTTACCTTTATAATATATTGTATGTAATTGAATGTCAGCATTTTATTTTTATCTGCCAAAGAAAACTGCAAAAATAATAACCACTGTTTTAAAATTCTCTTATTTTAGTGCGTCATAGAAAGCAGTTATGAAAGATGGCGGCGCAGGAAACTAACGCTCAGGAGCAGGTTCAGGAAACAGCCCAAACACAGCAGCGTGCCATCACGGGTACGCTGATAGACAAGGAGACGAAGGAGGCTATCATGCAGGTGACCGATTAATCAACTTTTATTGGACAGTAGTGTCTTTAACTATTTAATTAATTCATTTTCCTCATAGAAAGTCTTGGCATCAAACCAGGTGATGTCCGAGGCATGCTCTTCGCCGCCGCCACGATAGATGACCTTTGCACCGACTTTGGTCCAGGTTAAAAGCCCGTCGAGGGCCAAGTCCAGCATGATAGTCTTGCCTCCACGGATAATACCGGAACTTACATTGAGGTTGTAGGGTATTTCCACAATGTCGTTCTCCAAACCCTTATAGTCGGTGGCACGGAATACCATTTCGTGCTGTTGGCCGTCTTTCTCGTAATAGACGATGTAGCTCAGCTTATCGGTCAGCAGGTCGGAATTGTCGTCAGCGATGAGGGGAATCTCTACCGAAAGCCTGATAATAGTTTCAACAGTGTTATAATCCATTTTAACCTCAGGTGCTGCGGGTGTTGCCGCTACCTCCTCCTTCTTCGTGAACTTGTTGTTTCGGAATACTAAGTACCCGTAGTAATCCAATATGCGATATGAACTGTTGATGCACATCGTCTTACTGGAACTGATGATGTCCTGCTGGGCGTCGTAGTCAAATACGATGTCTGTCAGCTCGTATTCCGTATTGCCTTTGTCCACAAAACCTGTCAGATAATAGTCTTGACGAGGGTTATCTTCTTCTTGCCATGAGCCGACATACTGGAGGGATGGGATGGTGATGGTCTGATGGTCGGGGCTGAGCGTGCCTTTTGCCCATCCATTGGCATCGACATGAGGGAATTTGAAATAGACGTCATTGCCGTCGAAACCTATCAAGACCTCCTCCAAGGCATCACCAGCTTTTATCAAATAGCCATCATCATCAATGTCAAGTATCTCACATTCGAAACGGTACGGGCTGGCTGTCACGCCGGAAGGAAGGAGAATGGGGTCGGGAACGACATAGCGCTCCTTGGTGATGTAGCAAGCGGCGAAACCGTAGTCAACGGAATGTTTGTCGATGTCATACAGAGAAATCGAATTGTCGCTCTCCATGGTTCCCTTCCCGGCATCGTAGGTCAGTTTTATGTCACAGATTTCATCTTTTTCATCAAGACCCAAGAAAAGCGTTTCACGCCATTTCCAGTAATAGCCCAAGGACTGTCCATTCTCAATCGTGATGACACCATCCTTCAGATGACCATGTAACCACGCCAGAGGCATCTCCTTGAAGAGTCCCTGTATATAGACATCCTCCCCGTCGAAGCCTATTGTCGCGCCGTAGTTGAGGCAATAGTCATAATTGTCTCTGCCCGTGATATACCACTGCTCGGTGGTCACTCCTTCCGGCAGCGTCACGACGGATGCTTCCTTGAAGGTGCCCGGCATCACGGTGATGTTCTTCATGATGTTTGACACTTGGGTATGGCTGGGCGCATCAGACTCTGCTACAGCAAATTTCGCATCCTCAGGAATGGTCAGGATGCACATCTCCGGATCGTAAGTGCACTCAAAGTCGGTCAGCTGTTTCGCCTTGTCGTCTGTGTCCATGATGCCGACAACATACTTCTCGCCCGTCTTGTCCTCGCCGACATACTGACCGCTCTTGAACAGGCAGGTGCCCGCACTGGTCACCGTACCTTTCACGAAACTCTCGGGGAATGACGAGGAGAAGCCTGTGACATAGACATCCTGTCCGTCGAAGGCCACCTGTACGTTTTTCTTTTCATAGGACGTCTGCTCCCGGTCTGTCATGGTCACGATTCTGACCGTTTGCATAGTGTAGCCCTTGCTCACCACGCCCTGCGGGAGCGTCACTAACTTTCCCTGTGTGGACTCTGATGGTGTCGCCAGGCTATCCGAGTCGGAACAGGATGTGAAGACTGGCAATATACTAAGTAGGGTAAGCACCCCTTGAATCATTCTTTTCATGGCATATACTTATTTAGTTCTTGGTTTCTTTCTGGGTTCGTTGGCATTATAGCCTTCGGTAAAGACGCTCATTGTGGGCGGACGCTGCTTGTTGGTCTTAATCCAGCGACTCCAGCCTGTGGCTTTGTCGAAAGCCGTCTGCTCGTAGGTGTCGGCAAAGGTGCTGGCCCAACGCTGCACGTCATTTACCTCTGTTTCCGCTTCTTCAATATATAGTTCAACCTTGCCGTCGGGTTTGAACACGGCTGACTCGCTGAAAACCCAGCTTCCCTTGTCGTACTGCCAGTAGATATCTTCGTATTGGCCTTCCCATCCCAGCAGTACCGAGCCGTTAATGCCCTGGGCTCTTAGGTAGGCACAGGTTTGATGCGCCACGAGGCATTCGTCATCGTAGCTTTTCTTCATCTCGAAATAGAGGTCTTCCAATTCCGGTGCCTTGGCTGCCAGCATGGTGGCATAGATGAACAGGTCGTAGAAGGGCTTGTCCCTGTAAACCTTCAGGGCGTTTGCAGTGGCTGTATTGACAGCGCTGCGCTTCTCGTCGCTGCTCTGGTAAACCTGCAGGAGTTTGTCGGTGAACGAGCGGACCTTCTGACCGAAAGCGTCGAGACCACGGGTGCGAACCACCGTCATGTCGGTAAACGATTCTACTGTCTCGTCGCCAAAGTTCTTGTCCCATTGTTCAACGCACGCCTTGTTGTATTCCTTCAGTGCGCTCTCGGTATCCTCGTTGCAGCCCGCAAGCTTGTTGGTGAGCACCGTATAGTCGCCACCCCATCCGGGCACCACGAACGACGAGGCTACAATATAGTCGGTGTAGTCCTTCAGTTCAAACTGATACTCAAAGCAGTTCATCAGGCAGGCATCGAAATATACAACCTGGGGCTTGATGCTGGCGTTGGCGATGGCGTATTTCAGCGCGTTGACGGTGAGCTGCTCTTTCTTGTTGTTGTCGATAAAGAACGACCGAGTAGTGTTTTGGGGAGTATAGGGCAAGTCTTCATTGGGCATATAGCCTGCGCCATGATCGCTCAGCAACAGCACATAGTGCTTGGCAGGACATGCCTTGGCTGCCCAGTCGATGAAAGCAAGCAGAGAGTCGGCAGTGGCGATATGGTCGTTGTTGCAGCCGTGTACGTTGTCGGCTACCATCTGCTGCTCCACAGTTTTCTCGGGATCGACGGTGAATCGGAAGGTGTAACAGCATCTGTTCTGCCATTTCGCAATCCAGGACTTCATTTCCTCCAGATATTCCGCGGCCTCGGCCTTCTCTTGCGGGTCGTCAAAGTTATCCAGGTCATAAACCATCAACAGCTGCTCGAATTCTTCCTGACTGCTGAACTTATACTGCACGGCAATCTTCACTTTGTCGTAGCTGGCAGGGTCGGCAGCATAGAACTGCTTGATGTTATTCAAAATGTCGTAGTCCAGATTCCCGCCACCATATCCATAAAACAGAATAGCATAGTCGGCCATCTCAGACTCGTTAGGATCAATTGAATCGACGGCATTGTCATCGCTGCTGCATGCCGTGAAAACACTCGCACCGCAGAACAGCAGTGTAACGGCTATTATCCATTGATACATTCTATTCATATCACGTTATTAATTTATAATTATCTTTTCGCCCTGGTAGATATAGATGCCGCGCCGTGTTGGCTTGCTGATAAGACGGCGACCCTGCAGGTCGTACCATCCATCAGACATCTTCCTTCTGACATCATCCATCTCAACGATGCCTGTCGTCTGCTGAATATAGTCCAGCCCCTTCTTGGCATTGATCTTGCCATAGCCCCAACGGATAGGAATCTTGGCGGTAAACTCGTCGTTATCACACGAATTGGCCAGGACGTCTTTCACGTCGGCCAGCGTGAGCTTTGGATTAGCCTCCAGCCACAGGGCGATGATGCCCGACACAGCTGGAGTGGCCATCGACGTGCCGGACAGGCATGTGTAGGGGTAGCCCTGCCACGTCATGGACTCGATGTAGTTTGGCTTGGGTATGGGAGTGCCGTTAAGCGAGAAGGTATCGTTATACTGGTTTCCCGCCGACACCACATCGACGCCCGGAGCGCAGACAACTGGCTGTGCGACACCGTTGGGCATCGTGCCATAACTGCTGAAATAGGCGATGTCGCCTAGGGTGTACTTTTGTGAGTTGTCTTCATCCTCCTTACCTTGTTCGTTAGCGCGCATGGTGGTGTTGGCACACCATGCTCCCACGCTGATAACATCGGGCGTGCTGCTCCAGTCACTGCCCGACATGAGGTCGTCGCCTTCAATATAATCCTCACCTTTGTATGACATGAACTTCATGGAACTGTTCCACAGGTTAATTTCAGTGCCTGGCGAGCCTGACACGCTGAGCGTCAGGGCGTAGGAGGCAACGTCTTTTTGCTCCTTGCAGAAAACCTTGGGGATGATGGTCAGTTCCAACTGGCCGTTTGCCCGTGTGTGAGTAGCAACATACACCTTGCCTCTACAATACTTCTCCACTTCAGGGTAGTCGGCCGTGTTGATCATCACCACCTGGTCAGGGTCGCCTACAGTGGTTTTGACCACCGGCGACGACCAGACATAATCGACAATGCTTAAGTTATTATCACGGCCAACCACATTGAGGCTTACGCCAATCTCGCCACCCTGTCCAGGGTCTGTGTAGCCTTTTACCCCAGTATTGAAAGCCCATAAGAAAGGATTTTCGGGATCCGGATCTACAAAATCCGGTTTTCCAAAAGACGGCGAGAGACCGATGCTGAACGATGGTTTGTCGTCAGCAAACTGATATTGTATGTGAAGAGGGGTTCCACCCTCGTTGCCACAGGAAAACACGGGAATGGCGTGCTTGGAAAGGGCCGAGATGGCTTCAGGCACGGCGCCGGTACCATCATGAGGCCCCAAGTGGTAGCCAAGGCTGCAACTCACCACCATGGGCTGGTCGCTCTGCTGGGCATAGGCATCGGCAAAGGCCAGGAACTGTTCTACAAGCTGACACGTGGTGTCAAGATCCTGGGGATTGGGGTCACCTTGGGTGTCGTCCTCTTCCATGTTGCCCGTACCGGCGTTCACGTCGTCCTCGGTGAAGAGCGTAGTCATGGCCACATAGACAATGTCGGCATCGGGAGCCATACCGCCGAAGCCCTGGGGCGACATCGAGCCTGCTGCAATGCCTGTGGTATGGGCGCCATGGGGCGATAACCCGTTGTCATAGACCAGCTTGGAGATCAGTTCTGGTGTGTCGAACACGCTGCCCGGAAACTCTATGTGACCAGCCACGGGGTCGTCGTACGAGAACTTGCGACCCTTATCCGACCTCGTGTTGTAAACACACTTGATACGCGAACGGCCCTGCTCATCCTTGAAGGCAGGGTGGTTAAAATCTATGCCTACATCTACCACGCACACCGTCACCCCTTTACCCGTAAGGGGCATGGGCACCGTGGAATTACTGCCGTTGAGGAGGTTGACGCCCGTCACCTCGCGCGACACATCGGTCTTCAGTTCCCCCTTATGGCCTACATCCACGCGGAGAATGCCGTCCATCTGGGCGATGGTCTCTACCTGGTCGAGCGGTACCTCAACGATGGCCTGCTGCCCGATGCGCCCTCTGATAATCACGCCAAGCTCTCTCAGGCGGGCATAGGTGTCGGCAGCATTTTCGTCAGCCACTTTCACTACGAACGTCAGCACAGGCTGCTGTGTTGACAACTTATTATTCCGGTCTAATGCTCTGCTCTCCATCTTAGTGTCCTGCTCTGCCACGCGAATCATCGCGTCGGTAGTCATCACACCTTGCGCCTCAATTCCCAGCGCATACGCCAACATAATGGCGGCTATTATCCATTGATACATTCGTTTCACTTGGTTTACTTATTTAAATTCTGAATCATTCGAGGCTCGTTGGGATTATAGCCCGCAGTGAAGACACTCATTGTGGCTGGGCGCTGCTGGTTAGCCTTTATCCAACGGCTCCACCCCGTGGCCTTGTCGAAGGCTGTCTGTTCGTAACTTCCAGCGAAAGTGCCGCCCCAATTACCTTGAGCAATTACATTATCTGATTCATCATATAATAAATATGTTCCATCGGGTTTGTAAACATATCTCCCTTTGATATACCACCCATACTCGTTGTAATCCCAACCTATTTCCTCATACTGTCCATCCCATCCGAGAAGTACTGAGCCAAGGATGCCTTGGGCACTCAAATAGGCACTGGTCTGATGAGAAACAACACAATCTCTGTCGTAACAATCCTTCATCTCGAAATATGGAGCTTCCAATTCCGGCACCTTGGCAGCCAGCATAAGGTCATAAACGAACAGGTCGTATAGCGGCAGCTCTTTACAAATCTTTAAGGCATTTTCCGTAATGTAGTCAATGTCCTGTTGCACGGTGACGTTGCTCTGGTATGCCTGCAGGAGTTTGTCAGTAAACGAGCGAACCTTCTGTCCGAAACCATCGAGGCCACGGGTGCGAATTACTGTCATGTCGAAGAATGACTCAACGCTCGGACCTCCATAGCTTCTGTCCCATCGTTCAACACAGGCCTTGTTGTAACCTTTCAGTGCGCTCTCAATGTCCTCATTGCAGTTGGCCAACTGGTTGGTCAGCACAGTATAGTCGCCGCCCAATCCTGGCACGAGGAACGCGGATGCTACGATGTAGTCGGTACTGTTCCTCAGTTCGAAAAGATATTCCATACTATTCATCAGGCAGGCATCAAAATATATAGCTTGAGGCTTGACTTTGGCCTTGTCGATGGCATACTTCAATTCGGTCATAGTCAACATTTCATTTTTTGAGTAGTCAATCATGAACGATCTGGTAGCATTGGCGCGGGTATAGGTTGGATCCTCATTAGGCATATAGCCTTTCCCGTGGTCACTCAACAATAGTACATAGTGCTTGGCAGGACAAGTTTTGGTGGCCCAATCCATGAAACTGGTCAGCGAGTCGGCAAAGGCTAAATGATCATTGTTGATTCCGTGTATGTTGTCGGACACCATCTGCTGCTCCATCGTCTTTTTGGAATCGACAGTGAAGCGGAAAGTGTAGCCGCATTTGTCTTGCCATTTCTCTACCCAGGGAGTCATTACTGCCAGATAACTTTCGACTTCAGCCCTCTGTTCCGGGTCTTCGTAGGCTGCCGGGTTATAATTCAACAGCTCCTGAAAATCTTCTTGGCTGCTGAACTTATACTGCACAGCAATTTTCACCTTTTCGTGGGAGGCTGGGGCTGCGGCATAGAACTGTCTGATGTTATTCAAAATGTCGCGGTCCAGATTTCCGCCGCCGTATCCGTAGAACAGAATGGCGTAATCAGCCATCTCAGGCTCATCTGGGGTGATAGGATTGATAGGATTGTCGTTACTACTGCTACTGCCGCAAGATGTGAAGACCATTGCTCCGCAAACGAGGATGGCGGCGAGCATCCATTGATACATTCGTTTCATAATATTGTTTGTAGATGTTATGGTTGCAAAGATAAGAATAATTTTTAATACTGCAAAATTTAAGAGGAAAAAAATAATTTCCGCTGTTTTAAACTTCTCTTATTTTAGTGCGTCATAGGATGGCGGCGCAGGAAACTAACGCTCAGGAGCAGGTTCAGGAAACAGCCCAAACACAGCAGCGTGCCATCACGGGTACGCTGATAGACAAGGAGACGAAAGAGGCCATCATGCAGGTGACAGTACAACTGCTGAAGGCTGCGGACTCTACCTTCGTTGCCGGTGGCGTCACTGACATGGACGGACATTTCTCGGTAAAGGCTCCGGAGAACGGCAAGTATATCATCAAGATGAGCAACATCGGCTACAAGCCCATCGTAAGAAATGTCACCATCGACAACGACAACGGCTTTGCCTTCGGAAGGGTGAACATGGAGACTGATGCCGTATTGCTGAAAGAGGTTGTTGCCAACGGTGTGGCCGCCAAGGTTGTGATAAAGGAGGATACCTTCGTATATAATGCTGCCGCATACAGGACTCCGGAAGGCTCCGTGGTGGAGGAACTGGTGAAACGCCTGCCGGGAGCACAGATTGACGACAGCGGTAAGATTACCATCAACGGCAAGGAGGTGAAGAAGATCATGGTCGATGGTAAGGAATTCATGACGGGCGATACACAGACGGCATTGAAAAACCTGCCTACATCAATCATAGAGAGGGTGAAGGCCTACGACGAGAAGAGCGACCTGGCAAGGATGACGGGCGTGGATGACGGTGAGGAACAGACCGTGCTGGACTTCGGAATCAAGAAGGGCATGAACAAGGGCTTTCTTACGAACATTGACCTCGCCCTGGGTACCAAGCACCGCTATGCTGAGCGCGTGATGGGTGCATACATGAAGGATAATAGCCGCATCATGGTGTTTGGCAATGCCAACAACACTGGTGACAGGGGCTTTGGCGGCAGAGGCGGCTTCGGAGGTGGTGGCAACGGACTGTCTGCACCGAAGATGTTCGGAATGAACTACAACTACGAGATTAAGGACAAACTGAGAGCTGACTTCTCGGTAAGATATAATCACAACGATACAGACAACAACACACGCACATCGACTGAGAACTTCGTGTCAACAACGGGTTCTTTCGCTAATAGCCGCAGCCAAAGCTACAGTCGTTCGAACTCATGGAACATGAGCGGACGACTAGAGTGGAAGCCGGACACGATGACGACGATACAGCTGCGTCCGAGTTTCAGCACGAACAGGAACGACTCACGTTCTGCCAACATAAGTGCTACATTCAACAAAGACCCGTACAGCTTTGGCGATGACATCGACCCGCTGGACAGCGCACTTATGAATGCCATTGAGAGGGCTACGGACTATAAGTTCCGCGTAAACCGAACGGAGAACAAGTCTCTGAGCTACGGCACCAGCACCTCGTTCAACGTCAATGCCACAGTGAACAGACGCCTGTCGTCGCGCAACAACAGCCTGACATGGCAGGGACGCTATTCTACGAGCAAGAACGATAATGAGTCGCTGAACACGCAGTATGTGGAACTGTATCTTCAGAATGACTCGTCATACTTCAGAAACAGGTATAACGTGACACCGACGAAGAACTGGGAATTCCAGAATTCGCTGTCTTATACGGAGAGACTGTCGAAGTTCTCGTTCCTGGTATTCAGATATATGTACAGGTACAGCAACAGAACCAGCGAGCGCTCTACATACGACCTCAGCAGGGTAATATATGACTCTAATCTGCAGCCTATTTTCGACCCGAATGACTTCATGTCGCGCATACCATATATGATGAACTACCGTTCGTTCGGCGACTATGTGGGCATGTATGGTCCGTTCGATGCTGCCTCTATATTCTATGATAAAGACCAGAGCCGCTATTCGGAATATGACAACTACACCCACGAACTGGAACTGACATGGAGAAGAACTACGGACAAGTATAACCTGAACCTCGGTGTGATGCTGCAGCCTCAGAGTCAGAAGCTGTCATACAGGCACCTGGGACTGGATACCATTGCAAAGAGAAGCGTCACCAACTTCACCCCGACGCTGGACTTCAGATATCGTTTCAACAAGCAGAAGAACATTCGCCTGAACTATCGCGGACGCACCAGCCAGCCATCAATGGAGGATATGATGCCTATCGTGGATGATACCGACCCGCTGAACATCCGCATGGGTAACCCTTACCTGAAGCCTTCGTTCACACAGGACTTCTCGCTGAGGTATAACAACTATATCCAGAGCCACTTCAACAGTATCATGGCATTCATCAATTACAGTAATACCCGTAACAGCGTATCGAACATGGTGACATACGATGAGAAGACGGGTGGGCGTCTTACACAGCCGCAGAATATCAATGGTAACTGGAATGTCCGAAGTTCCTTCATGTACAATGCCTCGATAGATACTACCGGAGTGTGGTATGTCAACTCAATCACTAATTTTGGCTTTGTCAACAGTGTGAACTACGTGAACCTTGACAGGGATGATACGGCTGAGAAGAACTATACGCGTACCACATCGCTGAGCCAGCGCCTGGGTATGAGCTACAGAAATGAATGGCTCGAGGTGGAACTGAACGGTCAGGTGGACTATGCAATCAACAAGAACAAGCTTCAGCCAAACACGAACATGAATACGTGGAACATACAGTATGGTACCGACATCACCATCACTGCTCCTTGGGGAACAGGCTTCTCAACAAGTGCTCACATGACTTCAAGACGAGGATATTCTGACGCTTCGGCAAATACCAACGAATTTATCTGGAATGCCCAGATTTCGCAGAGCTTCCTCCAGGGAAAGCCTCTGACGGTGTCTCTGCAGTTCTATGACATACTGAACCAAAAAAGCAGCTTCTCAAGAGCCATCGATGCCAACTCAAGACGCGACACATGGTACAACAGCATCAACAGCTATGCTATGCTGCACGTGATATTCCGCTTCAATGCCTTTGGTGGCAAGGAGGCACGTCAGCAGATGCGTGAGGGTAACCGTGAAGGCGGTCAGGAAAGAGGCGGTAACCGTGAAGGCGGCGGTGGCCAAGGCGGCTGGCGCGGTGGCAATCAGGGCGGCGGCTTCGGTGGTGGCGGCTTCGGCGGAGGAAGAAGGTTTTAAAGATGTTTGATGTATGATGTAAGATGTAAGATGTGTGATGTGAGAAATAAGAGCTTCGAGCTTTAAACTAATATGATGAAAACAAAAAGTCCGGTGCAAATGCATCGGACTTTCTTATGATTATTTCCTGTTGAACTGATTCATGGTAATGTCAACTCCTGCGAGTACGAAGGACTTGATAATCTCTCCTGATGTTGTGATGACAGGCTCAAGGAGCTTTTTCTCTTCGTCGGAGAATTTTCCTAAGACATAGTCAACCTGCTGGCCTTGGGCAAAATTGCTGCCGATGCCGATGCGCAGGCGGGCATAGTCCTGTCCGATGAGCTGCTGTATGTGGCCCAGACCGTTATGGCTGCCACCAGAGCCCTTTCCCCTGAGGCGGAACTTTCCTTGCGGAAGGTCTTTGTCATCAACAATCACGAGAAGGTTGCTGTTGGGTATATTTTCCTTTTCAAGCCAATAACGCACAGCATTGCCTGAGAGATTCATATATGTGGTAGGCTTGAGAAGGAAGAGTTTACGTCCTCGCACAGAAGTCTGTGCAAGAAAGCCAAAACGCTTGTCTTCAAACACAGCGTCTTGGCTTTTTGCAAACGCGTCAATGGCCATCCAGCCTACGTTATGACGCGTCTCGTGATATTCCGGTCCGGGATTGCCCAGACCGACAATCAAGAATTTCTCCATTACTGAGCAGCTTCTTCAGCAGCGGCTGCAGACATAGCAGCACGTGTCATCTTCACAGAGCATACGATAACCTCTGGAGAGGTAGCAAGTTCGATGCCTGGGAATGAAAGGTCGCCGACCTTGATTGACTTACCGATTTCGAGAGCTGTAACGTCGATGTCGAGCTTCTCAGGAATCTGCTTGTAAGGTGCTGTAACATTGATCTGACGGATAGAGAGTGACATACGTCCACCGAGACGTACACCGGCAGCAAGACCAACGAGATTAACTGGGATACCAACAGTGATTGGCTTCTCAGGTGTTACCTCGAGGAAGTCAACGTGCAGAGGTGCGTCAGTTACTGGATGGAACTGCATCTCCTTAGTGATTGCGAGGTGCTTCTCGCCATCAATGTCAAGATTGATGATGTAGATGTTTGGAGTGTAGATAGCCTTGCGGAGCTCTGTGAAAGGAATAGAGAATGCAACAGCCTCTGGCAGACCGTTCTCGCCTCTCTTCTCACCATAAAGGTTACAAGGAATAAGACCCTCCTTACGCATCAAACGTGAAGCTCTCTTACCTGTCTCGGTACGCTTCTTACCTGAAAGATTGATTTCTAACATAACTTGTGTTACTCTAAATTAAGTTTAAATAAATGCCTAATTCACCATCACACGGATGCTTCAAAAAGCAGCTTTTTCTTTAAAAGCGGGTGCAAAGGTACTAAAAATAGTTTAGATGTAAGAGGTAAGAGGTTAGAGGTAAGAGGTTAGAATGATGTTTTTAGGTTTTTTTAACAGAAAACATATAAATTCTTCTCTCTTCACACTTCACTCTTCACTTTTTTTCGTACCTTTGCGGCATGATAAATCGCGATCTTATACGTATTAAAGTAGTTCAGTTGGCGTACGCCTATATTCAGAATGGTGAAAAAGACCTGACAAAGGCCGACAAGGAATTGGAATTGTCGCTGTCAAAGGCGTACCAGCTTTACAATAACCTTCTCCTGCTTATTTGTGCAGTCACGAAGATGGCCCGTAAGCGTTATGACATTATTACTAACCTGTCAAAACGTGACGGAAGAAAAGTTTCCCGTAGTAGTTTTATTAAGAACAAATTTGCATTGCAGTTGTCAGAGAATGCTGATTTGCGCCGCTATGTGGAGAATTATGGTGACCCTTGGGAGCAGAAGGCGGAATTTGTGAAGAATCTCCTGCTGGAGATGCAAGAGGATGAGGCTGCAGAAACAAAGACAGGTGTTGACTATGAGGTTGACAAGACAATGTGGAAGCAGTTGTATAAAAAGTATATACAGGAGAATGAGAACCTTGACGATATCCTGGAATGGGACAGCCTGTACTGGAACGGTGACAAGGTAATCGTTGACACTTTCGTCCTGAAGACCATCAGTAAGTTTGAAGAAGGGGCAGGGGAGGAACAGCCGCTGTTGCCGGAATTCAAGGATGAGGCCGACAAGGAGTTTGCGAGAAAGTTGCTGTATGTAACCCTGAAGAATACAAGAGACTATCAGCAGTATATCAGGGAAGCGTGCAAGAAGTGGGACTTCGCAAGACTGGCAACCATGGATGTGGTGATAATGGAAGTGGCGATAGCCGAGATGCTGAATTTCTCGGAGATACCTGTGCCGGTAACGATAAACGAATACGTGGAACTGGCAAACGAATATTCCACACCAAAGTCGGGACGCTTTGTCAATGGTATATTAGACGCTATAGCAAAAGAACAAAACATTAAAATAAAGAAATTCTTATGATGAACATTATTCTTGCTGCACAGTCAGCACAAGGTGGAGGTTACTCCATGATTATTATGATGTTGGCAATCTTTGCCATCATGTATTTCTTCATGATTCGTCCACAGCAGAAGAAACAGAAGGAAATCAGAAACTTCCAGAATTCTCTTGCAGAAGGTATGCGCATTATCACCGCCGGTGGTATGTATGGTACCGTTAAGAAGGTAAATCTTGAAAACAACAGCATAGACGTAGAGATAGCAAAAGGCGTAGTCATCAATGTTGACAAGAACTACGTCTTTGCAAATGCCGCATCTCAGCAGGCTAAGTAATTAAGTAATAATGAGACGTTTACTCTCCAAAGACTTCTTTATCTTCCTCATGTTCTTGGTGATGAGCGCCGTATTCTGGGTACTCACCACATTGAACGAGACGTATGAGGCAGAGGTGGAAGTGCGTCTGGAAATAGCCGATGTGCCTGCAAATACCGTTATTACGGAGAGTTTGCCGGACACAATACGCGTGGTTGTCAAGGATAAGGGTTTCAACATCGTTAAGTACCTTTACTTTGACAATATGCCTGTGGTGCGCCTGCCGTTCCATATGTACAGCGGACGCCAGAATCATGGCGGCGTAACGGCGGGTGAACTCCAGAAGATTCTGCGCCCTCGCTTTGGAGAGACGTGTTCTATACTGTCTGTCAAGGCAGACCATCTTGACTTTTATTACAGCCATGGGGCACAGAAGAAGGTACCGCTGTTGTTCGGAGGCGACGCTTCAGCAAAGACGAACTACTATGTCATGAAAGTAAAGGTCGTTCCTGACAGCGTGGTTGTGATGGCATCGCAGGAGGCCCTCGATACCATCAATGTCTGCTATACCGAGGACGTTGACATAGATAATCTTGACAAGTCCGTTACAAAGGAGGTGCCCTTGGCTCGTATCGTTGGTGCCAAGACGAATATACCCCGTGCTAAGGTGAGGGTAGTGGTTGACCAACTTACTGAGGCTGTTGTCACTGTGCCTATCAGGGCCGTACACCTGCCGTCACAGACGATGCTTAAGACATTCCCTGCAAGGGTTGATGTAAAGGTGTCGCTGGGAATGTCTATGGTAGGACGCCTGAGGCCGGAACAGTTCTCCGTCGTTGTCGATTACTTCGACTTGGCAGAGCGCTCGCCAAAGGAGAAAATGCCAGTCAGGATTGCCTCCAAGCCGGATTATGTGCTGAAGGCATGGCTTACGGTGCGCGATGTTGACTACGTAATAGAGCATACGCAGTGAGAATTTGTCTGACAGGGGGCATAGGGGCAGGAAAGTCGTATGTCTGCCGGATACTCCGTGAACGGGGGGTAGAGATATATGATACCGACAATGCGGCAAAAAGACTCATCGCCGAGTCACCGCAGATACGTCAGCGCCTGAAAGACCTCGTGGGAGGTATAGAGAAACAGGCCATAGCAGCCTTCCTCCTGAAGTCCGAGGAGAACAAACTGGCGATAAACAATATCGTACACCCTGCGGTGATAGAGGACTTCCTCAAGTCAGGCTATGAGTGGATGGAGTGCGCCATAATCTATGAGGCCCATCTGGAACAGTATGTTGACAAGATTATCGCAGTGACGGCACCGAGGGAGGTCAGGATAGAGAGAATAATGGCCCGCGACGGCATAACGAGAGAGAAAGCCGAGCAATGGATAGATGCCCAGTATCCGCAGGAGAAAGTGGCGGAAAGGGCAGACTTCATAATAGATAATGACGGAAAAAAAGATATTAAACAACAAATAGAAGAAATATGGCAAAGACTATTTTAGCAATCTCTGGCAAGCCAGGACTTTACGAACTTATTTCACGTGGCAAGGGCTCACTCATCGTTGAGGGACTCCTCGACCATAAGCGCATACCGGCATTCGCCAAGGATCGTGTGACATCACTTGCAGACATCTGCATGTACACCGATGATGAGGACAAGCCACTGGGCGAGATACTTGTTGCCCTGCGCGATATGGAGAAGGGTAAGAAGACCTCTCTCGACTACAAGAAGGCCAGCGGTGCTGAGCTGCAGGCTTATATGGCAAAGTTCTTCCCTGAGTTCGACAGGGATCGCGTGCATACTTCCGACATCAAGAAGCTCATGCAGTGGTATAACATCCTCGTTGAGGCTGGCATCACAGACTTTGAGGAGATAATGAAACCAACCAACGGAGACAACATCGATGACAGACAGGAAGAATAGTGGCCTGAAGGCTCTGGGCAAGAAGACGGAGTACATGATGGACTATAATCCAGATGTGCTCGAGACCTTCGATAACCTGCATCCCGATAATGACTATTGGGTGCAGTTCAACTGCTCGGAGTTCACGTCGCTGTGTCCTATAACGGGGCAGCCCGACTTCGCCGAGATAAAGATAATGTATCTCCCCGACAAGAAGATGGTGGAGAGCAAGAGCCTGAAACTCTATCTCTTCTCTTTCAGAAACCACGGCGACTTCCATGAAGACTGCGTGAACATCATCATGAAGGACCTCATAAAGCTCATGGACCCTAAATATATAGAGGTATTGGGACTTTTCGTTCCTCGTGGAGGCATCAGCATCTACCCCTTTGCCAACTACGGCAGGCCTGGAACGAAGTATGAGGAGCTGGCATGGGAGCGACTGAAGAACAAGACCTATGGCTGTTAGTCTGAAATATCAGGAGGCGGCACGTCTTGACAAGTGGCTGTGGGCATCACGCATCTTCAAGACCCGCACCATTGCAGCCGACGCCTGCAAGAACGGGCGCGTCACCGTTGACGGACAGGTGCTCAAACCCTCAAGGACTGTCAAGGTCGGCGATGTGATATCTGTCAAAAAGCCACCCATTACCTATTCCTTCAAGATTCTCAACGCCATTGAGACTAGGGTAGGGGCGAAACTGATATCTGAGGTCTATGAGAACGTCACAGACCCTAAGCAGTACGAGCTGCTTGAGATGTCACGCATCAGCGGCTTCATCGACAGGGCACGCGGCACCGGACGTCCGACAAAGAAAGACCGCCGTGCCATCGATGCTTTCGTTGACCCCGCCATGTTCGGCTGGGACGATGACGACGAAATGTTCGACGACGAAGATTGAACCTCTTAAACCCTTAAACTTCTTAAACCCTTAAACTATTAAACTACTTTTCACCTTTCACATTTCACCTATGAAAAAACTTCTTACCACATTTGCGGCTTCACTGTCAGCACTCTTCACTTTCGCTGGCAATCCCGTGCTGCCAAGTTTTCATGCAGACCCTGAGGTGCTCTTTGCTGAGCAGACTGGGAAGTATTACATCTATAGCACCACCGACGGCCTGCCAGGCTGGGGCGGATGGGTGTTCAGCGTCTTCTCCTCAGATGATATGAAGACATGGAAGGACGAGGGCGTAATGCTCGACGTCAAGAGCGACCAGGTGCCATGGGCCACTGGTAATGCGTGGGCACCGTGCATCATAGAGCGCAAGACCGTTGCGGCAGACAAGAGCGTGAAGTACAAGTACTACTTCTATTTCTCTGCCCACAATCCCAAGTCAAACCGCAAGGAGATAAGCTGCGCCATTAGCGACAATCCCGTAGGACCGTTCAAGGCCCTCGATACCCCTATCATTACTGATGCCGACAGACCCGCAGGAGTGGGTGGACAGGCTATCGACGTTGATGTGTTCCAAGATCCGAAGTCAGGAAAGTATTACCTCTATTGGGGTAACGGTTTCATGGCAGGAGCCGAGCTCAACGACGATATGGTAAGCATCAAGCCAGAGACCAAGGTGAACCTTACTCCAAAAGGAGGCTCCCTGCATACGTGGGCTTACAGAGAAGGTGCGTATGTCTTCTATCGTGGCGGTAAGTATTACTTCATGTGGTCAGTCGATGATACCGGCTCTCCCAACTACCATGTATGCTATGGCACCAGTGACTCTCCGCTCGGCCCTATCAATATTGATGAGAACAACTACAGGGTAATCTCTCAGGTTCCAGACCAGAAGATTTACGGTACGGCGCACAATTCCGTCATCCTGTTGCCTTCAAAGTATAAGAAGGGCAAAAAGGGCGCCAAGGTTTCCTATGGTGATGACTGGCGCATCGTCTATCACCGCATCAATCCCGGATTCCTTAAAGATGGTCCTGGTGTACACAGAGAAGTGTGCGTCGATGTCATGATGTTCGACAAGAACGGCAACATCATCCCTGTCGTTCCGACAAACTGATTTCAAGAATAAAAAGAGAGCCGACGCGCACATATATTCCCTTTCATCTTTCTCCGTTAACCGCTAACCGTTATGTTCCCCCTGCGTCGGCGGCGGTAGTTCTGATATTCACAAAAATCACAATTCACAAAATTCACATTCTTATATATAATAAGAGTGCCCCTGCAATTTCTGCAAGAGCACTCTACTTTTTTACTTGTTCAGCTTGTAGTCGATGCCCAGTATTGTCGCTGTTAGCGTGAGGAACTGCGCTATAGCGAGCAATACGTTTGCCGCGATGTCATTGTCTTGGCTTATGAGCATCGAAGTGAACGCTCGCAGCTACGACCATTGTAAATTTGTCCGAGGTTGCCCCTGCGGGGAGGACAAAAATTTACGGAAGTAGCAAGAGTGAAGGCAAAAAGCCAATGCCAGAGACGTTGCTACTGCGAATGATGCTACTGCCAACAGACGCTCAAGAAACCGATCTTTCATTTTTTTATTTCTCACACGGATTACACGGATTACACTGATTTTT
>CACYKA010000027.1 GCA_902774795.1 uncultured Prevotellaceae bacterium | reverse complement strand
TTCCGTGAAAGCCTCCTTGTTCAATTCTTCCCTGCGATAATAACCCCTCGTAATCGTCGGGCCCTTGAGGAGAATCTCTCCGTTTTCGGCGATCTTGATGTCGATAGTACTTATTGGACGTCCCACCGAACCTACCGTAAAAGGCTTGTTCTTATGATCACACGACACCGTTGCAAGGCTCTCCGTCAAACCGTAGCCCACTATCATGGTCAGTCCCAAAGAGTGAACGAACTCCTCCACCTGACGCGATACCACAGCTCCTGCCGTAGATATTCGGTTTCTCAAGACCGAACTGCTTTCTGACTATAGAGAGAATAGTAGCATCATACATGCGGTACTTCATAATCAACGACAGAGGCGGACGCTTGCCGTTAGCGCGATAATCTATGTGATACTTACGGCCTGTCTCAAGAGCATCGAGGAAGATTTTCCGATGCAGTTTGGAAGCATGGTCGATGCGGTCCATGACGCCGGTATAAACCTTCTCCCAGAAACGCGGTACTGCCGACATGCTCGTAGGATGGGTCTCACGCATAGACTGCTGTATCTCATGAGGGTCGGTATTTACGATTATGGTACTACCTACAGTCATGGCAAGGAAGTCCCATCCCCTTTCGAAGATATGAGTAATAGGCAGGAATGTGATGACACGATCCTTGTCGGTCACGGGGACACACTTGTTGTTGTCCTTGAACGCTGCAGCATACTGGCCGCAGGTGAGTATCACTCCCTTCGACTCGCCCGTAGTTCCTGAGGTATAGAGTATGTTCGCAATGTCCGTGGAATTCAGTGACTCGTGCATCTTGGCTAGTTGTGCCTCAAGTTCCTCCGTCACCTCCACATCCTTTATGAAGTCGTCGAAGAATACCGACGTAACATCATGCTCTGCAACGCAAACGGCCTTGTCGTAAATGATAATGCGCTCCAAGGTATGACACAGGGCCTGCACACGGCGTGCCTTGTCATACTGCTCCTGCTCACCGACAAAAATAATCCTAATCTGGGCATCGTCGATGATGAACTGCAACTGCTGTTCAGAACTCGTGGCATAGAATGGTATGGATACGGCACGTACGCCGAAAGCTCCGAAGTCCGTGTAGATATACTGCACGGCATTTTGGGAGAATACGCCGATATTCTCCTGTGGCTTGATACCATAGGCAAGCAAAGCCAGAGAAACCTTCTTTACGTTCTGAGAAAACTCAATCCACGATGCTTTTTTCCATTCCGCGCCCCCGAAATCCTTATACTCAAGAGCTATGCGAGAACCATACTTTTCGGCCTGCGCATGGGGGATCATGGCCAGATGACAGACTGTTTGCATATTGGTTAACTTATGAAATTTGTTGCAAAATTACTGAAAAAATTTGTTTGTTCCAAATTTTTTCCGTACTTTTGTCGCGAAATAAAAGTAAATCATTCAACTATATGGTAAAAATACTCAGTGTTGACGATGAATTGGATTTAGAATTGCTGTTGACACAGTACTTCAGACGTAAAATCCGCAAGGGTGAATATGAATTCTATTTTGCCCACAATGGCATCGAGGCTCTGCAGACCATGCTGGAGCATCCCGATATCGACATCGTACTTAGCGACATCAACATGCCGGAGATGGACGGCCTGACCCTTTTGAAGAAGATTAACGACCGTCACAATCCTGCTCTCAAGGTTATCATGGTTAGTGCATACGGCGAGATGAACAACATCCGCACGGCAATGAATAACGGTGCCTTCGACTTTGCTACGAAGCCCATAGACCTTGATGACCTGCAACTGACCATCGACAAGGCGGTGGCAGAGATAGAGTTTATCAAACAGACCCAGCGAGAGCACGGACAGCTCGTTGATATCAAGAGCGACCTCGCCCTGGCAGCAGAGATACAGATGGCCATTCTGCCCAAGTCCGATTCTGCCAAGCAATTTGCTCCCGCCATTGACCTGCATGCTACCATGAAGCCTGCAAAAGACGTTGGCGGTGATTTCTACGACTATTTCCGCATTGATGATACCCACTTAGGGTTCTGCATTGCCGATGTTAGCGGCAAGGGCGTGCCTGCCGCCATCTTCATGGCTGTAAGCCACACACTTTTGCGTATGGCAGGCAAGAAGAGTCTGGATGCAGCAAGCGTTATTGCCGAAAGCAATACCATCTTGGCCAGCGAGAGTTTCAACTCTATGTTTGTCACCCTGTTCTATGGCATCATTGATACCGTGAGTGGCGAGGTACAGTATGTCAATGCCGGTCACAATCCTCCATACGTACTGAAGGCCGACGGTACTGTTACTGCTATGCCTGTATCCAAGAATGTGTGTCTCGGAGTGATTGAGGACTATCCTTATAAGAGTGATATACTGAAACTCGACAAGGGCGACTGTCTCGTAACATTCACCGATGGCGTTACGGAAGCATGCTCACCAAGCGAAGAACTCTATGGCGAGCAGCGTCTGGAGGCGTTACTGCAGACACTTGGAGGCAGTGACACAAAGACTATCGTAGAATCCATCAACAATGCCGTACATCAGCATGCTGACGGAGCAGAGCAGAGTGACGACATAACAATATTATGTGTTAAGAGAGCGTGAAACTGTTTTCTGACATAAGTGACAAGGTAAAGAAACGGAGGGCATTCAGCTGGCTTGCCTCGGAGGTCGGCACCCATACCGCCATTGCCGTGATAGCGGGCATTGTGGTATATGTTCTCGTCTCCTCAGGCTATAAGAGACACATCGAAAGCCTTGAGAGCCGCATCAACGAGATGGAGGCTGCAGAGCGTAGCGCCTTGATAACGAAACGCATCAGCGAGCAGATGGAAGACATCGCCTACGAGCAGAAAGCTCTCTCCGACAAACAGCGCGAACGAGCCGAGGAGCAGTCAAGACGTGCTGACATAGAGAGAGGCAAGGCAGAACTGGAACGAGGCCTCGCCGTCAAGGCCGAGCAACAAGCTCGCGCATCTGCGAAACAGGCTGAAAACATGAGAAAGATTGCCGAGCAGCAGAGCGAATTGGCCGTGCAGCACATGGTGGAGGCACAAGATGCCAGGGCGCAGGCAGACACTCTCTTCTACCAGTCGCTGGCACGCTCACTGGCTCAGACATCCATCAACCAGTACAAAGCCGGAGAAAAAGATCTGGCAGCACTGCTGGCATACAGCGCATGGTACTATACCGACACATACAACGGCAATATATATCACCAAGACATCTACACATCATTGTTGGAGAATGCCCAACGGGCAAAGATGCACATCGGCAGGATTATGGGTAACCCGCGCGCCATGGCTAACTTCTCTAACAATGGCGACAAGGGATTCGTGATAGTCACCGACTATGGCGAGATATACCGCTTTACCAAGTCTGACGACAATGAGAACGGCTATATCCAAGAGCGTATGTTCAGCAATAACGACTACCTTTTCCGTGACGTGTGCATCATCGGCAATGAGGTCTTGGCTTTGGATGTTGAGGGTATGCTGGTAAAGACCACCATTAACAACACTATACTTCTGGAGAAGAGGAAGAGAAAGACCCCCCCAGAGAACAACAGACTCGCCGCACCTTCGGAAGAAGAAGTCAGCCTTCTTTTCCTGCCTATGCGGAACATGCCTCGTGAGCGATGGCGTCACCTGCTGCAATTGGAGGACGGAAATCTCGTAGCCGTCGGCGAGCATCAAATAGTATGGCTTGATCCGAAGGGTGAGAAAATCATCCGCACCGCGAGCCTTGGCGATGTCATTACGGAAGCAGGTGTCTTCGAGGATATTCTGTGTATCTTCACCAAGGGAGGTGACTTGGTAGGCTACAGAGACGGACTTATCATCGGCGAAAGCAAGATATCACTACCTCATGACAACCCCGTCAGCTATTACTATTACCACAAGGGAAAGGAACTCCACATACTTGGTACGGAAAACGGAGATGTGCTGCTCTACGACAAGAACAAGAAATACGTAACGTCTCTCGTAGGTCATTCAGGAGCCATCACCCACATGGACCATTTGGGATGGTGTTTCGCCACGTCAAGCTATGACCACAAGATATGCCTTTGGAACTTGGACGATATCGACAGCCAGATAGCCCCAATTCAGGTTATCTATGACAAGTGGCCGCTATGCTTCACAACAGACGAAGAGTCTTGGGAACTTTGCATTGGTCTTGCAGAGGGCAGCATTGAGGCACTCCGCATCTCTGTGGAAGACAACAGGCGTAGCATCCACCAGCATCTCGAAAGGGAGTTTACACCTCAGGAATGGGAGTACTACATGGGTAAGGGAGTGAAATATAGGAGGTTCAAGGAATGAAGCGTCACATTGTAAGATTCATCATATTCCTCGGCATTCTGTCATTCCATGTCACAAGCATGGAGGCAGCTCCTTTCGTGCGCACCTTTACCACTAAGGAATACGACGCCCACAACCGCTGCTTCGATGTTTTGTGCGATGAGTATGGCACCGTCTTCGTGGCAAACTTTGAGGGTCTGCTGTACTATGACGGCTCTGCATGGCGCAAGCTGCATACCCCTGGCATAAACAGGGTAACGCGCGTATTCAAAGGCAAGGACGGCAGGATTTATATCAGCGGCCACGACTTCTACGGATATTTGACTGCCGACAAGATGGGACATCTCCAGTTGACCCGCGCAAAGGGCAGCGACACAAAGCGCCTTGAGGGTATGGAGGTTGAGCGTACCAACATTCTGCAGTTCGGCACTATGCGCATATCGGTTGTACAGAACAACGGCCTGCTTATCAGAGGAGAGAATTACAGATACGACCTAACTGATGCCGACGGCCTTGCATCAAATAATGTTGCCAACATAGCCTATGACGGAGGACAGACGGTATGGGCCGTTACCAATCGCGGCATATCAGCCATCAACCTTCCTTCCCCATACCGCAAGTTTGCAGAGGGCCAGGGTCTAAAAGGTGAGGTCTATGCCATAGGAAAGATTGGCAACACCCTGTTCGTAGGTACCATGCAGGGGCTTTATCGCATAGACGGAAATACTGTCACTCAGATAAGCAAAATCGAATGTGCCTGCTGGAGGCTTAATGCCGACGGCAGCGACGCACTTGTTGCGCTCACTTCAGAAGGACGATTCCGCATCACCCTGAACGACATACAGGCTATGCCCGATGATGGCAGTCTGCAGAAATATCTTGATGCCGCAAACATGAAAAGCATGGCCGAGGCGAGAATACGCTTCCTGGCAGAGTGGAACAAGCATCCGCTGACACGGCCTTTCACGGCATATCCATCTGCAAATACAGAATTCCGCGACAAGGAAGGAATTATGTGGATAGGAGGTGACTTCGGCATCATATCATGCAACATGGGACACCATATTGACAAGCGCAAGCCGACAGTATACATCCGCGAGATAACCCTCATGAACGACTCCATAATATGGGGAGGTTATTCACAGAAAGACCTTAGTCCCATTTCACGTATTGGCAGTTTGAGCATTCCGGCTGAATGTCATACCATGAGCATCAGGTTCTCTGTAGATAGGAATTCCGTATTCTCACCAGCCAAATACCGCTACCGCATCGATGGCGGCAACTGGAGCGCATGGTCGGCAGAGACGGTGGCACGCTTCAACAATATGCCTTACGGCCCGACAACAGTCGAGATTGAGGCACGCGACCTCTACGGCAATGTCAGCGAGATAGCCCGGGTGGAATGGTTCCATGCCCTGCCGCTCTATCTTAGCTGGTGGGCAATCCTGTGCTATGTGTTTATCATAGTAATGACCATACGCGCACTCGTCCGTTGGAGGATGAAGAAGGTTAAGAAAGCCAAGGATGCCCTTGAGAAAATTGTCAAGGAGCGTACCAAAGACCTCAAGGATGCCCTTGATGAGAAAGAACGCATGCAGGCCGACATGGTACGTATGGAGCGCAATGCCACTGCCGGTAAACTCACACAGGGCCTCATCGACCGCATACTCAATCCCATCAACTACATCAATAACTTCTCAAAACTCACCAACGGACTTGCCAAAGACCTTTCCGACGACATTGAGGACGAGAAGGAGCGTATGTCTGAAGACGGTTATGAAGACTGCATGGACATTCTCGACATGATGCACCAGAATCTGGGTAAGATTGAGGAACACGGCGTCAACACCACACGCACCCTGCGTGCAATGGAGGCAATGCTCAACAGCGGCATCGGCACTCCACGCGATACAGACCTCTCGAACCTCTGCCAGCAGGCAGCCGATGTCACAAAGGAGTATCACAAGATGGACATCACCACTGACATTGCCCCCAACATTCATGCAGATGTCGATCCTGAGACCATCAACAAGGCTCTGTTGTCAATACTCGCCAACGCCGTATTTGCCGTTAATAAGAAAGCCAAGAAGAAGAACTACACTCCACAGGTGAAGCTGTCGATGAAACCTTCCGGCTCCCACATCGAAATCCGCATCTACGACAACGGCATCGGTATAGAGGATACTATCATCAACAAGGTCTTCGACCCATTCTTCACAACCAAGACAACGGCTGAAGGTACGGGCGTAGGACTCTTCCTCACACGAGAGATAATACAGGCTCACGGTGGAACGATAACGCTCAATTCCGTGAAAGACGATCATACAGAATTTTTGATTACCTTAAACAAAAAGTAATACATTTACCATGACAGAATCAGACAAGCAACAGCAGAAACTCGCTGCGCTGGGAATGCTCTCGGCTGGTATAGCACACGAAATACAGAATCCCCTGAATTTCGTTATCAATTTCTCGAAGATGTCCGACAAGCTCCTGCAGGACCTCAAAGACATCATACTTGAAGTTGCCGACGACCTCAACCCCGACGATGCCGCTGAAATACAGGACATTGCTGACGACCTGTCCGTCAATATGCAGAAGATTCGTGAACACGGCGAGCGTGCCATAAGCATCATACAGGGAATACTGCTTATTTCTCGCGGTAATGAAGGCGAGCATCTGCCCACCGACATTCCTCATCTCGTGCATGAATATGTATGGCTCTCATACCATGCGAAAAGGGCCAATGACAAGTCGTTCAATGTCAGCATCATCGAAGACTTCCAGGAGAATATGCCGCGCCTCATGGTGATACCGCAGGACCTCTCGCGTGCCATTCTCAATGTCATGAACAATGCCGCCTATGCCGTCAACGAACGCAGAATTATGGAGGCTGAGAAGAAAAGCGATTATCAGCCTACCATCAAGGCTCATGCGTCATACAACGACGGCAAGCTGACCATCAGCATCTCCGACAACGGTACTGGAATACCAGAAGAGGTGCAGGCGAAACTCTTCCATGAGAATATCACCACCAAGCCTGTCGGACAAGGTACGGGACTTGGAATGCAGATAACCCACGACATCATTGTCAACGCGCATAAGGGAGAGATACAGGTCAACTCAAAAGAAGGAGAAGGCACAACCATCACTTTCATCATTCCTGTAGAAAGTGAGAAGTGATTTTTTCAGAAGACGATGAATACACACTCGATTATACATACATACGCCAAAGTTGCAGTCGCCTTGTTTCTGACAATTCTTTCTGTGCTGTCAGCCAGCGCACAGGCCAATCCTACCGATGTGGATCACCTCTTCAGAAAGGCGCAGGTAGAATACGACAATGGTCAGTTCTCGCAATGCCAGGAGTCTCTTAAGGCACTCCTGCCTTCAGCCAGGGGAATGGTAAAGACCGGCGCCTATCGTCTGCTGGCACTCTGTGCACTTGAGCAGGGTGACCTTGAGAGTGCCCGTTCCAATATCGCCCTGCTGCTGAAGTACGACCCATACTTCACGCCTTCGCTGAGCGACCCCATCCGTTTCCGCGACCTCATAAGCGAAGCCAAAGATCAGTCGGCAGGCATCACCACGGCATCACGTCAGGCGGAGAATATGGACGAGGCTCCTGTGCCCGTAACCCTTATTACCGATGATATGATACGCCACTCCGGTGCCCAGACGTTGCAGGAAGTATTGTGTCTCTTTGTGCCTGGCATGACGCTTGCCGAGGGTATGGAGTCCAACATCGCCATGCATGGTGTATATTCACTGACACAGGATAAGATACTCTTCATGGTTGACGGTCATCGCCTCAACAGTTCCTCTACAAATGCCGAGGCTCCCGACTTCCGTTCCAACCTCGACAAGATTAAGCAGATAGAGGTACTTCGCGGCCCTGCATCTTCCCTTTACGGCAACGTAGCTCTTACAGCAGTAGTAAACATTATCACATATAAGGGTGCAGAACTCAACGGCACACGCATCAGCGGTCTTGCAGGCACGCAGCGTTCATTCGGCGGCTCGCTGGTTGTCGGAGGCGGTAACAACGTCGTTGACATCATGGGATGGGGCTCTATGTACAATAGCCTCGGCTTCAGAAATGAAATCGACAATATCGCCGGCAGCAAATCGATTCTCTACTCCCACTCTACCGACGGCCGTCCGGCATACGACATTGGCCTGAAAGGACGTTGGCAGGACTTCACCTTGAGCATCAACCTGCAGCGTTCCAAACGCGTACCTTATATAAATGTGTTGCAGATTAATGGTCTCACCTCGCTGGAAGATGTCATCGTCGGTACTATGCAGCAGGCTGATGTGAATGGCATCGTACAACAAGTAATGGAAATGTATGGCATCCAGCCGGTTGACACCCGCCCCGATGTCAATTCCTTCCGCAATTTCACCTACGACAGATACGACAAGGTCAACGGCGAGACACCAGGCATCACGCGCTCCAACAACCGCATAAACATCGACTACGCCCACTCTTTCGGCAAGATTGATGTTCAGGCATCGGCATACGTTAATTTCGAGAGCACATCACTCTATAACGTCCTTGGCGACTCTGTCAACAGCGCCGTAATATCCGACAATGCGGTAGATCTTCTCGAAACACTGATAGCATTCAGTTACGCATCCCGTGGAGAAGACCCCACGGCAATAGTTGATCAGCTTGACCAGAACCTTCGCGGCAAGACAACGGCAGATGTCATGAAAATAATCCTCATGCCTGCAAGTGATGACAGCGAGAGTGAACAACTGAGGAGAGCACTGACAATGATACCCGCCAATTATAACGGAGCATACCAGAAACTCGACTGGCAGAACAACACCTATGGTTTCCAGGCACAGGGTCTCACCAATTATAACCTTCTCGGACACGGAACGGTAATTCTGGGAGCGCAGTTCGAGCAGTTCTCCATGACGGGCAAGAACTTCACCATGGGCGGCAATTATACCGCTGCCACCAACATGTCGTCATCGGCAATCTTCCGCAAGGGCAGCGAGACGTCTCTGTCTGGCTATCTGCAGATAAAGCATTCCTTCTCACCCCGCTGGATCTTGAATGCCGGTTTTCGCTACGACGGCAAGCGCCGCTTCAACGGCTCGCGCCTCAAGAGGCTGTCACCGCGTTTCTCCGTAATTTACAAACTGCACAACAACTGGACTCTGCGCGGCAACTACAACTATTCCTTCGTCGATGCTCCATACCTCTACCGCGCCTGCATCCTGCCTATCTTCAGCGGCGGCGAGGACATGAAGCCAGAGACTATGCACGGCCTTAACTTCACCACAGAATATCACAAGGGAGGCTTACGTGCCGAGGTGGGCACTTTCTACAACCAGCTCAATGACCTCGTGGTACTCAATCCGGCTATTGCACAGGCTTACGCCAGAGGAGGACTGAGCGATACATACATCTTCAACAATACGGGAAAAGTGCATCTCTTCGGTGTTGAAGGCTCGGCACAGTATCAGCGCCGCAACCTCTTTGCCAACCTCAATGCCACATGGCAGCGCGTTGTGAAGCATGAGAACTATATCGTTTACAAGTCCCAGACCTATTCCACCCCCGCCATGCATGCCAACCTCACCGTGGCAGGAGCACCCTATCGCGGCACGGGCAGCGGATTTTTCACTGGCGGCACTCTGTGGGTTCGCGGCACAACGCAGTTCCAGACTGCCACCCACTACCCTACCATCGACCTGCTGCGCACCATGGTGATGGGAGAATATGCCACCGTCATGAACCGCATTGCACCTCAGTGCGTTGTAGGTATAGGAGCTAACTACGAGTGGAAATACCTCGACATAAACCTTTCCCTGAAGAACCTCTTCAACAACAAATATTCCATTGGCTCGATGCTTTCTGACGGTGTTCCACATGCAGGACGCTCATTTCTTGCCAAAGTTACAGTAAAATTCTGATGACTATACAACAGTTTACCGACGAAGCCGTCTCCCTGCTACAGCGTCTCATCGCCATACCATCTGTCTCACGAGACGAGACAAAGGCAGCCGACTTGCTTTTCGATGTGATTACCGGCTATGGTCTTAACCCTCATCGTAAAGGCAACAACCTGTGGTGTATTTCCAAAAAATGGGATGACGAAAAAGACACAATCCTCCTCAATGCCCATATCGACACCGTCAAGCCCGTGAGCACATGGACACGCGACCCCTTCACACCCACTGTTGAAGGCGACCGTCTCTATGGTCTTGGCAGCAATGACTGCGGTGGAGGCCTGGTAAGTCTCCTGCAGGTATTCCGTCATCTCGACAGCCTTCCACAGACGCGTCACAACTACATCTTCCTTGCTAGCTGTGAAGAAGAGGTCAGCGGCGCCGGAGGCATACGTGCTGTCATCGGCGACAGCGAGCTAACGTCGCTATTCCAAACCGCCTCTCGTCTTACCGCCATTGTCGGTGAGCCAACCGGCATGCAACCGGCCATTGCCGAGCGTGGTCTGATGGTAATTGACGGCATAGCACATGGCAAGTCTGGGCATGCTGCACGCGGCGAAGGCATCAATGCTATTCACGAAGCTCTCGACGACCTGCTCTTCATACGCGACTATCGGTTTGAGAAAGTTTCTCCGCTGCTTGGAGAGACCAAGATGCAGTGTACTGTAATCAATAGCGGCACGCAGCACAATGTGGTGCCCGATGAATGTCGTTTCATCATCGATGTGCGTACCAATGAGTTTTATACCAACGAAGAGGTGCTCTCCTTCCTGCAAGGCAAGTTGAAGAGCACCCTCACTGCACGATCCACCCACCTGCGTTCGTCGTCAATACCTGAAAGTCATCCGCTTGTCCAGAAGTGCATCGCCATGGGCAAGCAGCCCTTCGGCTCCCCCACCCTCAGCGACCAGGCTCTCATGCCCTGGCCATCCTTCAAGCTGGGTCCCGGCCAATCCTCCCGCTCCCACTCTGCCGATGAATATATCTGCATCAGCGAGATTCAGGACGCCATCGACACCTACCTCCAACTGCTTGACTAAATAGAATTTTCTATTTCTTCTGACATCTCCTCACCGCCCAAGCGGACGGATACCGTTTGTTGCACATTTTTTGGTTTATGTGCAGGATAGCGGAATTTTTTTGAATTTTATTTGGTAGTTATCTGAATTCTATATAACTTTGCACCCGATAAGCGAAAATGCTATCACATAATCAACAAAAAAAAAACTGTTTTACAAAGAATGAAAGAATTGACGACAACAATGTTTTGCCGAGCGGTTATGAGACGAAGTTAACACTTTGACTTTGCGTTCTTTGACCTATTGATACAGTTGTCCGATTATGTGATAGAGTAATCCGGAAAGAAGACTCTATTATTTATGCCCAGGCATTTGCGTAACAGCAGGTGTCTGAAATACTATTTTTGTTCTAATACAAACATTTGTTTAAGAGTTTAGAGTTTTACTATTATTTATTTTATTTGATTTGATTGTATGGAAAACATTTTTGATATTACAAACACTGACAGCTGTCTGTTCGACGCTTTCTGCAGACAGACAAGAAGAACTATTTGGACGTTTTTGCACAACCTTGCACAGCAAGAGGATATCTATTCCATTCACCTTACCAACTTCGGACCATATAAGGAGCCAGGGCTTAATGACTACTACGTCTTCTGTAATGGCAAAGAGATTGTCGTGCTGTTTAAGGACACATACACCCTTAAGCAGGAAAAGGCTGACAATGAAAGCGGCAAAGGTGGCGGAATACATGTTGACGGCATAGTGCCTGTTCTCAATATCACCAGATTTCTCAAAAGAAGGGCTGATATCGTTGCTCCAGAAGTACAAATCCAAAGCATCATGCTATCCGACAGAGTATGTCGTGACGATTTGCTTGATAACACGTATGATATTGAATTCCCTTTCTCTATCATCGACAATATCAGGACCTTGTTCCTCAAGAAAAGGACGATTGAGGTGAATGAACAGCATGGAGAAAAGGGCAAAAGCATAATAGATGCCATACTCCATTGCAGCTGCACCTTTCCTGAAGACGAAGACACAATCGAAAAGGACATTGACAAATGGTACGAGGAGGATGAGGATGAGGAAGTTCCCTATGACTATGATGAGGATTACGACGATTTTCAGAAAAGGCTTGACGAGTTTATGCGGGAATTGGAGGAAGAGGACAAAGCTAAATTTCGTAAAGACATTGAAGATGCCCTTCATGGCAACGGGAACGATGACGATAACGGGAACGATTCTTCGACGGACACAGAAACCAACAGCTCCCCTTTCAGCTCTTCTCACGTGGATATAGAGCAGAATGCCACCACGAATGTTAAGGTGGAGGTTCTTCGCTGTACTACGGACCCTCGCGAGGAGCTCAACAAATTGGTGGGATGCACAGAGATAAAGCGTCGCATGGAGGAACTGGTTTCGCTGAGCACCTACAACAAGATTATCCGCAAACATTTTCCTGACAGCAAGCAGCATGAGATATCGCTGCACAGCGTCTTCTTCGGACGTCCCGGAACGGGTAAGACGACAGTCTGCAAGATATTCGGAGCCCTACTCCACGAGGTTGGTGCCCTATCCTCTGGACACGTTGTGGTGTGCGACAGAAGCACCTTTGTCGGGAATCTGTGGGGTGATGAGGAGCGTTCTGTGCGCGAGGTGCTCGAGATAGCAAAAGGCGGGGTACTGATGATTGACGAGGCATACCTGTTGAACACCAAGCACGATCACGACCCAGGAAAAATCGCCATACAACTGCTGATGAGCATTCTTGCCGACGAAAGCAGGCGCGACATCGCTGTCGTGATGTGCGGATACAAGGAGCCCATGAAGAAGCTCCTCGCCATGAATCCCGGACTTGACTCGAGGTTTCCTAATAAGTTTGAGTTCCTGGACTTTAACGTTGACGAACTCCTCGAAATCACCAAACGGCGCATCAACGAGTATGAGTATCACTTCACCAACACGGCGTGGAACAAATACTGTCAGATACTGACCCGTGCCTACCAAAGTCGTGATCCGGAGACTTGGGGTAATGCCCGTTTTGTTGCCAACCAGTTGGAGCGGATATACATACAGCATGCCTCCAGATGCGTCCACCACATGCCTGATGACATCTCGGAGATACGTACCCTGACAGCAGACGATATCCAACCTATTGAGGTTCCAAAGCCACGAATGAGGATAGGGTTTTGAAGGTAAGAACAGGCCCCCTGGTGGGCAATGGAAGTATGCTATTCTGGGGCGTCGCATTGATGACGAGTGGTGCAATACACCTCAAACGGCAAAGGGCTCTCTATCGTCACTTTCTGTCCCGTTACGGGATGTACGAAAGTAAGGCTTGTAGCATGAAGATACATGCGGTCGGCTGGCTCCGAGCCATAAAGCGGATCACCAAGAATCGGCATTCCCAATCCATCAGGATGGGCACAGTGGATGCGCAACTGATGTGTGCGACCAGTAAGAGGCTTCAGCCTCACAGCAAGGGCCCCACCCTGATGAGACAAAAACTCATAGTCCGTAACGGCCTCCTTGCCGCCTTCATAATCCACTATCTGACGCGGACGGTTATAAAAATCAGCTGACAGGGGGAGGGAGATGCGGCCAGCAACGATGTCTGATGGAAGATGGAAGATGGAAGATGTATGATGTCTGATGGAAGATGGCGGGGACAGCAGGGCGACATATTCTTTCTGCACTTCCTCATGCAGCGAGAACATCCGCTGCATAGCCTTATACATCTCTGGTGTCTTTGCAGCAAGTATCACACCGCTTGTATCCATATCAAGACGATGCACCATCTTTAAAAATAGAGGTGAGAGGTGAGAGGTAAGAGGTGAGAGCTGGCTGTGCAATATTTTTTCTGCACAGTAGTTGTCACGCTTGCCAGGTACACTGAGCATTCCGGCAGGCTTATCGACAGCAATGAGCCATTCATCTTCATAAAGTACTTTCAGTTGCGTCACCGGATTACTTGCAGGTCTGCTGGCAAGCAGCTCTGGCAGACGGCCTCCCAAGAGGAACGGCAGAATGGGCTGACACTTACCCTGACACGGCTGGTAGGTCATACCATGATGGCGTATCTCCCCCTTCGGAGAAGCACCATACCAGAATTCCGTCAATGCAACGGGAATCATCTTGTGCCTGTTGGCATAGTGAAGAAGTTTGGGAGCACAGCATTCACCTGTACCGCCCGGAGGCACCACCTGCTTTGAATGATTCGCCTCTGCCCAATCGGCAAAGACATCACGAACAGAACGCCGCTCACCTTGAGGAGAGCAGAGCATAAACTTAGAGAACAGCCAACGCTGCAGGGCAGCAGAACGTTCCCGTGTGGGTTGTCCGGCCTCATGCAGGGAAACTATCTCTGCCTCATGGCGCTTGAAAAATCCGTCAGGCTGCAAGTAGTCGAATACGGCCGGCACATAGCCCTCCCAGTCGCTCCTACCGCATATCTGTCCGGAATAGGCTTTCAGCACGCTGCCGTCGGCAGTTATCAGAACGCCGAACATCTTGCCGCGAGAAATCTCCTCACGCCATTCGGCATGAGCCTCAATATCGGCCAGGACTTCCTTTATGTATGGGGTTAAATTGAGAATTGAGAATTGAAAATTGAAAATTGAAAATTATTAATTATTTCAAGTCTGATAGATGGCGTTCTACCGGAATGCCACGATTCTTGTCTTCGTTATCCTTATTTAGATCTATCCAGTGGCGCAGGATGTCCATCGACGTCTGCGTAGCATGCTCTAGGGTGTCGCCATCCTGAAGTCTGCCCACGATGATAGATGAAAAGATGTCACCCGTTCCAGGGAACTGCACCGGCGAAGCCTCTCCCCCGCCCTCTCCAGTTTGGGAGGGAGTATTTACTACTTCGTATGGCAGGCACAGATACTCTGCCGTGAAATGGTTGTACCCAACAACGGCGTGGCGACCATCGACGATGCAACTGGTGATGAGGACGGACATCGCCCCTATGCGTCGAATCTTGTTTATAAGACCCTTGGCTTCGCTCCATGTTATGCCCTCAGGGCGATATTCCACATCTGTCAGCAGACAGGCCTCGGTATAATTAGGCACACACAGATGGGCCACCATAAGCATCTCACGCATACAGCGGATTGTTCTCTCATCGGCTCCAGCATACAACTTGCCATAGTCGCCCATGACAGGATCAACATAAATCCGCGTACCGTTGGCAGCCTGCTCACGACAATAGCGAGCCACAATCTGCGCCTGGCGCTCAGATGCCAGGAAGCCCGTCACTATAGCATCGAAACGGAAACCCAACTCGTTCCATTTCTTCGTTGCCTCACAAATATAGTCGGTACTTTCAAGTATGGCAAATTTTCCATACGGGAAGGTATTGGAGATAAGCATGGTTGGAAGATTGAACACGTCGTGCCCCATATATGAAAAGATTGGCATCTGGCATGCTGCCGCCACCTTTCCGTAACCACACATATCACTGATGAGAAGTATCTTGCTCTTAACCATAATCCGCTGCAAAGGTAGGAATTTAATTGAAAATTGATAATTGATAATTGAAAATTATAGTCAGAATAAAGGGTGACACACAATTTTTTTGTAATTTTTTTTTGTCTGTCACATTTTTTTTATATCTTTGTGCCCATAACTAACTCATGAAACCTCTAATCCTCATATCAAACGATGACGGCTACCATGCGAAAGGCATGCATAGCCTGATAAAATTCATACGTGATTTAGGCGACATCATAGTATGTGCCCCTGAGAGTGTCCGCTCAGGTTTTTCACGTGCCTTCAGCGCCACTACTCCACTGACCCTGAAGGAGCGCGAGATAAAAGGCATCAACCCCATAGGAAAGGACGACGAAGGATTCTGCAAGGTATATTCCTGCTCCGGAACACCTGTTGACTGTCTGAAGATGGCATACAACAGACTCTGTCCCCGCAAGCCGGACCTTGTTATCGGAGGCATCAACCACGGTGGTAATGAGAGTACCAACAGCCACTATAGCGGCACCGTAGGCATTGTGATGGAAGGGGCGCTGAAAGGCATCCCAAGCATAGCTTTCTCGCTGTGTGACTTCGACGAGGAAGCTGACTTTGAACCGATGCGCCCGCTAGTTCGCAAGATGGTGAAGAAAGTGTTGGCAGAGGGACTTCCGAAATACGTATGCCTCAACGTCAACGTACCCCAAAACTGGAATTCCGAAGTTAAGATGTGCCGCATGGCACACGGGCACTGGCGGCAGGAGGTCGATGAACGAATTCATCCGGGCAGCGGCAAACCATACTACTGGATGACAGGATATTACCAGAATGACGAGCCCGAAGCCGAGGATACCGATGCATGGGCAATAGCTCATGGTATAGCATCAATAACCCCACTTACGGCAGACCAAACAGCAGATATCGATTTCAAAGTTTAAGAGTTTAAGAGTTTAAGAGTTCAAGAGTTTAAGAGTTTAAGAGTTCAAGAGTTTAAGAGTTCAAGATGAGATACTACCTGATTGCCGGAGAGGCCAGCGGCGACCTTCATGCCTCACACCTGATACGTTCTCTTATAAAAGAGGACGAAGAGGCTCAGTTCCGATTCATCGGAGGCGACAATATGTCTGCCGCTGCCGACAACAGAGGAACCTGCTCGCAGCACTACAAGGATATTGCCTACATGGGATTCGTACCTGTCATGATGCACCTTTCCACTATTTTCAAGGCCATGAAACGCTGCAAAGAGGACATCATGGAATATAAGCCCGACTGTGTCATATTCGTTGACTATGCAGGCTTCAACCTCAACATCGCAAAGTATCTGCGCAAGAAGATAAACAACAGCGAACTGCAGACAAAACTGTTCTATTATATTTCGCCGAAGATATGGGCATGGAAGGAATATCGCATCAAGAACTTCAAGCGCGACATCGACGCCATGTTCTCTATCCTACCCTTCGAGACGGAGTTCTTTGAGCAGAAGCATAACTACCCCATACACTATATTGGTAACCCTACTGCCGACGAGATACGCAAATGGAAAGAGGAAAATCCGTTCTGGCAGACGGAACGTGAGACGAGTCAGCCCACCATTGCCCTGTTGCCAGGCTCGCGAAAACAGGAAATAAAGGACAATATGCCGGCCATGCTCGAAGCAGTAAAGGGTATTGAGGGCTATCGCATTATCGTGGCAGGAGCACCAGGAATAGATGCCGACTACTACAGCAGGTTCTCCGACTACAAGCATCGAAACTTCACTATACTTTTCGGTCAGACACACGACATACTCAATTCTGCAACGGCAGCCCTCGTGACATCGGGAACGGCAACGCTTGAGACTTCGCTCTTCGATGTTCCGCAGGTGGTATGCTATAAGACCCCTGTGCCACACCTGATACGATGGGCTTTCAACAACATCATCAAGTGCCCGTATATCTCACTCGTAAACCTCATTGCAGGAAAAGAGGTGGTGCCGGAACTCTTTGCCGAGCGCTTCTCAGTTGCAAATATCCGTAAAGCCCTGACCGACATTCTTCCTGGAGGAGCAGGCCGTAAGACGATGCTTGAAGGATACAAGGAGGTACAGAGACGCCTCGGAGACACCCCTGCACCTGACAATGCAGCAAAGGAAATGAAACGAATTTTAAAAGGGGAGTGAAAGGGGAGTGAAAACGGAGTGAAAGGGGAGTTAAAATGGGAGTTAAAATGGGAGTTAAATTATAATTATGAAAATAGCATACGACGCCAAACGATACTACCATAACCACACCGGCCTGGGCAACTACAGCCGCACGCTGGTGAACAACATTGCCACATTCTACCCTGATGTGGAAACACTATTGTATGACAAGAAGGCCTTGAGCCGCACCTTCTATCTGGGTCACAAGGCCAAGGCTGACGGATGCGACATTATTCATGGACTTTCCAACGAGTTGCCGCGCGACATCATAAAAGCCGGCATAAAGAGCATCGTCACCATGCACGATGTTGCCTGGCGCACCTTCCCCGCCATGTATAAGCCTGTTGACAGGGTTATCTACGAATGGAAATACGGATGGTCGGCAAAGCATGCCACTCACGTCATCTGCATCAGCGAATCGACAAAGCGGGATGTCATGCGGTTCTATAATGTTCCGGAAGAACGCATCAGCGTTATCTACCAGCCTGTACAGAAACTATTCTACACCCCGATGGACAAGTTCGAGGCACAGGCGATAGTAAAGAAATACGTTGATGAAGACTTCATACTTACCGTAGGCAGCATCAACGAACGCAAGAATCTGCTCGGCATGTTGAAGGCATACAGCAGGCAGGATATGCGACCTAAGTTTGTCATCATCGGCAACGGACGCGCATACCGCAAGAAATGCGAGGAGTATATAGCAGGAAAAGGGCTGAAAGACAGAGTTCTCATTCTTGACAACATCCACGATGGCAAGACTCTGCAGGCTTTCTACACCTATGCAAAGATACTGCTGTACCCCTCTTTCTACGAGGGCTTCGGTCTGCCAGTAGTAGAGGCTGCACTGCAACACTGCCCTATCATCACGAGCAATGTATCGTCTCTGCCCGAAGCAGCAGGAGCTGGTGTCATACAGACCGCCCCGAATGACATCAGGACAATGGCAGCGTCAATAAAACGCCTGCTCACACACCCTCAGGAGTGCCAATATCTCGGCATCAAAGCCTACGAGCATGCTATTTCACATTTCACCCCCCAGATTCTTACAGAACAACTATACAAACTATATCAGTCAATAATTGAGAATTGAAAATTGAAAATTGAAAATTAATTCATAATTATGAAAGCTAAACTGCTAACCACACTCATTCTGCTATTTTGCGTCTGTTCATCATTTGCAGCAGGCGCAGTGGACATCACCTCCGGGAACGTCATCAACCCCTCGTTTGAGAATGATGACATCACAAAACTTACGCCAAAGACAGAGTCTGCTGACGGTCTGCGAGGATACATACAGACCCAGCCAGTAGGATGGACCTATAGCGGCTCCGCCCTTGACAAGCAGCTTATCATTACCACAGAATGCTATACTGACAATAACTTTGGCAAGGTAACGACACTCACTGATGGCACTCAGGGATACTACCTCCGCATGGGATGGAGCAGCGGCTCTTCTTCTCTGACACAGGACGTCACATTGCCCAAGGGGAAATACCGCTTTTCCGCCGACATCCGTTCTGCATACGCCAATTCTGCGACCTCAAGCATCAAGCTTGTCGCTTCCGGCAACAGTTCCAACACTCCATTCAGTCAGGGAAGTACTGGCTGTTTTACCAGCATGTCTTGGAGCACAGGAGCGGTTGAGTTTACTCTCACAGAAGAAACAACTGTCTCTTTGGGTTTCTCTATAACTTGGGTTAGCGGAGGCTCTTGCGTAATGATTGACAACTTAAGGCTCTACGATATTACAAACGAGACCGTTGACCCCGACCCGACAGAAGGCGATGTTTCCTCACCAACAGAAGGAGTGATTGACAACACCTTCGTTCCTGAAAGCGAAATGATGAACGATCTGCTGAAGATGCTGGCACGCTTCACACCTTATATGAAGAGCTATTGGTTCCAGTGCGCAAGTCCGAACAGCATCAACGAGAGTTGCGGATTCTTCTACAACACAGAGAATGGCACCTCGCCATCATGCCCTAACGGAGAAAAAGGTGTAAGGCCTAATGCCGACCTTTCCATGATTGCAGCCTTCCTTGTGAAATATGCCAAGCCTGCAGGCATCGCCCTACCCGACGGCATCACCTACGATCTGCTTGAGGAATATGCCATGAAGAGCCTCATCTATGCCTATTCCACCCACAAGGCTAATAAGCTGAAGGTATGCTCTGGCAACAACTACTGGGGTTCTACTTCCACCTCTGACGCAGTATGGGAGTCAAGCCTTTGGGCTATGTCAGTGGCTTATTCCGCTTTCTTCCAATGGGACAAGCTCTCTGATGCCCAGAAAGGATATATCTATGCCATGCTGAAGGCAGAATGTAACTATGAGCTGTACCGTTCTGTTCCCACTGGCTATGCCGGCGATACCAAGGCCGAAGAGAATGGCTGGGAGGCTGATGTTCTGGCAGCGACCCTAGGACTGTTCCCCGATGATGCATTGGCTGAGAAATGGTATGAGCGCATGCGTCTGTTTGCCATCAACTCCTACAGTCATTCCAGTGATGCCATAAACGGCGATGCCATAGATCCCGATTATAACTCAACAACAGTAGCCGACCTCTACAAGGGTAACAACTTGTATGCGGACTATACCCTACAGAACCACAATCTGTTCCACACCTCATATCAGAATGTCGTGATGCAGGAACTCGGCGAGGCTGCCCTTGCCCTTAAGTTGTTCCAGGGTTCCCGTGAGAATCCTTGGCAGTCCAATGCCCTGCAGCATAATAATCCGGAAGTGATGGACAGCGTACTTAACTGGCTTGCACTGGCCGACGGAGAACTGGCAATGCCTAACGGCAACGACTGGTCACTGTTCCTTTATGACCAGATCACCTCATACTCGACTCAGGCATGCTTCCAGCGCGACCCGAATGCCCTCTTGCTGGAGAATCTGGCTTACAAGCAGATAAAGGCACGTCAGACCACCACTACCGACGGCTCTTGGCTTTTGCGTCCTGACGTAGCAGCACGAAGAATGGGGGTAGAGGCTCATCGCGTGATGATGACATACCTCATGCACCTCACAAACTCCACTGCCGACCTTACGCCGACTTCATGGGAGGACTTCCGCAATGCTCACAGCACAGCAAAGGTTTTGGAATGTCAGAATGTGGTAAGGGCATATACTCCTGAGCGTTTCTCTTGCTTCTCATGGTCTTCAGGCTTGCAGTCCTATACCGGCTACTTTGCAGCCGACAAAGCAGACAAGAACAAGATAATAGTACCTTACCGCGCCAATAACTCAGGCAATATCACTGGCTGGTATGAGGTAAGTGGAAAAGGCACTAACGCCACTCCTGTTGTCAACGGCATATACCAGCTCGACGGCAATGCCTGGGTGATGAACGGAGAACTGGCTGTCAATGACAAGGCTCTTGATAACCGCTTTGCAATATATTCTACTCCTGGAAATGCCGTCATGTATCTTGACTGCGTAAAGGCAAATTCCGCTTGCACCATAACGAGTGAAAAGGGAGGACTTCTCGCCATTTCCACAGATGAACTCACAAAGCTTAAGCGCACCTTGTATTACGATGGTGGTGAGGGAAGCATCACATGGAAGCAGACTGACGGAACGACTCGCTCAACATTTGCATCCGATTGGGTGAATATCGATAATGAAATAGGCGTTGCAGGCCATAACGGCAAGAAGATTGCCTTCGGCGACCGTGGGGCGAATAACTCCATATACACTTCCAAGCTCTATCCGATGTTCAGCGATGACTCAAGGTCTGTCAAAGCCAATGATATTGTTGATACAAGACACCTTGTATATTATTCCAACGTTACAGCCGAAACTACAAAGGCTATGGCTGATGCCATCGTAAAGCTGTCGTTTACTAATGACAACGGATGGAACGGCATCATAGCACGCGACCCATCAGGAACGTACTACGTAATGGTAGCAAACTTCTTTGGCAACATCGTCAACTCCACTTCTGCCGTTGACAATATCGCCGGTTTGGGAGCTCCCATATATGCTCCAGAAGTAGTGGTCGAAAACAACAAGTCCACGATGGCTGCCTATGTTCTTTCTCAGAATAATTCGTATGCAAAACCGATAACTTTCTTTATCAATAGCGAGGCTAAGATGAATGTTCAGCATCCATCCGACAATGTGCTTTGCATCATTCCTGATGCCGACGCTCTGATAACAATACGAGGCATAAATTCCAACGGCACATTCTCCAAGAATGTCCAGACGACTAAGGAGAATGCCATCAAAGTCACCCTGACCCCAAGCGGGCTTGAGATTGAAAATACAGAAGTTCCTATTCCCTACAATCCTCAATCAGGAGACGACATGACTGGCTATATCAAGAATCCGCGTTTTGCAGGCAACAGCACCGACGGATGGGAAATCACATGCACTGCAGGCTCAGGAACGAAGAACACTAATTACAACCTACAGGAATTCTGGCAGTGTACATCTTTCGACCTGCAGCAGGTTGTAAAGGGACTGCCCGAAGGCAGGTATCGCCTGAGTTGTCAGGGCTTCTATCGCAATGGTTCCTATACACAGGCTGCTTCATCTTACTCCGCAGGCACTTTTACTCCTAATGCACAGATGTACGCCAATGATGTTCAGGCAAGTCTGCCAAGTATATGTGTCGAAGCAGGCACTATGGGTAATCTGGGTGTCTCTACCTCTGTCGGATACATTCCTAACAACATGGAGCAAGTGCAACAGTATTTCTACAATGAAGGCTATGAGACAGGACTTGAAGTAGATGTGGACGAAACTGGCACCATGACTATTGGAATAAAGAAAGACAACCTCATCAGCAACGACTGGACTATCTTTTCCAATTTCCGTCTTACATACCTTGGGAATCCGACAGGCATATCCAACAGCCATTCTGCACTTGATGCTGAGCCGTCACTAACCGCTAACCGCCCACCGCTTACCGCTCCAATTTATCGTATCGACGGCACAAGGGTGGATGCAATAGGCCAGCCGGGCATATATGTTGCTAACGGAAAGAAGATAATGAAATAGTGGAAAAGCTCGATGCCATACTTCATAGCGATGCTGGCAAGGCGCAGTTCCTGCGCTTTGTCCTCAACGGATGCTTCTCAGCAGGAGTACACTATGCCGTATATCTGTTGTGTCAGCTGTTCATAGAGGTAAACACTTCCTATGCCATCGGCTATATTGTTTCATTCCTCGTGAACTACTTCACCACGACATACTTCACTTTCCATACTACGCCGTCATGGAAACGCTTCATCGGATTCAGTGGCAGTCACGGGGTGAACTTCCTGCTGCATATTGTGCTCTTCTGGGCATGTATGCAGATAGGCATCAACCGCTTCATTGCCCCCGTCATCGTCATGGGTATAGCAATGCTCGTACAGTTCACCATACTCCACTTCGTCTTCAAAAAATAATTTTTCTATCGCTCGGCTTGCCGCTTTTACAAAGGCTTTAGCCGACTAAAAGAACCAATAAACGATAACCATTAAATAACAAACATTATAAACATTATTTTTAACTAAACCTTATTACGATTATGAAAGATTTGAAAATGTACATCAACGGTGAGTTCGTTGAAAGTAGCAATGGCAAGTACATCGATGTTCTTAACCCTTCAACAGAGGAAGTTATCTCCCGTCAGCCGGAAGGAACCATTGAAGACTGTGACCGTGCTCTTGATGCTGCACGTGCTGCACAGAAGGAATGGGCTAAGACTCCCGCATGCGAGCGTGCCGTCTATCTGACAAAGATGGCTGAGGGCATTCGTAAGCGCGAAAAAGAGTTCGTCGAGATAATCATGCGCGAGCAGGGTAAGACACGCAACTGGGCTTCTATCGAGGTTGGTGCCACAATAGCATACTTCGACTATATGGCATCATTCGCACGCCATATCGAGGGCGAAATCGTCGAGAGCGACAACAGGGGTGAGTCAATCCTCATCACCAAGAAGCCTATCGGTGTCGTTGCTGGTATTCTGCCTTGGAACTTCCCGTTCTTCCTCATAGCACGCAAGGCCGGTGCTGCCCTCATAGCAGGCTGCTCTATCGTTATAAAGCCGGCACAGCTGACTCCTGAAAACTGCTGCGAATTTGCAAAGGTTGTTGACGAGACAGGCCTCCCGAAGGGACTCTTCAACGTCGTTACAGGTAAGGGTTCTGTTGTCGGCAATGCACTTGCTGCATCTCCAAAGATCGACATCGTCAGCGTAACCGGTTCTGTTGGTGCAGGCGAGAGCATCATGAAGGCTGCTGCCAACAACATCACGAAGGTATCTCTCGAACTTGGTGGCAAGGCACCTGTTGTGGTATTCCCTGATGCAGACCTCGAACTTGCTGCACAGGCTATCCTCGATTCACGCATCGGCAACAACGGCCAGATCTGTAACAATGCAGAGCGCCTCTATGTCCACAAGGATGTACTGGATAAGTTGACAGCCCTGTTGGTTGAGAAGTTCAAGGCTGTGAAGGTGGGCGACCCATTCTCTGCTGACGACATCGATATGGGACCATTGGTTGAGAAGCGCGCACTCGAAAGTGTGGAGGCAAAGCTTGCAAAAGCTATCAGCCAGGGAGCAAAGGTTCTAGTCGGCGGTAATCGTGTCGGCAACAAGGGATATTTCTTCGAGGCTACCCTGCTCACCAACTGCCGTCAGGATATGGACATCATCCACGAAGAGACATTCGGCCCTGTTCTGCCTATCATTCCTTTCGACAATATCGATCAGGTCATCGAATGGTGTAACGACTGCGAATACGGTCTCGCATCATCTGTCTTCACCAACGACATCAACACTGCTTCACGCATGGTTCGCGAACTGGAGTTTGGTGAGACCTACATCAACCGCTTCCACTTCGAGGCTATCCAGGGATTCCATGCAGGAGTCAAGAAGTCTGGCATCGGAGGTGCCGACGGCAAGCATGGTGTTGAGGAATACCTGCGTACTCACGTAACATATCTCCAGACAAGATAAAATGAAAATCGGATTATTCATACCCTGCTATGTCGATGCCCTCTACCCTAATGTGGGGGTATCGGCATACAGGCTTCTTACATCTCTCGGCCTCGATGTCGAATACCCTGAGAAACAGACCTGCTGCGGACAGCCTATGGGCAATGCGGGCTTTCAGGGAATGGCCGACAAACTTGTGGAAAACTATGACCAGCTCTTCCGCAACTACGACTATGTCGTTGCCCCTTCTGCCAGCTGTGCTGCCTATGTGAGGTTCTTCCATCCTGGCATCGTTGGCCATGAATGCGAGGCGGCAAAAAAGACTATGGACATAGTGGAATTCCTTCACGATGTCATAGGCCTCGAAAACATCAAGGCACGTGGCTTCCATGCATCATTCCCCCACAAGGTGAGTCTTCATAACAGCTGTCATGGAGTACGTGAATTAGGGCTCTCCTCCCCTTCCGAAAAGTCCATACCGCGCTTTAACAAGATTCGCGACCTCCTCTCCATTGTCAATGGCATAGAGATTGTCGAGCCCGAGCGTCCTGATGAGTGTTGCGGCTTCGGAGGAATGTTCTCCGTCGAAGAGCCTGATGTGTCTGCCCGCATGGGACGCGACAAGATAGCACGCCACATCGCAACAGGAGCAGAATACGTTACAGGTCCCGACTCATCATGCCTCATGCACATGAGCGGCATAGCAGCCAAAGACGGCGAAAAGAGAATCAAGTTCATCCACGTCGTAGAAATCCTCTCCCAAGGACTATAATCTTAAACCCTTAAACTTCTTAAACTGTAAACGGTAAACAGTAAACCGTAAACTATAAATGTCCACCAAACATTCAATTGCAGCCGAGAAATTCCTCAGCAATCCCGCCAAGGTCACACGCCACGACCAGACATTCTGGAGTGTTCGTGCCAAGCGCGACGTCCTCGCCTATGAGCTCAAGGAGTGGGAACAGCTGCGCGATGCTGCAAGCAACATAAAGAAACATACCGTAACCCATCTGGCTGACTATCTGGAAGAGTTCGAGCGCAACGCCACAGCCAACGGAGCCATCGTACACTGGGCAAAGGATGCCGATGAATACAACGACATCGTGATGCAGATAATGCGTCAGCACAGCGTCAAAACTGTCGTGAAAGGCAAGTCTATGCTCACAGAGGAATGTCATCTTAACGAGAATCTCATCCGCAACGGCATCGACGTTGTAGAGACCGACCTCGGCGAGCGCATTCTCCAACTCATGAACCTGCCCCCCAGCCACATCATCATGCCCGCCATACACATCACTCGCGAGCAGGTGAAGGAAAACTTTGCCGAGAAGGGTATCCTTGAGAAAAACGGACAGCAGGGAGCCGAAAGCATGGGCTGTTCCGACAAGACTCAATTGGAGGCAGAGGCCGACCCTACATACCTCACCCGTTGCGCACGCTATCATCTGCGCGACAACTTCATGAAGGCAGAATGTGGAATGACTGGAGCCAACTTCGCCATTGCCTCAACAGGCGAGATTGTGGTATGCACTAACGAGGGCAATGCCGACATGTCAACATCCGTCCCCACCCTCCATATAGCCTCCGTAGGCATCGAGAAGATTATCCCCAACTATGACGCTATGGGAGTCTTCCAGCGTCTTCTTGCCCGTCATGGTACCGGACAGGCCACGACGGTATATACCTCCCACTTCCGCAAACCGCGTCCGGGAGGAGAATTTCATATCATCCTCGTTGATAACGGCCGTTCCGACATCCTCGCCAATCCTCAGCATTGGCAGACGTTGAAATGTATGCGTTGCGGAGCATGTATGAACACATGTCCTGTCTATCGCCGCTCTATGGGCTATTCCTACACATACTTCATCCCAGGCCCTATTGGCATCAATCTCGGCATGCTCAAAGACAAGGATGCCAACTACCATAACTGCTCGGCATGCTCGCTGTGTCTCTCTTGTGAGAATGTCTGCCCGGTACAGGTTGACCTTGGCACACAGATTTACAAATGGCGTCAGGATCTCGATGGCATGGGACATGCTGACCCCATGAAGAAGGCGATGTCAAAGGGCATGAAGATAATGTTCCAGAATCCAACGCTCTATACTACGGCACTAAAGTTTGCACCCCTTGCCAACAGTCTCCCCTCATTCCTGACGGGAAACAAGCTCAATGTATGGTGCAAGCATCACGCTATGCCGCAGTTCGCGAAAAAGTCATTCCATGAAATGTGGAAGAAAGGAGAAGTAAAATGAACAGTAAGCAGTATATTTTAGATAATCTTCGTAAGAACGTACGTGAGACATACGATATGCCTGACCTCTCATTCGAGAAGACAACCTATCCCGACCCCGTAGCCGAGTTTATTAAGCAAGCTACCACCACCGCCGGTGCCAAACTCATCGAAGTCAAACCCGAGGATGGCGCAGCCTCTCTAACCGCTAACCGCTCACCGCTCAACTCTTATATTAAGCAAGCTTACCCCGACGCAAAGGTGATAGCAAGCAATGTTCCAGGCATTGAGGCCGACCTTAATCCTGACACCGTCGAACGGGCACAAGATCTTGACGGAACCGACGTGGGAGTCATCGAGGGCACAGTAGCATGTGCAGAAAATGCCTGCGTATGGATTCCTATGAATATGAAGCAGAAAGCCATCTGTTTCATCTCCGAGAGTCTCGTCATCATCGTTCGCCGCGAGAATATCGTCAGCAATATGCATGAAGCATACCAATGGCTCAAGGAGAAAGACGCTACCCCTGAGGGTATCTCAAAATACGGCTTCGGCACCTTCATCAGCGGTCCCTCAAAGACCGCCGACATCGAGCAGTCCCTCGTCTATGGCGCCCAAGCCGCCAAAAGCGTCACAATCCTGCTGATTTAAACTTTCAACTCTCAACTTTCAACTCTCAACTTTCAACTTTAATGTATCACATCCGTCTCGCCACACCTGATGATGCCGAAGCCCTGCTCCGCATATATTCATATTACGTAGAGAACACCTGCATATCCTACGAGCTGGAGAGCCCCACCGTTGAGGAATTCCGCCACAGAATAGAGGAAGTCCTGAAGCACTACCCCTACCTCGTCGCAGAACTCGACAGCCAACAGCCAAAGGCCAACAGCCAACAGCCTCAAATTGTCGGCTACTGCTACGTCCACCGTTTCCGCGAGCGTGCAGCCTACGACCATTGTGTCGAGACCTCTATCTATATTGACAAGGATGCCCACCGTAGCGGCATCGGCTCCGCCCTCTATGCAGAACTGGAAAAACGTCTTAGAGCTCAGGGTATCATCAATCTCTGTGCCAGCATCACGGAAGAAGCCGAGCCCTCCATCCGTTTCCATACCAAGCACGGCTACACCAAGGTAGCCCATTTCCACAAATGCGGCCGCAAGTTCAACCAGTGGCTCGACATGATATGGATGGAAAAATTCATCGCAGAACACAATTAATTGATAATTGAAAATTGAAAATTTCTGTAAACGGTAAACGGGACTCCGAGCTTGCTCGCCTGAGCACCTACGGAGCGCAAGAAACGGTAAACTAAATTCCATAAACTAAAAACTATGTTACAAAAACTCTTCGGATTCGACCCGTCAACAATGACGTTGCGCAAGGAAGTCATCGGTGGCATCACCACCTTTCTTACTATGGCCTACATCCTTGCCGTTAACCCCAGCATTCTCTCTGCCACAGGCATGGATGCCGGCGCAGTATTCACCACAACATGTATTTCAGCTGTTGTTGCCACCCTTGTGATGGCCCTCTATGCCAAGTTGCCGTTTTCCCTGGCTCCAGGCATGGGTCTGAATGCCTTCTTCGCATTCACCGTAGTCCTCACCATGGGCTATACGTGGCAGTTTGCGCTCACTGCTGTGCTGATAGAAGGCCTCATCTTCATTCTGCTGACCATCACAGGTATGCGCCAGTATATTGTCAATGCCATTCCACTTGTACTACGACGTGCCATTAGTCCTGGCATCGGTCTGTTTATAGCCTTCGTGGGATTACAGAGTGCCGGCATCGTCAAATCATCAGAGGCCACCGTCATTACCCTCGGCGACTTGCACAGCCCAGGTGTGCTGCTTGCCATGTTTGGCATCCTGCTGACGGCAGCCCTGATGGTCAAGAAAGTCACAGGAGCCCTGCTCATCGGCATACTCATAACCACCATCATCGGCATACCCCTTGGCGTCACCAACTATAGCGGCATCGTTTCCACTCCACCGTCAATAGAACCTATCTTCTGGCAGTTCGAGTGGCACAATATTCTTACCGCCGATATGATAGTCGTTGTGCTGACCTTCCTGTTCATCGATATGTTCGACACCATCGGAACCCTCATCGGCGTTTCCAACCGTGCCGGTATGGTTGATGACGATGGTAATGTGACACGTATTAATCAAGCCTTCATGGCCGATGCCGTCGGCACCACTGTAGGAGCCATGCTCGGAACCTCTACCGTTACTGTTTACGTAGAGAGCGCCTCTGGTGTGAACGCAGGCGGACGCTCTGGTCTCACCAGCCTTACTACGGCAATCTGTTTTGTCATATCCTTGCTCTTTGCCCCGTTGTTCCTTGCCATCCCGTCACAGGCTACGGCAGCTGCGCTGATACTCGTAGGTGTCATGATGATGTACGAAGTGCGTAAGGTTGACTTCTCCGATTATGTCACCGGCATTCCATGCTTCGTCTGCATCGTCCTCATGCCATTGACCTACAGCATCTCCGACGGCATACTCATGGGAGTCATCTCCTATGTCCTCATCCACCTGTTCTCCGGAACCCTCAAGGACAAAGATGAGCGCAACAACATGAACTGGGCCACCATCCTCCTGGCAGTCCTCTTCATCTGTCGTTACGCCTTCCTATAAAAAGAACCCTTATCAACATCAAAGCAGGAATTGACCCAAAAATCAATTCCTGCTTTGCTATAACCGCTAACCGCTAATCGTTACCTCCTCTTCATTCTGATAACGCGGCTGGCGAACTGACCGCTGAGGTTGGCATCGATGCCAGTCTCCATCAAGAATTTGCCACTGAAACTCTTGCCCTCGAAAGAACGCGCGCCTCTTTCTGGGCCTTCAAACTCGTTCAGAATATAGGTGGCATTGGGGTCGAGTCCCGCCATGTGCCAACGGGGAGTCTCCAGACCGATGTAGTTTTCAAACTTATAGCAGAAGAATACAGCTTCAGACTTGTCTTCATTCACGAACATCTCGCTGCAAAAACCCTTGTTCTCATAAGGCGAGAGCAGGCGATAGAGGTCACCCAACTGGATGATAGGACGAATCTCCTTGTAGAACGCTACAGCCTTCTTGGCATATTCACGTTCACGGTCGTTCAGGTCACTGGGCTTCATCTCCATACCCAAACGCCCTGTCATCGCCACATTGAAACGGAACTTCAGAGGAATGACACGACCTGTCTGATGGTTGGGCGAAGCGCTGACGTGCTGGGCCATTGCCAAGGTCGGGAAGAAATGGGTGGTGCCCCACTGGATGAAGAGGCGTTGCTGGGCATCTGTGTCGTCACTCACCCAGAACTCGTCAAAGTAAGGCAAAGCGCCCCAGTTCACACGACCTCCCCCACTGGAGCACAACTGAATGACGAGGTCGGGATGTGCCTTTCTAATGCGTTCAAGGGCACTGCGAAGTCCCAGATGGTAATCCACAAAGAGGTGGCTCTGCTTGTCGGCTGTCAGATAGCTGCTGCCGAAGTTCTGCATCGACATATTACAGTCCCATTTTATATAATGTAATGTAGGATTTTCTTTCACGAGATTGTCCACAATGCTGACCACGAAATCCTGCACCTTGGGGTTCGAGAGGTCAAGCACCAGCTGTGTGCCGCCACGCCCTTTCGACAGTTCACGGGTAGGATGTGCCACCACCCAATCAGGGTGCGCCTCAAAGAGTTCACTCTTGCTGTTGGTCATCTCCGGCTCAATCCATATACCGAACTTCAATCCTCTGTCCTCGGCAGCCTTCAGCAGGGCGGGCACACCATTGGGCAGTTTCTGTGTATCAGTCGCCCAATCGCCCAAGCCTTGCGTGTCGTCCGTACGACGATATTTGCGGCCAAACCAACCGTCGTCCACCACGAAAAGTTCGCCACCCAGGTCCTTGATGCCGTCCATCATCTGCTCGCATACCTCTTGGTTCACGTTCATGTAAACGCCCTCCCACGAGTTCAGCAGAATCTCCCTTAATGCCTGTCCGTTATGTAGCTGCACGTTACGTCCCCAACGGTGGAAAGCACGGCTCACGCCACCCTTACCCTCTTCGCTGTATGCCAGTGCCAGTTCCGGAGTGGTGAATGATTCACCCGACTTCAGAGTATAGGCAGTATGCAAGTCATCAATACCTGCCAACAATGTGTGGCGATTCTTTCCACGCGTCTCAATACGCAACTTATAGTTTCCTGTCCAACAAAGGGCTGCACCAATCACACGTCCGCTATTCTCCTGAGGCTTACCGTCAAGCGAGATCATCACCTCTGCACGGTCATCCATTGCTGTACGCACGCCGTCGTGATTCACGATGGTCTTCAAACCTGCCGTCAGCGGCTCTTCGGTCATTCCTGCTTCTTGTCCCCACGCGCCATGAAAGTGAGTGAGCCAAGCACCTTCCTGACGCAGTGCCATCACACCGCTGGCATACTGCTCCAACTTGACAGGTTTCTTCTCGCCGTTGCGAATCACCGTCCAAGTCACAATAACATCGCTCTTGTCATTTGCCTTGTAGTGAATGTCCACAAAAAAGTCATACTTCTTATCCTTCAGCGAAATGATGGTTTCATCGCCCTTCTCCTGACAGCCAGTCACCACCAGTTCGGTGGACATATTTCCATCAGCATGAGTCACGCTCAATGCCGTCTCATCGAAACTGTTGCGGCCAAAAGCCGGGTAAGCATCGCAGTTCAGGCCTCTCGCATCGTACACCTCATGTGCCTGCTCACGCTTGATACGCGAACCATAATATTGGATGCGCGGTATCTGTCCCTCATTCGCAGCAATCATTAACGTCGTCTTGGGAGTATTCACAAACAAGTCCTTGGCACTGATACCGAGACTCAGCGTCAAGGCACAGATAGTAATCACAAAATGTTTCATATCTCAATAGGTTTTGATTATTTTCGCTGCAAAGATAATCATTTATTTTGAAACAACCAAAAGTCAGGAAAAAGCTTCTGCAAATGTGTCAACGTACCTGTCCCTGTGGCACCCCGATCTCCCATCTCAGCTTATTGTTTTGTAAGTTCTTGATATAGCATCTGTCCCTTCACCGTCAACAAATATTTCTGGCGTGGATGACGAGGAGATTTTGGATACAACAGCTGTATATAGCCATCAGCTATGGCAGGATTAAGATGGTATTCAATAAAGTTGGGTCTGTGTTTTAATCCTGTTCTCTCCATTAACTGAGAAACTGACAACTCTTCATTGCCAATAACCTTTATGAGCTCAATGATTAACGTATTATTTGTATGCAATAAATCTTGAGCTTGTTCGGGTACTTGTTCGGGTACTTGTTCTGTACTTGTTCGGGTACCTGTAGCGTCCTTCCATTCTTCGGGTGGATTGATAATCATGTATCTGTTCTTTAGCTCATTCGTCTCACCCAACAACAAGTTACGGAAGAATCGTACCAGGAATATCGGTTCTGCATTGATGCCTTTTTGCACATTGCGATAGTTAGCACGTACCAGCGCATTGCGGAAATATCTAGAATAGTGCTCAAACATATCATTATTCACGCTGAATCCCAGTGAACGAAGGTACTTGATGGTAAAGATAGCGGTTGTTCGAGTGTTACCCTCACCAAAGGGATGAATCTGCCACAATCCTGCCACAAACCTTGCCAGGTGCTCTATCATCTGCTCTTTGTTTAAAGCAGTATAATCGAACTGTCGCTCTTGTTCCAGGTCATATTCTACAGTCATTCGAAGGTCCTGCCAGCGTCCATAGAGCACAGTATCGTTTCGCAGTACCCACTCTTTTTTTGAGATGTCATAATCGCGGAAACGGCCTGCATGCTTAAACACGCCTTCGAAGATGGCACGATGAATGGCTGCCAATCCAGCTACGCTATACGTAAACGCATCCGTCTGCAAAAGTTTAGAGATATTACCCGACACACGGTCAGCCTCTTCCTTGTCTGCGTCGTCGTTATCGTGAGCCGTCTTTTTGATATAGTATTCCTTCACCAGTTCGCGTGCTTCGTCGATGGTGATTTCACCTTCAATATTACGACGTGCTGTCTCTTGCAGATATTCTGAGGTTTTCAGCCCATCAACAGCCTGCAATCCAATAGCCACGCGCCATGCTTCAGCGCGTTCTCGCTTCTCCGGTTCTCCTTGGCGAATATACTCGTCAAAGTCCAGGTATTGTTGCTTTATATTCTTTGCCATATATTCTTATAACGTTTTCGTGTTCTGTTACAATTAATACTTATCAATATAGCCTTCTTGATCATAACACCGGTGATACTTATTGATTAAGTCGATAACAGCCTGAATCTTATTATCGTCACATTTCAAATCCCTAAATCGTGATAACTGGCTATTATATCTTTCCTGTGAACCAATTTGCAAACGTCTTTCAATATCCGATGGAATAAGGAGGGAAGAGCGGGCACCCAGGAACTGTTGGAATTCAGTCAAGAATATATTAATACCTGCCAAATCGAAATCTCCGAAATGTACATAGTGATTGGTTATTCCTTGTAGCCATTTGCGTAGATCTTTCGACTGCGGATAACGGGAGACAAACAGTAGCGGCATATCACCCAACACAGATTCAAACATTTTTCTTTGACGACGAATCATACGGAAGTTCTCCATATTCTCGATGCCCACCACAACGACATCCTCTGGAATAATAAATTGCTGCCAACTGTCGATGAATACTAAACATCCTTCTGGTGGATTGATTACATAGTCTTTACCAGAAAGTAAACATGTGATAGGTTCATAACTATTAACAGGAAATCCAGGACATGAGCGAACCATCACAAGTTTGGAATTACCCGTTTCTATAGCCTGTTCAGAACGTGTCGTGTATGCATCCAAATTATTGTCACCAATGGTTCGAAGCTCTTCATTGTGTGTTTGCAGGAAATTCTTCAATGCAATGGCATCAATTGCCCTGAATGCTCTTCGACTACCATGCGTCTGCACCGTCAGCAATCCTTCTGACAATAGTGTCTCTGCAAAGTCTTTTCGAAGTGTACTAGATGCGACCGATTCGCCATTTATGAGCTGCTGCAACGTATTTATCAGTGTCTTTGAGATATTCATCATGAATTGATTGTCATCAAACGCTTGATATGCGTCTGCGACTTGCCGTCCTTTGTCAGCAGATAGTTGTATTTGTATAGGTCTGCATTATAGCCCATTGGAGAACTATTAATCAGATAGATGTTACGTACATTGGCAAATTGCAGGATGCCGCTTACATTACTTGGATGCAATTTGCCAATCTCATCCATCATACAGTGGATGATGAATTCACCATTCTTCCTAGAAGCTCTTGTTTTGAATACATTGATGAGCATGATATTCACCATAGCCTTCACAAGAATGTCAGTACCATCAGATCCTACATTATTAATGCGTTCTACCCACCCTGTATTGTTGTCATTCTCCTGAATGCGGAACTGCAGTCGGAAAGTATCGCTAAGCGTAAGTTCTGTACGGGCAGGTTCTTTCTGCAACTGCTTCATAAATCTTTTCAGATACTCTACCACTTTCTCATTCACCCTGTCGCGGTCTCCGCCAGAGAAGAGGTTCAACTCACCAATGGTCAGCGCATTTTCCTCCGTAAAGTCTCGGATTTGACGCAGTAGAAGCATCATCCGGTCTGATGATTCTTCTGCCCTAAGTTCAATACTGCGGATGACACCTGCAAAGTTGCGTTCCTGGAAGTCACGATTCACCGCGCTGATAATATTGCGAATCTCTGCGGAATGATTCATCAGCAAGCCAACTTCGCGAGACACACTACGCAGAATGGTGTTATAGTGGTCACTAACACGGGCACGATACATCTCAATTTTATCATTCTCTACAAAATCCTGTATATTAAGGGCAAAGGTCAGATACTCCTCGTCATATTGCGGAGTGATAAAATGGAAAGTATTGTTGGTACCAAAGTGAGAATTAAACGAATTGGTATCACGTTTCAGTTCTTCCATCTTTTGACGTTTCTTGTTAACGGCACCTCGCATTTGTACAACCAATTCTGTCAATGCTGATGTTGAGGACAAAGTCACATCATCGTACAGGAAAGCCTCCGGCAGTATATTTTCCACTTGACATAGTTGTTCATACTGGGATAAGCCATCTTTCATTGCCTTGACCGTAGACTGCTTAGAAGTGAGTAGCTCCGATTTCTCTGTTCGCTCTGCTTCATAATGTTTGCGTTTGTCTTCATACTGCTGACGGGCGGTCTTGTCCTTCGTTTCCAATTGTCGCTTCTCTTCGCGGAATTCAGACTCATGCGAGAAAAGTTCTTCTTCGTCCTTTCGGTATTCGATGACAAAGTGTCGTCGCTGGTCAATCTTGTCGAGCACAGCCTGTACCCACTCGCAATCTTTCCGGCAAAGGTCAAGTGCATTTGTATCAGCACCCTTGCCTTTCAGCTCATCACGTTCCTGTCGCTTCAACATCTGCATGCGTTCATCAATGTCTTTTTTCTTGGCTTCTCTTTCATCTGCTTGTTTCTGTCGGAAAGTGTCGAATTGCTTCTGAAGCTCACGTATTGCTGCGTTATAGTCACTGTCAGCAGCCTTTATTTCCTTCTCTCGCTTGATGCGCTGTAGTGTACGGGTGTTTTTCTCTTCATCCAACGCCAACAAAGTTTCGTTATAGACTTTTGTCCGCTTTTCACGTTCTGTAGCCACCATTTCCTTTTCTTTCTGTTCTGCCTGGCGTAAACGTGTTTCTGCATCCTTGATCTTTGTTGGTATCTGCTCCAACTGGACTTTCAGAATAGTTTCTTGTTGTCCTAATTCTGCAATTTTTCCTTTATAACTCTTGCGCAATCCTTCCTGTTCATTTTCTAATTGGATTTGAAGGTCTGACATTTCTTTCTTTTTAGCTGCAACCGCTTCTTGCTGCAGTTTTTGCAGGCTGCAGTATTCGTCTGGAGTGCGATGGTGCAGCGGTATTACCTCCAGATTGACGCTTACCCCAAAGAGTTGGCTGTCTTCAGTTAGTTGGGGCGACAGACCTTGTGCGTAGAGCACCTGCTGCTCGTCCACCACCTTGCCAATGTTGTCTTCCCATCCGGGTTTGTTCTGGCTAAGCCACTCATAGAACGAACCTTTCCAACGAGCAAGTATCCCTTCCGTTTCGGAGAGTTCTGTTTGTAACTGTTTTAGCTGACTTTGAGACTCTTCCTGTTTGTGGTCATAGTCGCGCTTTATCTCATTGCTCTTCATCTCCCATTCCTGTCGAAGAGATTTCAAACTATTTGATGTGATGGTCAATTGGCTTTTTAGTTGATGTTCCTGAGACTTAAGATTTTGAATCTCAATCTCGTAATCACCAGTCTCTTTTGCCATTGGATGCCAGTATTGTAACTCCGACAACCGCTTATCTGCCAAGTTATGATTCCCCTGTAAAACATTAAGACGTTCATCCGATGCTGCCAGCCATTCTCCGTATGCATCCTCCACTAATTTCTTACGCAGGTCACGCACCTTCACACTCTTGTCACGCTCTGTCTGTATGCCGTCACGACAACGTTGCAGTTCCTCCTTTTGGGCTAGCCCAAACTTACTCCACTCGTCATCAAGTGCAGCATAAAGCGCACGGTATTTCTCTGTCACATCCTTGTATTGCTCTTCTAATGCGCGAAGCATTTTTTCTTTCTGCGCCTTCTCGCTAATAAACTTCTGTTCCTGTGCATCCAATTCAATGATGTCCTTAATACCGATTTCCTCGTAGTGCTTGCGTTTTTTACGAATATCGTCCAATCGCTGCTCGCGCTTGCTGATTTCTTTAGTCAAGCGGTCATGCTCCTTCTCATACTCCTGCTGTGTAACATCAATTTTTTCTTTGAGTCTTCTTAGTTTCCCTTGTATTTCCTGAATCTCTTCTTCTGCCAAAGGCAATTGCTCACGAGTAAGGGTAACCACATGATTCAACTGATGCCAGGTCTGCTTCATCTCAAAGTCGAGGGCAATCAGCAAACGGTAGCTGTCAACGACCTTTGCCGCTTTGTTGCGTACAGGTATCTCACCCAAATGACGATAGTCCGACAGGCGGATACTGTCCTCCACCTCTGTCATCGACTGTATGATAGTGTTCTTCACAAAGTCGGCATCCAACTTACTGTTCAGAAATACATTTTGGATACTACGTGGTATATTTTGGTATTTCGAACTCTCGACAATCGCATATTTGTCATAGCGATGACTGCGGTCGTGCGTATTGCCGAAAATGATGTTGCGATACTGCTCGTATGTCTCTATCTTGGCACTGATGTCATTGCTTCCTATTCGTTCACGAATACGTATCCAGTCACTTTCCACTCGTCCGCTGTCATCAACAAACCATGATTTCTGATAAGGCGCATCAATGAAACGGAACACAGCCTTTCCTTGACTGCGATAAGTAAGGATAGAGTAGGCGCTGTTTTCGGTCTTTACCTCATAGACTATAAAAGAGTTACTATAACGGAAATAGAACTCCTCGAACGACTTCTGCCCCTGTTGGATGCCTAGGCGCATCTTATCTGCATTGTAGAAGAATAGCAATGCTCTCAATACCGTACTCTTGCCTAC
>CACYKA010000026.1 GCA_902774795.1 uncultured Prevotellaceae bacterium | reverse complement strand
GAGACGTGGCTTTCGTCAATCATCATCAGGAAGTCGTGGGGGAAGAAGTCAAAGAGGCAGTAAGGCCTCTCGCCTGGGGCGCGTCCGTCGAAATAGCGTGAATAGTTCTCTATGCCTGAGCAGTGTCCCAACTCCTTTATCATCTCAAGGTCATACTCTACGCGTTCCTTGATGCGCTGAGCTTTCAGGTCTTCGCCTATGCTCTTGAAATAGTCTATCTGAACGAGCAAGTCGTCCTGAATCTGACGGACGGCAAGCTCCTGTTGTTCTTTAGTGGTGACAAAAAGGTTTGCGGGATATATCTGGTATTCGTCAAAAGACTCTATGTGATGAAGTGTCTTAGGCTCAAGTTCGGAAATCTCCTCAATCTCATCGTCCCAGAATGTCACTCTCACGATGTCCTCGGAATATGCTGTCGCAATGTCAATAGTATCGCCCTTTACGCGAAATTCGCCTCGGTTGAGTTCAACATCGTTGCGCACATAGAGGGCATCGACCAACTTTCGCAGGAAATCATTCCTCTCAATCTTCTCACCCTTCTTGACTGTGATTATCGACCCCTGCATTGTGGATGGTCCGCCCATACCGTAAATGCATGATACTGAACTGATAACAATGACATCCTTACGACCTGAGAGTAATGCAGAGACAGCCTTTAGGCGGAGTCTGTCAATCTCGTCGTTGATGGCAAGGTCTTTTTCTATATAGGTATCAGTAGTGGGCAGATAGGACTCCGGCTGGTAGTAGTCGTAATAAGAGACGTAATACTCAACGGCATTCTCAGGAAAGAAGGCCTTCATCTCCTCATAGAGCTGGGCTGCAAGGGTTTTGTTGTGAGAAAGGATGAGGGTTGGCTTGCCTATCTGCTGTATGACATTGGCCATCGTGAAAGTCTTTCCAGAACCCGTCACTCCCAGCAATACCTGTGCGGGAGTACCGCTGCGTACTCCTTCGACCAATTGCCTGATGGCTTCAGGCTGGTCGCCCGTCGGTTTGTATTTGGAGGTGAGTTTGTATTCGTTCATGGATGCAAAAGTATAACATTTTATTCTATGAAAGCCCGCTTTGGTAAAAAAAACTTAATTTTCATGCTAAAATAGTATTAAAAAAGTGATTGTTTGCTTGTCTTTGATAAAAAATTAGTACCTTTGCGGCGAATTTTTGCGTATGCGCGTAGGTAAATTTTATATTATATTGGTTTTGGCGTTGATTCTTTTGGCCGGTTGTGCCAAGGAATTCAATACCGTTTACAAGTCAACGGACTATCTCTATAAGTATGAGTATGCCAAGACTTGTTTCGCTCAGGGTAAGTTTTCTCAGGCTGCAATATTGTTCGGTGATTTGCTGACAATCATGAAGGGAACCAGCAAAGGTGAGGAGTGCCTTTTCCTGTATGCTGTTGCAACCTATCGTGACGGTGATTATGATGCAGCATCGGAGGTGTTCAGAAAGTATTATTCCTCATATCCTCGCGGAATGTTTGCTGAGGAGGCATACTATTTCATCGGGGAAAGTCTGTATAACACCGTTCCGGAACCTCGTCTTGACCAGACACCAACATATGCTGCCATGAAGGCATTCCAGGAATTCATTGATGTGTTCCCGGAGAGTGACCATAGGAAGATTGCGGAGAATAAACTGTATGAACTGCAGAATATTCTAGTCAGAAAGGAGCTTATCAATGCACGTCTATACTATAACCTCGGAACATACTTCGGCAATTGCACCAGCGGAGGTAATAACTATGATGCTTGTATAATAACTGCGCAGAATGCCCTGAAGGATTATCCTTTTACGTCGTTGCGTGAGGAATTTGCATCGCTCATTATGAAGAGCAAGTATGAGCTGGCTGTTCACAGTGTTCGTGAAAAACAGTCGGAACGTTATCAGGATGCAGAAGATGAATGCTACGGTTTCATAAACGAATACCCTGATTCAAAGGACCGCCCATTAGCAGAGAAATATATCGAGAAATGTAAAAAGTATATAAAAGATGGATTACAAGAAGACTAAAGCACCAACAAACACAGTTACACGTGACCTTATGGACTTTTGTGACGCAACGGATAACATTTACGAAAGCGTTGCAATCATAGGCAAGCGTGCAAATCAGATATCTCAGGATCTTAAGGCAGAACTGAGTAAGAAGCTTTCTGAATTTGCTAACTATAACGACACTCTTGAAGAGGTGTTCGAAAATCGTGAGCAGATTGAGATAAGCCGCTATTACGAGAAAATGCCAAAACCTACACTCATAGCTACTGAGGAATTCCTTAACCACGAGATTTACTGGAAGGATCCTTCTCAGGATGTTTATGACGACGATGATGATTTCTAATCATGTGGCAGCGTAAACAGACAATATATCTGCTTGTAGTGACCCTGCTTATGGGTTCGCTGTCTTGGATGATGCCCAAAAACGGTCTTGAGGGAAACATATTGAGCAGCATAGCCGGTGTTACGGCGCTGTTCAGCTTTATTACCATTTTCTTCTTCAAGAACAGGCAGTTGCAGAAGTCGTTGTGTAAGTTAGGCATGCTGCTCACAGTAGCGTGGATTGCCTACTTTTGCTACAACCAGTATTACGTACACTGGCACGGACAGTTCTTCATTTGGCCCCCAAGCCTCGTTCCGCTGGTGGCACTGATAGTTTATTCACTCGCAATAAAAGGTATTAAATTTGACGAAAACCTTCTTAAGTCTATGGACAGAATCAGAACAATTGCCATTATGATGGCTACTTCTGCCGCTATGCTTGTATCTTGCGGCAGTTCGGAAGAACCCAACGAGGGTGATACAAAGACCATCGAGGTTGGAGATGCAAAGATTGATCTCGTGTATGTTGCACCAGGTAATTTCCGCATGGGAGCTACCGCTGAGCAGGACGGCTTCGACAGCTTTACGGAACTGCCGGCTCACGATGTGCAGCTGACTAAGGGCTACTGGATTGGTAAGACTGAGGTGACACAGGAACTCTGGGATGAGGTGATGGATAACAACCCTTCTGACATCAAGCAGTATGCCGGAAAGGATGACCCGACTCTGCCTGTTATGAATATCACATGGAATGACGCACAGGAATTCGTGAAGAAACTCTCAAAGAAGACTGGCGAAAAGTTCCGTCTGCCAACAGAGGCTGAATGGGAATATGCAGCACGTGGTGCCGGAAAGACTTTCCATTTGCAGTATAGCGGTTCCAAGTATCTTGATCGCGTAGCATGCTATCGCGCTACTTCAAGCGGCACTCCACATCCAGTGGGTCAGTATATGCCTAACGAACTAGACATGCGTGATATGAACGGCAATGTGTCGGAGTGGGTGGAGGATAACTACGAGACCTATAGGGATACAGTGGAAATAGACCCATGCGTCAAGATTGGTGATGCTATGGAGCACGTTGCAAGAGGCGGCTCATTTATCAGCACAACAACAGAGTGTCGCACAGCTTCAAGAGAGAAATATGCTCCTGAATTTAAGGCTGTAACCGTTGGATTGAGACTCGCTATGGATAAATAACTGTTATCGCACACAGATAATACATAAAAATACTATCACTTTGTTCTAAATAAGGTTGAAATTAAAACAAAGTGTAAGAAAACTAGGAAAAAGTTGCATTTTTTGCAACTTTTTCTTGTTTATTACAAAAAAAATGTGTACTTTTGCATCCGAATTTCAACAATGTGGCGTAAAAATGTGAAAAAACTGTCACAATTTATTGTACAGCATCACAAACACAAACATATTGATAGTTAACGTACCTTATTTATATATAAAGTGAATATTGGTACACATTATAATTTAATATAAAAGGTAAAAAAGATGAATGCACAAGCAGTGATCGAAAATCTCAAGCAGAGATTTCCAAATGAGCCGGAGTACATCCAGGCCGTATCTCAGGTTCTTCCAACTATTGAGGAAGAGTACAACAAGCACCCAGAGTTTGACAAGGCAAACCTCATCGAGCGTCTCTGTATTCCAGATCGCGTAATTGAGTTCCGCGTATCTTGGGTTGACGACAAGGGTAACGTTCAGACAAACATGGGTTATCGTATTCAGCATAACAATGTTATTGGCCCATACAAAGGCGGTATCCGTTTCCACAAGTCAGTTAACCTTGGTATCCTGAAGTTCCTTGCTTTCGAGCAGACTTTCAAGAACTCTCTGACAACTCTCCCAATGGGTGGTGCAAAGGGTGGCTCTGACTTCTCTCCACGTGGTAAGAGCGATGCAGAGGTTATGCGTTTCTGTCAGGCATTTATGACTGAGCTCTATCGTCACGTTGGTGCTGACGAGGACGTTCCTGCTGGTGATATCGGTGTAGGTGGCCGTGAGGTAGGTTACATGTTCGGTATGTACAAGAAGCTCACACACCAGTTCACAGGTATGCTGACAGGTAAGGGCCTCTCATTCGGCGGTTCTCTGATTCGTCCTGAGGCAACAGGTTACGGTAACGTATACTTCCTCCTGAACATGCTTAAGACTCGTAACATCGACATTAAGGGTAAGAAGGTTCTCGTTTCTGGTTCTGGTAACGTTGCTCAGTACACAATGGAGAAGCTCATCCAGCTCGGTGCTATTCCAATGACATGTTCTGACTCTAACGGTTACGTATATGATCCAGACGGAATTGATCGCGCTAAGCTTGATTATATCATGGAACTGAAGAACGTTCAGCGTGGACGTATCAAGGAGTATGCTGAGAAGTATCCTACAGCTAAGTATGTTGAGGGCAAGAAGCCTTGGGCTGAGAAGGGTTGTGAAATCGCTCTTCCTTCTGCAACGCAGAACGAGATCAACGAAGAGGCAGCTAAGACTCTTGTTGCTAACGGCGTAATCGCAGTTTCTGAGGGTGCTAACATGCCTACAACACCAGAAGCTATCAAGGTGTTCCAGGACGCTAAGATCCTCTACTCTCCAGGTAAGGCTGCTAATGCTGGTGGTGTATCAGTATCAGGTCTTGAGATGTCACAGAACTCAGAGCGTCTGTCTTGGACTTCTGAGGAGGTTGACAACTACCTGCACAAGATCATGAACGATATTCACGACAACTGCGTGAAGTATGGTACTGAGGCTGACGGCTACATCAACTACGTGAAGGGTGCAAACGTTGCAGGCTTCATGAAGGTTGCTAACGCTATGATGGCTCAGGGCATCGTATAAATTAGGACTTAAGTTTAAGTTAGTATTATTATATCATTTGGGGGTGAATGCATGTGATATGTATTCACCTCTTCTTTTTATATTATAGCTTGCTGTCAGCAAATTTCTTAGGACAGAAAGAGTCGAAGGGGCATTTCTGACAGAGAGGCTTATTGCTCTTGCATACATATCTTCCGTGCAGCAGAAGCCAATGGTGCGCCTTGCCCCATTCGTCGTGAGGTATATGCTTGCAGAGTTCCTTTTCTACTTTCAATGGGGTGTTGCTGGCCTTGCTCACTAATCCCAGTCTGTGGGAGACTCTATATACATGTGTATCAACAGGCATGGCATTTCGCCCGAAGGCTACAGCCTGCATCACGTTGGCAGTCTTACGCCCTACGCCGGGCAACTTCTGCAGATCATCCATGTCAGAAGGAACCTCTCCTCCGAACTGTGTCATTATCATGCGTGAAAGCTCTACGATGTGTTTGGCCTTAGCGTTAGGATAGGAGACACTCTTCACATATTCATATACCTCAGCCTCATTAGCATCTGCCATGGATTTTGCATCGGGATATGCTGAAAACAATTCGGGGGTAATCATATTGACGCGTTTGTCTGTACACTGTGCAGACAACACTACCGCAATGAGAAGCTGGAAAACACTGCCATACTCCAGTTCGGTATCGAATTCACCTTGCTCCCTGAAATATTCAAGAATACGGTTATAGATGGTTATTTTGCTGATTTTCACGATTTAGGATAATGTGTGTGCAAAAAAAACGTGAAGAATGAACAATGTCATCCCTCACGTTTGTATTATTCTGTTGTCTTAAATATTAAGCGAGAACAATCTTGTTGTCAACGCTAGTAACCTTACCTTCCTTGAGGAGCCATCCAATACCGAGGATAACCTCTTCGTTAGAAGCCTTAGCCTTCTTTGCGATCTCAGCAACTGTCATTGCCTTGCCTGCTGCTGCGAGAACCTGGTAAACTTCACCAGCCTTGAAACCAGCGTTAACTGCGTCAAAATATACTTCAACCTTCTTTGCAGGAGCTGCAGCCTTCTTTGCAGGAGCAGCCTTAGGAGCAGCCTTAGGAGCAGCTGCCTTTGTTGTCTTTTTCTCTGCCATTTTGTTTTTAATTTAAATATTAATGATAAAATTTACAAATTTGACTCTTTGTCTGTTATGTTTTTTATAATTCGGGTACAAAATTACTAATTTTTAATCATTTACGCGAATAATTATTTATAAATAACAAGTATCTGTGTAAATTATTGACTATTGTCAAACTTTTAAATAATTTTTTTTGGTTGTTAGGGGAAAAAATATTATCTTTGCCCCAATTTTACGGATTTTAAAGACTAAAACATATAAAAAATGGAAAAGAAACTCTTACTTGGTGACGAGGCCATTGCTTTGGGAGCCATTCATGCCGGACTGTCTGGTGTGTATGCTTATCCAGGTACCCCGTCAACTGAGATTACAGAATTCATCCAGGGTAATGCCATAGCGAAGGAGCGTGGTATCCAATCTCGTTGGTGTACCAATGAGAAGACCGCTATGGAAGCTGCTTTGGGTATGTCGTACGCTGGTAAGCGTGCGTTAGTGTGCATGAAGCATGTTGGCATGAATGTTTGTGCCGATGCTTTTGTCAACAGTGCTATAACAGGTGTTGGCGGAGGACTGGTAGTCCTTGCTGCTGATGACCCTTCTATGCACTCTTCACAGAATGAGCAGGACAGCCGTTTCTATGGAAAGTTTGCCTTAATCCCAGTCTTTGAGCCAAGCACTCAGCAGGAGGCATACGATATGATGAAGGTGGCTTTCGAAATGTCAGAGGCTATCAAGGAGCCAGTGCTGCTGCGTGTCGTAACTCGTTTGGCACACTCTCGTGCAAATGTCGTTGTTCAGGAGCCACAGAAAGAAAATGCTCTGTCTCCTTCTACTGACCAGTGGGTATTACTCCCAGGCATTGCAAAGAAGAAATATGCTGCTTTGCTTGAGAAGCAGCCGGCAATGCTTGAAGCAAGTGAGAAGTCTGCTTTCAATAGGGTTGAGAAGGCAAGCAAGTCTTTGGGCATTGTCGCTTGTGGCATCGGCTACAATTACGTCAAGGAGGCTGTCGGTGACGATGCTTACATCCTGAAGGTGTCCCAGTATCCTCTTCCATGCAAGCAGATTCTCCAGATGGCAGAAGATTGTGATGAAATCCTCGTTGTAGAAGACGGACAGCCTGTAGTGGAAGAAGGCGTTCGTAATATCGTTGGTGACAAGGCAAAGGTAATCGGCCGTCTTACAGGCAGTCTGCCTCGTACAGGTGAGCTGACCCCTGATGCTGTTGCCTCTTCTCTCGGTGTTAAGGCACCAGAGCTTTTCGAGCCTGCCAAGAATCTTGTCGCACGTCCTCCGCAGCTCTGTCAGGGTTGTGGCCACAGAGACGTATATGGTGCTTTGGTGAACATTCTCAACGAATATCCTGATGCACGTGTCTTTGGTGATATAGGCTGCTACACACTTGGTGCACTGCCTCCGTTCAAGGCTCTCGCATCATGTGTCGATATGGGTGCTTCAATCACTATGGCCAAGGGTGCTGCCGATGCAGGCCTGCGTCCTGCGATTGCTGTGATAGGTGACTCAACATTTACTCACTCAGGTATGACAGGTCTCCTTGATGCCATCAATGATAACAGCGCAATTACTGTCATCATCTCCGATAACCTTACAACAGGTATGACAGGAGGTCAGGACAGTGCCGGTACTAATAAGTTTGAGGCTATCTGCCTGGGTCTCGGAATGGATCCTGCGCATCTGCATGTAGTGACACCGCTGCCAAAGAATATTCCGGCAATAACTCAGCTCATCAAGGATGAGATTGACTATGAGGGTGTCAGCGTAATCATTCCACGTCGTGAATGTATTCAGACTGCTTCTCGCCACGCCCGTGAGAAAGCTCGTAACAACAAGGAGGCATAATCAATGAAAAAAGACATTATACTGTGCGGTGTGGGAGGACAAGGTATCCTTTCAATCGCAACGATAATAGGTGAGGCCGCTACACGTGCCGGCGTAAACCTGAAGCAGGCAGAAGTACACGGAATGAGTCAGCGTGGAGGTGACGTACAGTCAAATCTGCGTCTCTCAACAGGTACGATATATTCTGACCTTATCCCTAAAGGCGGTTGTGACATGATTATCTCAATGGAGCCGATGGAGGCTCTGCGCTATCTGCCATATCTCTCAAAGGATGGCGTGGTGGTTACATCAAACAAACCGCTTATCAACGTTCCGAACTACCCTAAGGAGGAGGAACTGTTCGCAGAACTCTCATCACTCAACCACGTAGTGCAGCTCGACATCGAACAGGTGGCTAAGGATGCAGGTTCCGTACGTTCTGCTAATGTGGTTCTTCTCGGAATGGCTGCCAAATATATCGGCATCGTGACAGCAGAAGCCCTGCGTGATGCTGTCGCAACTATCTTTGCACGCAAAGGCGAGAAAATTGTTGAATCTAATTTAAAGGCATTCGATATGGGTGCTGAAGTAAACTAATGGCATACAGAAGAGAACTTCCCGACTGGAAATCAGAATATCTCGATCCAGAACTTGAAACCATGAGCAGAGAGCAGATTGAAGCTCTGCAGGTAGAACGTCTTAAGGCTACTGTTGCTCATTGTATGAATAATCCTATCTACAAGGCTCGCCTTGAGAAGGCTGGTGTGACACCTGAAAGTATAACCTCCGTTGAGGATATACGTCGCATACCGTTTACTACCAAGCAGGACTTGCGTGAAAACTATCCGTTCGGACTTGCATCAGTACCTCTTACGGAGTGTGTACGTCTTCATTCCTCATCAGGTACTACGGGTAACCCGACGGTGATACTTCATACCCAGAAAGACCTCGACGAGTGGGCTAATCAGGTGGCACGTAACCTGTGGATGGTTGGCCTGCGTCCTGATGATGTGTTCCAGAATTCAAGCGGCTATGGTATGTTTACCGGCGGTCTGGGCTTCCAGTATGGAGCAGAGCGTCTGGGCATGCTGACAGTTCCTGCTGCGGCAGGTAATTCCCTCCGTCAGATAAAATTCATGACGGATTTCGGTACAACGGCTCTCCACGCTGTTCCTTCTTATGTCACACGTCTCTATGAAGTGATGCAGGAGCAGGGTGTTGACCCTCGTAAGGATACCAAGCTGAAGATTCTCGCTATCGGAGCAGAGCCTCATTCTGAGGAGCAGCGTCAGCGTATTGAGAATATGCTCGGCGTGAAGGCCTACAACTCTTTCGGTATGTCTGAGATGTGTGGTCCTGGTGTAGGATTCGAATGTAAGGAACAGAACGGTCTGCACTTCTGGGAAGACTACTACATCGTGGAGATAGTTGATCCTGAGACTCTTGAGCCAGTTCCTGATGGAGAGATTGGAGAGCTTATACTTACTTCTATCAACAGGGAGGCTATGCCTCTGCTGCGCTATCGTACCCGTGACCTTACCCGTGTTCTTGGACGCGGATGTCCTTGCGGACGTAACCATGTGCGTATTGACCGCATGAAGGGACGTTCTGACGATATGATGGTGCTGCGTGGCGTGAATATCTTCCCGATACAGATAGAGAAAATCCTGATGCAGTTCAAGGAACTTGCAAGTAACTACCTCATCACTCTCACCACAGATGAGAACAATGATAATATGACTGTCGAGGTAGAGCTCGAAGAACTCTTCACTGATGACTATCAGAGACTCATTCAACTTCAGAAGGATGTGAAGCGTGCCCTGAAGGACGAGATTCTGCTGACACCTCATGTGAAGCTGGTGCCAAAAGGAAGTCTTCCGACATCAGAGGGTAAGGCAGTACGTGTAATTGATAAGAGAACCGTTTATAATTAAGAAGAATATTATGACCAAGAAACAGCTTTCCATTTTTATAGAGAATAAAGAGGGTACCCTCATCAAAGTTCTTGAACTCCTCAGTAAGGCAGGCATTCAGATTATTGCATCTACCATTGCTGACACAAAGGATTATGGCATATATCGCGTAATCTGCGACAAGCCTGAGGATGCATATCTCATCCTTAAGGAGGCAGGTATAAATCTTCAGCTTACAGATGTAAATGCCGTAGCAGTAGAGGATAAGGTAGGTGCAGCAGCTGACGTATTGCGCAAATTGACAGACGACGGCGTAAACATTGCATATATGTATTCTTACCTCGAAGGCGGTAAGGGTATGCTTATATACAAGACCAAGTAAACAAAAAAACATATATTTTATCATTATGAAGAAGCTATTTGTAATGCTTTCTGCAATATTGTGTACAGTCGCAGTATTGGCAGAAGAGCCTACGGGCATCTCAAAACTATTGCCAAAGGTGTCTGACTACTCTGCAAATACTGATGCAGGCTTCCTTGAGGCTCATCAGCCATTGTTGAGTGCTCCTGCTGAGGATGCAGAAAAAGATGCTAAGTACTGGGCTGAGGCTGTAGGCTCACGTATTAAGGTTACTGGCTATGCTCAGGGTGGTTATACCGCAAACCTCTATGAGGGAAACAGCAGTGCCAATACCAACACCTTCGATATGAAGCGCATCATCCTTATGGTAGGTGCCAATATCACTAAGGACTTCTATGCATTCTTTATGCATGAGTTTAAGGCAGGCACCGTGATGGAGTACTATATGGAGTATCGCCCGACAAAGGCTTTCAATCTCCGACTCGGTCAGTCGAAGATAGAGCTGTCTATGGAGAACCCGATGTCGCCTACTGTGCTTGAAGCCATCTCTCCAATGTCACAGAGCGTAGGTTTCTTGTGTGGTGGTGATGCGCTTATGAGCAATGGTTCAGGTCGTGATATGGGACTCATGGCTTATGGTGACCTATTTAACAACAAATTACGCTATGTTGTTGAGGTAATCAATGGTGGCCAGGTGAATAAGAACGACGGAAACAACCAGAAAGATATCATTGCCAAATTGGAGTATCGTTTTGCTCCTAATTTCCGCGTTTCAGTCTCTGGTCAGAAAGGTTATGGCTGTGCTGTAGAAAAATCAGCATACAACCCGACTATCAATGTGGGTGATACCTACAGAAAGGACCGTTATGCTGTAGGTTTCGAATGGAAGTCTAAAGTGACAGGTACTGATTATTATAAGAACCGTTGTGCTATGGTTCGTTGCGAAGCCCTCGGTGGTCGCGATGGTGATGTAGGCTCTTTCGGTATATATGGCTCAGCTGCCATACCGGTCTATAAGCAGCTTGACGTTGTTGCAATGGTCGATTACTTGAATAATAATACTGATATGCGTACAAAGCAGACAAAGCTTTTGGGTGGTGTTCAGTATTGGATTCACAAGAAGTGTCGTCTGCAGGCTCAGTATGTATATTGGGCCAAGAGTAAAGCTCAGAAAGATATCACGGGTTGTGGTAACTACAGCTCTATACTCACACAGGTGCAGGTGGCATTTTAGTTAAAAGTTAATAGTTAAAAACTATGCTGATTAAGATTCTTTTGACTGTAATCTTCCTCATCGTTATGGTGAGTGTAGGATTCTATTCTCGTCGTTCTGCCCAGAACGTTGAGGGATTTGTCTTGGGAGGACGTAACGTTGGCGGTTGGCTTACAGCCTTTGCTTTTGGTACATCCTATTTCTCTGCTGTGGTCTTCGTGGGCTATGCGGGTCAGTTCGGTTGGAAATATGGTATGTCAGCATCATGGATCGGTGTGGGCAATGCTATTATTGGTTCGCTGCTTGCGTGGTTGGTCCTGGGTCGCAGGACAAAACTCATGACCCAACATATCCAGAGTCGTACAATGCCTGATTTCTTCGGAACACGATATGGTGATGAGTGGCTTCGTGTAATAGCTTCCATCATAGTCTTCGTATTCCTTATTCCTTATACCGCAGGCGTGTATGTGGGAATTTCAAAGCTTTTCGAGATGGGTTTTGGCATACCTTATGAGTATTGTGCCGTTACTATGTCGGTACTGACTGCTTTCTATGTCATCCTCGGAGGGTATAAGGCTACGGCCATCAATGACTTCATACAGGGCATCATAATGCTTTTCGGTATTACTACCGTCATTGCCGTTGTGCTCAATTCTCAGGGAGGACTGGTAGCAGCAATTGATAAGATGGCGACACTGGCACCAAATACCGATGACCTGACACAGAAGGGCGCTGCATTGTATGCCAACTTCCAGGCAGGGGATTTTGCATCATGGTTCGGTCCTAATCCGATGTCTCTCCTTGGTGTTGTCATTCTGACTTCCCTTGGTACATGGGGATTGCCACAGATGGTGGGTAAGTTCTATTCTATTACTGATGAGGATGCCATACGTCGTGGTACGATAATTTCTACCATCTTCGCCATCATAGTAGCTGGTGGATGCTATTTCCTCGGAGGCTTCGGACGTCTCTTTGTCAATACAGCATTTAATAGCGAGAAAGGAAAATTCGTATATGACAATATCGTTCCTTCTATGCTTGAGACACTCCCTGACTTCCTTATTGCTCTCGTGATACTTCTCGTACTCTCGGCCTCTATGTCCACATTGGCAGGCCTTGTGCTGACATCGTCATCAACTATGACGCTCGACCTTATCTATCGTGATAAGAAGTCCTTGGACGGTGAGGTAGAAGGTGGTGAGATTGACGATATCGTAGCAGAGAAGATTGAGCGCAGAAAGGTTGTCATAATGCGTGTGCTCATCGTCTTCTTCATTGCTCTCTCACTCATGATAGCACTCAATCCGCCGCAGTTCATTGCTCAGCTCATGGGTATCTCATGGGGCGCTTTGGCTGGTGCATTCCTCGCTCCGTTCATGATGGGACTGTATTGGAAAGGTGTTACACCTATGGCTGTATGGGCTTGCTTCGTATGGGGCGTAGGTCTTACGGTCGTCAATATGCTTACAGGCAATGCCATCCTCAATCCTATAGATTGTGGCGCGGTGGCAATGCTCGGTGGCTTCGTTGTCGTTCTGCTTGTAAGTCTCTTTACCCCGAAGATGAGGAAAGAGTCTGTAGATCAGATTTTTGAATGCTATGACGCTTAAGGATTTCCTTAATACAGGTGACAGGTTTGCAGCTGAAAACGGCATGCAGCTGACAGAAATCCGTGAGGGTTTCGCCAAGGCAGTCTGTGTTGTTGAAAAGCATCACCTTAATGCTGCCGGTGTGTGTCAGGGTGGGGTGTATTTCACCCTTGCCGACCTTACCTTTGCTGCTGTCACCAATTCTCACGGCCCTGTGTCGCTGGGGGTTCAGAACAGCATTACCTATCTTCAGTCAGCAAAACTCGGAGATACTCTTATTGCAGAGACAACGGAGGTGTTCAATCATCATCGTCTGCCGTTCTGTGAAACCCGTGTGACAAACCAGCATGGCGAACTCCTGTGCATAGTTACAGGTTCTGCATACAGGAAAAAAGATATATTACCTTACGAAACATTACAATAAACATTAACAATGATTTTAAATCGCGAAATGGAATGCATGGACCGTGAGTCCATGACCAAGCTTCAGTCTGAGAGACTGAGAAATACTGTCAAGACGTGCTATGAAAAAGTGCCCTTCTATCGTAAGAAGATGGACAAGATGGGCATCAAGCCTGAGGATATCAAGGGCATTGAAGATATACATCGTCTGCCGTTTACTACCAAGCACGACCTTCGTGACGAATATCCCTTTGGCCTCAATGCTGTCCGCATGTCTGAGATTACTCGTATCCATGCATCCTCGGGCACTACCGGTAAGCCTGTCGTGGGCACCTATACCAAGGGTGACCTTGAGCGTTGGGCAGAGGGCGCAGCACGTGTGTTTGCCGCTGGTGGTGTTACTAAGGGCGACATAGTACAGGTTAGCTATGGCTACGGCCTCTTCACTGGTGGTCTTGGCGCACATGATGCCGCTGGTGTATTGGGAGCAGTACAGCTGCCTACGTCAGCCGGCAATTCTGTGAAGCAGATAATGCTTATGAAGGACTTTGGTTCTACAGTGCTTGCCTGCACACCATCATATGCCCTGCATCTTGCTGAGGTGCTGGAGACGTCGGAAGAGGTTCACAAAAAAGACCTCAGCCTAAAGTGTGGCTTCTTTGGTGCAGAACCTTGGACAGAGGGAATGCGCAGGGAACTCGAAGAGAAACTGGGTATCAAGGCATACGATATCTATGGACTCACAGAGATGAGCGGCCCTGGTGTGGGTGGTGAGTGTGAGATGCAGGATGGTACCCACCTTTGGGAAGATATGTACTATCCTGAAATTATCAATCCTGATACCCTTGAGCCATGTGCTCCAGGTGAATTCGGTGAATTGGTATTCACGTCTCTCACAAAGGAGGCTATGCCTATACTGCGCTATCGTACACGCGACCTCACACGTCTCATCTATGAGTCATGTAAGTGCGGACGTACAGCAGTTCGCATGGATCGTATCCTGGGTCGTTCTGATGATATGATGATTATACGTGGCGTCAATGTATTCCCAAGTCAGATTGAAACCTGCCTTACGGAATTCCCTGCTTTCACACCGCAGTATTTCATCACTGTTGACCGTAAGAATAATGAGGATACCTTCGACCTCGATGTTGAATTGCGTATGGAGTATTTCTCTCCTAATCCGTCGAAGCAGATGCCTTATATCAAACCACTCTATGACCGCATCGTCAGCATGGTTGGTATCAAGCCTAATATCCATATCAAGGAGCCAGGCGCAATACAGCGTTCTGTTGGTAAGGCAAAGCACGTCAACGATAAACGTAATTTCCACAATTAATTATAAACAAAAAACTTTTTTCTTAATTTTTAATTCTTAACTATTATGAGCAAGTATTCCGGAACGCAGACCGAGAAGAATCTTGAGGCTGCATTTGCTGGCGAAAGTCAGGCACGTAACAAGTACACCTATTTTGCTTCAAAGGCAAAGAAGGAAGGTTTTGAACAGATAGCAGAACTTTTCTTGAAGACTGCTGACAACGAGAAGGAGCATGCTAAGATGTGGTTCAAGGAGCTGGAGGGCATTGGCTCAACTGCTGAGAACCTCGCTGCTGCTGCCGATGGCGAGAACTATGAGTGGACTGATATGTACGAAGGCTTCGCTAAGACTGCTGAGGCAGAAGGCTTTACTGAACTGGCAGAAAAGTTCCGTCTTGTGGCTGCTATCGAGAAGCGTCATGAGGAGCGTTATCGTGCTCTGCTTCATAATGTTGAGGCACAGGAGGTATTCGCAAAGAGCGAGGTTAAGGTTTGGGAGTGTCGCAACTGCGGTCATATCGTAGTGGGCGAGAAGGCTCCTGAAATCTGTCCTACATGCGCTCATCCGCAGGCTTACTTCGAAGTTCATAAAGATAATTTCTAATCGTCGTTTCATCTATCTCATAATTTCCGTAAACAGTCATGGTAATACGTTTCTTCCTCTTGGTAATGAGTATGTTGCTCTCAGCAACGGTCAGTATGGCACAACCGACATTCAGCAAGCCTCACGGCCTGTATGAAGATAGCAGCATCAGTGTGATTATTAATCCCACCAGCCCGGAGGCAGAGATATTCTATACCACAGATGGCAGCACTCCGACAACGGAAAGTACACTCTATACTGGCCCTCTGACATTCGATAAGACGACACTTCTCAGGGCAATAGAGGTGATAGGGGATAGTTGCTCAAGTGTTACTACAGCCAGCTATATCCTCATGTCTTCTGTGCTGAACCAGCCGAATGACCCTGAGGGTTATCCTTCTCAATGGGGAAAATATACTCAAATTGAGGGGTATGCTATTGCCGACTATGAGATGGATCCGGAGATGACCAATGATGCTACTCTGCGTCCTAAGATTATCGAGGGACTGAAACAACTGCCCATCCTCAGCGTGGTGACTGACAAGGATAACCTCTTCAGTCATGAGAACGATGAAGAAAAGGGTGGTATCTATATTTTTACCGGCCCTCCGGTAGGTGATGCTACAGGTCACGGATGGACGCGTCAGTGTAGCGCCGAGCTATTCGGAGGTCCGCAGAATCATGACTTTACCATCGATTGCGGCCTTAAGCTGCATGGCGGTCATGGTCGTCTGGCAGAGAAGAACCCAAAGCATTCTTTCCGCCTGCAGTTCAAGAAGGACTACGGACCTGCCTCCCTGCAATATCCATTGTTCGGAGAGGATGGACCTCAGAAGTTCGACCAGCTGATACTGCGCTGTCACTTCGGAAATGCCTGGCAGCATTGGATGGATGGCAATCGCCAGAAAGCCCAATATACTCGTGACGTATGGGCACGCCGCATTCAGCGTAAAATTAGTAATATTGGCGTAGATGCCCTTTACGTACACCTGTTCCTGAATGGTATGTACTGGGGACTGTATAATATTGCTGAGCGTATCGACGATACCTTTGGCAAGAACCACTTTGGCGGCAAGAAGCCTGACTACGACGTCATAAAGATTGAGGAGGATGGTGGTAACCATCTTGAGGCCAGCGAGGGAACAATGGATGCATACTACGAGATGGTGAATACTGCTGTTGCAGCAGGCGGACATGACTCTTCTATGTCGGCTGAAGAGGCATACGAGAAACTTGATTCTCTGCTCGATAAGGACAAATTCATCGACTACATGATTATAAATCAGTATGCAGGCAATGACGACTGGGATCATCATAACTGGTATGCCATCCGTCGCCGTGGTACTGACAGCGATGGATTTAAGTTCCTGTGCTGGGATTCGGAGATAATACTTACCTCTCCTACATATAATGCCGTAACTAAATTTAATAATGGAGGACCGACGTATATTTTCAATGCTTTATTGGGGAATGAGGATTTCGCCACACGTTATATAAATCGTGCAAAGGAACTGCTTTGTGATGACGGTCTCCTGGGACAGCAGTCTGTAGTAGAGGTGTGGGACAGCCTGTACAACAACATCTCTAAGGCCCTGTATGATGAGGCTGCCCGTTGGGGCGACTATCGCCGCGATGTGCACACGTGGTCGGATGCTGCTTCGCTATATGATGTTGATAATACGTATATGACGGAGCGCAATCGCCTGCTGACACAGTATTTCCCTGTCAGAACGGGTAATACGCTGAAGCAGATTTACCAATTCATGGATTATGATGACTTTGTTGTTCCTGACAATTGGGAAAAGATGAAGTCCAACTGGTTCTATGTGTGGGATGGCTCTGGTGCTGATGCAACTCCGTTGGGCTTAGCTAATGCCACAATGAACCTGGATGTGGATATAGAAAACGGAGCGGTTATTGCAGGTCTCGCAGGTGTGGAATATAATAAGTTTGCCGACCTCAGCGAGTATGAGTATATAGTAATTCGTGGCAATTATGGCAGTAATGTACGCTTCTTGGCTAACCGTCTGGTTGCTGGTGGTGAGTGGAAGGAGATTACTGCTACGCTCAATGAAAACGACCAATACTGGAATGCAGAGGATGAGACTCTTGTCATACCTCTGGCAGACTTCAAAAATAAGAATACCTCAAGTGGTAATTACCGACCTGATGACTTTGTGCACATGAATGCTATCAAGGTCAGCTGGGGTGGTCATGCTAACATAAAGGGCATATACCTCGTGCCACCTTATCTGCGTGGTGATGTCAATGGCGATGGTGTTGTGAATGGTACTGACATACAAGCTGTCATCAACTTCATTGTTGCTGGTGAGTATGATGAGAAGGCTGATGTAAATGAGGATGGCAATGTAAATGGTACTGACATTCAGGAGGTTATCAATATTATCGTGAATAATGAATGACAAAAATGAAAAACCTTCTATTATATCTGTTCCTTGGCATCTCCTCCATTACGGCAGGAGCACAGCCGCTGACCATCAAGGACCTTACCTCAGGAAGCTATGCTCCGAAGCTTGTTCAGATTTCGGATGTATTGCCGGGCGAGAAGGATAAGGCACGCCTGAAGGCTACAGAACGCGAACAGATATACCGCAGAAGTTACAAGGCCTGCTTCACCTATGATGATAAGCCCATCGCCAATGGTGAAAAGATAGAGCAGCCCTTGATAAGCCCCGACGGCAATAATATTGCTTACGTCAAGGACAACAACCTCTTCATCGAACCAATCTCAAAAAAATCTTCACTCTTCGCTCTTAATTCTTCACTCTTCACTCTTCACTCTTCACTCCAAGTCACCTCCGACGGTGAATACAATAAGATTATCAACGGCAAGCCCGACTGGGTGTATGAGGAAGAATTTGTCTATGCCCGTGGCTTCTGCTTCAATGCCGACGGCACGATGCTCTGCTGGCAGCGTTTTGATGAGAGCGAGGTGCCTATGTTCTCTTTCCCTGTCTATAAGGGCCTGAAACCTGAAAAAAAAGAAAACCTGTTATATCCCTCATCCTACGAGTATAAATACCCTATGGCAGGTGTGAACAACAGTAAGGTGACTGTGCTGACATACGACATTGCCACTCATACGCAGCAGGAAATAAAAGTTCCTGTTGACAGCGACGGCTATATACTCCGCGTCTTAATGACCAGCGACCCTGACAAGATACTTATTCCCACCCTCAACCGCCATCAGGACTGTATGAAGATATATGTCTGCAATCCTCGTAGCGGAGAATGTCGTCTGATAGTTACTGACGAGGTAAAGCCTTACATTAACGAGGCCACTTATGCCGGCATACAGATGACAGAAGGCGGCTTTGTGCTCCAGAGTGAGCGCAGTGGTTATGCCCAGATATACCTCTACGACCTTGATGGTAATCTGGTACGCCCTTTGACAGAAGGCACCAATCCTGTCGTAAGTTTCTATGGCTATGACGAGAAGAATGGCAAATGCTATTATGCTGCTAAAGATGGTTCGCCTCTCAGGACTGCAGTTTTCTCTTCCGATGCTAATGGTAAGGTCGTTAAACTGACCCCTCGCGAGGGTAACAACAGCGCTGTATTCTCTTCTGACTACAAGTCTTTCGTAAATGTCTGGAGCGACATCAATACGCCGCCTGTATATACCCTCTGCGATGCAAAGACAGGAAAAGTGAAAAAGACCCTTGAGGACAATGCTGAACTGAAGGAAAAAGTGGCAAAGGCTGCACCCTACAAGCGTGAGTTCTTCACAATGACTACGTCAGAGGGCGTTGAACTCAATGGATGGATGGTGCGTCCTGATGATGAGAATACTCCACATCCCGTTGTGATGTTCCAGTATTCCGGTCCTGGCTCACAGCAAGTCGAAGACAGTTGGTACTGCGGTAATATGGGTGGATGCCTCTTCGAGCAGTATCTGGCGCAGGAAGGCTTCATCTCTGTATGTGTCGATGGCAGGGGAACAGGCGGACGTGGTGCCGACTTCGAGAAGCAGACCTATCTGCATCTTGGCGCCAAGGAGTCTCATGACCAGTGTGAGGTGGCCCGCTGGCTTGGCGAGCAACCTTTTGTCGATAAAGACAGAATAGGTATCTGGGGTTGGAGCTACGGTGGATTTATGACGCTGATGAGCATGAGCGACACTACTGTTGTGCGGGCCGATGGCAAACCGCTCTTTGCTGCTGGTGTGGCAGTGGCTCCTGTGACATGCTACAGGTATTACGATACCATATATACAGAGCGCTTCATGCGTACACCGAAGGAGAATCCTGACGGCTACGATGACAATCCCATCTCTCGTGCAGCAAACCTTAGAGGAAAGTTGCTTATCTGTCAGGGCACTGCTGACGATAATGTCCACTATCGCAATGTGGCGGAATATACAGAGGCACTAGTGCAGGCCGACAAAGACTATATGCAGCTGTCGTTCACAAATCGCAACCACAACATCTTCGGCGGCAACACTCGCAACTACCTCTTCCGCAACATCGCCAACTGGTTCAAAAAGAACCTCTAAATTTTCAATTTTCAATGTTCAATAAAGAAGTATACATAGGTCGCCGCGACGAGCTGAAAAAGCGCGTCGGAAACGGCATAATAATACTCTTCGGCAATAACGATGCCCCATGTAACTATCCTGCAAACGCCTACCGCCACAGACAGGACAGCAGTTTCCTCTATTTCTTTGGTCAGAAACGTGAAGGTCTTGTGGGCGTCATAGATGTTGACAACAACAAGGAATATCTCTTTGGCAACGACATCGACATCGATGATATAGTATGGTTTGGCTATGTCCCTTCCGTCAAGGAGCTGGCAGCAGAAGTCGGCGTAGATAATTCCGCCCCGATGTCAGAACTCAGGGACTTTATCGACAGGGCACAGCAGCTGCGCCAGCCTATACACTTCCTGCCGCAGTATCGTGGTGACATACAGATACAGATGGCTGACCTCTTTGGTTTCCATCCTCTTGAGACAAGGGAAAAGGCTTCTCTGACGCTTATAAAGGCCATCGTTGCCATGCGTCGCAGAAAACGCCTGGAGGAGATAGAGGAGATGCGTAAGGCGGCAGAGATAGGCTACGACATGCATGTTACTGCTATGAAACAATGCCGCGAGGGAGTGACAGAACATTATATCGCTGGCCTCTTAGATGGCATCGCCATGAGTCGTGGCTGCGGAACTTCTTTCCAGACAATCCTCACCCAGCATGGTGAGATACAGCATGGCATGCCAACGTTCAGAACCTTGGAGGCAGGTCGTATGATACTCTGTGATGCCGGAGCAGAGAATCAGGAATTCTATTGCTCTGACAATACGCGTGTCGCACCAGTCTCAGGACGTTTCACTGAGCAGCAGAAGGCCATATACCTTTCTGTCAAGGCTGCCCACGACTGGGTAATGGCAGAGGCAAAGCCAGGTGTCAGGTGGCTCGATATTCACCTTGGTGCCTGTCGCATACTCACCGACCATCTTAAGCAGCTGGGACTGATGAAGGGTAATACCGATGATGCTGTAGCACAGGGAGCACATGCCCTCTTCATGCCTCATGGAGTGGGGCACCACATGGGTCTTGACGTTCACGATATGGAAGGTCTCGGACAGGTATATGTAGGCTTCAACGATGATATTCGTCCCTCAACACAGTTTGGACTTAACTGTCTCCGCTGCGGCATACCTCTTGAGGAAGGTTTTGTGATGACTGATGAGCCCGGCTGTTATTTCATTCCGCATCTCATAGACCTGTGGAAAGGGCAGGGGATGCATAAGGAATATATCAATTATGATGAGGTTGAGAAATACCGTGACTTTGGCGGCATACGCCTTGAGGACGACCTCCTCATCACCGCCGACGGCAACCGCCTCGTAGGCGAAAGGCAGATACCTATAGAAATCAACGATGTCGAAGCCATCGCTGGGGTAGGATAGGGCATATCTCTTTTCATTTATAATAAAGAATTATATTATGAGAAAACTCTTTCAGATTCTGGTATTGTTGTTGCTGGTGACAGTACAGGCTGTCTCGGCACAGGAAGTGCAACCGTCGGAGACACTTACAAAGATCAGGCAGGATAATGAATGTACTGTCTATACCTTCAACTACCCATCGGAAAACATTGACGGCAATCCGATTGTATTGTCGTCTGCACTTGTTGCATGGACGCCATCTGACAGACAGGAGACGGACAGTATCGAGAGCGTACACATATTAAGCCATATCACCATAACTGCTGACAGGGAACGCCCCTCAACGACCGAAGGTGCGTCAGATGACCAGAACTTTGCTGTATTCATGCCCGGACGTAGGTACGGAAGCGAATATACGGAAGAATACGCCAACTATGCAGCTCATTGCATCATCATCATGCCCGACTATGAGGGCTATGGTTTGACGAAAGAAAATCAGCATCCCTATCTCTCTCAGCGTCTGACGGCACAGCAGGTGCTTGATGGAGTGAGATATGGACTGGAGCTCTATAAGAAGATTGCCGCAGAGAAGTCGGACGAATTCCCTCTGCTGCCGATAAAGAGCGACTGGCGCTCATTCTGCATAGGTTATTCTCAGGGTGGTGCTGTCAGTCTGGCTACCCACCGTCTCATTGAGGAGCAGGGGCTGGCTGATGAACTGCGTTTCCAGGGCAGTATATGTGGTGACGGCCCCTACGACCTGGTGACCACCATGCGCTACTATCTCGAAGATGACGGCACAAGCTACGATGTGCAGACAGAACACAGGAAGGGTAAGCTTTCTTATCCCGTCGTGGCACCTCTGATTGTGAAGGGCATGCATGCGACACATCCCGCTATGGCTCCGTATGAATTAAAAGATTTTCTGTCGGAGCAGTTCCTCGACACAGGTGTGATTGACTGGACAGACAGCAAGGACTATAACACGACGGAGATGGCTCAGATGTGGTATAACCAGGTACAGAATGGTGTCGATACACTTGGTCACCATTACACACCTGAGCAGATGGCTGAATTGTTTGATACTCCGTCAAGTAACAAAGTGAATGGAAATATTGATAAGATGTTCACACAAGAACTGTATGATTATATGTCTGATGACAGCAATTTCGACGTTGTGCCTGAAGTGCCTGTCAATGCACCGCAGGCTCTGCACCGTGCCATTTACGACAATTCCCTCTCCACAGGCTGGGAACCGCAGCATCGCATACAGTTCTACCACTCGAAGTACGACATGGTAGTACCCTATGGCAACTACCTCGCCTTCCGTGATGGCCACCTTCAGAGCGAGGGCACCATGTACCGTGTTGATGACACTTTCAGCGAAAGCGATCATGTGATGGCTGGTGGAGCATTCATGGTGTACGTATTTGTTAGTAAGAGCGTTCCTCAGGTCTTTAACTGGATATGCGAAGGCAGCCAGCCGACTGGTATCAAAGAGATGTCTGATGTCAGAGGTAAGATGTCAGAGGTATGGTTCTCCCTCGATGGGCGTCGCCTCTATCATAAGCCTATGCAGAAGGGCGTATATATTAATAATGGTGTAAAATTTGTTGTTGAATAAATAATATAAGTTTTTTTGATCATGCGAGCAAGTGACAGCTTAGTAATCATTCCTACTTATAACGAGAAGGAGAATATAGAGAAAATCATTCGTGCTATCTTCTCTCTTGAGAAGTCGTTCCATATCCTTGTCATTGACGACGGCAGTCCTGACGGCACCGCCGACATTGTGAAGGGGCTTATCTCTAATGAGTTCAGCGGACAGCTGTTCATAGAGGAACGCTCAGGAAAACTGGGATTGGGAACGGCATATATCAAGGGTTTCAAGTGGGCTCTGGCTCATGAGAACAACTATCAGTACGTCTTCGAGATGGATGCTGATTTCTCTCACGACCCCAACGACCTTCCTCGCCTCTATAGTGCCTGTGCGGAAGAGGGTTATGACGTAGCCATCGGTTCGCGTTATGTTAGCGGTGTTAATGTTGTCAACTGGCCTATCGGACGTGTGCTGATGAGCTATTTTGCGTCCAAGTATGTTCGTATGGTTACAGGCTTTAAGATTCACGACACCACGGCGGGATTCAAGTGCTACAGGCGTAAGGTTCTTGAGACGATAGAGCTCGACAAGATTCGCTTTAAGGGCTATGCCTTCCAGATAGAGATGAAATATACGGCCTACAAGATTGGCTTCAAGCTGAAGGAAGTGCCTGTAATCTTTATCAACCGCGTTGAGGGCGTCAGCAAGATGAATGGAGGCATCTTCGGAGAAGCCTTCTTCGGTGTCATCCGCCTCCGCCTCGACGGTTGGCTTAGGAAATATCCAAAGATTTCATAGGACATTTCTAACATCTAAATTCACGAAAGAATAGAAAAACTATAAAAACTATGAAAAAGATTTTTGTAATGATTATTTCAGCCATGATGCTGTCAACACCACTCATGGCACAATCAACAGAACTGAAACAGCGTATTGTGGAAGATGGCGGTACAGGCCCATACAAAGCCATCATGAAGGAAGAAGCATCACTTGCCGAGCATACCATATTCGCTCCGCAAGACCTGTCCGCTTTCGGTTCAAAGCAAAAGCTGCCAGTGCTGGTATGGGGCAACGGTGCCTGCAACAATTCCCCCTTCGAGCACTACAAATTCTTGAACGAGATAGCATCATACGGCTTCCTCGTTGTGGCAACAGGTTTCATCCCTATGAACGACGACCCCTATCGCGGCCCAATGTCCACGACACAGCAGCAGATAGAGAGCATCGACTGGGCAATAGCACAGAATAAAGACCCCAAGTCACCATACTATAAGAAGATTGACGTGAAGCACATCGCAGCTGCCGGCATGTCATGCGGCGGTCTGCAGACACTCTTCAACTGCGCTGACCCGCGTATCACCACCCTGATGATATGCAACAGCGGACTCTTCAAGCAGGAGAATGCACATAATGCCGTAGGCGGTATGCCAATGCCTCCTAAGTCAAAGCTTAACGACATCCACACTCCCGTCATCTATATCCTTGGTGGCAAGCCTGATATTGCATACGAAAACGGTATGGACGATTTCCACCGCATCAACCACGTGCCAGCATGTGCAGCAAACCTCCCTGTAGGTCATGGCGGCACTTATTTGCAGCCTCATGGCGGAGAATTCTCTGTAGTAGCCCTCGCATGGCTCCAGTGGCAACTGAAGGGCGACAAGGAAGCAGCCCGCATGTTCAAGGGCGACGACAACCTCCTGCAGAAAAGAAAAGACTGGACTCTTGAGAAAAACGAAAAATTCAGCAAGCTGAAATAGTCATTTTTCGGTCGTGTTGGTACAATTTTCGCAAAAGAACTAATAAGAACTTCTATTTATTTGTTTTGTTTAGAAAAAGTGGCTATTTTTGCGCCCAGTAATTGTTGAAAGACAAATATGGGTAATAATGTGGAAATTATAGCTGCTGTTATCTTAGGTTTTATAGCACTTGTTATAGTCGTATATGATTGCTATAAAGACTCTAGGGACATTTAAGTTAAGTTCTACAAAACACTTTTTGTTATCTTAGCTGACAGGTACAAGAAATTCCTGTCAGCTATTTTTTATGCTTTTATAAATCGGGAGTGAGGGGTGTTATAATAATGCCGTCGCGCTTGCCAGCCACATAGCTGACAGGTGTAGGACTTGAGAGGTGTATCAATTTATTTATATATAGCGGCTCATGGTTTATGAAGAACAGGCTCTCGAACGTATCACCTACGGAAAGCTTAGTGTTTTCTGCCTTGTCAACACGGAATTGATGGTTGCCCAGGTAAGTTATTTCGCATTTTCTGTCAGGTTTCCACGTCAGCAATAGTCTGTCACCTTGTTTTAGCTCCTCTGCACTTATTGTGTCTGAAAGAAACAGTTGGCTCTGCGAGTCACCCTGACAGCTGAGGGCAGCCTCAAAGGCTGAGAAATCTTTGTAACCCGCAAATTGTGCCAGGAGGTCAAGGGTTTGACGCCTTGGATTGGTGTCCTGTCCTGCATAACCCCAAAGTCGCTTTAGCGTCGATACACTAATTGTAGAATGCCGCCGCTGCATTATTATCAACGACAGACGTTCAAAGTCAATAGGTGTTGAAATTTCAAAGTTAGCTGTTGCTGCAACCTGCTTGCAGAGTTGTTTGATGCTGTTTGTCTGGTTCATAGTTCTAAAAAACGTCTTTCGGTCTGATATCTTGCGGTGCATTGGCTCGTCTTATAATGAGTGCGTCAGGAACATCCTTTTTCGACTTCATCCTGATAGCATTGGCACGTTCCGTCACGTGTGCGCTCCACTTCTGCCAATGGTCGAGCATAGCTCTGCACACCTGTTCTGACTCCTGCCTGCTCATCTGTGTCTTCAGTTTGTCGGAATAAGAATATATAAACCTGCTCACATCATATACGCGATTGGTCATATCCGGCCATCGATAAGCCCAAAGGCTGAGAGTGTCAAGATGGCGGTCTATCTGCGACCGTTTGATAGCCTGATCCAGTGCCTGCAGGGCTGCAGCCTTGGCACGGCTGGTACGGGTCAGCTCCTCTTGTAGCTGCTCGTTGACGGCAGTCAACTGCTTGATTGAGTCACCAAGCATTGCCATACTGTTACTCATTTGCTTTTTTATGGCAGCCTGTTCCCGCCTGCTCTCTGTCAGCCTTGCAGCATTTCTCTTTTGCTCCATCGTCATCTGCTGTTGCAGAGAATCAATGAAGGCGTTCTGCTCGCGACTGGAGATACGGGAAGATAGCATCCCTGATACAACAAAAGCTATCAGTGCCAGACATGCCGCCGTCATTGTCAGTTGCCACAGTCTTTGTCTGCGCACCTGTCTGCGACGGATATCGTCTTGCAGTTCCTCCATGCTGTCATAGCGCTCATTGATAGGCTTCAGACAACGGCCTGTCACCGCTTTATATACTCCTCCAATATTCAGTTGCTTAAGGATAATTCCCAAAGAATAAATGTCGTTGCGTATGTCAGGTACTGACTGGCTTGCTTGCTCAGGAGCCATGTATTTCAATGTTCCCGATGGCTGTTTCAATACGGCATGCTGGTCAGTATCCGCCAATCCGAAGTCTATTAGCTTCACCCTTCGTCCGTTGCGGGTCAGCATAATGTTTTCAGGCTTCAGGTCGCGATGTACGATGCCAAGAGAGTGAATATATGCAACAGCCTCGCACAGTTCCGTTGCTATGCGAAGGCGTTCCTGCAATGTCAGTTTTTCATCGCTGTCAAGTATTTGCTGCAGCGTTTCTCCCTCAATATACTCCATGACGATGCAAGGTCCGAAGTCCTCCATCTGTTCCAGACCCACAGCCTGTACCACGCCAGGATGCTGTATCTTCATCAGCATTTCCAGTTCTTTGCGAAGCACCTGCATATATGGTGCCTGACTGGCAGTTTCTCCGTTGAGGGTCTTCAGGGCATACCATCGGCCATACCGCTGGGCACGCAACAGCAGTGTATGCTTTCCTGCATACAACTCTGATATGTTGGAGAATTTGTTGCTTATGCCCTCAAAGGGGTCAACAAAAAATGCAGAACTGTCCTCGTTGGTATTGACGGTTTTATCTGTCATGTTGCAAAAATAGCATTTTTTCTGCAATTAAAGGAAATAATGTCAAGTTTTTTCAAAAAGAACCAAAAAGAATTTCTGTTTTAGGCATTTTTTCGTAATTTTGCACACGTGAGACGAACAATCTTCATAATGATAATGGTATTACTGGTCATGATTAATGTACATGCCCAGGATTCTATAATCACTTTGCCCAAGATACCGCCCCAGCGCACATGTATTGTGCAGACGGAGAATGGAATGAAGCAGATGTACTATTTCCATAAGGCCGGCAAGGCGTCTATAGGTACTGGTAAATATGGTCAGGCAGCCATTGACACGACCGTCTCAGGGCGCTTTGTCATTCCGGACAGTGTATTAGACAACACAGGCAAAATGATACCAGTCAAAAGGATTTCGCGTGCAGCCTTTGCCCATTGTTCAAAGCTGACGGAGGTGGTAATGCCTGATTATATTGAAGATATCGGTGATCAGGCCTTCTATGACTGTTCGTCATTGCGCTACCTTAAACTGCCCCCAAAACTCGAAGTGATATACCCCTACGCTTTCAGAGGTTGTTCGTCGTTGAGTATCATACAGTTAACCAGTCCCAAAGGTCCCGCTGTCTATGATAATATCTTCGACCAAGAGACCCTCAACCACGCCACACTTTTTATCCCCTTCGGTACATCCAAACGATATGCCGACAGTTTCATCTGGGGCCTGTTCCTCTACCGCATGGAACTGCCGGAATAATAAGGCAAACAGAAAAAAGAATGTTTTCCCGATACGCCGTTTCGTTCCCTTTGATACGGCGTATCGTTGGCTTTGAAACGCCGTCTCGTGAAGAGCCGTACGTCGTTTCGTTTATTCTGTTCCATTCCCCCCTTTTTTTACGAAGCCTTCTAACACTTTTTACATGGCTTTCAAAAAAGTGCTGGAAGGCCTTGCAGCAAATTTTACAAGGCGATGTGTTTAGAGACGCTGTTCTGGCAGATTTTGTTCGTTCGTGCTTGCACTTATATATATGTGTGCAAGCACAAACGCACAAGAACATCTTATCGCGGCGATAGTAGAATGTCACAATG
>CACYKA010000025.1 GCA_902774795.1 uncultured Prevotellaceae bacterium | reverse complement strand
ATGAAGTGGGCCATCACGTGTCCCTGTAGATGGTTTACATCTATTAGAGGAATGTGCAAAGCCTCTGCCATACCTTTGGCAAAGTTTACTCCAACAAGCAGCGAGCCCATAAGTCCAGGCCCACGGGTAAAGGCTATTGCCGCAAGCTCTTCTTTTTTTATGCCGGCACTCTTCAGAGCATGATCTACCACAGGTACGATGTTCTGCTGATGTGCCCTTGATGCCAGTTCCGGTACAACTCCGCCATATATTCTGTGTACTTCCTGTGATGCCGTCACATTAGACAGCAGTGTAGTACCCTTCATGACGGCAGCAGAGGTGTCGTCACAACTGCTCTCGATGGCAAGTATGTAATCAGTATGTGAGGATTTCAACTCCATGTTCAGTCATTAAAAAAGTGTGCTCCCATTGAGCAGAAGGCAGCTCGTCGCCGGATATCACCTCCCATTCGTATGGGTCGTCAGCATCAACGAATACCTCCCATGTGCCCATGTTTATCATTGGCTCGATGGTGAATACCATTCCTGGTACGAGCAACATTCCTTCACCACGGCGTCCATAGTGGTCTATGTCGGGTTCTTCATGAAACTTCAGTCCCACACCGTGTCCGGCAAGGTCACGTACCACACCATAGTGATATTTTTTTGCATGCTTCTCAATGGCATGCCCTATGTCGCCGACAAAGCAGAAAGGCTTGGCAGCCTCCATACCTATCTCCAAACATTCCTTTGCAACTCTTACGAGCTGTTCCTTCTCTGGGGTTGTCTTACCACCTACAATGAACATTCTGGATGCATCTGCATAGTATCCGTCTTTGATGGTGGTAAAGTCAACATTTATGATGTCTCCTTCCTCCAGAATATCTTCCTCCTTGGGTATTCCGTGGGCTACAACCTCGTTAATGGATGTACACACCGATTTAGGAAATCCTTCATATCCCAGGCATGCAGGTATGGCATCATGCTCTTTGCAGTAGCGCATGCAGATATCGTCTATTTCCAGAGTATTCATCCCAGGACGTATGGCTTCTGCAACTGCATCCAACACTCCGGTGTTTATCACACCAGAGCGTCGTATGCCTTCTATTTGTTCAGGAGTCTTTATAAGGTCGCGGGTAGGTACCAGCTTACCCTTATTCTCCCAGTACATTATTTTCTTGTCCAGTTCTGTCAGTTCCTGGTTAGGAAGACAGCGCCAGCGACGTTTCTTAATTTTTACCATGCAAACAGTGGGTAGTTCTTCATTTCGGCATTCACCTCACCACGAACCTTTGCAATTACGTTCTCATTCTCTGGATCGTTAAGCACTTCTTCTATCCATGCAGCAATCTTTATCATGAGATCTTCTTTTGCGCCACGTGTGGTGATAGCAGGTGTTCCGAGACGGAAGCCTGAAGTCTGGAATGCAGAACGGGTATCAAACGGCACCATGTTTTTGTTAATGGTGATGTCTGCAGCCACAAGTGCATTCTCTGCGACTTTACCAGTCAAGTCAGGATATTTAGAGCGCAGGTCAACAAGCATAGAATGGTTGTCGGTACCACCGCTTACGATAGTGAATCCACGTTTTACGAGTTCGTCAGCAAGAACCTTGGCATTCTTCTTCACTTGTGTTGCATATATCTTGAACTCAGGTTTCAAAGCTTCGCCGAAAGCAACAGCCTTAGCAGCTATAACATGCTCCAGCGGACCACCCTGCTGACCCGGGAATACAGCAGAATTTAGCAGCTGTGACATCTTCTTCACAACACCCTTCGGTGTTTTGTACCCCCATGGGTTGTCGAAGTCTTTGCCAAGCAGAATAAGACCTCCTCTTGGACCACGAAGAGTCTTGTGCGTAGTTGTTGTTACAATGTGTGCATACTTGACAGGATTCTCAAGCAATCCTGCAGCAATAAGGCCTGCTGGGTGTGCCATGTCAATCATGAGCAGTGCACCAACCTCATCGGCAATCTTTCTCATTCTTGCATAATCCCACTCACGTGAATATGCAGAACCACCACCGATGATGAGCTTTGGCTTGTTTTCCTTAGCCAGTTTTTCCATCTCGTCATAATCCACACGGCCAGTTTCCTTGTTCAGGTTGTAGCCTACAGGACGATAAAGAATACCTGAAGTGTTAACCAAAGAGCCATGTGACAAGTGGCCACCGTGATCCAGATTGAGTCCCATGAAGCAGTCACCTGGTTTCAGTACAGCCAGCAATACAGCCGCATTTGCCTGAGCACCGGAGTGAGGTTGAACGTTTGCATATTCAGCTCCGAACAGCTCACATGCACGATCGATGGCAAGTTGCTCAATCTGGTCTACTACCTGACAACCACCATAGTAACGATGGCCAGGATAGCCCTCAGCATACTTGTTAGTGCAATAGGAGCCCATAGCTTCCATTACCTGATCACTTACGAAGTTTTCTGATGCGATGAGCTCAATTCCTTTGAGCTGACGCTGATGCTCATTCTCAATGAGCTCGAAGATTTTGTTGTCGCGTTCCATATTATAAAATATATTTATAGTTTTACATTCTTCTTTACATGTGCACTCTCGTTACTCATTCTATCAAGTGCCGTAACAACATATACGAATTTTTCCTTGCCATTAACGTATGGCAGATTATACCACGTGTTTGGGGTTATTGCCACGATGTGTGACGGGTCTTCGATATTTATAGATTCACCCTTTTTGAAGCAATATACTACATACTTGTTGGCAATATTCTTATAATTGCGGCTCTTTGGCGCTTCCCAGAACAGGACATATCCATCGCTGGTCCATATTGGCTTCACCTTTCTTACCTTGCCCGGCTTGTCACCATATTTAAACGGCATCAAAGGTTGTAGGGCTGGATAGCGCCAATAGATGTTCCTAAGATTTGTTCCATATCCGCCGATATTGTCAACAGCAGCCTTTGCATACCATAGTACCGTTCCTTGCAATGGTGATTTGTGTCCCAATAGTGAAGTATGCAACTGGTGTTTTATTTCCTGTTGATTGAATTTTACAGTTCTCTCAATGTCCTCACCAATGAACAGAGGTCTGTTGGTGCAGTTTGCTGTCCACCAGTTTATAAGTGTTTTGTAGTCTGCCGCCTTATTACCTATCTCCCAATAAATTTGAGGTACGCAGTAGTCTATCCAGCCTTTCTCCACCCAAAGAAGAATGTCTGCATATAGATCGTCATAGTTTTGCAGGCCATTAGTCATAGAACCTCTGGCTGGGTCGTTCTTCTTGTTACGATATATTCCGAAAGGCGACACTCCGAACTTCACCCAGGGTTTAACAGCTTCTATCGTGTCATGGAGCTCCTTTATGAACATGTTGACGTTATTTCTGCGCCAGTCGTTGATATTTCCGAAACCATAGTTGTTGGAACTATATTCAAAGTTATCGGGTATCACACATCCCTGTACCGGATAAGGATAGAAATAGTCGTCAATATGCAATCCATCAACATCGTAGCGTTTCAGAATGTCGGCTACCACCTTACAGATGTATGTGCGATTTTCCTGATATGCAGGATTAAGTATGTATAATCCGTCATACGGAAAGACAAGTTCCGGTCTCTGTCTGGCTATGTGGTTGCTTGCTAGTTCTGTGGTATTTTTTGTCTTTGCTCTAAACGGATTAATCCATGCATGCAGTTCCATACCTCTTCTGTGACATTCGTTAATCATCCAATAGAGAGGGTCCCAATAAGGTGATGGTGCCACACCCTGTCTGCCTGTCAAAAAACGGCTCCATGGTTCGTAGGAGGAGGCATAAAGTGCATCACACTCAGGGCGAACTTGGAATATGATGGCATTTACACCATCCTTTTGTAATTCATCCAGTTGATAACTCAGTGTGCGTTGCATCTTTTCAGTTCCCATACCCATGAACTGGCCGTTGACACTTTGTATCCATGCTCCACGGAATTCACGTTTATTCTGAGCACTTGTGGTAATACTTGCTAGAGCAAGCAGTAAATATAATAATGTTTTTCTCATATATTTTCAAATGTCACTTCTTCTTCATTAAGCATAATTTCATTTTCAATGGTGTCAACCTCCAATGTGTCTGCATAAGCAGAACTCTTGTATGTGCAATCATACATGTATTGTTCAATAACCATCGGATCTCTCATAAAGTGTCCCCTGTATTTCTTGAACTTCGGATCACTCATCACGTTCTGCAGGAATATTCCGCATATCGGGAGTGCTGTTCTAGAACCCTGTCCTAAGGCACCAGTTCGGAAGTGAATGCAGCGATATTCGCCGCCTACCCATGCACCAACAACGAGATTTGGCGTAACCCCCATAAACCATGCATCCGAATGATTGTTGGATGTACCGGTCTTACCACCGAAATCGGTATCCTGAAAACCACTTACATACCTGTTCAGTGCTGCCGATGTGCCATTTCTCTCTGTCAATCCAGCCATCAACATTGTCTGCATCAGCATAGCAGCCCTCTCTGATATGCTCTGGCTTTTCTCTGTAGGGGCAGTATATATCACATTTCCTTTTCTATCTTCAATGCGTGTAATAAGTATTGCATCGGGATGTGTCTTGCCGTTGTCGGCAATAGTGCAATAAGCATTTGTCAGTTCTAAAAGATTGACATCACTTGAGCCAAGAGCTAATGAGGGTGTCTCGTTAAGAGGACTGATAATACCCATATTATGGGCTGTTTCTGCTATGTGATTGATGCCTATCTCTTGGCCTAGTCTTACTGCTACGGAATTGATACTCTGAGCAAAAGCTGTCTTCAATGGCAATGAGTCATTTGAGAATGTACCATTGGCATTCGTCGGACTCCATATCACATTTTTCTTTTGGTCTTTATCCCATACCTCCATTGAGAAAAATTCGTCACGTCGTTTGTCACATGGCGTCAGGCCCTGTTCCATTGCTTCTGTATAGACAAAAAGCTTGAATGTAGAACCCGGCTGACGCATTGCAGTCACCTTGTCATATTTCCATCTGTCATAATCAATGTCACCTACCCAAGCTTTTACATATCCTGTCTGTGGCTCCATTGCGACGAAAGCACAATGCATATAGCTTACCATGTGTCTTATGGAATCGAGGGTGTGTGCATAGAATGCAGAATCTTCCAAAACTTTCGGATTTTTCTCATACAACCTCTTTGCAATGTCTTCTATGAAGTTTGGTATAACCTGTCCGTGTTCGTCGCGCCAAGGTTCCATATTTTTCCAATGGGAATCGAAATTCTTCTGCACGACCTCCATCTGCTTTGCTGCAGCCTCTTCTGCATATTTTTGCATGCGGGTGTCAAGTGTCGTGTATATCTTAAGACCATCATTATAAAGGTCCAAGTCCGACAGATCATCTATCTCCTCACTCAGACTCTTAATATATTTTGCTATGGCATCACGGAAATATGGTGCTATACCACTTTTTTCACTTTCGAGTTGCACAAATTTAAGTCCCAAAGGCAACTTCTTAAGTTTGTCAAATTCTGTCTGCGTCAGATGTCCGTGTTCCAGCATATTGTTCATTACGACATTCCTTCTCTGCAAAGAATTTTCAGGATGGGATATCGGGTTAAATATTGTAGTACCTTTCAGGGTGCCTACCAATACTGCTGCTTTTTCAACGGAAAGTTCCTTGGGCGTACAGTCAAAATATGTTTTGGCGGCAGTCTTAATACCATAGGCATTATGTCCGAAATCTACAGTGTTGGCATATTGTCTCAGTATCTCTTTCTTACCAGCTTCTCTGCCCATCGTTACAGAAAAGTATATCTCCAGTTTAGTTGCCGTAATCCATTCTTTGGTTTTCATAATGAGTATAGCAAGACCAGGTATCTTTCCCATAATACCAGTACTATACTGTGTACGTACTCTGAACATATTCTTGGCAAGTTGTTGTGTAATGGTTGAAGCACCACGTCCGCCTCTTCCTGTGATGGCATCTTTTGCTGCTCCCACTAATCCCAACGGATCTATGCCCCAATGCTTATAGTAGCGTTCATCCTCCGTATCTATCAGAGCCTCCCAGAAAGTAGGGTTAACGTCATCATATTCTACTGGTGTACGATTTTCATTATAGAATTTTCCTATCAGCACACTGTCAGCCGAATATATCTCAGATGCTTCGGACGTCTTGTGCTGACTGATTTCTATCCAGCCGGGCGATTTCCCGAAAAGCCAGAAGAGATTCATGTCAACTGCTCCGAGGTATAGGAAAAAGGCAACTATGAGGGTACATAACAGCATTACCCCCTTGACATATCTGTTGTGGCCCTTGTAGTATGTAATATACCACTTACAGAAATTTACCGTGCCGTGCCAAACTTTCTTTAGAAAGTTCCATAGGCTCTTTGTTGTTTTTTTAGCATTCCTGCTCATGCAAGCGTATTATGGAAATTAATTCTTTTTTTATATTATCTGTTGTCACTTTTTCATCCGAAAGATTGAACCATTTCATCTTCTCATCCTTCTTATACCATGTCAACTGTTTGCGGGCATATTCGCGCGTATGACTCTGTATCTGACGTATCGCCTCTTCCAAAGATATCTCTCCGTCAAAGTACTTAAACATTTCTTTATATCCTACGGTGTTCAATGCATTCTCATGTCTGAATGGCAACATTCTCCGTGCTTCTTCGATGAGCCCGTTATCCACCATCTTCAATACTCGGTCATTTATGCGCTCATACAATTCTTCTCTGTCTCGCGTGATACCTATTTTTATTATATTAAGCCTTTCTCCGTTTGGTAACAGCCTGTCATCTTTTGCTGTGGTCTGTGAGGCTTTTCTGAACGAGGTGTATGTCTTTCCTGACTGGTGGCATATCTCTAGCGCGTGAATAACTCTCCTTGGATTATTCTTATCTACTGTTTCCCAATATTCAGGGTCAAGGTGCTTCAGTTCTGCCACAAGTGATTCGAGACCTTCTTCTGCAAGACGTTTCTTCATAAGTATCCTCACATCCTCACGAATGGTTGGAATATCGTCTATGCCATTGCATACGGCATCAATATACATCATCGAGCCTCCGCTCATAATTCTTGTCTTTCCTCCTTCTGTAATCAGCAAGTTCATCACTTCCTGCTCATACAGCGATGCTGAATAGTAGTCGTCAATATGTCTTGTTCCTACGAAATGATGCTTTACCCTCGACAGCTGTTCGGATGTCGGAGCAGCTGTTCCTATAGGAATTTCTGCATATATCTGTCGCGAATCGGCATTAATGATGTCTAGCCCTGTCTGTTCTGCTATGTCAAGAGATAGGTCTGTCTTTCCGACTCCTGTAGGACCAGTGATTACTATCAGATTCACCTTATTATTCCTCTTTCAGCTTTCTCGATAAACTCTAGGACATACTGTATCTCAGGGATTATTTCCATAGTATTCCTTACCTCTTCAAGGCCTTCCTTTATTATACCCTTGGAATAGATGGTATTGTATGCCTCGCGAATCTTCAGTATGGTATCATTGTCGAATCCGCGTCTGCGAAGACCAATGAGGTTCAATCCTGCAAAACGGATAGGCTCCTTGCCTGCAATAACGTATGGAGGTATGTCCTGTGAGGTTCTGCATCCGCCCTGCACCATTACATAGCCTCCAATGTGGACGAACTGGTGAACCAATACTTCTGCAGAGATTATTGCATTGTCATCAATAATCACCTCTCCAGCAAATTTTGTGGAATTACCAATTATGCATCCGTTGCCAATCACGCAGTCATGTGCAATGTGCATATTCTCCATCAGGAGATTGTTGCTGCCTACGATAGTAGTGCCCTTAGAGAATGTGCCGCGTGAGATGGTCACGTTTTCCCTTATTGAATTATTATCACCTATCTGGCATGTTGTTATCTCGCCCTTGAACTTCAGATCCTGCGGCTTGGTAGAGAGTGATGCTCCTGGCATTATCTCGTTTCCGCTTCCCATGCGCAGACCCTGATTCAAGGTAACGCTATTCTGCATGACGTTATTATCGCCAATCACAACGTCAGCATCGATGTAGCAGAAAGGACCGATAATATTGTTGTCACCCAGTTTGGCATCAGGATGAACGTATGCTAATGGACTGATTGTATTCATTTCTTATTTTGTTAAAGTTTCACTTACCTCTTACTTCTTACTTGTTTTTTACCATCTGGCCAGTGAACGTGGCTTCTGCTACGAGTTGGTCGCCTACGAATATCCATCCTTGCATAGATGATATTCCGTGACGTACAGGACCGAGCAACTCAACCTTGAAAATCAGGGTATCGCCGGGTACAACCTTCTTTCTGTACTTCACGTTGTCTATCTTCAGGAAATATGATGTCCAGCGCTCAGGGTCTTCCAGGGTATTAAGTACCAGAATAGCTCCACACTGGCTCATGGCCTCAACCATCAGAACTCCTGGCATTACAGGTTCTTCTGGGAAGTGACCTGTGAAGAAAGGCTCATTGCTGGTGACATTCTTCACACCTACAATGGTAGTACCCGATATGCTTATTATTTTGTCAACAAGCTGCATAGGGTAGCGGTGAGGCAGTACCTGACGTATGCGGTTTACATCAAGCACAGGTTCCTGGTTAGGGTCGTAAATAGGAGCCTGAATCTCGTGTTTGTGTATTTCCTGACGCATCAAACGGGCAAATTTGTTGTTCACCGTATGTCCAGGTCTTGTGGCAATGATTCTTCCTTTCAGAGGTTTTCCTATCAAAGCCATATCGCCTATGATGTCAAGCAGCTTGTGACGCGTACACTCATTCTCCCATGTCAGCGGCTTGTGCTGCAAGTAACCCAACTTTGTCGCATCCATGCGCTCATAACCGAGCTTATCACACAGGTTATCAATATTCTCCTGAGACTGTTCGTTCTCATATATTACGATGGCGTTGTTCAAATCACCGCCCTTGATGAGACCTGCCTGCAAAAGAGCCATAATGTCTCTTACAAAGACAAAAGTGCGTGCAGAGGCTATCTCTTTGGGGAACTGTGACATATCGTCAATGGTGGCAAACTGTGAGTCAATGAACTTTGAGTTGTATGAACACATCGCCGTGATAGAAAATTCCTCGTCAGGCAGTATGGTGATTACCGAGCCAGAATTCTCATCCCTTACTTCAATCTTCTTTCGTATTATGTAATAGTCCTTAGGGGCATTCTGCTGTTGTATGCCTACTTCGTTAATCTTGTCAACATACATTTTCGCAGAACCGTCAAGAATAGGGAATTCTGGACCATTTACCTGTATCAGACAGTTGTCTATCCCCATTGCATAGAGAGCAGCCATAGCATGTTCTATTGTTGATACTCGTACATCACCTTTAGCCACTACAGTACCGCGTTGGGTATCTGTTACGTTCTCAGCTACAGCATTGATAATGGGCATACCATCAAGGTCTATGCGTTGTATCTTATAACCGTGATTCTCAGGTGCCGGATTAAAGGTCACAGTTAGACTGATGCCTGTGTGAAGTCCCTTTCCGCATAATGAGAAAGAACCCTTCAGTGTGTTTTGCTTGTTCATTGCCATTATTTATTTCTTTAATTCTGCAAGTTGTGTTTGCAGGTCATTTATTGTCTTTTGCATTTCATTCATCTGACGGTACATGTCAGGCAGGCGCTTGAATATTGCCGATGAACGGAAATAGTTTGTCAGTGGCATCGGAGGGGTACCGATAAGATTTTCTCCGTCTTTCAAGTTACCTGGAACACCCGACTGTGCTCCAAGGTGTACATTGTTGCCAATTGTTATATGACCAGCTATACCTACCTGACCACCGAACATACACCATTTGCCTACTTTCGTACTGCCTGCAATACCCACCTGTGAAGACATTACAGTATTCTCGCCAATGTCAGTATTATGGGCTATCTGTACCAAATTATCGAGTTTTACACCCTTGCGGACGTATGTGGAACCCATCGTGGAGCGATCTATACATGTATTTGCACCTATCTCAACATTATCTTCTATGGTAACAATACCAATCTGCGGAATTTTGTCATATCCGTTAGCTGATGGTGCGAAGCCGAATCCGTCAGCACCAACTACACATCCAGCATGGAGGATACAGTTGTTGCCTACCTTGCAGTCATGATATACCACAGCATTGGAATAAATCTCAGTGTTGTCACCAATCTTTGCATTTCTGCCTATTGTAGCGTGTGGGTGAAGCACACATCCGTTGCCGATAGTAACGTTTGGACCAATGGCTACGAATGGACCGATATAGCAGTCTTCACCAATCTTTGCCGTAGGGTCGATGAAAGCTAGGCTGTCTATACCTTTCAGCTTCGGTTTCATGGAGTCATACATCTGCAAAAGTTTTGCAACAGCCTCATATGCATTTTTTACCCTGATGAGGGTTGCCTTAACAGGTTTATCCAGTTGCAGCGCCTCATCTACGAGAACTACACTCGATTCTGTATCATATATATAATTGATGTATTTTGCATTTGAAAGAAAGGAAATTGCTCCCGGCTTTCCCTCTTCAATTTTTGCAAACGTTGTAATACAGGCATCCGGATTACCCTCAACACGTCCCTGTATCAGTTCCGCTATCTGTTTTGCGCTGAATTCCATTTTTAACTCTTAACTCTTAATTATTATCTCTTAATTTTATCTAGTTCTGCTGCCATCTGCTGCTGTAGTTCCTTTGCTTTCTCAGCTGCTGTGTCTGCAAAGAACTCGCTATTGTCTGCATATATTATGCCTCGTGATGAGTTAACCAGCAGGCCGCAATCTTCTATCATGCCGTATTCACAAACCTCCTGCAGAGAACCGCCTTGTGCACCAACGCCTGGCACAAGCAGGAAATGCTTAGGAGCTACCTTTCTCACGTCCTTGAACATCTCGCCTCTTGTGGCACCTACTACATACATCATGTTCTCTGGTGTCCCCCATTCCTGTGACTTGCGTATCACTTTCTCAAAGAGTCTCTCGCCATTGGCATCGGCATCCTGCTGGAAGTCGTACGAACCTTTGTTTGAGGTGAGGGCAAGAAGAATCACCCAACTGTTGTCATATCCGTTTAGGAATGGTGTTACTGAATCTTCTCCCATATAAGGTGCTACTGTAAGGGCATCAACCTTATAGTTGCCAAAAAATGTTTTTGCATACATCTTCGAGGTGTTTCCGATATCGCCGCGCTTGGCATCGGCAATAATGAAGATTTCAGGATATCTCTGTTGTATGTACATTACAGTCTTTTCAAAAGCCGCATATCCTTTCTGACCGTATGCCTCATAGAAAGCCAGATTCGGCTTGTATGCTACGGTGTATGGTGCAGTAGAGTCGATAATCTTCCTGTTGAACGAGAAGATAGGGTCATCATCTTCCAGAAGGTATTGTGGAATCTTGTCCATATCCACATCAAGTCCTACACACAGGAATGACTTCTTCTTGAAAATCTGTTCTATTAATTGCTGTCTTGTCATAAATGATTATTTGCTTTTAAGATAATGATATGTGAGATAAGAAAGAACTACAATAAACCACCACAATAGTATGGTTCCAAGTGTAATCCATACACTTCCATAATTTCTGCCAAGCATCACAGCCGGGAATATACCCAATGCAACAACAAGGTTAACCTTGTTGTTGTATTTTCCTCTCAAGGGTGCGAAAAACTGTTTCTTTTGATTACTCATAATATTGTCTTAATTATCTTTTGGCATTTCAGTATATGGAATATCCCTGTGTTGATCTTGCTTTTGTTGTATTCTGGTTAAGCGTTCTATGAATTCAGAGGCAGGCATAGTGCGTTCATCCTCCTTTTCATCTTTTTTCTTGATACTGGTGAATACTCCCATATCGCAAAATATACTTTTATAGTTCCGCTTCTTTCATTCTCTCCGCATTCTCTGCTACGATAAGGGCGTCAATCATAGCCTGAATGTCTCCACCAAGGAATCCCTGTAGGTCATGCGTGGTGTAGCCTATACGGTGGTCTGTCACACGTCCCTGTGGGAAGTTGTATGTGCGTATCTTTGCTGAGCGGTCGCCAGTGCTGACGAGGGTCTTTCTTCTTGATGCGATATCATCAAGATATTTCTGATGCTCACGGTCATAGATGTATGTTCTCAGTCTTGCGAGAGCACGCTCCTTATTCTTTGGCTGATCACGGGTCTCAGTACATTCTATGAGGATTTCCTCAACTTCGCCAGTATTGGGGTTTTTCCACATATAGCGGGCACGTACACCTGATTCCACTTTGTTTACGTTCTGGCCTCCAGCACCACTTGAGCGGAATGTGTCCCATTTTATCTCGCCCTCGTTTATATTCACTTCGAATGGGTCAGCCTCTGGCAGTACGGCAACAGTGGCCGCCGATGTCTGCATTCTGCCGTTGCTCTCCGTCACAGGAACTCTCTGCACACGGTGAACGCCTGATTCGTATTTCATGATACCATAAACTCCCTCACCGCTAACGGCAAAGTCGATCTCCTTAAAGCCGCCTACAGCACCTTCCGAAACGTCTGTAACAGCCAGATTCCAGCCTTTTGACTCACAGAAGGCCTTATACATTCTGAATAGGTCTCCAGCAAACAGACATGCTTCGTCGCCGCCTGTTCCTGCCCTTATTTCCATTTCTATGTTCTTGGCATCCTCAGGGTCTTTTGGTACCAGGGCAATCTTAATCTCTTCCTCAAGAGAGGGCAGCATAGGCTCGTTTTCATTCAGCTGTTCACGTGCCATTTCCTTCATCTCAGGGTCGCTCTCGTTGGTGAGTATATCTTTTGCCTCCTTTATGGCATCCAGGCATGCTATATACCTCTTGCGTATGTTCATGATATCGCCGAGGTCTTTATATTCACGTGTCAGTTTTACAAAACGCTGTTGGTCGGCAATCACACTGGGGTCGGTAATCAGTGTGGTAACCTCTTCGTAGCGGGCTTCCAAGCCGTCAAGTTTTTCTAATAAATCCATACTTAGTAATCAAATTCTCCGAACTCGGACTTAATCTTCAGCGACTTCTGGCCTTCTTCAATATGTCCTACAATTTGTGCGTCAATGTTAAACGACTTGCTTATCTCTATTACTTTCTCAGCATTCTCAGGAGCAACGTATATCTCCATGCGGTGTCCCATGTTGAATACCTTGTACATCTCTTTCCAGTCTGTACCGCTCTGGTCGTGGATAAGTTTGAACAGTGGTGGAACAGGGAACATGTTGTCCTTTATTACCCTGCAGTTATCGCTCACGAAGTGCAGCACCTTTGTCTGTGCTCCGCCTGTACAGTGTACCATTCCGTGTATGTCTGCCCTCATCAGGTCAAGCATTTTCTTTATGACTGGGGCATAGGTGCGGGTAGGGGAGAGTACCAGCTTTCCTGCATTCAGGGGACTGTCTTCTATCTGGTGTTCGAAGCGGCATGACCCTGAATATACCAAGTCGTATGGCACAGCGTGGTCATAGCTTTCCGGATATTTCTCTGCATAGTACTTTGAGAATACGTCGTGGCGTGCTGATGTCAGACCATTGCTACCCATACCGCCGTTGTATTCTTTCTCGTATGTTGCTTGTCCGTAGCTTGCCAGACCCACTATCACGTCACCTGGGCGGATGTTGGCATTGTCTATTACGTCGCTTCTCTTCATGCGGCAGGTTACTGTTGAGTCTACGATGATTGTTCGTGTCAAGTCGCCCACGTCAGCAGTCTCACCACCAGTAGCATATATTCCTACACCCATCTCGCGCATTTCCTGCAGCAGTTCGTCTGTACCGTTGATGATGGCGCTAATAACCTCTCCTGGCACCAGCATCTTGTTTCGTCCAATGGTGCTCGATACAAGAATATTATCTACAGCACCAACACAAAGCAGGTCATCGGTATTCATTATTAGCGCATCCTGTGCTATGCCTTTCCATACAGACAAGTCGCCAGTCTCTTTCCAATACATATAGGCTAGGCTCGACTTCGTTCCTGCGCCGTCAGCATGCATGATATTACAGTATTCAGGGTCACCGCCAAGAATGTCAGGAATAATCTTGCAGAAAGCCTGCGGAAATATCCCCTTGTCAATGTTCTTAATAGCGTTGTGAACATCTTCCTTTGCGGCACTCACGCCGCGTAGCATATATCTATTATCCATATCCTTTAACATATAACGCGCTGCAAAGATAATAATTTTTTTTATTATTTCCACCTATTTCTAAAATAAAATAATCTCATGTTGTTAAAAAAGAATAAACTTACATGTTTTCCTAGTATTTTACATCTAAAAATCTTGCCTTTCAACAATCAATATTTATTAAAGAACAACATTTTAGTTAATTTGATTCATATCAAAAAAAGCCTTAATTATTGATATTTTATACAAAATTGTTTGCGCACACAGTTTTTTATTGTTACCTTTGCACCCGCAAATCAAAATGATTGCGGTACGAGAATACCCACCGACATATTTCTACCACTACGTAATCTTGATTGTAGTATCACACCCCCGTAATATGTCACTCGTATCATTGTTTCACCAAAATCAGAGTCATGATATTTGGAAGTAGATTTTTTAAGAATGTTATTTGCTCAGCATTAATTGCTGTGTTTTCAGTTAGTGCGTATGCACGTGTAGAGAAAGATGAGGAGTTCGATTGGGGTCCTGTAATGGATGCTATCACAAAAGTAGAGAGTGGAGGCAACCCGCGTGCCGTATGTGGCCAGTATGTTGGAGTTATGCAGATTTCACCAGGTCTGGTGTATGACTGTAACGCCATCCTTAAACAAAAAGGTTCGTCAAAGCGTTTCAAGCTCAACGATCGTTTCAGCAAGGAAAAGTCAAGGGAGATGTTTGTTGTCTACATGAGCAAGTATAACCCTTCTAATGATATAGAAAAGGCCATACGTATATGGAATGGCGGAGCTCGTTATTCTGTTCGTGGCACTCAGCGTTATTATAATAAGGTAATGCGCCACTACAATGGATAAAAATAAAAAGGTTAAATAAACAAAAAGCCTCGGAGTTTAATACTCTGAGGCTTTTATTTTAACTCTAACTTACCACAATAACTATAATCAGTCGTTAATATATGACTTTGTGGTCATGTCGTAGTATAGTGCTTCAAGCTCTTGAATGGTAAGTTTTTCTATTGAGTTTTCAATAAGGCGTATGAGCTCGTCACGACGTTGCTCTTCTGAATGTGTGAAACGGGACATGATTTTCAGTTTTCAATGTTCAATTATTCATAGTGTCTTATCCTTACGTCGATATTATCACCCTTTAGTTGTGCGGGTACTCCGCTGAGGTCTGTATTTCCGTAATGGTAGGGGAACAGAACCTTAGGCTTAATGGTCTTTGCAGCCTTTACCAACTGTTCTGGAGTCATGGTATAGGGTTGATTGCAAGGCAGGAAAGCAATGTCAATGTCCTTGATATCTGCCATCTCGGGGATGTCTTCTGTATCACCTGCGATGTATATTCTCAGTCCGTCGATGGTAAGGATATATCCGTTGTCGCGTCCTTTAGGGTGGAATTGTTGGCGTCCTTCAGAGGTGTTGTAAGCCGGAACTGCTTCTATAGAGATGTTGTTGAACTTGGAACTCTGACCGTTGACCATAACTTCACCGTAGCCTAACATATCGGCACATCGTTTGTTGGTAATAAGGTGTGTCTTGTCACCGGAAAGCTGACGGATGGCTTCCTTGTCGAAATGATCGCCGTGTTCGTGGGTAACAAAAATGCAGTCTGCCTTAGGCATTGCCGTGCAGTCGATGGTGCGTTGCCCCAGTTTTGTAACAGGATCTATCTGTATCTCCATACCGTCATATTCCATTCGGATACTTGCGTGTACGAGGGCGTGAAACTTTACGGTCTTACCGCTCTTGGTCTTGAATACGTCAACCTCGTAGGTGTCAGTAGTAACTGGCAGCCCTGCATCTTTCCATGCAATAATGCCTCCCATGAGATTCACGCACTTATAGCCTTCGTTGGCAAGTATGCCTGCTACGTTAGCGGAGCGGCGTCCGCTTCTGCAATACAGGGCTAACGTCTTGTCGGTGGGCAATGATGCTTTAACTTTGTCAATGAAATTGCTGTTAGCCTGGTCGATGTTTAAGGCTCCAGGCAGGTGGCCGTCGGCATATTCGGCGGCAGTACGCACGTCAAGTATTATGACTCCTGGTGTCTCAGTAACCTCAAGAAAGCCATTTGCGTCTCTGTTCTCAAAATTCTGCTGGCCACAGGCTGTTGACAACCCCAATGTAGCCAAAATGCAAGTGATTAAATTCCTCATTTTTTTATAATTAGTTTGTCGCCAGAAAGATCTACTTCAAAGAAGTGGGGGCGGCGGACGGTTCTTCCCCATGAGTCTTTCATATGGCTGTGAACAGACATCATCCACTGGCCGTCGAAGCGCTGGAAGAGCATACTATGTCCGAAGTTCGGAGGAGTGATTGGCTCAGGCTCCTGAATCCACGGCCCATCGAGCGTACCGCTTTCAGAATATGCCACACCCTGAGTATATATATCAAAAACCCACGATGTCCATAGCATTCCGAGGCGTCCCGTTCCTGTGCGAAATAGCCAAGGGCCGTCAGTAACCTTGTTCCAGGTTATCTTTGTCTTGCCGTGCTCGTCATGCACTCTCTCGCGGCTCCATGGAGAATCACTTGCACGGAAGAGCACTTTCGGTTCTCCTACCGTACCGCTAAGGTCTGGTTTCAGCTCAATCTTCTCTATCGTTCCGTTCCAGTTTTGCAACCACTCGCCGCAGAACACCATATAAGGCTTGCCGTCAGTATCGCGCCAGTATGTGCCATCAAGGGTAGGGCGGTTAGCAGGCAGATATGTGGAGTCGCCGAAGGCTTTGTATGGGCCCATAGGATTGTCAGCTTTGAGCACCTGACATGCCCTGCGCTCTATGACATTACCGCGAACGTTGTCAATCTTCACATCCCTATTGGTGAAGGTGGCGAACAGATAATAGATGCCGTCGATAACATAAGGCTCGGCAGCCCATATCATTGGATGAGGTCCCATCCATGAATGCTTGTCGAACTTAGTCACCCTGAAGGGGCCTTCCCACAGATTAAGGTCCTTGCTGCGCCACATCATGCCGCCAGTACCTGTCATGTAGTACATTCCCGTCTTTTTATCAGCCAGTACTGCAGGGTCGCTCATGCGGATTGAGTCGGTTGGGACATTCTGTCTGACTCTCGGCTCTCTCGGCTGTGCATCGGCATATTCCATTGCCATCATAAGCAGCAGGGTAAGCAATGCTATTCTTAAATTAGAACGTTCTTTCATCTTTTTTATTATGTTTATCAGTTAGCAGAATTAAAAATCCCACTCATCACGCCACTTAATGACAGGTTTGCCGTTTTCGAATTCGATGGGGAGCCAGATATATCTGGCATCACTCGGATGACGAGGACGCCAGATGTCGGCCATGAATATATGTCGGCCGTCTTCAAGTGTCAGAACAAAAGTTGATTGTCCGAGGAAGGTTTTTTCGGCTTTTGGTCCCTGACAAGGATTTGGGTGTTGCGTCCAAGGGCCCCAGATGCTAGGAGCAGAGAACATTCGTGCCTCATTTGGCTCCCAGCCTGTACAGCCGGAGGTAATCATCCAGTAGGTGCCGTCGTGCTTGAAAATGGCGGGTGCCTCGTTATGACCGCCGGGGGCCACGCGGGTGTAGCGCCCGGTATGATGGAGATAGTCACCTGTCAATTCTGCAATGTGAAGCGTGTAATTCTCCTCTGACGAGAATATGTGATAAGCCTTACCATTGTCATCGATATAAAGCGTCATGTCGCGGGCCATCTGTCCTGTGCCGAAGTCACGCTTCAGGTTTTCATCAAAATTCATTGGCGAACCTTCAATAGGCCAAGTGCCGGCATTGGCACGCTGCGAATATAGAAATTTATATGGTCCCTCAGGACGGTTTGCCACTGCCACGCCGTAACGGGCGGCATTATATCCGCGACCTTTCAGTTCGAGGTGGAACCACATGCAGAATTTTTTCGTTACGGGGTTATAGATAACCTTCGGACGTTCCAGTATGCAGCCTCGCTCGATGTCAGAGCCGCGCTCATCGCTTACACTAAGGGCTACGCCGCAGTTGTGCCAGTTGATAAGGTCTTTGGAAGAATAGCACATCACGCCGACAAGGGCATCAGAGGTGTTGTCGGACTTATGTTCTCCAAACCAGTAGTATGTGTCGCCATATTTCAGAATACCACCACCGTGGGCATTAATATGACGTCCGCTATCATCGGGCCACAACTCTCCGGAGCGGATGGCGCGTGATTTTTTCTTCTGTTGTTCGTTCCAGTAATTCTCCAGACGCTTGGCTTCTACTTTGGTAATATGGATTACGGATCCATGCTTGGGTGACTCAAAACCCTCAATTTTCATGACACCCTCGTTGAAATGGCCAAGCGGTGTGAAGGTTTTGAAGTCGCTTGTTTCAACAAAACCGAAATTGTTGGGACGGATGCTGTAGATGTCATACATTACAACCCATTTGTTCTCACCGATGCGTTTCCATACATTAGGAGCCTCGCAACCGCTTTTCTCGGCGTCAATCTGCTCTGCATGATAATCATCAAAGTGATTGATACGGTCGGAAATCATATACTTTATTCCACCCGGATTTTCCTGTGAAACATAAGTCATGAAGTATCGACCGTCCGGCATGGGGCAGATGTCAGCATCGAGCACCTGAATCTTGTCGTCAGGATATTCAAACAGCAACTTCGGCTCTGTCTCAAGCGTTGTAAAGGTTTCGTCGGCATAGCTGTAGTACATTTTTGTACGGCCACCGGCCTTCTGACGTATGGTGAAATAGACCATTGGCTTTCCCACAGCAGGGTCCCAGATGGTCTGAGGTGCCCATGCACATCCCAGCTCTCCGAATTCTTCGGGGAAGAGCTTGTCGATACGGGCTACATGGTGCGTCCAGTGTATCAGGTCATCTGAAGCCATTAGCACAAGCCCACGATTGTTGCCCCATCCGTAGTTGTCGGGGCGTTCCCACTGTGTGGTGCGCAGGCCTTTCTGTTTGCCGAAGATATGCAGGTCGGTCATGGCGATGTAGAACTTGCCGTTCGGAGCACGGTAGATGTGCGGGTCGCGGATGCCATGCTGCTCGGCAATGCTGTCACCTGAAATTATGGGCTCGCCGTTGTTTATGGGTTTGAAATTGTAGCCGTCATAACTAATGGCCATGAAAAGCGAGTGGGTAGGGTCGCTGAAGAAGGTGAAGAGATATGCGCCCATATCCTTCTCGGTGAGCAGACGTTTTGCCTTGCCTGCTGACGGGGTGGTGAGGGCAGCTAGGAAAATGGCGATTATCAGCAGAAAGTTTTTTTTCATAATGATAAAAGTTCTTTTGTTTTTTATCCGCGTGCCATTCGGTATATAGCCTCCATATCCTCAGCATGAAGCACCTTCAAACATCCGCATGTACGTTGATAGTCACGGCTGCACTTGCGTGTCATCTCGCGAATCTCGTCGTCAGTAATCTCGCGACCTATGAGTTCACGGATATTTATCGGCATACCAATGGCGTGATAGAAACGCTCCATAGCCTCGATGCCTCTGAGGGCTGTTCCTTCTGGGTCGGTATCATCGTTGTCAACATCCATAACATTAACGGCAAAGCGCACAAAACGTCTCAGGTTCTCGTGCATAACATATCGTGCCCAGCTTGGCCATACGGCAGCAAGGCCAGCACCATGGGTAACGTCAAACATACCACTCAGCTCATGCTCCAACTGGTGTGTTGCCCAGTCGTCACTGATGCCGCAGCCCGTCAAGCCGTTGTGTGCGATACTGCCGCCCCACATTATCTGTGCACGGTTGCGATAGTCCTCAGGATTCTTCAATACGGCAAAAACTGCCGTCTTCATCCTTCTGAGCACAGCTTCTGCCAGGTCGGTGGTAAGGTCCATGTCATCATCCTTGGTGAAATAGCGCTCCATAGTGTGCATCATCATGTCGGCAACACCGGCAGCCGTCTGATAAGGGGGCAACGAGAAGGTGCGACAAGGATTCATGATGGCAAACTTTGGACGTGCCATTGCGTTGGAATATCCAATTTTTATATCACCATCTTCGTTGGTAATAACACTGGCCTCGCTCATCTCACTTCCTGCAGCAGGAATAGTAAGCACAGAGGCTACGGGAAGCATAGCAGTAGGCTTTGCCTTGCCAGTATAGATGTCCCATACGTTGCCGTCGTAGCATACTCCATAGGCGATGCACTTTGCAGAGTCTATAACACTGCCTCCGCCTACAGCAAGGATGAAATCAACTCCTTCCTTGCGACACAGCTCTATTCCTTTCTGCGCCAGTGATAATCTCGGATTGGGCACTACGCCGCCAAGTGTTACATACTCTATGCCGCCTTCCTTAAGAAGACCGCATACTTTATCTAGAAGTCCTGAACGAACGGCACTCTGACCACCATAATGAACCAGCACCTTCGTGCCACCATAATTCTTTGTCAGAAGAGCAACTTTTTCCTCTGATTCCTGCCCGAATACCACTTCTGTCGGAGCGTAGTAAATAAAATCTTTCATGTTTATAATTTGTTTAGTGTATATGCGTATAAATTTATAGATACATAATGAGAGAAAAGGTTTAACTGGATTATATAATATTTCAAAATATACCACAAATTTTTCCTTATGCGTCAAAATGAGTCTTTGGAGGCCTTTGGCGGGATTATTATTTTGTCAGTAAAAATATTTTAAGTACTTTTGCAAACGATTTCCGAAACTTTATTAAAGAAATATATCCAACAATGAAAAAAATTACTCTTTTATTCTTCCTGCTTACAATAGGAATTCTGTCAATGATGGCAGACAACATTACTGTTGATGGTCTCAACCGTTCTTATAACGTTTATGCACCTAATAACCTTGGTGAGAACCGTCCGCTTCTTATCTTCTGTCACGGCTACAACCAGGATGCTAACTGGATGCAGAACAGTGAGTTTAAGGATAATAATGTGAGCATGGAATCTGTGTGCGATACTGCCAAGTTTGTCGTTGTCTTCCCTAATGGCATAGACAAGGCATGGGACACTTCAGGAAACCGCGACATAAACTTCATCAAGGCCATTATCGACAAGATGGTATCACAATACAATATTGACCGTAACCGCGTCTATCTGGGTGGTTTCTCAATGGGTGGTATGCTTACATATCATGCCATGAACAAGATTTCCGACCTTATTGCAGCCTTCTGTCCTGTCAGTGGCTATCCTATGGGTGGTGCTACGGCAAGTGCTGACGCACGCGCCATACCTATTCTGCATATTCATGGAACTGCAGATGAAACATGTGCTTTCAGTGGTGCACAACCAGCCCTGAATGTGTGGATAAATCACAATGGCTGTCCGACTACGGCAAAGGTCACCAACAACTACAATGGTTTCACCAACTGTAAGATGCACGTCTGGAGTCCAGGAAATGATGGCTCTGAAGTTCGTCTGCTCGAGTTGCCAAATAAGGGTCACTGGATTTGCAAGGAACCACAGGTGTATACAGGTAAGGAAATATGGAACTTCTGTAAGAGATTCAAACTTAACAAGACAAGGCCTCATGTAAGCATTAGTGCACCAAAGCCAGGTTTGAGATATATCTATTATGCTCCGGAAGAGATGGTATCATTCCCCGATATCAACATTACTGCTACAGCCGATGATCCTAACGGAACAGTGGAGAAAGTAGAGTTCTTCGATGGCGATAACCTGATTGCTACATGTACATCCAAGCCATACAAGGCTACCTTTACTGGAGGTCAGAAGGGCAAGCATACTCTGACAGTCGTTGCCACCGACAATGATGGTGAGACAGGTTCTGCTTCTGTTGATGTACTGTTCCAGGCTCCCACGTCATTGTCTCTTTCCGCTGCTTTCACAGAGGGAGGCGCTTTGCCTGTCGGCTGGACAACTTACGATGGCAAAGAGCGTCGCACTGGCTATAGCGGAGGTTACAGTCAGGGTTGTCGCGTATTGCAGTTAACTGGTTCACCACGTGGCTTTGACTATGGTCTCTACATCCGAAACGTCGATGGTAAAACCCGTGAGGGATGGGCAAAATTCGGCCTCAGCGATACCAGCGTAAAACTCACTATGGCTCCAGGTCACTACGCACTGACATTCAAAATTTGTAACTGGAACAGAGCTGATTTCCCGCCAGTGGAACTGAATATTGAGAAGCGTAATGGTGGTACAAGCGTTGCAAAGAAGTCTTATACACCAACCATTAATATTGGCAATTCTACCTCCAACTCTTTTGGAAATCCAAAACAGCAGACCTTCGAGTTCGATATTACTGAGCTGGACGATTATGCTATTGCTATATACACCTCTGACAGTTCATTTGCTGACTGCATGATTGGCCAACTTATGTTGACTAACAAGAGCTATGATACTGTTACGGGCATTAATGATATTGACAAATCCAATACTAACATTCCACGTTTTGAGAAGGGCGTTGTGTATGACATGATGGGAAGAAGAACTTCTGTTCCTCAAAACGGATTCTATATTGTGGATGGAAAGAAGTATGTAAAGTAAATGTTGCTGTGGCAAAATTGCAAAAAGTAAATGGGAGAATTGTTAATTCTGTGCAAAAAAATGTAAATTATTTGGCAGAAAGATAAAAACTTCATACTTTTGCAACCGCAAACACAACTTCGAGTGTGATAAAACAATAATTATGATTAGAACAACTAACAACTTCTGGTGGTGGCGTGGCTCAAGATTCAACAATCGTGAGAAGATAGTCATGTACCTGTAAAATGAAGTTTGTTAGCTCAGAAAAGATACAATGAGGTCTGTCGTTCTTACGATAGGCCTCTTTTTTTTTGAGTTAATAATAAATAGTTAATAATTAAAAGTTAAAATAAAGAAATGAAAAATTATCACGTTGACAAAAATGGTTTTTATGGTGAATTCGGCGGAGCATACGTGCCGGAGATCCTCTACAAGTGTGTTCACGAACTGCAGGAGGCTTACCTGCCCATCATCGAGTCTGAGGAATTCAAGAAGGAGTATCATGCCCTGCTGAGGGACTATGTAGGTCGTCCGTCTCCCCTTTACTATGCTCGCAGGATGAGTGAGAGATACGGATGCAAGCTGTATCTGAAGAGGGAAGACCTGAACCATACAGGCGCCCATAAGATTAACAACACCATCGGTCAGATACTTCTGGCGAAGAAGATGGGCAAGACGCGTATCATTGCCGAGACAGGTGCCGGACAGCATGGCGTTGCTACTGCAACGGTATGTGCCCTGATGGATATGAAGTGTGAGATATTCATGGGTGCTACCGACGTGCAGCGCCAGCATACCAACGTTGAGCGCATGAAGATGCTGGGTGCTCAGGTTAATCCGGTTAGGACGGGTAACATGACTCTCTCAGATGCTTGCTCTGCTGCTATCAGAGACTGGTGCTGTCATCCCCGCGACACATACTACCTTGTTGGTTCTACAATGGGTCCTCATCCTTATCCAGACCTGGTGGCAAGAATGCAGAGCGTCATCTCTGAAGAGATAAAGGAGCAGCTTTTGGAGAAAGAAGGCCGCGACTACCCTGACTATCTCGTTGCCTGCATCGGTGGCGGTAGTAATGCCGCTGGTACTATATTCCATTATGTCAATGATGAGCGTGTGAAGATTGTATTGGCAGAAGCCGGCGGAGCAGGGTATGAAACCGACCATACTGCTGCCACTTTCCACAAAGGCAGCATCGGCATACTCCACGGAGCCAAGATGCTAGTGATGCAGAATGAGGACGGACAGATAGAAGAGGCATTTACCATTTCTGCTGGTCTCGACTACCCAGGTGTGGGTCCTATGCACTGTAATATGTATAAGGAGGGTCGCACAAAGGTGCTGAGCATCAACGACGATGAAGCTATCTATGCAGGATATGAGCTGACACGCACAGAGGGGATAATACCTGCAATAGAGTCAGCCCACGCCATTGCAGCGCTGAAGAAGATGAAGTTCAATCCCGATGATGTCGTTGTTCTCACCGTTAGCGGTCGTGGTGACAAGGATGTAGATACTTATTTGAACAACAAAGTAAAGGCTAAGGAATACGGGGAATTCTAATTGATAATTGAAAATTGATAATTATGAGTACCTATAAATTTCATACAAGCAGCAAGACCATTCTTGCCGACCTCTACACCCCTGTTGGTGTTTATATGAGACTTCGCGACCTGTATGCGCAGAGTGCGCTGATGGAGAGTTCCGACTATCACGACATGAACAATTCACGTTCGTACATCGGTGTCAATCCCATTGCCAGCATCGCCATAGGCCACGGTATTGCGACCATCACCTATCCTGACGGCAGCGTGAGGACAAAGGAAATAAGTAAGGACTACCAGACCTGCCATGCAATTCACGAACTTATCGATTGTATCAGCATTGAGGGCGAAGACAAGGGTATCTGCGGATTGTTCGGATATACGGCGTTCAACATGGTAAGATACTTCGAGGACATCGAGGTGAAAGACGAGACTCAGGAGAAGAATGATGCTCCCGACATGCTCTATATTCTCTACAAGACGGTGATAGAGTTCAACCACCACTACAATACGCTGAAGATTGTTAACCTTAACGAAAACGATCGCTCGGCTCCGCCGCTTGGCTCGTCCAAGAACGAAAACGATAACATTGATGCTGTGCTGAAGGCTATGAACAAGGCCAATGTGAAGGCTTATGACTTCCATCCTGTGGGCGACACTACAAGCACGCTTACCGACGATGAGCACAGGGAGAACATCCGCAAGGGCATAAAACATTGCCTGAGGGGAGACGTGTTCCAGATTGTTATGAGCCGCCGTTTCGTACAGAAATATGAGGGCGATGACTTTAAGCTCTATCGTGCTCTGCGCAGCATCAATCCATCACCATACCTATTCTATTTCGACTTCGGCGGCTTCCGCATATTCGGTTCGTCACCAGAGACCCACTGTCGCATAGAGGGCGGGAAGGCATATATCGACCCAATTGCTGGTACGACAAAGCGCACCGGCGATGCAGAGGCCGACAGACAGGGTGCGGAATACCTGCGCAACGACCCGAAGGAGAATGCGGAGCACGTGATGCTGGTCGATTTGGCGCGTAACGACCTGAGCCGTAACTGCCATAATGTGAAGGTGGAGAAATACAAGGAGCTGCAGTACTACAGCCATGTGATACACCTCGTTTCGAGAGTCTCGGGCGATTTGGACAAGGATGCCGACCCAATAAAGACATTCACGGACACGTTCCCTGCCGGCACGCTGTCAGGAGCGCCGAAGGTTAGGGCCATGCAGCTCATCAGCGAGTATGAGCCTCACAACCGTGGTGCCTACGGCGGTTGCATAGGCATCATCGGATTGGACGGCACGCTGAATCAGGCCATCACCATCCGCACCTTCGTGGCAAGAAACGGAGAGCTATGGTTCCAGGCTGGCGGTGGCATTGTTGCCAAGAGCAATGTGGAATACGAACTCCAGGAGGTAAACAACAAACTCGGAGCACTCCGAAAGGCTATCTACATGGCTGAGGAAATGTAATTCATAATTCTTTTAGTCGGCTGAAGCCTTTGTAAAAGCGGCAAAGCCGAGCGCAAAATTCAAAAAATCTTAATTTATGAAGATAGTTATCATAGACAATTACGATTCGTTCACATATAACCTCAGTCACTTGGTGAAGGAACTTGGTGCGGAGGTGACAGTAGTCCGCAATGACCAGTTCAATATCGGCGACCTGGAGGCGTATGACAAGATTATCCTATCGCCCGGTCCAGGTATTCCTGAAGAGGCAGGTCTGCTTCTCGACGTCATCCGCACCTACGCAGGTCACAAGCCGATACTCGGCGTTTGCCTGGGCCATCAGGCCATCGGACAGGTGTTTGGCGCACAACTGGAGAATATGACTGACGTGATGCACGGTGTCGCAACGCCATGTGATATAACAGACAGCGACGTGATGTTCGAGGGGCTGCCCAAAAGAATCACCGTCGGACGCTACCATTCATGGGTGGTTTCAGCTGACGGACTGCCCGAATGCCTTGCCGTAACGGCAAAGAGCGATGACGGCTGCATCATGGCCATAAAGCACAAGGAATACGACATCCACGGCATACAGTTTCACCCCGAAAGTGTGCTCACGCCCGATGGCAAGAAGATGCTCCAAAACTGGTTATCCCATTAAACCGTTTTAACCTCTTAAACCTCTTAAACCATTTAAACCCCATTAGACTAATTAGACTCAACACAAATATGGAACAGACAATGAAAGGCTATCTCTTCCGCCTGCTTAACCACGAAGAGCTCTCCCGCGAGGAGATGAAGACAATACTGATTGGCATAACCCACAGTGAGTATCCCAACGAACAGATTACCGCCCTGCTGACGTGTCTGCAGATGCGTGGCGTGACGGTAGATGAATTGCTCGGTTTCCGCGACGGCATACTCGAAACTGGTGTTTCGGCAATACTGAATGCTGACCGCTACATCGACGTCGTTGGTACTGGCGGCGACAGAAAGAATACTTTTAATATCTCCACCACTGCTTGTTTTGTGATTGCCGGAGCCGGTTACAAGGTGGCAAAGCACGGCAACTATGCTGCCACATCGGTTAGTGGTGCTTCGAATGTCATTCAGCATCATGGCATAAAGTTTACTGACAACATCGACAAGCTCAACCGCTCGCTCAATGAGGCCGGCATCGTCTATCTGCATGCTCAGCTCTTTGCCAAAGCCATGAAGTTCGTCGGTCCGATACGCAAGGCCCTGCAGTTCCCGACCATCTTCAACCTGCTTGGTCCGATAGTCAATCCGTCACAGCCAAAGTGTCAGCTCCTGGGAGTGGCAAACCTCGACCAGATGCGCCTTTACAACAACGTCTATCAGAAGCTCGGCATCGACTATGGCATCGTCAACAGCATCGACGGCTACGATGAGATTTCGCTGACAGGTGACTTCAAGGTAACGACAAATAATTACGAGCGCATCTTCAAGCCCCAAGACCTTGGCTTCGAGATAGCAAAGCCCGAGGAACTCGTTGGCGGTGCTACGGAAGAGGAGGCAGCACAGATATTCGACAGCGTGCTTGAGAACCGTGCTCTGCCTGCCCAGAAGAACATCGTCCTCGCTAATGCAGCCTTCGGCATACAGGTGCTTGAAAAAGGCCAGAAGAGCATCGAGGAATGCGTAGAGATAGCCCGCGAGAGCATCGACAGCGGCGCTGCCCTGCGCACTTTCAAGAAGTTCGTAGAACTGAATTCTTAATTCAAAATTCAAAATTCATAATTCATAATTATTATGAAAGACATTCTTGAAGAAATCGTTGCCCACAAGCAGTTGGAAGTAGCCCGTCTGTATGCTCCGAAGCCATCGTTGAAGGCTGCCCTGCTCAACAGTCCTACTGGCATCATCGCCGAGTTCAAGCGCAAGTCGCCGTCCAAGGGCTGGATAAAGCAAGAGGGTAGGGCAGACATCATTCCCCTGAGCTATCAGCAGAATGGTGCCGCAGCCCTCAGCATCCTGACCGACCAGGAATACTTCGGCGGTTGCGACGACTTTATCCGCACGGCCCGTCAGAGTGGTGTCACGCTGCCCATCCTCTACAAGAACTTCGTCATCGACGAGGCTCAGCTCTATGCGGCAGCCCTCTGTGGCGCCAGCGCCGTATTGCTTATCGCAGCCTGTCTCAGCGTTCAGCAATGTGCGGCATTGTTGGAGAAAGCCCACGCCCTCGGCCTCGAAGTGCTCCTTGAGATGCACAGCGAAGAGGAAATGGAGTATGCAGCCCTCGGACCTGATCTCTGCGGCATCAACAATCGCAACCTCGGCTCTTTCGTTACCGACGTGGAGACATCGTTCCGCCTGGCAGAGAAGTTGCCGAAGGATGCCGTGAAGGTAAGTGAGAGCGGTATATCCGACCCCAAGACCGTCAAAGCTCTGCGAGAAGCCGGCTACCGTGGCTTCCTCATCGGCGAGAATTTCATGAAGACACCAGAACCAGGCGTAGCACTAAAAGACTTTTTATTAAGAATTGATAATTGACAATTGATAATTGATATGAATACAAATAAGATTAACGAACTGTTTGGGAACAGGGGCGACAGGAAGATACTGTCGTTGTACTTCTGTGCCGGAGCAACAGACAAAGACGATACGGCAAAAGTGATTCTCACGATGCAGAAACGAGGCATCGACATGATTGAGGTCGGCATACCATTCAGCGACCCACTTGCCGACGGCCCGATAATTCAGACTGCCGCCACCAAGGCGCTGAAGAACGGCATGAGCCTGAAACTGCTGTTCAGTCAGCTGAAAGAAATAAAAGATGAGGTCATGATACCTCTCGTAATGATGGGCTATCTGAATCCGATACTGCATTACGGCATCGAAGACTTCTGCAAGTCATGCAAGGAGTCCGGCGTCAGCGGAGTGATTATCCCCGACCTGCCGTTTGCTGACTACCTGGAGACCTTCAAGCCTGTAGCAGACAAGTACGGCCAGCGCTGCATCATGCTTATCTCGCCCGAGACGTCTGAAGAGCGCATAAGGATGATTGACGAGCATACCGACGGCTTCGTCTATATGGTCAGCTCAGCCTCTACCACCGGAAGCAAGGATAAGTTCGACGAACAGACCCTGGAATATTTCCGTAACATCAACAGCATGTCCCTTCACAATCCAAGGATGATAGGCTTCGGCATCTCCAATGCTCAGACGTTAAATGCCGCCTTCGACAACGCCGCCGGTGCCATCATCGGCTCCAAGTTCGTCTCCCTGTTAGAAGAATGCAACGGCAACCCCGACGAAGCCCTCGACAAGCTCTTTGAGAGGATAAAAGAATAAAATGCCATTAAAGGTAAAAAGGATAACAAAATAGCAGGAACTGCACAAAAATAACGCAGCTCCTGCTTTTTTCACTCCCTTTTCACTCCCTTTTCACTTCACTTTCACTCCCTTCTCACTCCCCTTCTACTATGATATTGATAATCTCCTGAATGTCGGTACCGTTGACAATTCCGTCGCATAGAGCGTCAGGTAGATAGTCTGGCCAACGCTAACGTCGTTGCCGGTACCCTCGCGGCCTTCCGGATATGTGTACTTATAGTGGAAGGTCACATCCTTTGTCTCACATTCGAAGTGCAGGCGACCATCCTCAAGCGTTGCGGTAGGAGTAAAGCACTTAACCTCTTCCATCTCCTCGATTTTGAGGAAGTCCTTCCATACGGGGGCAGCCTTGTAACTATCCAGATGCTTGCGTGGCACATAAAGGGTGGCATTTTGGTACAGATCATAATTGAATACATCACTGTTGATGCTGATTGGTGTCTCCCAAGGAGCGATGATGTTGCTAATATTCACGCAGTTGTACATACCGCTGCCCAATGATGTCACCTGCGCACCAAAGGCTACGCTTTCAGCCTGTGGGAATGGCGATTCGCTTGGGCGGAACATACGCTCGATGTTACGACCTTGATACACAGTATAGCTGGCACCGCCATTATCGAAGGTTGTGTAGTAGGGGTCATTGAATGTAATCGGCTTATCGCTGTCCTCAATGCGGATGGTCTTGATGCTGTCATTCCAGTTGAAGGCCTGGTCGCCCACTGACATCACAGATGCCGGAATCACGACATCCTTGATGCGTGTGCCATTGAAACAGTTGTCAGGAATAGCCTTCAGAACCTTTGGAAGTACTATAGATTTCAACTTGCTGCAGTTCAGGAAAGCCGAGTAGCCTATGCTATCAACATTAGCGCCCATATTTATCAGGAGTTCTTCTGCCTCACTGGAATAACCTGCCAAATAGAAGGCTTCAGCACCGACAGTCTTCACACTGTTACCTATTACGGCATTCTTAAGGAACGGGCTGCGTCCTTCGCCATCGCCAACAGCAGTCACCATAGAGCCCCATGTTATTGTTGTTGCCTGTGGGAATGGCGATTCGCTAGGGCGGAACAAACGCTCGATGTTACGGCCAACATACACTGTATATCTTGCACCGCCGTTATCGAAGGTTGTGTAGTAGGGGTCACTGAATGTAATCGGCTTGTCGTTGTCTTCAATGGTGACGGTTTTGATGCTGTCATTCCAACTGAAAGCCTGATTACCGACAGACATCACAGAAGCAGGAATGACGACATCCCTGATGCGCGTACCGCTGAAGCAAGCATCAGGAATAGCCTTCAGAACCTTTGGAAGTTCTATGGATGTCAGCTTTGTACAGTTCTGGAAAGCCGAGTAGCCTATACTGTCAACGTAAGCACTCATAGTTATCGTGAGGTCAATGCTGTTGCTGGAATTACCTGCATCCATAAAGGCCTCTGCCCCAATGGTCTTCACGCTGTTGCTGATGACAGCGCTGGTAAGGAACGGGCTGCGTCCCTCTCCAGTGCCAATGGCAGTCACCTTCGGACCCCATGTTATTGTCGTTGCCTGTGGGAATGGTGTTTCGCTAGGGCGGAACTGACGTTCAATGTTACGGCCTACATACACGGTATATTTTGCTTCACCGTTATTGAAGGTTGTGTAGTAAGGGTCAATAAGAGTGATCGGCTTATCGCTGTCCTCGATAGTAACAGTCTTGAGGTTGTTGTCCCAACTGAAAGCCTGATCACCGACAGACATCACAGAAGCCGGAATGAAGACATCCCTTATAGGCGTGCCATAGAAGCAGGCATCAGGAATAGCCTTCAGTCCCTTAGGAAGCTCTATGGATGTCAGTTTATTACAATTTTGGAAAGCACAGGCAGCTATACTGTCAACATTGGCACCCATGGTTATTGTAAGGGCATCGCTGTCACTGTCATTACCTGCCCATAGAAAGGCACTATGTCCGATAGTCTTTACGCTGTTGCTGATGACTGCATTCCTCAAATACGGGCAACAAGCATCTTTCGAACCTATTTCCGTCACCTTCGGGCCCCATGTTATTGAAGTAGCCTGCGGGAATGGCGACTCGTCTGGGCGGCACACGCTTATGAGGTCACGGCCTACATACACAGTATATCTGGCGCCGCCGCAGTTAAAGGTGGAGTAATACGCGTCAACAAGAGTAAGCGGGGTGTCACCGTCCTCAATGCGAACAGACTGAAGGCTGTCATTATAGGTGAAAGCCTGTTCGCCAAGAATCTCTACACTGGCAGGTATCGAGATGCTTTTGATGGGCTTGGCGTAAAAGGCATTGTCTCCTACGGCTGTAACCTTGTAGGTTGTCTGACCATAGATTACTGTAGAGGGTATCCTCACATCTTTGCCATATAAAGTGTTATAGGACACAACTGTCACGGAGTCCATGTTTGTAACCTTATAGGTCAGACCGTTCACCGTGAAATCCAATGCTCCTGCAGCTATCGCTGTCAGCATAAGCATCAATGTTAAAATTGATTTTTTCATAACTATATTGTTTTAATTAATAGATAAATTCCGCTGCAAATATAAATATAACAAAGGATATGCTTATTGCAAAATTGCAATTCATTGTTGCAAAATTGCAAAAAGTGGTTGTTTGAGATATAATTTTAGAAAAAACCTATACAAAACATGAATAAATAAGCCCCCTGAGCACATTTGTACTCAGAGGGCTTTATAATTTATCTGTAAACCGTAAACTGGACTCCGAGCTTGCTCGCCTGAGCACCTACGGAGCGCAAGAAACCGCAAACTATTCCCCTTCTACTATAATATTGATTAACTCCTGATTGTCCGTACCATTAACGATATTGTCTTCATTCACGTCGCCCTTCAAACCGCCAAACAAATCAAGAAAAACTTACGAAACATCCCTGACAAGAACAATCACTTGTCAGGGATTATATTATATCATAATGTCAGTTTCTAACCCACCCAAATTTGGAATTTCCGCATTAAGTGCGGTAATCGTAACCTTGGCACAGTTATACCTTAAAGGTTGCTTTCTCAACAACCGGGATCTGGCTCCCATATACCAATGACTGCCTGAATACCATTTCCGTACTGAGTAATCTCTATATGGTGATTATCCTTAATCATATTAGGATGATTTTCATAACCCTCGTTGTCGTAACCTTTTTGTTTCAGGCGGCTGGCTATCAGTTCTATGGTTTGGTTGATATCGTTGTCTATAGTTGGGAATATAATGGTAATGCCTGACATATTACTTTCCATCCAAACCCATCCATCGCTAACTTGTTCTGTATGATCAAACCACCCGTCGTTCGTCGTTTTTTCATGAAATTTCTCTCTTGCCAAAGATGTAGTCCAGAATGTGTAATATATTGTTGCTACTTGTCCTGCCATTGTCTTGGCATCAGAAAAATGGTCAGTATAAGCGAAATCACCTGAAGGCTTTTTCCCCAGTTCAGTTGCGACATTGGCAATTGTCTTATTTGGATCAAATTTTGCAACCATAGAAAGAATTGAAGTTTCTAATTCCTCAACATTGACATACGATATCTCCTTTACACAAGGTGACTTTGAATAACTGTAGAATTCCTGTTTTCCTATACGTTTGCCGTCGCGTCCCAAAAGAATATAAGTGCTGCCATCTTGCATAAGGAAGTTGCCTCCAACATTCAGAGCATCACCATATTCAAAATCGATAACAGTCTCATCTTCAAAATTAATCACACCAGTCTTACCCTCTTCTTTTACTGCAATGAACAAGTCTTCTCTACTTGGAAGAATCAACTTGTATTTAGCACGAATGAGTTCTTCACCCTCTAGGTTCATGATGCCAAACTTTGAATCTTCATTAACAACTATACAATTTCCAAAATAGGGAGGCATAATAGCAATATATTTTTTTGACTCCAGAACCATCTCACCATTTTTATTGATAAGTTTTCCTTTCTCGCTCTTGTGTATCCCGATATAACCATCTCTCAATGCCACAATGTAATCAGCAGTAAACTCACCTGTCTCGTTACCCTTGCTGTCAAAAATCGTGTATTTATCTGAATCCTTCTTTTTGTGTGCAATAGCTGCTATGTCGCCTTTTCCAAGTGTAACATCGTAAAGATTGTCCTTTATTATCTTGCCATTCTCGTCTGCCCATCCTGACGTGCCGTCAGACTTCTTTATCAGGATATTTCCTCCATCACCGATATCTCGTGATGCCTTGGCTATATCCTTGCCCAACGTGGAAATAATTTTTCCACTACCATTAATAATACTTATAGGTTCACCGACCTTGCCTACCAAAGCACGGTCATCAAACATCTCCGTAGCAAAATCCCACTCGTCTGCCGTCAAGGGCTTCTTTGGTGAACTGATACTGAAGAGTTGAAACTTGTCTCCAGACTTCACCCAATATGTTTCACCGTAAATATTTGATACTTGATCGTCGGCAGAATATTCACCTTTTACTATTATGTTGCCTTCTCCGTCAATTATACTCCAACTATCGCCTTTGTCTATTTGTACAGCTCTGTACTTGTGTGAATAAATGTCGTCACTTCCGTTGTTGGAACATCCTATTATCAACGTTGATGCTGCAATTAAAACAGATGTTAATATAATATCTCTTTTCATAGTATTCTTTTTCTTATTTTGTGATTGTTGTAACTAGGTAAGTAGGTAACACCAATTTATAGTCAGAATTTTTCATTTTCCTCACAGTTGTCACTTCACCATTATTGATAGAATATATGTCGTCACCTGATACTAATCCTGATGGCAATTCCATGTTGTATTCCTTCATCCAACTTATGAGTTGCTTATAGTCGTTCTCATAAGCACGATACCATTTGAGGCCATAACGAGTACAGCCAGTTTCAAGGCTAAAATGATAAGTGCCGTCATGCTGAACTCTGCTTTTTCTGTCTATGTTTACCGGAATGCGCATCATGACAAGAGCCCTGTTTGGTCCGTATGTTGAGATAACTATGCCCTCAGGGCGAATCTCACCGGTTTCGAAATCAGTATCCTTCAACAAATGTTGGTAACGCTGTTTACCATAAGAGTCACCACTTTCTGCTGCCATCCATGCCAAAAACTTGGCTGTTAAAAGATTAGCTTCCACGCCTTTTCCTTCTTCTGCCCATTGACTTACAATAGCCGCAATGGCCTTAAAACCAAGAGCTTGTTCGTTGCGCCATATTTCGTACCATTCCTTTTTTTTATCAGCATCCAATAAATCCATCATGTCGAACAACCATTGTCTAAAAACCTGGTCGCGTGTCTTCTGATAATACTCTGACATAGACTTCAATCCTATTTGTTTTGCTTTGCCAATCCAGTATGGCTCACCGAGCTGAGGTATTTTTTTAAGGGTCTCATTTATATTTTCCTGTTGGTCTAGAATCTCGCTTGCTTTCAGAGTGTCTGAAGCGACTCCTTCGCCTACAAAATATGCGTAGCTTAACCACACTCCTGATTGTCCCTTGAGTAACGCAGGATACTGGGTGGTGTACTTGGTCAGTGTTTCAATTGCTTGAGAATGCTTACCTTGCTTGTCATAATATTTTGCCAACAATAATACAGCATTTTCATACCCTTGCTTAGCAGCCATAGTAGCATACTTAATGCCCTGTGCGTTGTTCTTTGGAACACCTTTCCCCTCAAAAAACATTTCTGCAGCAATCCATTGTGCCTCGGCATTGCCCCCATCGGCAAGCGGGCGTAATTGCTTTGCAGCATCAAGGTAGCGTTCCTGTTTGATCAATGTCTTGGCATAGCTCAGAGACTGTGCCTTAGCACATAAACTCATCAGCAACATTGCTGCAAATAGAAATATAAATTTCTGTCTCATATTGATATATAATTTAAGTTTTGAAGTTTTTTACGAGTGCAAATATACATATTTTACTTAAAAGATAGAAATTTTTATACTATTTTGTGCATATTATTTGGTAGTTTTGAATATTTTTCGTAATTTCGCAACTTGAAAGGATGTTATCCTTATAATAAATTAAACAAAAAAACACATTAGTATTCATGGTAATAACAAAATTTCGATATTATGGAGACGAGAGACTACAATATAGATTCCGACACGGGACAGGACAATAATACCGGCGACATGCAGCAGGCATGGACGAGTGACGAGACTTCGCCTGTGCCTGCAGACAACAAATACAAGAAGGCAGTTGATGTCTTCGGTCAGATGTTTTATGCTGACCTCGTTAAAGAGAGGGATGAGCTGAAGGTGGAGAATCAGGAGAAGGATAAAGAGAATGCCCGCCTGAGAGAAGAGAATGACAAGCTTCACAGGCTTGCGTCCACACAGGCCCTGGAATTGCAGGACTGTAAGGACAAAATAATCCAACTACAAAGCATATTCAACAGTCAGATGGAGGGAGAACCAACCATCTCCAACGATGTGCTGCATTTTGAGTATGACGTGGTGCATTTCGACGAATATATCACGATTGACCAGATTAACAATGTTTTCCTGAATCTGCAAAAGCTGACTGATATAAAGACTGCCCCTGACCAGTACCTGATAAACAATGCTTCGGCCGTAGTACCAATATACATACTACTGACCGAAAGCAAGAAAATTCCCGAAATATACCGCTACAAGGGAACCAAGAGCGACTTCTGCAGAGAATGGAACAGCAATGTCGCCTCACGCATTCCCGACAAGGATCGATCTCAGGCCTTGACAATTGAATACGACTCATTC
>CACYKA010000024.1 GCA_902774795.1 uncultured Prevotellaceae bacterium | reverse complement strand
TCTGTGAAGTTGATTGTCGTCTTACCCTCGGTAATCATACTACCCACATTACCACCGCAGACGATAGCACCAAACATGGTGGAATAAGGTATGTAGTCAGCAGCATCGCCTTTAGCTCTGCTCTCGAAGACCACGGTTGACTTCACCTTCATGGCGCAGCCTTCCATGTACTTAGCAAAGACGTCCGCGTCTTCCAAATTCATAGAACTGAATCTGCTTGCGTCACTCGCGATATCTGTGCGTGTAAATGTGCGCAGCACGCCTTCGTTATGACCACCGACAGCCTCTTCGGTTCTAATCATATTTGCACCGTTGTTACCGAGGTACACATTGTCGATGATGGCGTATGAACCAATCTTGACGTGCGTCTGGTCGCCAGAACTTGAGCCAGAAACATTCTCTCGCAATGAGGCACTGTTACCACCCACATAGAGACCACCATCCACGATGGTTGGATTGGCTTCTTCTCTGCGTTAGGACGGATGAGGTTGAGGGCTGTAGCAGATTTGAGCTTCTCCTCTACGCCTGTGATGCCTGCAGCTTCAAGGATGTCATCAGGATTATAGTAGAAGTCAGACCAATGTGGATCATCCTTCAAGGCCGGGTTATCAGTGTAGGCATAAGAGCCGTTACCGCCACCATAGACATCGCCGTAGATATGGGTCATGATACCTACGGTATTACCGGCATAGACATTACCAGAGATATCGTTACCGCCATACACGTTGTTGACATGACCAGCCAACACTCTGACACGTGCAGCATAACCTGCAGGAATTTTGTTCGGGTTATCCTCTGGGTCCAGTGCTACATCGTTATAAGGAACTGGCGTAGCATCATTGTTGTTATACAAAGGTTTCACATCCGCCTTGCGACAACCGCCATAGACATTGTCAATCACCATACCTTCACCTTCAATCTGCATGAGCAGACCTTCTGGACTGGTCATACGCCCTTCGTTTCCACCGCCATAGAGATTACGAATCTTACCTTGTTGCAGATTCCATCTAGGACGGATAGCCATATCTGCCTTGTTGTTACCGCCAAAGAAACGACCTATCTGGTAGGCATCACTGCTGGGGTAAGAGAAGGTGGTGTTGATGCCCATTCTGTCTTCAAAGCGGTCGTTTGTCAGCAACTCACCTGTGTTATCTGCGTTAGGATTGGTGGCATCTTTGATACTATTTACCACCTCGCTCGGATTCTTCAGAGCGATAACGGTCCTTTCTGTAATGGTAGCATTGTTACCACCACCATAGGCATAAACAATGGAACCACCCAAAAGTTCCAAGTAAGTCTTGCGAATGTCAGGCAATTGAGGTTGGGCATCATTCTCATAGACCTGAATCGGAGTAGCATCCTTTGTCCATATTTCCCACTTACCAGACTCACTTACACTGGGATTCTTGACCGTATAGTCACCGTTGCTACCTCCGAAGAGTTGTCCAATGTATGTCTTTTGATTATCCTTGTTAGAGATACGCACAAAGGCGTTCCAAGTATTATCAATATTATTCTTTCCTGTTGTTGTACCTACTTCCGTCAACTCCGACGGTATTTCGTCAGAAGCACCAATAGTTCCTGCGATATCGTTACCACCATACGCCTTGTCAATGATGATATAGTTGGAGGCATGCTCACCATCGATGTGCAGGAATGCGCTGCCTCCTACGTTTGCCTGACGGGCACCGCCATAGACGTTGTGCAGGTCTCCAGCATAGATATTGACGGTAGTTTTGCCGCCCAAGTCACCGGCATTACCGCCTCCGTATATATTACCCCCAATAGTGATTTGAGCCTGCACCAGTGATGCAGACAAACAAAGCAATAGTAGGATGGTTATTATTTTGCGCATATTATAGTATCTTCTTCTATTCTTTTTTACCCTTTACCGTTGGGTTGTCCAAGTCTGGATCTGACAGAACATTGAGGTATGTCGGGTTGACAGTCAGATTCAACTGTACTTGTTGTGCTCTAACGGCATCCAGATTCGGTAATTTGTTGGTTGCTGTGCAGTTCTTACGTATCAGGTTACCCTTCCTGTCGTACACATCATAAGTGGTGACCATTGTCAGGTTTTTGGACATATTAGGAGCAAAGCAGGTATTGATAACCAAAGGAGTCTCTGTGTCAAGTGCTATACCCTCAGCATCGTTGAATATCTCCACCTCATAGCTGGTTCCTTCTGATGTGTAGGTTGCACTGGAAATAGGACTTGTACCTGTATCATTGTGCGTCAGCTTAATAGTGGCATTGACGCTTCCCTTATCAGTGCGTAACTTCATGGTCTTCAACTTGATGGTTCGCAATTGGGCATATTCTGCATCAATTATCATACTGAAGTTCACCGAGGCATAGATATGGTCCAACAGCAGATACATGTAGAAATTGTCGTTGGCTTTCGCCATGTACCAACCGAACTGTCCCTCCTTCAGGCCCGTGTTCGTTTCCTTGACGCCCGTAATGATGCAGATGTCGTCGGTGGTCACAGGCTTGATGCCACTGATTGTAAGGGTAGCGCCGTCTGAATTTACGTTTGACAGACCGCTACTCATACCTTCTGTCTTGGGTATGTAGCCATAGACAGTATAGTTCTTTTGGGGCAACGTTTCAAAGAAAGCAAACCATTTCGAGGCATATCTCAAGCGCTTTTCCGCATAGGGCGTCGTATCATCATTCTTTATCATATAGATACCCATCTCCGTCACCTTGTCGAGGGTGTAGGCAGTAAATCCAGTTGGAGCAGCGTCTTGCGGGTTGGCATTAGCAAATGGAGGAGCATACGCCATTATCTGTATCTTATCGCCTACGGATTTGTCTTCCGCAGAAGCCGTCTGCACCTCGGAATTGTCCGAAGAACAGGCGCTTAGCAGCATGGCAATAGCAATCGATAAGATGCTGATATATTTCTTATTAATGCTCATTTATTACTCCTTTATTGAACCTTACCAATTAAAGTATTCGTAATTCATTTCTTTCGTTGACCAATCTTTCACATATAGTGACTGCACCTGCAAACTACCGGTACCGGCATAGTAGGCATAGACTATCCAGGTGTGGTTGCGACTGAAGTCGCCAGCTTGTTGCATGGCAAAATTGGCAATCTTTTCTTCGCCACCAATGGTGTATGTTATCGTACCTGTCAGTTGTTTGTCACTCTCACGCAGGTAGAATGGACCTTTTACTGTCAGACCAGCTCCATTAATCAGGTTCTCATATTCCTGAGCATCCTGATTGAAATAGATATAGTCCGTAGGGTCTGCTGTCTGTGCGATATCATCGATAGGTAACGACAACAGTTCACCCGCCTCGATGTTGTAGGAGATAGTCACAGATTCCGGTTTATCGAACAGATATTCCACTTCGGGAATCATCCCTGCGTTCATCTTGATGCTGTTGATGCTCACCTTAGGCTGGCCTGTCGTCTTGGCAAAGACAAAGCGCAGTTTCGATACGGCACGGGTCAGTTGAACGGTGGAAGCCGAACTTGCCGTACCTATACGCAGGGCTGGTGAATCGCCAACCACAGACTCAGCCGTCAAGTGTCCCGCAAAAGGCAAACCGTCATCGGGTACGCTTGTCTGCAGGTTACCCAGTCCGAAATGTCCTTCAATCTTGGCACCTGCCAGCAGGGCGTCACGAGTAGTTTCCTTATCTAATGTGCTCACGCCGCAGTTAGCGTTTGTTACATTAGCCATAGCATAGACATTGACTTTGGGCTTGTTGGTAGCGAAATCATCGCTGACTGGTATCTGGTAGGTAGTGCCATGCCCCTCGTTAAGTGCTGTCACATCGTTAGTACTGAAATAGCCAACGTATGCTCCTGACACCGACTCGTAAACCCATATCTGCAGACTCTTGATGGTGCCCTCGTTGGTTATAGGATCAACCTCGCCCACATCAGCACGGGTTTGCGAAGCATTCTTCTGTGATGTTGCTGCCTGTTCTGGAGCATAGACATATATTGCCATCATCGGTTGTTTGTGCGAAGCTTCCATAGCTCCTTCTTCTGCATCGCTGGAAGAGCAGGCAGAGCACAGCATTGTCAGGATGCTGCATAAGAGCCATTGGATAAGGTATATATGTCTGTTTTTTATCATGTTACGTTATAATTCCACGTTAGTGGTTGTTGCTTGAATCCATTTTGTCACCACCTGTACACCAATCTCCAGTCGTGAAGCCAGCAGGTCAGGCATGCTAGTATATGCCTTAGCGAGCGATGTCACGCTCATCGACATGGTGGTGATATAATCTTGTGTGAACACGCGGTTCGCATATTCACCCGTACCTTTTTCGGCAGGGTCTATCATACCGATGAGATAGAACCGCGTATCAGGATAGACGGTACCATCCTTGCCTGTAAACGCATTACCTGTATTATTTTCGAACTCCAGGATGACGGGAACTTTCTCATTGTCGTACGACTGCAGCACCAGTGTGCTGGTCTTGTAGCCTTCTGTTGATAATTTTGTTTTGTCAATGGTTGTCTCGTAGATGAAACGTCCATCGACATCCGTCTGTTCGCCTTGTGGCTTCATGTTGAAGCCAACTGTATGTTGTCCGCCAATGATGACACCCGTAAGAGGCAGGTGGGCCATATCGGCATTGGTTACTGTTTCGTCTTTAGCATCCGTCAGCGTAGGGCTCATGCCTGTCAATGTGAGATTCAGTTTGGCAACGCCATATTGGATAGGATTCTCTACGGCTACCGCCTTGGTATCCCTATTAACAGTTTCTGGACCTTTATAGTATGTATCCAAGAAAGCACTCCACAGTTGGTCGGTAGTCTTGTAAACTGTCTTCGACACCTCTTCAGCTGAGGTGCGTATGGGGCTATCCACAAAGAACATCAGTTCTGCAGGATAGGTATAACGGTTGATACCGTTGACGTTGTCGAGGGTTGTCGTCGTGGTACGAACAGAGAATTCTTCTTCATCTGTGTATTCACCTGTTTCCTCATCCTTCTTCTTCATCCAGCGGATAACTGCGGCTCCGTCAGGCAGTCCGATGGACTGGGGATAGGTGTTTGCGGATATATCAGTTGCATCAATCTTTGCCTTGATGGCGGTGCTGAGAGCATCCTTTCTGCCTGTCAGCAGTGCCTTGAGTGCAGCCACGAAGGCCTTGATATTGGCAGCTGCTCCACTCATGAGTCCGGCACCTTCCGAACCCATACGGATGAAGTCCAGATAATAACTCTTCAGCGTTGGGTCGCTTGTCGTACTCCAACCGGGAGTGTTGGCTATAGAGGTCATATAGCTTGCCAAAGCTTTCGCATCAGCATGCGGTTCCGTAGATTCACGGATTGAGGTCAGGCTGAACTGAATGTCAGCTGTTTTTTTACGAACAGTAGGCAAATCGCTCAGTTGTCCGTTTATCTTAAGTTCTTCTGAAACGGGCTTTGCCTTTCCATAGACCAGCATGTGGTCTGTGCCTGTCATCAGGTGGCAGCGATCCACGTAGTAGGTGTTATAGTTCTCTGTCTCGTACTTTTTTGCAAGATTGTTTTCTTCATCTGCATCTACGAGGTTTATTAGCGGGTCGTCGCTTGCTGTCACTGCATTACCATTAGTGTGGTAAGGAATAGCCACCATCATTTCCATACCAAGGAATTCTTGGGCACTACTGTTTTGGGTAGGCGCCTGATAGGTCTTAAGTGCTCCCTTGCCGGCACTGACAAGCAAGTCCACCTGTTTGGCTTCCGGCTGTGTCGTATCAATGAGCTGCTCAGACACATCGTCAGAAGTTGAACATGAAATCATCATGCCCAACAACAGATAGTATATGATATGTCTGACAGTTGTCTTCACGCGCGTACGTTATTTTTATATAGGACTCTAAAATTATAAATCAGGGTCGTATGTAGAGCCTTCGTTCCAGTCAAGCATCACACTCACACCAACTGTGCTGTCATAGGGACGTACACCTCCCTGGTCATCAATATCACCCTTGATAATTCTGAGGTCACCCGCTTTCAGGGGTTCTTTTATATCGAGTACTGACTCAGTAATACTGCCGTCAGTATTAGTTATATACACTTTTATTTGCCACAATGTCTCTTCGTCAGCTCTTGTCGTCCCATCGTGGGATGGGAAATTCACGGAGCAGTAACAGAGCAAGTCGTTGCCAGTCTCTACCTTTGTTGCCTTAATCAGCGGACTCTCTTTAGGGAACACGTAAACGCTGTCCCTGATATTAAACCGATTGGCAAATCCTGTCCCATACACCTTCATATCGGTGTATGCATGGCCTTTGGTGTTGAGTACCAAAGCAACGGCGCTGTTGGCCATAAACAGACGAACATTAAATATCTGGTCTACACCTGAAAGCACCTCCATCGGCTGACGGGCTGTAAACAAGCCTGTAGTATGCGATTCCAAGATACTTCCTTCTGCCTGCAACAGCATGGATGTGTTGCTGTGCTGTTCGTCTTTCAGTGCAACCATGTCATTATTAGCGAGATTCGCTACTGCCAGATGCATATACTTACGCATAGGCAGGGTGAGAGAGTAACTTGTCTGGTTGGAATTGATGGTATCACTTTTATGATACAAGTTATCCAGTGTCCCCTCTGTATCATAGAATGAGAGGTCAATATCGTGGGCGAAGTCACTGAAGATATCTTTCAGATGTGTCTCGAGGGCTTTGGCGACACCAACTTCCGTAATGGTAGTCAACTGGGTCTTCAGTTCTGTCGTCATATTTGTCACCAGCTTCAGTTGGTATTCCATCTGATACTGAGACTCATCTGGAGGACAGTCCGTCAGATCATCGTCAATGACGGAGCATCCCGCCATCAGCCAACAGGCTGATAGCAGGAGCCACATCATATAAGTTTTTCTTCTTTTCTTCACCGTAGTTGTAATTATTTAACTTAGAAGTTTACATCAAAGTTCAATCCAGGACGCCATTCCAAATTAACGCTTAGACCAAGAGATATCTGAGATGCACGCAAGTCAGGAATGGTGGTGTAAGCATTCTTCAGAGAGTTGGCACCAATCTTAAATGTTGCAGATGTCATATAATCCTGAATGAATACACGCTTTTTTGTGGTGTCTGTTTTACCCTCAGCAGTGTAAGGAGGTATTGAATAATGTTCTGGCCAAGTTATGGTCTCAGAATTATGAGTCAAATCTAAAGTACCAGCCAAATAGAATGTACCTCCCTTAGGAATCATACCACCTAAACCATAGATTTCCTTGTCACTGGTGTTTTTAAATTCCAAAGCAACTAGTACATTCGTAGCGTCGGTTTGATAGTTGTCAAACACCAGCGTGTAGTTAGGTGATACTGTAGGTACAGCTCCATCTGCTATTGCGTTGTCGTAAATAACGAAATTCTTGTTTTCTTCTCCTTCACCAGTTCTGATAAAGTTCCAACCAACGTTTTGGTATTGTCCTCCAATAAGTACACCCGTCAGAGTGAAAGCTTTAATATCATTGACAGCGAACTTGACTCCTTCTGCTACAGGACGGTTATCTAAGAATTTATCACCAATTGTGTTATCATAAGTCACCATTGTCTTTAACATGGCAACACCATAGTTAATGTTGTTCTTTACGGCTACGCTACGGGTAGTAGATGCTACAGGAGCAATTTCCCAACCTGCCCATGGGTTAGTGTCCCAAACATTATATCCATTAGGATAACTACCAGCAGCCACTTCATTGTCGTTCACACGAAGGAGACTATTGTCAAAATAGAGCAATTCAGCGGGATAGGTGTATTTTGCAGGATTCAATGTGTTATTGAGGTCTATCAGAGAAGTGCTATTGTCAAGTGTTTTAAATACAAAGCCACCAGTAATGGGTGAACCCTCTACAAAATCAGTGAACGTAAGCTGTGCAACACCGTCAGGAATGTTGAATGCGTGGGGATAGCCTTTTAAATATGCATCGGAAACCAAAGCATAACTACCACCGGGTTGGAATTGAGCTGCTGTTACAATATTATTGGAAACGAGAATGTGCTTGGGAGTTCCGTCAGTAGCGACTTCACCAAGATTCTTGAAAGTTGTAGGAACTACATTTCTGTCAAAATAATAGCCGATACGTGTGATAATGACATCTGCGAGTCTTTGTGCATTTAACTCTTCGTCATTAGTAGCAGTAGCACCTGCCACTTCACTTGCTGTGCTATAAATGTCATCTATAACAGAACAAATAGCAGCTGAAGAACCGGCGTGTACAGAGCCAGCGTCTCTGTATGTATCTCGGATAACCTTGTATGCTATAGCTAATTTTTGCTGAAGAGGTTTCAAAGCATCAATCTGTGCTTGCGTCATTGTACCAATGACTCTCCACTTCAGTTCAGGCATATCAGCCTTTTGTGTATAGCCGTTTCTTGGAGTGGGAGTTGCAGGTAAAACATGTGCAGCAACTTCGCTCAACAGGATTCTGTCGAAAATCAGAGCAGCTAAATTACATGTCTGTTGATAAGCGTCGCTTTCTTCTAAACGTGAGCACAAGCCGAAAGTGATGTTCTCAGGAGCTGCATAGCTTGCTGGCATGGTAACTTTTCCGTTCAATGCTACGGTTTCATCGGGAATCGCGCGACCGTAAACAAGCATAGCATCAGTGGTAATAGGCAATGTCAATTCTACTACACGATGAGAACTTTCTTTCTCGTTCTTGTCACCCGTATTGTCAACTGCATTAGAACCATACAGTGTACCTAAGTCGTAGACTTTTGACTTTATGTCAGAGCCTGTTGTCCAATCTGTTTGAGTTGTTCCGCCAGCATAAGGAGCAAGCCATTTAGTTGGATCTCCAGAATCATAAGTCTTGCCTGTTGCCAAACCAATCAGTTTAGCATCCTGCATACCACGGAAGTTAGAATTCTTCTGCACGATATCCGCAGACTGACGAGTAGCATTGTCGTTCGATGCAGATGAAACATTCAGCACAAACTGTGTTGTTACAGTTCTTGTAACTGGATCATACGTTGGATTGTCGGGGACTTGTGCTACCTCAGCTACGTCATCAGAAGACGAGCAGGCAGTAAAACCACACGTGCCAATGAGTGCTATCGCACTTGCAAAGGCAAAATTAAAATACTTTTTCATAATACACTAATTTAAAATGTTATTAATAAAATTGTTTGTTTCTTATTTAGTCGATTTCTCTAATCTGCGAAGATTTTCCTGTGCATCAGTATTACCGTTTGCCGCCGCACGGCGGAAGCATTCCAGAGCTTCCTGCTGCTGGCCACAGAGCCAGTAAGCTGTGCCAAGAGCATTCTGTGCACGCTCATCATTACGCACGGTGAGCAACATCTGCAGAGCCTCATGGTAACAGTCGATGCAGTCGGTAGTCAGCAGTTCGCTGGCTTCATTAATAATCTTGGCAGCCTTGTCAGGCACGTAGTCATAGTAAACACGGATGTAGCCAGAGTTACGCTGATCGTTGAGTATATTCTCACGGAGATACTGCCATGTCTTACCGCCATTCAGCTTACGCAACTTCTGTTCACGCACATTAAGGTCACTCTCACTGTCAATAATCTCAAGTATCTGCTTGAGTTCCCCTACCCTCTCCTGCTGGGAGTCTGACGCGATACCTTCCTCAATCTGTGCGCGGAACTCGGCCCAGGCCTCACCGCCACCGACGGTGTCAAACAGCGAATCAGGAATCTGCAACTGTCCCTGTACATAATGCTGCAGAGCCAAAGCACGTTCCTCTGCCAAACGCTCGTTACCAGCTATAGGACCTTCTATTGATGCGAGACCAACTATCTGAATGGCCTTCACACTGCTGGTGGTGTCAGCCAGAATCTGACGTGTAATGTCAATGATACGGTTCATAACGCGCTCATTCTCACGGAACTCAGTATCCAGATCTGCCTTCGATGCAGGGAAGTGGACGTAAAGGGCATCCTTGTCCCTACGCAAGATGCGGGTACGGTCGTAAGGCTTATACTGCGACACATGTGCAAGAACCGGATTGTCTTTCTGCAACTGCCCCGCACGACCAGTATTGTCTGGCACAGTACGTACAACCGGCTCGAAAACCTTCAGCTCCGATGTCGGAGGAGCTACAACAACAGGCTCTTCGGCTGCAACTTTCTTTGCCGGACGACCCGGAATATTATATACGATATTTATGGCAGCCTGCGGCATACCAAAGAGTTTCTTATCGCGACCGAGTTTCTTACCGCAGTGCACACATTCATAACGGTCGTACTGAGTATATCCTATGGCAGCACCTATCAAGGCCTCAACGTTCCAAAAACGTCCTAATGGCCAGGAATAGCCGTAGAAAACTCCGAGGGCTCCCATATCTCCTTCACGACGCTCATTCCGAACCGACTTGTACAGGCCAAACGGGAAAGTGATGCCACCTACATTGTAGTGACTATATATAAGGTTGGCACCCCAGAAATGGTGTACGTTAACAGAATCCCTCCAATAACGAACACTTGGGGATATCAGCAGATGACGGTATTTGCGCGTTGCCTCATCGCTCTTAGGCCACGGACGGTAGCCTCCCGTCAGACCAACAGACCAGTGAGGTGACAGGCGAACTCCAATACGCAAGTTGGGAGTAAGCCAGGCGTCATATAACAGGTTATTACTAATTGTTACTTGCTGAGCATAAATGTCAGCAAAGCTACATGAAAATAATATTGTCAAGAATATGATTCTTACAACCCTGTGCATCTTTATATATTTTGCATTTAAACTCATGCTACAACAATTGAAATATTATCGTCCTTTTTATATTTGCGCGCGTATATACGCATGATTATTTATATATATATGGTGCGACAAAGTTACGAAAACCATTAGAATTCTTTTACATTTTTGGTAAAATATTTTACAAATAACGTTTTTTTAACATTACTTTACAATAAAGAAGTAGCGGTTTGCACTTTTTAACATACTTTTATGCCACAATTCTTCCCATTTACGCAACTGTCATATACACCAAATCCCACGTGTTATAAAACACAGACAAACAACGAGTTAGGCTGATTCACAAAAGGGCTTTCCTCGAAACGCCGTTTCGTGGTCCTTGATACGGCGTTTCGTGACCATTGAAACGCCGTATCGTGGATGTCAGTACGCCGTCACAGAAACTTCACTTTAATTCCGGCCATGCACCAGAAGCCTGGTTGGCGGACGGTGCTGAGGTCATAATACCTGTATGAGGTGATGTTGTTTAACGACAGCGTCGCCTCATATTTTTTATGCTCTAGCGTTACCTTTGCATCAATAAGGCTGAACGGCTTATAAAGCGGGCCCTGACGGTCTTGCCAACGGTAGGAGACATTAAAGTGAAGAGTGAAGAGTGAAGAGTGAAAAATAGAGAGCTGAGGAGATAACGTTACCTTATGCTTCAGGTACTCCATAGCGTAATTGCTCTTGAATATTACGACATCATCGTATCTCTTCTGGTCAATGAAGCAGTAGCCGGCCTGAAAGGAGAGTGAGGATAATTGATAATTGATAATTGATAATTGACAATTGATATTTGCTCCTCTGTTGTCGAGGCGGAAGTTGGCAGAATGGTATTTATCCGTCGGAGAATACATAACCCAGTCAATCATGTCTGTGCCCCAGTCGTAGAAGAGTGAAGAATGAAGAGTGAAGAATGAAGAATTTATTTTTCCTCCTACACGAAGAGACTGGACACGCTCCGGCTTCAGGTCTTTGTTGCCTTCGTTAGTGGGGGACTTATAGAACAGGTCAGTGAATGTGGGCATGCGAAAAGCGGTGTTATAGCTCATGAAAATATCACAATTCGCTTTGGAAGTTTTCCACACCCTGTATTTCGCATCAATGCCTGGGAAGAAGTGGAACCTGCTATCATAGCCCGTATTGCTGTTGGCAACCACACCCATAGAGACAGTACACCTTTTATATATAATATTGTGTTCAAGGAAGAGGCTGTATTCTGTTCTGTCACTGTGGAAAGTGCGACGGATGCTTTCGTTGCGTATCTCGACACCACATGACGTCTTGCCCAGAAGCCAGTCGAAGTGCCCGTTTACCTTTCCCCCGACAACATTGGTACGATGGAAGTTCTCCCCCACCCCAGAGCCGCGTATCAGCTGAAAATGGTCAGTGTTCAGATTCCAATATGGCTGCACCTGAAACTGGAAGGCATCAGATAGTTTGCCCTTGACATCCACGGAGGCGAAATAGCGTCCATTGCTCTCATACTGGTCAGGATAGGCAGCAGAATAGAATGTGTTGGCGCCATAGCGCTTGCCGGTAGCCCCGAGCATTAGTTGAAAGTTGAAAGTTGAAAGTTGAAAGTTCTGAGAATAAAAGCCTTGAGACTGGCGGAAGTAACTGTTCTCCGTACCTCCGTCGCTCTGCCTGTAACCTGCCGAAAGGCTCATCTCCTTGCCAGCAATGCGTCCATTGCCTCCGAAAGTACCAAAGCTGCCACCCTCAATACCCACCGACGAGTCGCCCCCACGTTTGGTAACAATATTTACAGCCCCATTGAAGGCCGATGCGCCAAACACACGCGCAGCAGCACCTTCGATAATCTCGATGCGTTCTATATCCTCAAGAGAAACAGGGAAGTCGGCGGAGAGGTGTCCCGTCTGTGGATTGCCTATGTTGACACCGTTTAGAAGAATGGCAATCTGGTCGAATGTGCCTCCGTCAATGGAGATGTCCGTCTGTACTCCAAAGCCACCGCGCTGACGGACATCCACGCCTGTAGCCATTTTCAATACGTCGTTGACTGTTGTTACCGGCGCACGTTGAATATCGTCGCTCGTTATGACGGTAACCATCCTTGCCGTCTCACCCTCGGTAAGCGGCGCCCTCGACCCTACTACAACGACATCATCAAGGGTCTGGGCTTCACGCACAACAGTGTCTTTGGCCAGCTCAGTATCTACGCTTATCCCATCAGCCATAGCATGAGAGACAACAGCAACACTAAGCACGCCAATCAACACCTCACGTCCCAGAACAGAGAAGAGGGCATAACCTTTCCTCGAAAAACGTCTGAAACGCAAGCTTGTACGTGAGAAAAACTGTTCTTTTTTCATAAATCGTCTGCAAAAGTACAAAAAAAATCATAAAAATAGAAGGATTAACGGATTATTCTTCTCTATTAACAAAAATAATTTTACATTTTTTCGTATCTTTGCAGCAGCATATCTATTAATCCAACAAATTACCATTATGAAAAAAGTTTTTTTATTACTTGCTTTACTGATGCCATTGATGGCAAGTGCGCAGTCGAAAGCTAACGGATTTAATATCCAGATGTATGTTGACTCGATTGGAAACAATCCCATAATTGGTGACTCAATTGGGAACAACCCCATAATTGGCGACTCGATTGGGAACAATCCCATAGTTAATGACTCGACTGGAAACAATCCCATAGTTAATGACTCTATCGGAAACAAGCCCATAGTTAATGACTCGACTGAAGTCAGAATTGCAATCAACGCAACAAACTTCCCTGATGCGAACTTCCGCAGCTGGCTGCTCCAACAGAGCTACGGCTCCGACGGAATCCTGACGCAGACAGAAATAGAAAATATTGAACGAATTGTCTTAATGTCTCAGAACATCCGGAATCTGAAAGGCATAGAATTCTTTACACAAATAGAACTTCTGAATTGTGTCGGCAATTTGATAGATTCGCTTGATGTGTCGAAGAATACGGCACTGACGAACATACAATGTTCTGAAAATAATTTGAAATCCCTTGATGTCTCGAATAATACCTTGTTGGAGACTCTGAGCTGTAATAACAATCAGTTGACCTCGCTTTATTTGTCAAGGAATACGGCCCTGCAAAGTTTACAGTGCAATAATAACAAACTGACCTCGCTTAATGTGTCAAACAATACGGCACTGACATATCTTGATTGTTACAGCAACCAGATTAATGGTGCAGCTATGGATTCACTTGTTGGGGGCCTTCCTGTAATAACAAGTGGCAGTATGTGGGATGGCCAGATGTATGTTATTTATAATCAGAATGAAGGCAACGATATGACGGTGGCTCAGGTTTCAGCAGCCAAAGCTAAGGGATGGACACCTAAATACTATGTTAGCAGAGAAGAAGGTTGGCAAGAATATGCCGGCAGCGGGCCAGTACCGGGACCGGGACCTGATTCAACCTCTGTTGCTATCAACGCGACAAACTTCCCTGATGCAAACTTCCGCAGCTGGCTGCTCGAACAATCATTCGGCACTGACAGTGTGCTGACAAAAACTGAGATTGAAGGAGCAACAGACATGATTATGTCTGGGAGAAACATCGAAAGCCTTGAAGGCATAGGCTATTTCAAGGAACTGATATATCTGTATTGTGACAATAACAAACTGACCACGCTCGATGTATCAGCATGTACGAAACTGCAAGCATTACTCTGCAATCAAAACAATCTGACATCACTCAATGTTTCAGGATGTTCAGATCTTTACTGGTTCTATATCTATCAAAACCAGATTAAGGGTGCGGCAATGGATTCATTGATAGAGAGCATGCCGATAGCACGTAACGGTCAGATGTATGTTATTTACTGTGAGGATGAAGGCAATGTGATGACCACTGCACAGGCTGCAGCAGCATCGGCCAAGGGATGGGTACCTGCTTATAATGATGGCAATGCCTGGCGCAGATATGCAGGCAGCGAGCCAGATACCTTAAAGTGTGCTCAGCCAGTCATCAACTACGAAGATGGAAAAGTGACTTTCAGTTGTGAGACAGAGGATGTAGAATTCCATTATAACTGTTATGCAATATATCGTGCTAATGGCGAGGGCGATGAAATTGAGGTTTCGCAGCAGCAATATATACGCATAGATGTATATGCCAGCAAGGAAGGCTATGAGGACTCAGAGACAAAATCTGCGGTAATATCTGTTGGCGGTGCCGTAGGCAAAAAGGGCGATGTTAACATGGATGGCATCGTTAACGGAACCGACATTCAGGAGGTAATCAACATCATCGTTAATGAAGAGTAATTATATAAGGTATTAAAAGGGCAGAATAAAACGCCTCATTCTAAAAAGACTCTTCCCCGATTCGTCAGGGAAGAGTTTTTCTTGCATTTCTCATAACTTTTTTTCTTATTTTCTTGCATTTCTCATAACTTATTCGTACCTTTGCACCCGCTTTCAGAAAGAAGGCTTAGGTAGGAGAAAACCCTAATTAAAAAACTTTACTTATGTACTACATCAGGAAAACTATGGAGATAGCAGGCTGCCATCAGCTGAAGCTATCGTACAGAAGCAAATGCGAGAAACTGCATGGTCACAATTGGGTTGTGACTATGTTCTGCAAGGCTAAAGAACTTAATCAAAACGGTATGGTGATAGACTTCACCCAGGTGAAGGAGAAGATTCACGGATACCTCGACCACGGAAATCTTAACGAACTGCTGCCTTTCAACCCTACGGCAGAGAATGTTGCACGCTGGATATGCGAGCAGATTCCTGAATGCTATCGCGTTGAGGTGCAGGAAAGTGCAAGGAATGTTGCTATTTACGAAGAAGATGAGGATTAACGAGATTTTCTATTCCCTACAGGGGGAAGGTAGTTTTACAGGTACTCCGGCAGTGTTCATCCGCTTCAGTGGGTGTAACACGAAATGTCCCTTCTGCGATACGCAGCATGAGGAATTTGTCGAGATGACTGAGGACGAGATTTTGGCAGAGGTTAAGAAATATCCTGCCAACCACATTGTCATAACAGGTGGCGAGCCCACAATGCAACTTACGCCGTCACTATGCAGGAAACTGCAGGAAAACCTCTTTTTCGTGCAGATAGAGACCAACGGCAGCATAAAGCTTGACAAGGAGTTCAATATCAAAGACCAGGAGGAGTCGCTTATAGACTGGGTCACCTGTTCCCCAAAGAACCTGCCCATCAAGATTCAGCGAATAGACGAGCTGAAGGTGCTTTTCGACGGAGAAAAGCCCATGCTCTACATGAACGACCTGAACTTCTACAACCACAGGTTCTTCATACAGGAATATCGCCTGCAGCCTTTGGACGACGGACAGCCGGCAGAGATTAACAGAAAAAAATGTGTTGAATATATATTAAACAACCCACAATGGACGCTATCACTTCAAACACACAAGATACTCAACGTGAGATAGAGATAAAACAGGCTATAAGCACTATTCTCAAACACATCGGTGAAGACCCCACACGCGAGGGCCTTCAGAATACGCCTGACCGAATATACAGAATGTTTGAGGAGATTTTCCGTGGATATAAGCCTGAGAAGAAACCACGCATAACGACCTTCTCGAACAGGGTTCACAGCGAAGAGATGGTTTTCGACAGCGGCGAATACTATTCCATGTGTGAACACCACATGCTGCCCTTCTTTGGCAGGTACTACTTTGCATACATCCCCAGCGCTGAAGGCAGGATACTGGGTATTTCAAAGGTAGCACGCGTAGTAGGCTACTGTGCTGCACGCTTGCAGCTGCAAGAGAGGCTGTGCAGAGACATCATTGACATGATAAGCGAAGCACTTGGCGGCACAGCACACGGTTTTGCCATACTGATGAGAGGCAAGCACATGTGCAAAAGCATGAGGGGCGTAAGGAACAAGGGCGAGATGTCAACAGTTTATTTTACTGGAGACTTCAGGAAAAAGACGCAGCTGAGGAATGAGTTCTACAACCTTGTAAAACTGCAAGGATAAAGATAAGACGACAAAAAAGAATCAGTCCCCTGCCAGCAATGCCGACAGGGGACTGACGTTTTCCCTCACAGAGGAGTGAGGAACTTTTACTTAAAGACTGATTGCCTCGTTAGGACATACATCAGCGCATGTGCCGCACTCTGTGCAAGTATCAGGATCGATAGAATAGATATCACCTGCTGAGATAGCACCAGCTGGGCACTCGTCAATACATGTACCACATGCGATACAATCGTTACTAATTTTGTAAGCCATAGTTCAAAACGTTTTGTAAGGTTTATATTAAAAAAAATTCTTTTTGCAAAACTCTTTTCTCTCGAGTTCCGTGTGCAAAGGTAATATTTTTTTTATTATATACCTAATTTTAGGTATGTTTTTTTCATAATCAAGCATAAAAATCATCTTTTTTATGGTATTATATACCCTTTGGCAACAATTTTTGGGCATGATTTCCGTTAATATTAAGAGATGATGCAACATAAAAAAATCATAACAGGCATACTTGCTTCACTTTTTTCGATGTCCATGTTCGGCCAGTCGATGGAACGCAGTGTGCAGAACCGTCCCTATACCGACCTCAGGCCCCTACACTTCGGCATTGTGATAGGCGCGAACTTTCAGGATATGAAATTCCAGAATGTCGGCCCACAGACTCTCACACTGAAAGACGGCAGTCAGATGGAGTCGAATGTAGTCTGCGACCAGAACAACTGGGACCCAGGTTTCAACGTCGGTGTGCTCATGGAGGCCCGTTTGAACGAATATTTCGCATTCAGGCTAGCGCCGCAGATGTATTTCGGTACACGCAACCTCGTTTTCCGCAATCTGCAGCAAAGTCAGACAGATGGGACGACCGTAGAAGAGAGGCAATCGCTGAAGACCGTGTATATCGGAGCAAATTTGGACATTATATTTGCCTCGAAGCGCTTTAACAACCATCGTCCATATATGATGGCAGGCATTGCGCCTATGATGAACCTGACGACGAAGGCGAGCAACTACATACAGATGAAGAAGGCAGACGTCTTTGCTGAAGTGGGCATAGGATGTGACTTCTATCTGCCATTCTTTAAGCTTCGCCCTGAACTGAAATTCATGATGGGACTGAGCAACTGCTTTAACTCCAAACACATTGAGGACATGAACAATGCCGATGAGATGCCTTACGCCGCATCCGTAAAAGGGGCTAAAAGCAAGATGGTTGTTCTTTCATTCTACTTCGAATAAGACACAAAAAAGAATTCCCACAATGAATACAGAATTGTCTGTGATCATTGTAGGAATTTTACTTTATACCTTTTATATATACTATTTCACCAGAACTACAAGGTATTTACTTGTTCCCCAGAACTGCTGAGGGTCTGTAATGCGGAGTATATACTGCTGCTGTGCATCAAGCTTCAGTGTGTATGAGCCAGCTGGATGCGAGGTAAGCAATTCTGCCTTCTTGGAATAGAGCTTAATCTCCTTGTCAACACGGATATCCACCTTTGTGAAATAGTTCTTGTTGAAATTGCCCTGCAGCACCTTGCCCTTATGAAGCACGTTCTGCTCCTGCAGTTCCTTCTTGGTACCAAAGACGTAATATGCTGTATTGAGCTGCTTGTCCTGCTGGTCTATTGTCTGTGCCTTCTGTTCTGTCTCTTCCTTAAGGTCTGAGACATTAGCACTGAGGTCGGCTACAGCCTTGTCAAGTTCTGCAATATGGATATCTTTCTGCTCCAGTTCCTCACGCAGACGCTGAAGGTCAGCATTCTTTTCCTCAAGCTGCTTCATGAAGTTGGCGATTGTCTTCTGGAGCTCCTCTGAGCGCAGTGTACCCTCGCGCAACTTCTGCTGCAGGTTTGCAATAAGTTCCTTATTGTGCTGCATGCGCTGCTGGATATTACGGATGCTCTCGCGGATTTGCTCTGCCCTATTGGAATTCTCGCCGTCGCGAACTACAGCGACGTTGTTTTCTGCTGCCTCAATGAGACGGAAACCTTCCTGTATCTCGTTGAATACACCGACAAAATCGTTCAACTCATTATCTTTCTGATCAATGACACGTTGCAAAGAATCAACGGCTGCATCCCTTACGGCCTCCGTCTGTTTCTTATTGTCACAAGATACTGCCACAAATGTCAGCAATGCAACAAAGAGCAGAGACAAAGTGTAAATAAACTGTTTTTTCATAAGATAATATTTATTACTACTTTTTTATTTTCGCGGCTGCAAATGTACGAAGTTTTATTTAATTCTCCAAATTTTACAATAAAAAGTTTCACTTTAGGCAAAATCCTGAGAGAATTCTTCCGCATTTAACCACTCCATGCTGTTCTCTGCGTGCAGAGAAATAGTTCTCGTCAGTAAAAGTGTCTATTTCTGAGACAAAAACATTCTCCTGACGCACACCTGCCGCCGTCAGCAAATCGAGATTAATGGTTTTAAGGTCAATATGGGGCTTTGCTTTCATTATGACATATCGGCTCATATCAAATCCTGCCTCAACGAAGGCATCAACCACCTCCTGCCCCACTTCAAACGATTCTTGGGAGATGCCAGGCCCTATCGCTGCCGTACAGACAGAGGGGTCTGTACCATAAAGGCGTTGCATCTCCTTGATGGCCTTTGTCACGATACGCAGGCGTGTACCCTTCCACCCGGCATGAATAGCAGCTGCCACATGGTGAATGGGGTCATAGACGATGACAGGGATACAATCTGCCGTACTGATACCCATAACAACATCCCTTACGTCGCTCATGATAGCATCAATGCCATCCAGAGCATCTTTCCTTTCACGCTCGGAAAGGGCCAAAAAGTCCGATGTAATCGCGAAAACTCTGTCCGTATGAACCTGATGAGGATATATTACCCCTGGTATATTCCTTCCGACAGTCCTGTCTGTTGTAAAGGCTTCTATCTTCTCACCAAGACTATACTTCAACATACTCGAAATCCTCCAGGTCTTCTACGTCTTCCGAATCGTCCATATCACTCAGGTCCTCTATGTCCTCCATCGGGATGAGTTCCTCAAGCTCATCAAGTTCCTGCTGCTGCTTATCCCGATGCACCATTATCTCCTCAGAGATGACGCCCTGCATCTTGTTTGAGGCTGAGTTCAGTTCCTTCCACAGGATGTCTTTCAAATCCTCGACGCCCTGACCTGTTACGGCAGAGATGAACACTACGGCAGCAGGCATATCTTCTTCAGATGACGACTCTTCAATCTCCGTACGCAGCATATTCATTAGTTCCTCATCGATGAGGTCACATTTCGTAACCGCAAGGACGCGGCATTTCTGCAGCATCTCCGGATTGAACTGCCTAAGCTCATTGAGAAGAAGCTTATATTCCTTTTTTATATCATCCGTATCAGCAGGCACCATGAACAGCAGCAGGGAGTTGCGCTCTATATGTCTCAGGAAACGCAGTCCCAAGCCCTTTCCTTCTGCAGCGCCCTCGATAATACCAGGAATATCGGCCATTACGAACGACTTATTCTCCCTGTATCCCACGATGCCAAGCGATGGTTCGAGAGTGGTGAAGGGATAGTTGGCTATCTTCGGTTTTGCCGATGAAATGGAGCTAAGCAGGGTTGACTTGCCTGCATTGGGCAGTCCTACAAGTCCTACGTCGGCAAGAAGTTTCAGCTCCATGATGACAGTCATCTCCTGCATAGGTTCTCCTGGCTGTGCAAATCTTGGTGTCTGTCGCGTTGCAGACCTGAACTGATAATTACCCAAACCGCCCCTACCACCTTTCAGGAGCACTATCTCCTGACCGTCATAGGTGACGTCACAGACAAACTTTCCGTTGTCGGCATTATATACGACAGTACCACACGGCACATCGATATATATATCCTTTCCATCGGTACCGTGACACTTGTCACGACCGCCGTTGCCGCCATGTTCAGCAAATATATGCCTTTGATATCGCAGATGAAGCAAGGTCCAGTAATTATGGTTGCCTCGCAGGATAATGGAGCCCCCTTTACCACCGTCGCCGCCGTCAGGTCCTCCGTTAGGGTTATACTTCACATGCCTCAGATGCATGGAGCCCCTGCCACCCTTGCCCGAGCGACATTGTATCTTTACGTAATCTACAAAATTTGATTCCATTTTTTATCTATAAACTCTCAACTATAAACTATCAACTACCTATGCGCCAGATGGCGTGCTGCATCAATACGAAGAAAGATGAACAACAGTATGGTAAACCCCCACAGCGATGAACCGCCATAGGAGAAGAACGGAAGCGGAATACCAATTACAGGCGTTATGCCCAACACCATTCCCACATTTATAAAAAGGTGGAAAAGGAAAATACCCGCGACACAATATCCATAAACCCTACCGAACACAAACTGTTGTTGGTCGGCAAGATACATCAGACGCAGTATCAGGGCCGTAAACAGTCCCAACACCACTACTGCTCCAAAAAAGCCTTCCTCCTCGCCTACGGTACAGAAGATGAAGTCCGTATCCTGTTCAGGCACGAAATGCAACTTTGTCTGCGTGCCATTGAGGAAGCCCTTACCAGTCAGTCCACCCGAGCCAATGGCTATCTCACTCTGATGCACATTATATCCTGCGCCGGAAATATCCTTGTCTATTCCGAGCAGCACATTTATTCTCGCACGCTGATGAGGCTCCATTACATTATTGAGTATAAACGATGCCGACACAAACATCAACAGGGACGAAATTCCGAAAACCGCTATCATCAGGTAGGAACGCACACGGTCGTTCAACCACATCCATACAAGCCGTCCTATCAAGACAAAGGTAATGATTGTCTGCATCCATACAAGATTGAAATGATAGACAAACTCGGAAATCAAAAGCAACAGCAATGTGCTTCCCAATGAGAATAGCACCATTTTCTGCGGCTCAGTCAAAACTACAGTAGTGGAAAGAGTATGCAAAAAGGAGTTCGACGTTTTGATATACCTCTGTACCGGTGCAGAGTAATATGGGCTGTATGCACGCGTACGCTCCTTACCATAGACCTGCAGCATACCTGCCATGAAGAGCTGTATCAAGAGCAGGACTATAAACGTTCCCACGCTGGAATGTGTGTCCCACAGCATTGTATCCTCGTAACGTATTCCCACCACGAAATATATTATCATTGCTATGGCAGTAAACAACACGCTGCCACTCATTCCCTCACGATAGAACATCAGGAAGAATGAGGTATATACCAAGGCCGAACCTGTTTCCCTCTGCATTATAATAAGCAACATAGGGAGCAGAACTACGCCTACTGCCTTCATCATATCATGATAGTTGCTGAGCGTGAAACGATAGGATGCCATGAGTTTGGATATGGCAAGTGCCGTAGCGAATTTTGCAAACTCGGCAGGCTGCACACGTAACGACCCCAGTACAATCCATGAACGTGAGCCCTTAATTTCGTGAGGATTGAAGATGGTCAGGAACAATATGACCATCAGGACACAATATATCGGGAAAGCGAAGGTATCATAAAGACGGTGGTCGAGCAATACCAATACCAGGGCAAGGACGAGCGATGTGCCTATCCACACCAGCTGCATACCCGATCGTGATGCAAAAGAAAAAATTTCTGTCTCACCATACACGTATGAAGCACCACACACACTGCACCAGCCAAACACCAACAAAAGGGCATATATAGCACAGGTCCACCAGTCAATATGACGGAAGACCGAGCTGTCACGCGATTTTAATGGCTGTCCTGAAAGCAGAAACATGTGATAAAACTATAAATCAGGTGCAAAACTACTAAAAAATAGCGAAAAAAACAAAACTTTTGCCCATACCTTGTTTACTTTTTATTTTTTTTACTATCTTTGTCTGCGAAAACGAAACATAAGCCTATTTATATATTAAATAAGGAGAAATATGAAGCAACGCGTCACCATTGAGGACAAAACCTTTGAGTTGTCAATATCCGAGAAAGAAATTCTTGAAGCCGTTGACAGATGTGCGAAAGCTATCTCTGCCGACTACGCCGACAAGACTCCCATCTTCGTGATTGTTCTTAACGGAGCATTCATGTTTGGTTCAGACCTGGTAAAGAGGGTAAACATCCCATGCCAGATAGCCTTTACCAAGATTTCCAGCTACGAAGGAACATCCACGACATGCGTAATAAAGGAGCAGCTGCCCGTCACCGAGGACATCAGAGGGCGTCACATCATCATTGTCGAGGACATTGTCGATACTGGTTATAGCATGGCATATCTCAAGGAGCGTCTGGAGTCTTTCAAGCCTGCCAGCGTTGAGATTTGTACCCTATCTTTCAAGCCGGAGAAATGCCGCGTTCCCGACTTAAACATAAAATATGTAGGCATGCAGCTGCCAGAAGCATTCATCGTTGGCTACGGACTTGATTACAATTCCCAAGGAAGAAACTTAAAAGATATTTACTCTTTAATTTAAATACAGAGATGAAAAACATCGTCATTTTCGGTGCTCCTGGCTCAGGCAAGGGCACACAGAGCGATAAGATTATCGCAGAGTTTGGTGTAGCACACATTTCTACAGGTGACGTGCTACGTAGTGAGATTAATGCACAGACAGAACTTGGCAGGACAGCCTCAACGTACATTCAGGACGGAAAGCTTGTTCCAGACAGTCTTATTATTGACATGCTTGCTAAGAAACTTGACAAATTAGTCAAGGAGATTACCACCAGCGAGGGTAATATGCTGCCTGGAGTAATCTTCGACGGTTTCCCACGCACCATTGCACAGGCAGAGGCTCTTGACAAGATGCTTGAAGAGCGTGGAGAGAAGGTAAATGTCGTAATCGGCCTTGAAGTCGATGACGCAGAACTTATCAAGCGCATTGTTGAGCGTGGCAAGACAAGCGGCAGAGCTGATGATAATGAGGAGACTGCAAAAAAGAGGCTGGATACATATTATGCTCAGACGCTCCCATTAAAGAAGTTCTACGAAGATCAGGGCAAGTACGTAAAGATTAACGGCGTCGGAACCATCGACGGAATATATGCCGACATACGCGCCGCAATAAAATAGTCTTTAATACGGAATTAAATACTAATCTGCATATTCTCATGGGCTTGAATAAAGTCCATGAGTTTTCTGTTTATCTTGATGCCTGTTATTCCAGAGGAGAGCTTGATGGGCTGGGCACTGATTCGAGGGTCACGCACGATGACTGACAATTTAGAATCTCCTGCCGAATCCTTTACAATAGCTGCAAAGTCCTCAAGTATTCCGGCTTCTTCCATCTCTGCGTCAATATCAATGCTGACAGTGATATTTTTTACCGCATTTTCTGCCACATCATTCAGGAAATCCACACTTTGGACACTCAAAGAATAGAAATCACTGCTTGCAAAGCGTTTCTGGCTCTTCATCTTTATGAGTACGGAGCAGCCAATACGGAACTTTCCGACCCACTTCGACCATTCTTCATCGAACAGAGCCAGTTCCCCTACCCCTTCGAAATCCTCAAGGGTTACGACTCCCATAGGATTGCCTTTCTTTGTAAAGCCCTCACGCACATTTGTGACTATTCCACCCAACACCAAGGTATCGCGCTTTGCCAATTCCGCCTTGTCGGCATCGCGACCTACTTCTGAGCACTTCGTATTACAAAGACAATTCAGTATCACAGAATACTCATCCAACGGATGGGCAGAGAGATAAATGCCGACAAGTTCACGTTCTCTGTTCAAACGTTCTATAGCACTCCATTCTTCAGTCTTCGACGGCTTTGGCTTGGTGATTTCCATAGCGTCAAGGTCACCGAACAGCGAATTCTGAGCCTCCAGCTTCGCATTATTATACTGCTGGGCATAGACCATCAAAGCGTCAATGAAGCTGCCAGAACGATTGCTTGAGGACAGCATGTGCTGAGGAGGTGCGAGATACTGCTCACGAGTCAGGCCGAAAGCATCAAGCGCTCCAGCAAGGACCATACACTCCATGACCTTCTTGTTCAGAGAAGACATTGGCATTCGCTCGATAAAATCGTATAAATCCTTGAAAACACCGTTCTTAGAACGTTCCTCAATGATGGCACGCGTAGCAGCCTCGCTCATACCCTTGATAGCAGCCAAGCCGAAACGTATCTCACCCTTCTGGTTTACACCGAAATTGGCATACGACTCGTTGATATCCGGACCATATACTGATATGCCCATGGACTTACACTCATCCATCAACTTGGTTATCTCCTTGATATCGTTGCAACGACGCGTAAGGAGAGCCGCCATGAATTCCGCAGGATAATGAGCCTTAAGATATGCTGTCTGGTAGGCCACCCACGAATAGCAAGCAGCATGGGATTTATTAAATGCATAGGATGCAAATCGCTCCCAGTCGCCCCAAATCTTCTCCAGCGTCGCAGGATTGTGTCCGTTACGCTTACCACCTTCGATGAATTTGGGCTTCATGGCATCAACGATGTCCTTCTTCTTCTTACCCATAGCCTTACGGAGAGCGTCGGACTCGCCGCGTGTGAAGCCCGCAAGCTGGCGGGAAAGCAACATCACCTGCTCCTGATAGACGGTAATGCCATATGTATCCTTGAGATACTTCTCCATGCACGGAATGTCATAAGTTATAGGCTCCTGACCATTCTTACGACGGATGAAGGAAGGGATATAATCCATCGGACCCGGACGATACAGGGCATTCATCGCTATAAGGTCCTCAAAGACCGTAGGATGCAACTGACGCAAATATTTCTGCATGCCGGCAGACTCGAACTGGAAGGTACCTACAGTCTGTCCGCGCTGATAAAGCTCGTAGGTCAGCTCGTCATCAATAGGAATCTTCTCCAAGTCGATGTCGATGCCTCGCGTGAGTTTCACATTCTTACATGCCTCCTTCTGCTCAGACAGAGTCTTCAAACCTAGGAAGTCCATCTTTATCAGACCTGTAGATTCGATAACATGACCATCATACTGAGTCACAGCAGTCTTGATATCAGGGAAGTCCGGATCAGGAGCCGTTGACACTGGCACATGGTCGGATATCGGGTCACGACAGATGATAAAGCCACAGGCATGAATACCCACATTACGCACCGTGCCTTCCAGCATCTTGGCATATTTTATGGTATTCGACTCCCTGCTGTCAATAGATGACTCTGCCCTCGCCACCTCTGGAACGCTCTTAATCACATTGGGAAGATTCATCTTCAGACCGTCAGGCAGACGGTCAGGAATAGCCTTACACAATGCATTGGTGCGGTCGAGCGGAAATTTCTCCACTCGTGCAACGTCCTTGATGGCATTCTTCGTGGCCATAGTGCCATAGGTAATAATGTGGGCACAGTTCTCATGGCCGTACTTATCCATAACCCATTGCAGGACTCGTCCTCGACCATCGTCATCGAAGTCGGTATCTATATCGGGCAACGATATACGGTCAGGATTCAGGAAACGTTCGAAAAGGAGGTCGTACTTTAGAGGGTCAAGACGCGTGATTCCCAAACAATAAGCCACGACTGAACCTGCCGCAGAGCCACGTCCAGGGCCAACCCACACATCCAACTGATCACGAGCCGAATTAATAAAATCCTGCACGATGAGGAAGTAGCCGGGGAAGCCCATCGTCTTCATTATGTGCAACTCGAAACGGATACGGTCGTCAACCTCCTTATCAAGCGGAGTACCATAGAGCTTCTCGGCACCCTCATAGGCCAATTTCGCAAGATAGTCAGCCTCGAACTTTATACGGTATATCTTGTCATATCCGCCAAGCTTGGCAATCTTCTTCTCACCCTCTTCACGGGGCAATGGATTCTCGCCATTTTCATCGCTCGTAAACTCCTTGAAGAGTTCTTCCTCAGAGTATTTCTGACGCCATTGCTCCTCTGTTCCGAATTCTTCAGGAATCGGGAAGAACGGCATAATTGGGGCAGATTCGAGGTCATAAACCTCCACCTTATTAAGAAGTTCCACCGTATTGTCCAACGCCTCAGGGATGTCGGAGAATATCTCGCGCATCTCCTGCTCTGTCTTGAACCACTCCTGCTTGGAATAAAGCATACGGCTAGGATCATCCAATTCCTTGCCAGTACCGATGCATAGCAGATGGTCGTGGGCCTCAGCAGTCTCTTTATCTATAAAGTGGCAGTCATTGGTACATACGAGTTTTATATTGTATTCGCGGGCAAATTCTATAAGGACACGGTTTACCTTCTGTTGCAAGGGAAATGTCTCCCTATTGGCACGCTGACTAGGGTCTTTCACCTCATGGCGCTGGAGCTCAAGATAGAAATCGTCTCCCCACAGATTCTTATGCCATTCAACAGACTTTCGAGCTCCCTCAATATCACCTGCAAGAATCTTCTGAGGGATTTCACCACCAATACATGCAGAACAAACGATAAGGTCCTCGTGATAGCGTTCCAAATCCTCATGGTCAGTACGCGGACGATGATAGAAACCGTCAACCCAGGAATTGGAAACGAGCTTTATGAGATTGCGATAGCCCCTTTCATTTTTCGCAAGGACGATAAGATGCCAGCCACCACGGTCAACCTCAGGAATATCCGTCTTCTTCATGCCACGACGAGCCACATACATCTCACATCCGAAGATAGGCTTAAAGAGTGGCTTACCTTCTTTTTTGAGGTCCTTGTTTGCCTTGTTTACCTCATCAAACAGTTCCTTGACACCAAACATATTGCCGTGGTCAGTAATAGCAACACCCGGCATATTGTCCTTTATGGCTTTCTGGACAATATCCCGTACCTTACACTGACCGTCAAGCAGGGAATAGTGCGTATGCACATGAAGATGAACAAAACCCATATTAAAAGGAAATATTAAGAGTTCACCTTCTTATTAGTAATAATGCTTACCAATACATAAGCTACAATGATGATGCTGAATCCGGAATAGCATAACTTCGTATTCCCTGTCAGTATTCCAAAAACTATGGAAGCTATCAGCACCACAGCAGAAAAGAAAATAAAGTAGTACTTTATCTCATTTCCCGAGAAGCCCCAATGCTTAAATTTCAGGGCAAACATCGGTATCTCAGCTATCAGTATCCATGAAGACAGGAGCACACCCACAATAAGCATAGGCATAAACCATGAGTATTGCTCCAGGATCTCACCGAAACCAACAATCAGCGACCCCCAGCACAGGGCGTTTGCCGGAGTGGGAAGTCCGATAAAAGAAGTGGTCTGACGCGTATCAAGATTAAACTTTGCAAGACGCAAAGCGCTAAACGCTGCCACTATATATGCTATATAAGGTATAAGCGCCACCAAGGCAGAAGGTATGGCAGAGGGATACTCCACAACCTTCAGCTCATAGAAAATAATGCTGGCAGGAGCAACACCAAATGTCACCACATCAGCAAGAGAATCCAGTTCCTTACCTATCGGTGAAGAGACATTTAACAACCTGGCCACCATGCCGTCGAAGAAATCGAACACAGCCCCTAAGATAATAAAAAGCAATGCAAGGGGCAAGTTGCCACTAACAGCATGCATTGCGGCTATACATCCGCAAATCAGATTGCAACAAGTAATTGAATTCGGAATGTGTTTCTTACAAGAAATGGAACTCATACTCTAATCTATATCTACACCTTCCTGCCTTTTCAGCACTCCGATAATAGTCTGGTTGCCCGTAGTAGATTGCCTCATGTTTACACATATCTTAGTATCCAGTGGCAAGAAAAGATCTACACGTGAACCAAACTTTATAAATCCCATATGTTCATCGATATAACAATCCTCTCCTTCCTTAGCATATGTCACAATACGACGCGCCATAGCACCGGCCACCTGTCTGCACAGGATGTCAACGCCATCATCAGTAGTGATTATTATATCTGTCATCTCATTCTCATCACTTGCCTTTGGCAACCACGCCCTATGGAAGTGACCATCATGATGTTCCACCAATTTCACCTTTCCGTCAACAGGGAACCAATTGGCATGAACATTGAACAGGCTCATGAAGATACTTACCATTATTCTCTCCTCTTTGAGGTATCTTTCTTCATAGACCTTCTCCAATACGACGATTTTTCCATCGGCAGGTGCTACCACCAATGCATCAGTATCACCTTCGAAGATACGGATAGGGCAACGGAAGAAATTCAGTACGACACACCATGTGACGCCAAATACTACCGCGAAGAAATAAAATGGTATATGAGTATCAAACGAACGCCACAGAATAATGCCAATAGCTATTAGCACCATAGCACTATATACCAAGGTGTCCGTCCCCTCCCTATGAATACGAATTTTCTTAAGTTTCTTTATACGTTTTCCCATTTGACAGGTCTGTGAAATTTTATAGAAACAGGTCTATTAGGCCTAACTTCTGCAAAGGTAAACAAAAAAATTGAATCGTGCAAACAATTTATTGTTTTATTGTTGTTTTTTCTTTATTATAACTATTTTTATACACTATTTTACAAGAAAATGATTACTTTCGCACCGATATGTCTGACGAAGAATACATGCAGAAAGCCCTCATCGAGGCAAAAGAGGCTGCCAAGGAAGGTGAGATACCCATTGGGGCTATTGTTGTAGCTCAGGGCAGGATACTTGCCAGGACACACAATCTCACTGAAAGATTGCATGATGTTACAGCACATGCTGAGATGCAGGCAATAACTGCAGCAGCAAATGCTTTGGGCGGGAAATATCTTACCGGCTGCACATTATATGTTACCGTAGAACCATGTGCAATGTGTGCCGGCGCCTTAGGATGGAGCCAGATATCAAGGATAGTCTATGGATGCAAAGACGAAAAAAGAGGATACCGTAAAGTAGCCCCTCTTTCGCTTCATCCAAAGACCGAAGTCACAGGCGACATCCTCGAAGAAGAATGTGCAACCTTGATGAAAGATTTCTTTCTTACTCGGCGGTAAGAGCTGTACGCTTCTCCTGGATGCGTGCCTTCTTACCTGTGAGATTACGAAGATAATAAAGCTTAGCGCGGCGAACCTTACCAACCTTATTAATCTCGATAGACTCAATGTTAGGTGACTCAATTGGGAAGATACGCTCTACGCCAACTGTGCCAGACATCTTACGAACCGTAAAACGCTTCTTGTCTCCGTGGCCGGAAATCTTAATTACAACACCACGGTAGAGCTGGATACGCTCCTTTGAACCCTCGATAATTTTGTAAGCGACAGTAACAGTATCACCTGCCTTGAATGCAGGGAACTTCTTGCCGGTTGCAAATGCTTCTTCAGCAACTTTGATTAAATCCATTTTCTTATTATTTTTACTTAATTTTAATCTACGCCACGTAGTCGAGTGCCAGCGGTGACGGTTTACAGAATTTCTGAAAATCGGCTGCAAAGGTATAAAAAATTATCCACATCTGAGGAAACAAGGATATGCAGCCTATCTCCTTTTAATATTTTTTAACTATAACTTGGTTATCAATCCGAGTTTTGACTCTTTCAGGAACTTAACAATATTGTTAATCTCAGGACTAGGTTGAATCTGTTCCTCTATCTGAACACATGCATTCATTACGTCCTCCAGGCCATGGAACACAAGACGGTAGGCATTAGCTATATGAGACTTCACCTTCTCGCTAATTCCGCGCTGGTCAATGACAAATCCGTTAATGCCGCCATATTTTATCGGATGGCCTCCTGCCACGATGAATGGAGGAATATCCTTTGAGAACCGGCAGCCAGACTGTATCATAGCACAATCACCAACACGAACGCCGGGATTAGCGATAACGCCTGACGAGAAAATGATGTAATTATGTATTTCAACATCACCGGCTATCTTCGAACCATAGCCAAGAACGTTCTCATTACCGATGTGAACGTCGTGAGACACATGTACGCCTTCCATCAGGAAGTTTTTATCCCCGATTAAAGTCTTACCGCTTGTATGTGTAGCACGGTTTATAACAACGTTTTCGCGAATAATATTACCTTCACCTATTTCGCATATGGTTTTCTCTCCACAGTAATGGAAATCCTGCGGGATAGCCGAGATAACAGAATTCTGGTGAATCTTGTTACCTTTTCCCAAACGTGTACCATTCATAAGATTCACATTAGGGTAAAGGACACAGTCATCGCCTACCACCACGTCATCTTCAATATAGACAAATGGGTA
>CACYKA010000023.1 GCA_902774795.1 uncultured Prevotellaceae bacterium | reverse complement strand
TTATACGGTTGCTCTGTGGGGTAGCATAGAGCACTACATTTCCGTTATCATCTGTACTTGGTGAACGATGTACTTCAAATGGTATTCCATCAGTTTTTCTTGGCATAATATCTTTGATTATGAATTAAACGTAATGCAAAGATACAAAATTTTAAAGCGAAATGCAAGTTTTTTGACATAAATTTAAATAACATGCAAAAAACTATCCAAAACAACGAAGACATAGTACGCCGACTTACAGCCGGCAGAAGGCTGATGTTTTATGTATACATTATTATAATAATAAAAAGAAAGACTCCCGATGAATGCGATTATACTATCATCGGGAGTTTCACTTCTCTAAATTTGTTAATTTTTATTATAATATGATTGTCAGTTTTCGGTAATTCAAAAATAATAACTAATTTTGCGGCCGCAAATATGACGTATAAGAACATATATCTCGATGAAATAGGCGTAAGGGCAGAGATTACGACCTTTGCTCCTGAAGGCAAGACTATGGAGCAGCATGTAATGCTCCATGTAGAGCCTAACGGAGATCTCTTTGACAAGCAGATAGAACGTCTGCTGAAAGCCGAGGAGCATATAGCCGCCTTGACACCGTCACTGAAAAAAGTCTTCAAACGTTACTTCTTCAGCGACATTGTCAATCAGGCTCCCCTTGTGCCTGAAGACGAGACATGCGCCATGAGTTTTATACAGCAACCTCCCCTCGACGGTTCGAAGGCAGCTGTGTGGATATATCTCACAGAAGCGGAGAGCATCAAAAAGGAGGGCGACACGGCTATAGTCAGGAACAATGGCTACGAGCACTTCTGGCAGATGGGCAAATACGAGACCCAGGGCAACAGCTACACCCAGACACAGATGCTGCTGTACAATTACGAGGAGATGCTTGAAAACCATGACATGACAATAGAGCGCAACTGCATCCGCACATGGTTCTTCGTACGCGACGTGGACATTCTCTATAAGGGAATGGTGGAAGCACGCAAGGCAAACTTCTTCAGCCAGGGCATGACGGAGAAGACACACTTCATCGCCTCAACTGGCATTGGCGGAGTGCCTCAGGACACCAGGAGCATACTGGTACTTGACACATACGCCATAAAAGGCATTGCCAACAACCAGCAACACTATCTCTATGCCCGGACTCACCTCAATCCGACGAGCGAATACGGTGTTACGTTCGAGCGCGGTGCGGTAATAGAATATGGTGACAGGAAGCACGTTATTATCTCTGGTACGGCCTCTATAAATAATAAAGGAGAAGTGGTACACGCAGGAGACATCGTGAAACAGACCCATCGAATGTGGGAAAACGTGGAAACACTCCTGAAAGAAGGAGGCGCCACATACAATGATGTAATGCAGATTATCGTATATCTGCGTGACACCTCTGATTATAATATGGTAAAGAAGATGTTTGAGGAGAAATTCCCCCAAACCCCATACGTCATCACACTTGCTCCCGTGTGCAGACCTAAATGGCTCGTGGAAATGGAGTGCATGGCGGTGATACCGAATTCTACTAAGGAGTATAAAGATTTTTAAGAGTTTTTAACATTCATATATAAAGGAGCGGGTAATATTCCCGCTTTTTTTGCGTTTACTTATGGTGAGATTGGCTAAAAGCTGAAAATGGAAATACAAAAGAAAATTACAAGGAAAATAGTAATTGTGGGAACGATGATTCTTCACTTTACCTTCTTTCCGTTTCATGCTAAGGCGCAGTATGACCCATACTTTTCTCACTACTTCGATATGCAGACAACCTTCAATCCTGCAGCGGCAGGTAGGGAATCGAAGACAAGTTTTTATGCCGGCTACGCAATGACTATGGCAGGCTTTGAGAACGCTCCGCAGACGATGGTCTTCGCTGGAGACACGCCATTTAAGGCGTTAGGCTCTATACACGGGGCAGGTGCAATGGTAATGAGCGACAAAATCGGTCTTTTCACGCACCAGCGCATCACCGGCCTGTATGCCCTACACAAGCAACTGAGCAAAAATTCCAGAGGCAGCCAATTGTCTATCGGCATACAGCCAGGAATATTGACAGAGAAATTCCGTGGTTCGGAAGTGGAACTGGTTGAAGACAATGATGACGCCATCCCTAAAAGCGACGTTGACGGAAACGCCTTTGACATAGGTTTAGGAGTACTCTTCCAAAGAGCCAACTGGTATGCAGGCATCAGTGCCCAACACCTCACTTTCCCGAAAATCATGCTGGGTGAGAGGAACGAGTTAAAGCTTGATGCCACATACTATCTCACAGGCGGAATAACTTTCCAGTTGCGCAATCCTTTTATAAAAATAGCGGCGTCAACACTGGTGATGACTGAGGGCGTAACATATCGGGCGGACATAACAGGCCGTGTGATGTACACCTTTGAGAACAAAATGTTATACGCAGGTCTCAACTACAGCCCCACCCGCTCTGTCACCCTACTCGTAGGCGGAATAATCAACGGTTTCAAAATCGGCTACTCTTTCGAGGGATATACCAACGAACTGGGATTACGCAACGGCTCACACGAACTCTTCCTGGGCTACTCCATGGACGTAGATTTGGGCAAGCGCGGAAAAAACAGACATCAGACGACGAGAACGCTTTGATAAAGTTTACGGTTTCTTGCGCTCCGTAGGTGCTCAGGCGAGCAAGCTCGGAGTCCGGTTTACAGTTTACGGTTTATAGGTTATTGAGATTCAAAATTAAAAAGATATATATGACAAAGAAGAAAACATTTTTCACTATTCACTATTCGACATTGGCATTATTGGCTATTACGCTGATGATGGCATCTTGTTTCGGAGGCAAACTGACACAGGCCTCACAGGGTGGTGAAGTGACTGGTTATAGCAATGGCAGGGGATTCAATGAACCTACGCCTTACGGTATGACCCTCATCAATCGTGGTTTCCTGCACATGGGAGCTGAGAAAAGCGACAGTCTCTGGGGTATAACAGTACCTACGAAGGACATTTCAGTAGATGGTTTCTGGATGGATGAGCGCGAAGTGTCTAATGCCAAGTATCGTCAGTTTGTAATGTGGGTGCGCGACAGCATCATCCGTACACGTCTGGCAGACCCTGCCTATGGCGGTGACGAGACATACATGATTACAGAAGACAAGAACGGCGACCCCGTGACTCCACACCTGAACTGGAAGAAGCAGCTTCCACGCAAGCCAAACGAGGACGAGCAGAGGGCTATTGAGTCAGTTTATATTACCAATCCCGTAACAGGCGAGAAACTGCTTGATGCTTCACAGCTGAACTATCGCTATGAAATATACGACTATACCACAGCGGCATTGCGCAGAAACCGTTTGGATGCAAGGGAGCGTGACCTCAATACTGACAAGGCTGTTAACGAGAATGAGGTAGTCATGATCTCCAAAGACACTGCATACATCGACGATGAAGGCCGCATCATACGCGAGACCATCAATCGTCCTTTGTCAGGTCCATGGGACTTCCTGAACACATATATCATAAACGTATATCCCGATACTACCTGCTGGGTCAACGACTTCACAAACAGTGACAACGAGATGTACCTGCGCAATTACTTCTCCAACCCCACATTCAACGACTATCCTGTAGTTGGTGTGACATGGGAGCAAGCTAATGCCTTCTGCGCTTGGCGCACGGATTACCTCCTCAAGGGACTGAGCGGTCAGGCACGCTACATACAGAGATACCGCCTTCCGACCGAAGCTGAATGGGAGTTTGCCGCACGCGGCAAGGACGGAACGGAATTCCCTTGGGAGAATCCTGACGTAAAGAATGGTGATGGATGCTATTTTGCCAACTTCAAACCCGACCGCGGCAACTACACCAAGGACGGCAACCTCATAACGAGCAAGACAGGCATCTATGCTGCCAACAGCAATGGTCTGTACGACATGGCAGGCAACGTTGCCGAGTGGACTTCCACAATATATACAGAGGCTGGCGTTCAGGCCATGAACGACCTCAATCCACAGTTAGAATACAAGGCTGCTCTTGAAGATCCATACCGTATGAAGAAAAAGAGCGTACGCGGAGGATCATGGAAAGACCCTGAGAGTTATATACGTTCTGCATGGCGTTCTTGGGAATACCAGAATCAGCCACGCTCATATATCGGTTTCCGTTGTGTCAGGTCTATGGCAAGTACAGCAAGTGTCAACGGCAAAGGCAAGAAAAAAAGATAAACAGATATGTCACAATACAGTAAAATCAATTTCATCTACTTCATGCAGAAGTGGATGGACAGCGTACCAGGACAGACTTTCCTGAACTATGCTTATTCATGGGGTGCAGCCGTCGTTATTCTCGGAACCCTGTTTAAACTGACCCACCTTCCAGGTGCCAACCTCATGCTGTTCATCGGTATGGGTACTGAGGTCATCGTATTCTTCATATCAGCCTTTGATCGTCCTTTCGACAAGACGACTATAGATATGACTCTCGACAACCACATGGACGAAGAGAGTATTGCTGCTGGTACTGGTACGACTATTGCAGTTGCTGGCAGTGGTGTTGTTGCAGAAACAGCTGGCAAAGTTGAAGGTTCACGCGAGCCTGGCACAACAGAAGTTTCCGGCATCCCAGGCACCGTTATTATCGGCGGTGGCGGTGTTATCGGCGGCGGAGCTGTTGGTGGCGGAACCGTTGGTGGTGGTGTTGCCGGCGGTAGTGTTGCTGCATCCGAAGAGGAACAGCCCGAAGTTGCTAATGCAGTTATCGGTTCCGGCAAGGGTGGCAGCATAACAGTCGCCCAGCCAACAGGCGCTCCTGCGCCGGCTGTGACACAGGAGACAGCAAATGCTATGGAAGAAGTGACACAGGCATACATAGATCGTCTGAACGAACTTAACGAGACTCTTGAGAAGGTTTCTGCCCTCAGCGAGCGCCTGTCTATCGACAGCGAAGAGATGGAGAACCTCAACCGTACTCTTACCGGCATTGCACGCGTCTATGAGATGCAGCTCAAGTCGGCATCACAGCAGATTACCACTCAGGATTCCATCAATGAACAGACAAGCATCATGGCCAGCAAGATAAAGGAACTCAACGGCATATACAGCCGCATGATCGAGGCCATGACAGTCAATATGCCAAAGATATAACATCATGGCAATAAAGAAAAGACCCGTTTCCCCTCGCCAAAAGATGATCAACCTCATGTATGTGGTGTTGATGGCGATGCTTGCGATGAACGTCTCTACTGAGGTGCTCAACGGATTCTCTATTGTGGAAGAAGGTCTCCGTCGTTCTACCAGCACATCTTCGTCTGAGAACAAGAATATATATCAGAATTTCGAAGAACAGATGCGCACCAATCCTGTCAAGACACGAGTATGGTATGCACGTGCCCAGGAGGTTAGGAAGATGAGCGATGAACTATACAATTTTGCTGAAGAACTCAAGATTGCCATCGTCAAGGAGGCCGATGGAGAAGAAGGTGATGTGAATAACATACGGAACAAGGAAGATCTTGAGGCGGCAGAACAGGTAATGCTCTCCCCTATCAACGGCAAGGGACCTAAACTGCAGAAGATGATTGAGGCCTATCGTTATAAAGCCAAGGCTATGCTTAACGATGAACGCCTGCAGAATATTATCGACAACAACCTTTCTACCAACGTCTCAAAGAAGGCTAAGGCCTTGGGTAAGAACTGGCAGGAATACATGTTTGAACAGATGCCTGTGGCAGCTGCCGTAACTCTTCTCTCAAAGTTACAGAACGATGTACGCTATGCAGAAGGTGAGATGCTCCATACCCTGTCTTCGAATATCGATGTCAAAGATATACGTGTCAACAAACTCTCGGCTTTCGTAATACCAGAGGCTAAGACTGTCATCCGAGGCGACAAGTTCTCTGCACAGATTGTAATGGCAGCCATCGATACCACCCGTCAGCCAGAAGTATTCATCGGCGGTAGGAAGGTTGAGCTTCGTAATAACATTTACGAGTTTACCACCGGCAAAACCGGTGATTTCACCTTCTCAGGCTATATGACGATGCAGGATGGTTCTGGTGCTACTATAAGGCGTGACTTCGAACAGAAATATACTGTCGTAGAACCTTCAGCAACAGTCTCTGCCGACCTTATGAACGTGCTCTATGCGGGTTACAGCAACCCTATCAGCGTATCCGTTCCAGGAGTACCTCTCAACAAGGTCTCTGCCTCTATAAGCGGCGGCAGCCTGACTCCTACCGGTCCTGGTCACTATATTGCCCGTCCTACTGCTGTAGGCAAGGATATTACCATCTCTGTAACCAGTTCACAGTCCGGCCGTCCGATTCCGATGGGACAGTTTACCTTCCACGTAAGAAAACTGCCTGACCCAACGGCATACATCGTAATCGGCGACGACCGTTTCCGTGGCGGTGGCTTGGCTAAGGCCAGCCTCATGGGAGTCAATACCCTCAAAGCTGCTATCGATGACGGACTGCTTGACATAGAATTCAAGGTGACTGGATTCACTGCAGTATTCTTTGACAATATGGGTAATGCAGTACCTGTTGTCAGTGAAGGAGCTAACTTCTCTGCACGACAGAAAGACACCTTCCGCAAACTCTCACGTAACAAACGATTCTACATCTCAAGCATCCAGGCAGTTGGACCTGACGGTATTTCCCGTACCCTGCCGACAGCTATGGAGATAGTTATAAAGTAACAAAATATAAGGTAAACAATATGAGTAACAAAGTAAGAATAGTATCTTCGGTTCTCCTCGTATCACTATTCACTCTTCACCTTAGTGCACAACCGGCACAGCGTCGCGCTGCATTGTCAAAAGCCCAGACGCAGGAAAAGGCACAGACTGAGACAAAAACTCAGCCTCAGCCACAAGCACAGGCTAAAGCGCAGGCAAAAGCACAGGCCAAAGCGCAAGCAGAAGCCGAAACCAAGCCACAGGCTGAGACTAAACCACAAGCTGAGCCTAAGCCACAGCCAAAACCGCAGCCAAAGGCAAAGGCAAATGCGCAGAAGAAGCAGAGTACACCAACAAACACCTCTGGCATCTCCACCCGCGCTCAGATATCCTACCCTACTTCACAGCAGATGAAGGAAGATGTAGTGTGGCGTCGTGATATCTATCGCGAGATAGACCTCACGCAGGGTGACAATGCAGGATTGTACTATCCCGTAGAGCCCATAGGCAGCCAGATGAACCTCTTCACCTACCTCTTCAAGCTTGTTCTGTCCGGCCAGATTAAGGCATACGAGTATCGTCTTGACGGAAACGAGAGTTTCGAGCCTGACGCTCTTATCAAGCCTTTGGCACTACTCGATAATTATCATATCTATTATGAGCGCATGGACAACGGAAGGCTGAAATTAGACAACAGTGACATTCCTTCCAAGGAAGTTAAGGCATATTATGTAAAGGAGACATCATACTATGACCAGTACTCCGCAACATTCCACACAAAGATTCTTGCACTCTGCCCTATCATGAGCAGTGATGACGGCTTTGGAGATGTAGAGACCAAATATCCATTGTTCTGGGTGAAATATGATGATGTTGCTCCATTCCTGGCGAAACAGACCATTATGACCAGCGACCTCAACAACGCCGCTACCATGTCTGTTGACGATTACTTTGTCAAGAACATGTATCAGGGCAAGATATACAAGACCAACAACATGCTTGGTAAGACGCTTGCACAATACTGTCCTAACGATACTGCCATGCAGAAAGAGCAGGCTCGTATAGAGGCAGAACTGAAAGCCTTTGAAGACAACATCTGGGGCGACAAGGTACGCAAGGACTCACTCGACTCTATTGCCAAGGCACAGCTTGCACTCGATCCTAAGCAAGCCAAGAAAGCTGCTAAGGCAAACCGCCGTTCAAAGAATGCCACCACAGGCAAGAAGAAATCTTCCAAGAGCAACTCTGGCGGAACCAGCTCACGACGCGTAAGTGTCAGGAGGGAGAGACACTGATTTTAAAGTTTAAAGTTTAAAGTTTAAAGTTTAAAGTTTAGAGTTTAGAGTTTATAGTTTAGAGTTTATAGTTTAGAGTTAAAAATTAATCCCATAGATAACAAAATGAAAAAACTTTACACAACTTTAGCCATAGCAATAGCAATGCTGGTGGCTATTCCTTCTCAAGCACAAATAAGTTGGGGTGTTCGTGCTGGTGCGAACCTCGTTAACATGAAGATGTCAGGCGATGTCTTAGGCTCTAAGAATAAGGCCGGTTTCTATGTCGGTCCGACTGTTAAGTTCACAGTACCACTGGTAGGTCTTAGTTTCGATGCTTCAGCTCTTTACGACCAGCGTACAGCAAAAGTAACAGCTAACGTTAATGGTATAGAAGGAGAACAGCAGGTTAAGCAGCAGACCATTCAGATTCCTATCAATATCCGCTATGGTTGGGGATTGGGGGATATGGCCAATGTATTCCTCTTTGCAGGTCCTCAGTTCGGCTTCAATGTCAGCGAGAAATATGAGAACTGGTCATGGAAATCAAGCCAGTTCAGCGTGAACGTTGGTATCGGTGCTACAGTTCTCAACCATGTTGAAGTAAAGGCCAACTACAACGTAGTTTGTGGCAAGAGCGCATCATCTACTATTGAGAATTATCCAGGCAACAGCCGCTACAATGCATGGCAGTTGGGCCTTGCATACTATTTCTAAGATTACACATACCAGCTGAATATAATAAAAGAGTCGCACCAGTTAGTGCGACTCTCTTTTTGTCTATACATGAAGGTATCCTTACTTCTGAATAATCAAGAATGGTGATGTGCCCCAGAAGGTCTGTGCATCCGTAATCTGAAGGGTTGATGTACCGTCACCGTTCTTTGTAAGAGTATAGCTTGATGCTGGCTTTTCGGTAATAATCTTAGGATTCTTTGACTCTATAACCAGTTTTGTAAAGCTACGCATATCTGTTTCGTTGAACTTACTCTTATCCAGGTTTGCATAGTCAGCCTTCTTCTTGCTCAGGAAGCCGCCCTTCAGCATACCCTTCTCTTTCAGTTCAGACTTTGTAGCTACTATATAATATACGGTATTCAGCTTCTGCTCCTGAACATAGTTCTTGTCCTGCAGGTCCTCGGCAATCTCAGTAACCTGTCTCAGATCCTCTTTGAGTGATGAGATATTTGCATCCTTTACCTCTACGAGCTTACGCAGTTTCTCTATCTGCTCAGCCTTTTCATTAATATCTGCCTTAAGTTTCTCCACCATCTTTGTCAGATTAGCCAAGACAGTCTTGTTTTCCTTATTGTCAACTGTCAGTTTGTCGATTTCAGCCTGCTTCTGTGCCAGCAGTTCCTGGAATGCCTTCAGTTTAACAAGAACCTGCTCCTTCGGAGTGCCCTCTTTCATGTTGAAAATCATCTTTTCCTGTATCTGGATTGAATCCATCACAGACGAAATGGAATTGATGACCTGCACCATATTGTCCACTTCTTGTTTTTCCAGTTGTTCTACGGCAGCTAATGAATCTACTCTTTCTTGTAATTCACCTGACTTTTTTTGATCGTTACATGCAGAAAATAATACTGCCATAGCAATCACTGCAAATAATGTAATCTTTTTCATTTGAGTTGTTTTTTATTAATAGATATGAAACATCCAAATCGGAATAGCCAGCGGCAAAAATACAATTATTTTTTTATTCACGCAATAAAATGGACGTTTTTTAATTCCTTTTTCAGGTATTTGGTCTTGAATGACTAATTTATGATACATCAGATAAACAATATATGCGTTTTCATTTGTAACTTTGCAGCAGATTTTTTAATTTATTATAGACTTATGAAAAAAGCATTACTTTTATTACCTTTGTTTATCGGAAGTTTGTCATTGGCCTTTGCCCAGAATCCACAACCGAAAAGCAACCTTGCTCCGGAGTTGCTGCGTGACTCCCTGTTGTTACAGTCTGCTGTCAAAGGAGAGAAAGAAATCAACCTACCTCTCTTCCAGACAAAATACACTGCCGACCCATCCCCTATCGTGGTGGGCGACACTCTGTTCCTCTTTACTTCACACGATGCCTCTCCTGAGGATATTCCTGATGCTAACGAGAAGAATTCAGCAGGTTTCTTCATGTATGACTGGCTGTTATGGTCAACCACGGATATGGTAAACTGGACAGAACACGGTGCCGTTGCCTCACTGAAAGAATTCTCTTGGCGCACTCGCGACAATGGTGCATGGGCCATCCAGACCGTTGAACGCAATGGCAAATTCTATCTCTATGCCCCCCTTCATGGTCACGGCATCGGTGTGCTGGTGGCCGACTCACCTTACGGTCCTTTCAAGGATCCCCTTGGCACGCCTCTGGTATGGCAGAAGGAGCATTGGGATGATATTGACCCCTCTGTATTTGTCGATAGCGACGGACAGGCTTATATGTATTGGGGCAACCCGCATGTCTATTGCATTAAGCTCAATGAGGATATGATCTCTACCAGCGGTAACATCTTTGTACTCAACCAGCAGGATGGCGTGATGCGTCCTGTCAAGGAGGAGGGAGCCAAGATTAATCTCCGAGTGCCGGGCAATGAGAAGGCCACATGGAAGGTGAAGAACTACCAGGAAGGTCCTTGGTTCTATAAGCGTAATGGAAAGTACTACCTGGCCTATGCCACTACTTGCTGTCCTGAGGCGCTTGGCTATTCTATGAGTGACTCACCCATGGGTCCTTGGGAGTGGAAGAACTATATCATGAAGCCTACCCAGCGTGACCGTGGCAACCATCCAGGCATCTGCGACTATAAAGGGCACTCTTATGTATTCGGACAGGACTATGACCTGATGCACGTGAACACCTTCACTCACCACGAGCGTCGCAGCGTTTCGGCAGTAGAATTAACATACAATGCCGACGGAACCATACAGGAAGAGCCATACTGGCTTGATCAGAAACCCCTCAAGCAGCTCCAGTGGCTGAATCCCTACCAGCGTGTTGAAGCAGAGACAATGGCATGGGGATATGGTCTGAAGTCAGCAAAGATGGGTATTCCTAACACCGGCGTCATTGCCGATATGCCTTTCTCAACGGGTAAGCGCAATATGTATATCTTCGACATCAACGACGGCGAGTTCATCAAACTTCGCGGTGTGGATTTCAAAGAAGGTGCAAAACGCTTCAACATCACAGCTGCCGCCACTGGTCACTGCGACATCACACTGCATATAGACAGTGAGAATGGCCCTGTGATTGGCAAGGTAAAAATATCTGAGACAGGTGACGTTGAGAATTACCGCATATTCAACACTAAACTCACAAAGGTTAAGGGGGTACACGACCTGTACATTTGCTTCAGCAACGTTGCTGGCGATATGCGCCTTGACTGGTGGGAGATGAAGAAATAGATAGTACTTTGACCTTTTTATAAAGGTTCTACATCATGGAAATGCAAGAAAAAGTAAAAATTATCCGCTTTTTCTTGCATTTTTCATGACTTAATCGTACCTTTGCAGACAATATTATAAAATATGAAAAGGACAATAGCTATAATTTGTGGCGGTGACTCATCTGAGCACGATGTTTCACTGCGTTCAGGAGCAGGTATATACTCCTTCTTCCATGAGGGTGATTACAACCTCTATATCGTAGATATCAAGAAAGGTGACTGGCACGTAAATCTGCCCGATGGCAGTCAGGCACCCATTGACAAGAACGACTTCTCGTTTATGGAGAATGGTGAGAAGAAGACGTTCGACTATGCATATATCACCATTCACGGTACTCCTGGAGAGAACGGACAACTGCAGGGATATCTGGACCTCATAGGTCTGCCATACAGCACCAGCGGAGTACTGGTTGAAGCTCTGACATTTGACAAGTTCGTGCTGAACAACTACCTCAAGGGCTTTGGTGTATCAGTGGCTGACAGCGTACTGGTAAGAAAGGGTGAAGAGGCTTCCGTAACAGATGAGCGCATTCGCGAGAGTGTGGGCTATCCTTGTTTCGTAAAGCCCGCTGCCGACGGTTCTTCCTTCGGCGTAAGCAAGGTGAAGTCATTCGCAGATATGCCAAAGGCACTGGAACTGGCATTCGGGCAGAGTGACGTGGTGATGATAGAGGGTTTCCTCGAAGGAATGGAGATTTCTCAGGGTGTGTATAAGACAAAGGAGAAGAGCGTCGTCTTCCCTGCTACTGAGGTGGTGAGCGAAAATGAATTCTTCGATTTTGATGCGAAATACAACGGTCAGGTACAGGAGATTACTCCAGCCCGCATGGCACCAGAAGTGGCAGAGCGTGTAGCAAAGATAACATCTGCCATCTACGACATCCTGCATGCTAATGGCATCATACGTATCGACTATATAATAAAGGATCCATACACTCCCGAAGAGGCCAAGATACGCATGCTGGAGATAAACACCACTCCAGGCATGACTCAGACATCATTCATTCCACAGCAGGTTCGCGCTGCTGGCTTGGACATAGGAGAAGTCTTAAAAGAAATTGTAGAGAATCAGTTTTAAAGTTTAGAGTTTACGGTTTACAGTTTCTTGCGCTCCGTAGGTGCTCAGGCGAGCAAGTTCGGAGTCCGGTTTAAAGTTTACGGTTTAAAGGTTATAGATGAAGGGTATTGCAGAAATAGAGGCGTTGATGGCGAATCAAGTTTTGGTTCTTGATGGCGCTACTGGTACGTATCTGCAGCAACACGGAAGTACGGGTTGCAATGATGCGCTGTGCCTTACCAATCCCGAACTGATAAGACAGATGCACTCTGACTATATCGCCGCTGGAGCCGATATAATCGAGACCAATTCCTTCAACTGCAATTGCTTTTCTCTTGCCGACTATAACCTTGAAGACAAGGTATATGAAATCAGCCGCCGTGCTGCCGAAATAGCGCGCGAAGCAGCTGGTGACAAACTGGTGGCAGGAAGTATCGGCCCTACCAACAAGACCCTGTCAATGTCCACTGACGTCAACGAACCAGGAGCACGCGAGGTATCGTTTCAGGAAATGTACGACACTTACCGCGATCAGGTAAATGGACTCATCGACGGCGGTGCTGACATACTGTTGGTAGAGACTGTCTTTGACACCCTGAACTGCAAATGTGCCCTGAAGGCGATTGATGACATCTGCGAAGAAAGGAATATCAAGATGCCCGTAATGGTCAGTGCCACATTGAGTGACAACTCCGGCAGGACCCTGAGCGGACAGACAATAGAAGCCTTCGTGGCATCTGTAAACCTGCGTCAGGCCCATCTGCTTTCTGTCGGACTGAACTGCGGATTCGGAGCGAAGCAGCTGCTCCCATATATCAAGCGTCTCAGTGATGTAACGCCATGCGCCATCTCCGTACACCCCAATGCAGGTTTGCCTAACGTGATGGGCGGTTATGACGAGACGCCTGAAACTTTTGCTGCAAACGCCAAAGAAGCATTTGAGAGCGGAGCAAGAATAAACATCTACGGCGGCTGCTGCGGCACCACCCCCGACCATATCAAAGCCCTAAAAGAAGTCGTCAAGCAATACACCCCTAATTCTCAATTATCAATTATCAATTGTCAATTATCACGTTGCGTCCTTAGCGGTCTGGAGCCTCTGGTTCTTGACGGTACCTTCATCAATGTGGGTGAGAGAACCAATGTGGCAGGCTCAGCAAAGTTCAAGAAACTCATTGCGGCAAAAGACTATGAAGCAGCCCTCTCTGTTGCACGTCAGCAAGTGGAGAACGGTGCACAGGTGATTGACATCTGCATGGACGACGGCATGATAGACGGCGTAGAGGCCATGACAACGTTCCTGCGCCTCATTGCTGCCGAACCAGAAATAGCGCGTGTACCTGTGATGATTGACTCCTCACGGTGGGATGTAATAAAGGCCGGACTGGAAAATGTGCAGGGCAAGAGCATCGTCAACAGCATCTCCCTGAAAGAGGGCGAGGAACCTTTCCTGGCAAAAGCCAAGCACATTCAGAAGATGGGAGCAGCCACCGTCGTAATGCTCTTTGACGAAAAGGGACAGGCTGACACTTACGAACGTAAAGTAGATGTAGCAAGGAGAGCATACAAGTTGCTTAAGGGCATTGGCTTTCCTACACAGAATATAATCTTCGACCCCAATGTGCTTGCCGTAGCAACCGGTATGCCTGAGCATGATGACTATGCACGGGCATTCATCGAAGCCTGCCGCACCATACACGAGGAGATGCCTGAGGTACACCTGTCCGGAGGCATTTCAAACCTTTCTTTCTCTTTCAGAGGCAACAACGTTATCCGTCAGGCTATGCACTCGGTATTCCTATATCATGCCATGAAGACAGGACTCGACATGAGCATCGTGAATCCGGCTATGACGACTATCTACTCCGAAATTCCGGAGGATATGTGTAAGGTTGTTGAGGACGTAATCCTGAACAAGGACGACAAGGCTGGAGAGCGGCTGGCAAGCTACAGTGAAGAGTTCTTTGCAGAGCAAAGCGGCAAAGCCGAGCGGAGAGTTAAAAGTGAAGAGTTAAAAGTTAATAGTAATGGGGCAGAAAGCCCTGACCTCAATGCTACGCCAAAAGAGCTTATCCTTCGGGCTTTTCTTAAAGGTATTACCGATGACATCGAGGAACTCACCGAGAAAGCTCTCAAGGAAGTTTCCACTCCACTGCAGGTTATCGATACATACCTCATGCCGGCAATGGAAGAAGTGGGACGTCTATTCGGCGAAGGAAAGATGTTCCTGCCGCAGGTGGTGAAGTCGGCAAGGGTAATGAAGAAGGCCGTCGCAGTCTTGGAGCCTTATATGGTGCAGGACAGCCACGAAAATACAGACAGCACTTATGCAACAGCACCCATAGTGTTTGCCACCGTCAGAGGTGACGTTCACGACATCGGCAAAAACATATCGGCAGTAGTACTGCAATGCAACGGGTACAAAGTGCATGACCTCGGAGTGATGGTTGAGACCAACACCATTGTTGACACCGCAGCACAGGAGCACTCTCCCGTCATCTGCCTGTCAGGTCTCATCACGCCGTCGCTTGACGAGATGATAAAGGTGCTGCAAGAGTTGCGTCGCCGGGGAATGAAAATCCCTGTCATCGTAGGCGGTGCTACTACCAGCGATGTGCATACGGCAGTAAAGATGGCACCCGAATATGAGGACTGTGTGGTAGTCCACTCACCGTCGGCGGCTGAGAATGCAAACATCATAAGACATCTGCTCAGTGAAGACAGTGCCAACTACGTTGCAGAAATAAAGGCAGAACAGGAACGTCTGAGACAAGACTACCAAAAGGCTCAGGAAGAAAAGACGCCTCACAGCATCTCACTTGCCGAAGCGCGCCAGCGACGCCATATAAAGAAGGTGACAGAGGTGGCCATTCCGTCAGCAGAGGCTATGAAGCCTTTCTATGAAGAAGTACCCATTGCCAAGGTTAGAAGATATATAAACTGGAATATGTTCTTCCAGGCTTGGGGTTTGAAAGGCAGCGTGCGTACTGAGAGTGACGGAGAGCGTCTGAAGGCCGATGCTGAGCAGATGCTTCGTGAGATGGAGATGCAGAACACCATCCGTCTCATTGTGAAGGCACAGATAATGCCTGCATATAGCACCCCACACGATGAAATCGTAATAGACGGACACATACTTCCTATGCCGCGCAGCAAGAACGCAGAGGGCGAGACCAAATGTCTGGCAGATTATATATTGCGCCAAAACGAGGGTAACGACTTCGTTTGTCCCTTTGTAGTGAGTGCAGGCATCGGACTGAAAGAGCTGCAGGAGCATTACAGGGAAAATAATGATGAATATCGCGCCACGATAGCCAAGCTGCTCTGCGACCGCCTGACAGAGGCGTTAGCAGAATATCTGGAAAAGCGCATCGGATGGGGTACGAGTCACATCAGGATGGCATTCGGATACGGAGCATGTCCTGACCATTCCCTGAAGCGCAACGTCTTTGTACTGCTGAAGGTTGATTTCCTGACGCTGACAGACACAAATATGATAATACCGGGGGAGTCAATCTGCGGACTGCTATTTGCCAATACCCCCCAAAAATATTTTAATGTATAATGAAAGTAACTGATATCATCAACGAAGCGAAGGCCAACGGCAAGAAGCGCTTTTCCTTTGAATTGCTTCCGCCGCTCAAGGGCGATGGCATACACTCCATATTTGATGCCATTGACTCACTTATGCCTTACGACCCCGCATTCATCAACGTCACCTCCCACCGTGAGGAGATGAAATATACAGAGCGTCCCGACGGACTGATTGAGAAGCACGTAGTGCGCCGCCGCCCCGGAACTACTGGTGTGTGTGCTCGCATAAAGCAGAAGTACGGCATCGAGGTTGTGCCTCACGTCATCTGCGGTGGACAGACGAAGTATGACATCGAAGACCTCCTGATAGACCTCGACTTCCTCAGCATCAAGAATGTTTTGGCTTTGCGCGGTGATGCTATGCCTGGCACCAGTCGCTTCACCCCTACCCCAGGCGGACACGCTCATGCCGATGCTTTGGTAAAGCAGATAAGCGACATGAACCAAGGCTTTTTCATTGATGCCGAACCCAATACATGCCACCGCTCTGAATTTTGCATCGGCGTGGCTGGCTATCCCGAGAAACACGTGGAGTCACCCAACACCAAGACCGACCTTGAATACCTGAAGCAGAAGATTGACGCCGGAGCGGAATATATTGCCACCCAAATATGCTATGATACTGAAAAGCTGCTGCGTTTCCGCGACAGATGCAGTGAGGTTGGCATCAACGTTCCCATATTGCCCGGTCTGAAACCTTTTGCTACTAAGAATCAGCTTACCATCCTGCCACAGACCTTTGCTGTGGATCTGCCGCAGGAACTGGTTGATAAGGTAATGGAGTGCAAGAACAACGATGATGTCAAGAAAGTCGGTATAGAATGGGGCATAAAACAAGGCGAAACGCTCCTGAAGGAAGGCTTCGCCGTATTACATTTCTACACCATGACCCGCACCCAGCAGGTGGTAGAGATTGTTAAAGGACTACATCTTTAACCCCGTTATCTATATTCAGCTTGCGTGCGAGAATGAATAGGTAGTCACTAAGTCGGTTGACATACCTCGTCATATCGTTATCGTTTTCGTTTTGGTTTTCGTTAAGGTTCTTGGACAAGCCAAGCGGCGAAGCCGAGCTAACGTTAACGTTAAGGTTTTCCACCCTTAGCATGGCGCGTTCTGCCCTGCGGCAGACGGTTCTGCACACATGTGCATACGCTGCTGCCCTGCTGCCGCCAGGCAGTATGAAGTGGAAGCGTTTGTCTTCCTGCGCCTCCTCCACAATAGCTATAAGGCGGTCAATCTCCGCCTCCATGCTGTCTGTCGAGAGAGGTTTGTCCGTCTTTGAACCGGCCAGACTGCCGCCAATGACAAAGAGAACCCTTTGTATCTCTGTCAGGAATTTCCTGTCGCCCTCCTCTGTGCAATAGGTCATCAGCACCCCAAGATGCGAATTGAGTTCATCCACGGTGCCGTAAGCCTCCAGGCGTTCACAACACTTTGACACCCGCTGACCATTCGCCAGCGACGTCATTCCATTATCACCAGTCTTTGTATATATCTTCATAGTGAAGGTAATTATGAATTATGAATTATGAATTATGAATTGTAATTGTTAATTATGCTGCTTGCTACTGTGTAGGCGGTGGTCCAGGCGGCTTGGAAGTTGAAACCGCCAGTTACGCCGTCGATGTCGAGTACCTCACCGGCAAAATAGAGATGGGGAACATGGCGGCTTTCGAGGGTTGAGAGGTTGACGGCCTTCAGGGATATTCCGCCACAGGTAACAAATTCATCCTTGAAAGGAGCACGACCGGCAATCTGATATTCGTCATTCAGGAGGACGTTGACCAAACGGTTGATGTCCTTCTTGTTCAGTTCCGTCCAACGTATGGCAGCCCGCTGCCCCAAAGCCTTTTGCAACAGATACGACCACAGACGCTGCTGCAAACCGAAAGGAGAATAGGTTGAGAGCTGCTTATGCGCATTGTGTGACTGTTGTTCCTCTATAGCAGTCAACAACTCTGGCTCTGCAAGCTGCACCCAGCGTATGCTGAGGGGAGCATGATATTGCTTCTCGGCCAAGAAACGTGCCGCATAGCTCGACAGGCGCAGAATAGCTGGGCCACTCACACCCCAGTGAGTTATCAGCAGCGGTCCCTCGGCGCGCATCTTGGTTCCGGGGAGCATTGCCGTAACATCAGGTACGACCACTCCCTGCAACGACCGCAACACGTTGTCGGCAATTGAAAATGTAAAGAGCGACGGCACAGTGGGCTCTATCTCATGTCCCAAGTCAGAGAGCCACTGCAGGCCCTTACCGCCTGGGGAGCCGCCCGTCGTAACGGCGATATAGTCATATCCCTCAAGTTGCGAGAGCGATGTTATAGTCTCATGCGTATGTATCTTTATATTATAGCGGCGTGCAAGAGACATAAAGCAGTTGATAATGGCGTGTGAATCCTGAGCCTGCGGAAAGACGCATTCGTCATCCTGGGTCACCAATGGCACGCCGTGACGTTCAAACCAATCGTAGGCATCATCATGGTCAAAGACATTAAAGAGCCGTTTCATCAGCCTATGACCACGTGGATAGACCTGTTGCAGGTCTGTCACTCCGGCAAAGGAATTGGTACAGTTGCAGCGTCCTCCGCCGCTCACCTCCACCTTTGTCAGCACCCGCTGGCTGCGCTCGAAGATGGTCACATCCATCTCGGGCATCATCTCTTTCAGGTTTACGGCAAGGAAGAATCCTGCCGCCCCACCACCTATCACTGCTGTTTTCATTATGGGGGCAAAGGTACGAAAAAAATTTCAAGTTTCAAGTTTCAGGTTTCAAGTTTCAATTTTTTTCGTCTTTTTTCGCTCAAAAATACAACCAAGAATAAAAAAGTTTTCGTTTTCGTTTTCGTTTTCGTTTATTTTTCGTACCTTTGCACCCGCAAAGACGATTGGGTAAATGGGAATCAGGTGAGAGACCTGAGCTGTTCCTGCAGCTGTAAGCCCCTTTTTACCTGTTACAACAAGCCACTGACAACCGTCGGGAAGGCGTAACAGAGGGGGTAAGCCAGAAGACCGACCTTATCGTAATTACTCTATCACTCCCAGGATCTGGAGTCTGATGATGAAGCACAAAGATATAAACAGGGTGTATGTCATGCTGCTTTGCATGATGTGTTGGTGTTTATCTGCATCAGCGCAGGAGTCGCATACCCTCGACAATATAGAGGTCGTCTCACGCCACACCTTCTCGGACATCATTCCCTCACAGAATCTCAGCGGCAAGCAGCTGGAGAATCTCAACAGCCTGAGCGTTGCCGATGCCCTGCGCTATTTCTCCGGCTTGCAGGTGAAGGACTACGGCGGCGTAGGCGGTCTGAAGACGGTAAACATCCGCTCGATGGGAAGCCAGCATCTGGGAGTGTATTACGACGGCATACAGCTGGGTAATGCGCAGAACGGACAGACAGACCTGGGGCAGTTTGCCCTTGACAACGTGGAGGAGATTTCCCTCTATAACGGTCAGAAGTCGTCGCTGATGCAGACTGCCTCCGACTACGGCAATGCCGGCAACATCTATATCCGCACCCGCATTCCGAAGTTCAAGGCATCGGAGCATACACACTTCCGAGGCAAGGTGAAGTACGGCTCTTCAAACCTTCTGCAGATAGCGGCTTTGCTGGAACAGAAGATTTCCGACCGCATTTCCGTCTCTTTCGACCTCGGCACACTGACCTCCGACGGCAAATATAAATTCCGCTATTCACGCAAGAACAGCGACGGCACAGTGGCATACGACACTACCGCCATACGCCAGAACGGCGACGTGCAGACCATACGCCTTGAAGGAAACCTACACGGACTCATGGAGCGCGGCTCATGGTATTTCAAGGCCTATACCTACCAGTCGAACAGAGGCATTCCAGGCGCCATTGTCAACAACGTATGGAAGCGTGCCGAGCGACAAGTAGATAGCAATACCTTCTTTCAGGGAGCTTACCAGAAAGACCCCTGCGACTGGTATTCGTTCAGGGTAATGGGAAAATATGCCAACTACTACACCCACTACCAGAATCCCGACACCACGACGATGATGGTCGATAACAAATACCGTCAGCAGGAAGCCTACGTGAGTACCTCACATGCATTCGAGATACTGCCCTGGTGGAGTTCGAGCATTGCATACGATGTGAGGTGGTCGAAACTGACGAGTGATATGTACACATGCCCTGAGCCCTACCGCTGGACCCACATGATAGCGATAGCCTCAGCTGTATCGTTCAGAAAATTCTCTGCCCAGGCTTCCATCCTCTACAATAACACACGCGACAAGGGCGAATCGTCTGCTGCCGGCACCACGCCTGTAGGAGCAACGCTGAAAATCTCGCGTTTCACACCGGCACTCTTCATGCAATGGTATCCGCTCAGGACAAGAGACTTCTCGATACGTGGTTTCGTAAAGAACAATTTCCGCATGCCTACGTTCAACGACCTTTACTATGCCGAAGTGGGCAACAGCAACCTGAGACCGGAGAAGGCCATCCAGTACGACCTCGGAGCGACATATACCGCAAAGATAAAGTCCACAGCAAGCGTCTCCCTGAAAGCTGACGGATACTACAATGTGGTACACGACAAAATCATAGCCTACCCCAAGGGGCAGCAATTCCGCTGGACGATGCTCAACCTGGGCAAGGTACACATTACAGGCCTTGACTTTGAAGCCTACGGACAGATGCAAATCAGCAAGGTGAAGGCTGGCCTGCGCCTGCAATACACCTACCAGCGTGCCATAGACGTGACTGACGAGAACGACTCCTACTACAAGCACCAGATACCCTATATTCCTGAGCACAGCGGCTCGGCCATTGCGGATATAGAATGGAAGGCCTTCACCTTCGTCTATTCCTTTATTTATACGGGTAAGCGCTACAACCAGCAGGAGAACATCGAACGCAACTATATGGAGCCCTGGTACACATCAGACTGCTCACTATCATACAGCATACCTGTGAAGAAGACACTCCTGAAGGCTACTCTTGAGGTCAACAACATCTTCTCGCAGGACTATGACGTAATATTAAACTATCCAATGCCAAAACGTAACTATGCAATCAGCCTGTCACTACAGCTATAAGCTGCTGCTCCTTCTGTCAGCATTTGTGCTGACCCTCTCATCATGTCGTAACGACGATGGAGTCACTACACCGCAAGGTGATGACCCTATTATAACAGGTTCCGGCTCCATGTATGTGCTCTGCGAGGGCAACATGGGTTCCAACAAGTGCCAGCTCGACCTGCTCAATGCCGTTACGCAGGAATACATACAGGACATCTATCCTATGGCGAATCCGTCCGTCGTAAAGGAACTGGGCGATGTAGGTAACGACCTGAAGATATACGGCAGCCTGTTGTGGATTGTCGTAAACTGCTCCAACAAGGTTGAGGTATGCGATGCCAGGACATGCGTCCGCAAGGGGCAGGTGAACATCCCTAACTGTCGCTATGTCACCTTCCATGACAAGTACGCATACGTTTCATCATACGTAGGACCCGTTCAGATTGACGAAAATGCCCAGATAGGCAGGGTGTATAAGGTTGATACGCTGACACTGGAGATAGTAGATCAGGTAGAGGTCGGCTATCAGCCTGAAGAACTGGCCGTAGTGGGCAACAAGCTCTATGTGGCAAACAGCGGCGGCTACCGTGTGCCGAACTATGACAGGACGGTGAGCATAATAAATCTCGACACTTTCACAGAAGAGAAGAAGGTTGATGTGGCAGTCAATCTCCATCGCTGCCAGGCTGACAAGTACGGTCAGGTATGGGTCAGCTCACGCGGTGACTACAACACCACGCCGTCACGCCTGTACTGGATGAAGGACGACGTTGTAGGAGGCTCCATCGATGTTCCTGTTTCTTCTATGTGCATCGTAGGCGATTCCCTGTACTACATCGGTACTGCCTGGAGCAATCAGACACAGAGCAACACCGTCAAGATGGGACTTGTCAATGTCCGCACCCACGAGGTGATTGAGACAGACATCTTCAGCAGTAAGGATGCACAGTCTATGACTCTGCCTTACGGCATCATCGTACACCCAGAGACAAAGGACTTCTACCTCATGGATGCCAAGAACTATGTCTCCAGCGGTTCCCTACTCCACTTCTTTGCCGACGGCACCTACGACCGCAGATGGGTTACGGGCGACATTCCCTCAAGGGCTGTCTTCGTAAGCAATACCACATTTGCCCCGTCAGCAGATTACAAGCCACGCACCGACGGCACTTCTCCCTACATCTATGCTGTTGACGAATATGTTCCGGCACCAGGCCAGTTCGTAAATACTATGCCACAGTATGAAGACGGTGACGATGCAGCCGCTATGGCACGGAAATGTACCGAATATCTTGCCGACAAAGAAACAGGCTCTCTGGTAACGCTTGGTGCCTACGGCGGATATATCACCTTCCACTTCGACCACTCTGTAAAGAACGTTCCAGGAGAATATGACCTTCTCATCAAGGGCAATGCCTTCTATCAGACTGGCAGTACCCTCTACGGCAGTTGTGAGCCAGGCATAGTGATGGTGTCGCAGGATACCAACAATAACGGACTGCCTGATGACGAATGGTTCGAACTGTCCGGTTCTGCCGATGTCGATAGTGTAGGAAAGGTAATCTACGGCTACGAATGTACCTACACCTATGCTGCCATGAGTGATATTCCGTGGAGCGACAACATGAGTAATTCCGGCACCGTGGATAGGAATCAGTTCCACGCTCAGGAATACTTCCCTCTATGGCTGAAAGACAAGGGAAAACTGACATTCTTCGGTACAAGGCTACCTAACAATGCCCACAAGGTTGGCTCTACATGGGTTCTTGACGCACTGCGTTACGGATATGTTGACAACAAGCCAAATACCGACATCGAAGGCAACTCCTTCAAGATAGACTGGGCTGTGGATCCAGTGACGCGTACTCCTGTATCGCTGCAGTATGTTGACTTCGTCCGCGTATATAATGCCCTCAACCAGAAGGCAGGAACTATAGGCGAGACATCAACGGAAATTTGCGGAGCAAAGGATTTGCATATGGAATAAATAAATGAAGAATAGCGCCTATATTGTCGTTATTTCGATATTTCGACATATCGTTATATCGACAGGCGCTTCTGAATATTATAATTTTATATTTTTAATTTTACTTTTAATAAAAACAATTATGAAGAAGATTTACCTTTCATTATTATTTGCAGGCGCAACAATGTTTGCTGCTGCACAACAGGTTGCCACATTCGAGAATCTCCAGATTGGCGAAGAGGGCCACATGAGTGTAAGTACTGAAGCTGACGACGACCGTACTGAATTTACCAGCGGCAGCTACACCTTTGCTACTGGCTGTATGCACGACTGGGACTACTGGTACTGGTTCGGTTATGCTAACAGGACTATCACAACTTATGAGTCACTCGATGACCAGTGGAACAACATCGTTGGCGGTGGTTACAACAACTCTGCCAACTATGGTGTCGCTTTCTGTGCTGCCTTCAACGGCCCTTGCTATGTTACCGTTCCTGGTGACGAGGGTGCTGTAGTTCCTGGTTTCTACATCACAAACTCTGCATACGCATACACCTCTATGAAGGATGGTGACAGTTTTGCTAAGAAGTTCGGATTGGGCGACTGGTTCAAGCTGACAATCACCGGCTATGATGCGAACAATGAGGTTACAGGTACCAAGGAATACTACCTTGCTGACCTGCGTGATGCTGACAAGGCTTACATCATCAACGACTGGCGCTATGTTGACCTGAGCGGTCTGGGCAAGGTTAAGAAGATTGGCTTCGAACTGACCAGTACTGACACCGGTGACTACGGCATGAATACTCCAGCATACTTCTGCCTCGACGACTTTGGAGCAACAGGCACAGAAGTTCTGCCAGAGAAGAATATTGATATAGATCCAACCGTTATCACTAACGCAGTTGCTGAAAGCAATATTCCTGCTGTACGCAAGGTTCTGGAGAACAATCGCCTCGTTATCTATAATAACGGCAAGCGCATCACCATTGGTGGAGCAGAGTTTTAAGTAAAGCTTTAGTAATGAAGCAAAATAGTTGTATTGTATTGTATTGTCTGGTGCTGCTCTTACTTGCCTCATGCAAGAGGAGCGGCACCGCTTCTTTGAATGAGGACGGTCCTTATTCCAGGGTTATCGTAACCACTACGGTACATACGGCCTTGTTTCGCGAACTGGGTGCTGGCGATGCCATAGTAGATACGTGCGAGATTGACGATGGCAATCCCGACATCGAGCGCATCATCAGCATGAACCCCGATGCTATCTTCCTGTCACCATATGAAGGACAGAACTTCGAGAAGATACGCCGTCTGGGCATTCCCATTGTCGAGATGCCCGACTATCTTGAGTCCACCCCACTGGGCAGGGCAGCATGGATGAAGCATTATGGCAAACTGCTGGGAAAGGAACGCGAGGCCGACAGTCTCTATGCTGCCGTAGAAAATGCATATTATGCCCTGCGCGATTCCGTAAGGGAGCATCTGAAGAATTCTACCACACCCAAGCCACGTGTCTTTACTGAGACGAAGATAAGCTCTACTTGGTATGTTGCCACCGGCGACTCATACATTGCATCACTCGTTGCCGATGCTGGCGGTGACTATGTGTTCAAGGACGTAGAGGGCAAGGGTTCCAAGCCTTTCAACCCCGAGGTAGTATTCGACAAGGCACAGGATGCAGACATCTGGATGTTCAAATACGGAGCATCACGCGACAAGACAATGACCGAACTGGCAGCCGACTGGACCAATAACAGCAACTTCCGCGCCTTTCAGAAAGGTATGGTCTTTGGCTGTAATCTTTCCAATACACGCTATTTCGAGGAAACACCGTTCCATCCCGAACTGCTGCTTCGCGACTACATAAATATCATCACGCCAGGCACACTAAAAGACTCCTCGCTGCGTTATTACAAAAAACTACAAGATTAATGCATAATTGTTAATTGTTAATTGTTATTTGTTAATTGTTAATTGTTAATTATTAGTTGTTATTTGTTAATTGTTAATTATTAGTTGTTAGTTGTCAATGTCCCGACTCTTCACTCTTCACTCTTCACTCTTCACTCTCTTCCTGTTGCTCTTTGCGTGCAACCTGCTCTTTGGTTCTGTGAGCATACCCCTTCCTGAGGTATGGTCTATCATAACCGGAGGCGAGACGGAAAAGGAATCGTGGCGCTACATAGTGCTTGAGTCACGTCTGCCCCAGGCCATCACTGCCATTCTCTGCGGAGCCTCGCTGGCAGCTTCAGGACTGATGCTCCAGACGTCCTTCCGCAATCCTCTGGCAGGCCCTTCCATCCTCGGCATTACCAACGGAGCCTCTTTGGGTGTGGCAATTGTCATGCTCATAGCCGGCGGCACGGTAGCAGGTACAGGCGGCAACATCGCCATAGTGCTCGGAGCCCTGTTAGGGTCATTGGCAGTCATCACACTGCTGCTCTTTCTGGCAACGGTAATCCGTTCCAACCTCATGCTGCTCATCGTGGGCATCATGGTCAGTTTCCTCGTTTCCTCAATAGTATCGCTGACATATATCTTCGCCAATGCCGACAATGTTCATGCCTACGTCATGTGGGGTATGGGCAGTTTCTCCGATGTCACCGTCGAACAACTGCCGTGGTTCGGCACCGTGTCATTTCTGGCACTCATTCTGGCGATAACACTCATAAAGCCCCTCAATGCCCTGCTTCTCGGCGACGACTACGCCCAGAATCTGGGTATAAACCTACACAAGACACGCTGGATGATTCTTCTCTCCACAGGAATCCTGACAGCCATAGCAACAGCCTACTGCGGTCCTGTGGCATTCCTGGGTCTTGCTACGCCCCATATAGCCCGTCTCATGCTCCGCACCGGCAACCACATACAGTTGCTGCCCACCACCATCCTCACCGGAGCCGTCATGGCGCTGGCATGTAACCTGCTCTGCATCATACCACCCGTAATGATGCCCCTCAACGCCGTAACCCCCATCTTCGGCGTCCCCGTGATACTCTATATCATCATCAGAAGAAGAGACTACTAAAAAATCATCCATCAAAAAAATGCCGGCACCATCGAAAGACGGTACCGGCATAAACTAATTTAAATAATTAAAGGATGATTCAAAAGTTGTCTTCTACTATATTTTTGCTTATTATTTATAAGCTCCACTAATCAATTCCGTGAATGGTATGGTTACATTGCTGAATGCACGAACTACTATACGACCATTAGAATAGCCACCGAAGATTTCACTGACATACAAGTTGTCATGGGTTGATGTGTAGCCATTATAAGTGACTGAGACGAACTGATTGCCACTGATGAAGACATAAAGCTTATAATTAGGATCATCAGCATCATCATCCACATAATATGGAGTACCCATAGTTGCTGCGGCGCTGTTAACCAATGAGCTATAGTCAGCGTATGTCTCGTCACTATTATATTCTACATACCATCCGGCTCCAAGCTTTGGATTGTCAGCTATAGTTGCTCCAAGCGTAGGAGTCTTGCCGCTCAGAGTAGGTACCCATGAAGCAGGGCTCGTAGAAGCACCTGTCTCGGTAATTTCAGCAAGCAGGCTGTATATAACCTTACCACCGACAGTACCAGAAGCACTGACGCTACCCTCAGAAGAATAGCTGTAGTAATTACCTGCACCGCTCGGTGCAAACTCGAAAACATTACCGTTGCGGCTAATATTTATGGTTGCATTTTGGGTATGTATTCCCTCTTCAGAGTTATCAGTATAGCGTGAAGCATCGAAGTAACCTGTATAGCTGCTTACACTTGGATTGTAGCTTTCATTTATAGAAATATAAGCCGTTGCCTCACCTGATGAAGAACCGTGATGATGATGGCTGGATGCTCCTGACATTATTGCCAGCTGGTCACCCATTACGACAACACCACCTAATGTGTATGCAGAAAAATCAGAAATCGTCATCGTTGCGGTTACGCCTTCACCCTCGAAAGTAACATTACCCTTGGCCGTTTCCTGAGCATCGATAGCATAGTCCACTGTCTGGTCTGCCCCAGTCAAAGTGATATTCTTCTTGAATACTGTACCGTCAGCAGCCAGAATGTCAAGTGTAGCTGTACCAGTATAGCCCAGTGGGAGGTTCATAACATATTTACCGTTAACATCGCTCATAACAGACTTAATAGCCTTGTCACCATATACAAGGTTCAAACTTACCTGAGTTCCAGCACCCTTATTGGTTATGGTACCTGACATCTTGCTGGTAGCAGGGAGGACGATGTTTACTTCACGTACCTCACCCGCAGTGGTTATTGTAACGCTCTGCTCCACTTCTGGTGAATAGTTTGAATAGTCTACTGACCTAACAGAAACAACAAACGGAGTATTTGTAGGAACATTACTTGAGAATTCACCATTAGCATCGGTGGTAGCCTGAATCTGACCTACTATAACCTTCTGGTATGGGATAGGTCTTCCAGCATTATCCTTGACGACAACCTTACATGTCGCACGCTTTTCAGGATAATCCAGATTATGCCATGAGAAGTGTGTTACAGTGCCCTGATATGTTCCGTCTGGCTGCTTGGTTGCTTCACCCTCATATTCCCAAAGGCCTGTTTCCTCATTGAATCCCCAAAGAGGAATTGTCTCATGTTCCTGCAAGCCAGCAGGAGCAGGGAATGTCACCGTAGCCTCGCCGTTCAGCTGCAAAGCTTCAGTCTGACTCTTGGTCAATTCCACACTTGTCATTCCATAACTTACCAGCTGAGGATTAGGATTGCTTGGGTCTTTCTCACCATAACCCGTAGCTGCCAAATCACCACCAGGCATCATACTGGAGAAATTCTCATCGTTCGGATCAAGATAAGCCATCTGTGAATTAACGTATCCAGTATAAGCTTCTTCAGTCGTTGTCTTTATCGAATTGGCAGGGATATCAACCTTCATACCATATCGAGACAACTGTTTTCCTGAGGTTGCACTGAAATTGTCATAAGAAGTAGATGGCATAGTAACTTCCCATACGTCTCCATCCTTAGCCTCGACTGAGCGAACCACATCAGCATATCCATTCGTAGAGAACTTTACAACCGAACGACCATTAACCACATTCACTGAAGAAAGAGTAAATGCACCATGAGCATTTGTCTTGACAGAAGCTGTACCGCTTGTTACAGTAACTCCTTCAATTGGGTTACCATAATCGCTATATACAAATCCAGACAATTTAGCCATTGTCACTGGACCAACCGGAACAGGGATGTCACCGCCACCGCCACCACCAGAAGCGTCATCACTACTACTACATGCTGTCATAGCAATTGCTGCTACGAAAAGGCTTAATAGAAGCCACAAATTAATCTTTTTCATAGTTTTTCCTTGTTTAAATTAAGTAAATCGGTTTCGTTATAATACTTTTAATAAAGAACTTCATCAATCGCGGTACAAAAATAAACTATTTTTAACAACATACTGTTGCAAAACAACAAAAACAGTATCGCAAAATTGCAAATTCTTTTTAATTTTGCATATTTAGCAATAAAAACCTTCGTTTTTATCGATAATTTTATTAACTTTGCGTTTGTTATGATTTTATCAATATTGACCACGATTCCAATGTTGGTGTGTTTTTTAATAACCATCCAACTGATTTTGGAGCAAAAACGCTTGAGTACGAAGAATACTCCCATGCAATGGCTTACTGTATGGGCGATTTCATCGGCATTATTATACATAGGACATATATTTTATTTTTGGCACAAAGCAGAATGGATTCCTATTACCGATACAATGTATGTTGCCATGAACCTATGTGTCTATCCCCTGTTCCTTATATATATTAGCGAACTCACAGAAGAAAATCCGGTTTCCAAGAAACTGGGCACAATGTGTCTGCTGCTAGCGCCTTCAGTAGTAGCATTCATCATTTGCGGAGCACTGTATTATTCAATGAACGCACAGGAAACGAGCGAATTCATCGATGGATATCTATATCGCAACTCTAATCCCGCTCACTCTGGTTTAGGAAAAGCATTGGCTGTTACACACATTATCTGCCGCATAATCTTTGCAATTCAGGTAATAACAGTTGCATTCCTGGGAATAAAGAAGATAAATCATTTCAACTACACTATCAGCCAACTTTATGCCGACACTGACGACAAGGAGCCTCAAGGACTGAATACACTGCTCATTCTGCTTGTTGTTGCTTCTGTATTATCAGCATTGGCAAATGCCTTCGGTCGCTACAACTTTATTGACACAATATGGCTGGGACTTCCCGCAGTTACTTTCTCCATTCTGCTTTTCTCTATCGGCTGGATAGGTTTACACCAGCATTTCTCCATAAGCGATGTCATAAAACATTATCCTCAAGAGAATACATTTACTGAGCAATATGAGAACACACTCTGTCAGGAGCTTGACAGACTAATGCAAGAAAAGAAGACTTTCCTGAAAAACGATTTACGATTAGAGCAGGTAACACGCGAACTTGGTACTAATCGTACATATCTGTTGCAGGCCTTGAACGAGGAGAAGGGCATGACATTCAAGGAATACATAAACCGCCTGAGAATAGAGTATGCCGAACAACTTATGGAAAGAAACCCCTCACTGACGAAAAACGAGATAGCAACGATGTCAGGCTACAATACCCTTTCATCTTTCTATCGCAACTATAACACCTACAGGGAAGAGGTCAGAAACTGACAGTAATATTTTTGTTAATGACAGTATCCTTTACAAGGCGGATACTATAACCGGTTTTCTGACCGGCCTTGGAGACGTTGGACTTTTCCTTGAAAGCATACGTGGAATCAAATGAGGCGCACAGATAACGTACTGTGCCAGACAATGGTGTGCCTCCCAAGGAAGATATTTCACTGTTGAAAGAATCCAGTCGAGGATATACTGAACTACGGATAATCTGCGCATCTTCCTTCGATGGAAGACGCCACCCCGTCATAGAGAATTCCTTATAAGAAGCAACAGTATCAAGCAGGGAAGATTTGGATGTGGCCGACAGAACAACATTGCTCCACTCGGTGAGCGATATAAACAGATAACGGACATATCCGTTGCCCAAATCCTCAGACAGGGCAGGCAGATGTACATCCTTAGGATAATACGTGATGCTACTACCCTCGGTGACGAGGGACTCCTCTCCCACTCCGTCGGATTTATCTTTTTGTTCCTTCGGAGTAGTCAGGTTACTAATATCCTCCTCGTCAAACTTCTGACACGAAGTGACGAGGAGGATAGCTATAAGAAGCAGGAGAGACCTTTGCTTCACTTTCTTTTTTAGAGATTGCCTCTCTCCTTATCCAGATAATACTTATATGTTGCTACAGAAAGCTCATCGCAAGCTGGCTCATCGCAAACCACGATAGCATGTGGGTGCATCTGCAGCATTGAAGCTGTCCACATGTGTGAGATGTTGCCGTCGATAATGTGCTTCAGGGCACGTGCCTTGTGGTGACCATTACATACGAGCAGCACTTCCTTTGCAGCCATCACAGTGCCTATACCTACTGTCAGAGCCTGTGTAGGAACCTTAGAAAGGTCGCCGTCAAAGAAACGTGAGTTAGCAATAATGGTGTCTGTTGTAAGAGTCTTGACGCGAGTCTTTGAAGTGAGGGAAGAACCTGGCTCGTTGAATGCCAGGTGACCGTCAGGACCTACACCACCCATGAACAGGTCGATGCCTCCAGCAGCCTCGATAGCCTTCTCATACTCCTCACATTCCTTCTTCAGATCAGTAGCATTACCGTCAAGAATATGTACATTCTCCTTCTTGATATCGATATGTGAGAAGAAGTTTTTCCACATGAAAGAATGATAAGATTCTGGATGATCCTCAGGAATCTTCACATACTCATCCATATTGAAAGTTATAACATTGGCGAAAGAAATTTCACCAGCCTTATACTTCTTGATAAGTTCACTGTACAAACCCAATGGTGAAGAACCTGTTGGACAACCCAGCTTAAATGGCTTCTCAGGTGTTGGATTTGCTTCTTTAATACGCATGGCAACATAGTTAGCTGCCCACTTGGACAAACGATCGTAGTCCGGTTCAATAATTACTCTCATACTTTTTTTGTTATTATTTAATTTAATGCCTTCAGGACCTGCTACTAAAAAAGTATAAACTTCAGGGGTTTCCGTCCGGCGAGTT
>CACYKA010000022.1 GCA_902774795.1 uncultured Prevotellaceae bacterium | reverse complement strand
ACAAGAACATCTTATCGCGGCGATAGTAGAATGTCACAATGTGCCTGTTGTTTTTCTTGTTGTTTGAATGAAATTTCTGGCGGATTCTCGTTCAGTCATTCAATCCGCCATATATATATGCGGATTGAATGACTGAACAAACATCTTTCCGCTCAGATTTCGCTTGTCGCTCAATAACGCACGAGTATTAAACGACAGAGGCAGGTTATTGAAAATTAAGGGCGGGTTATTTTAGCTTAAAGGCAGGTTATTGCAGAATAACCCTTGGTTATTGAAAATAAGGGCTTCCAATCAAAATTTTGCCCTTTTCTTTTGGAGATTGAAAAATTTTGTTTAATTTTGCAGGCAGAAAAATTTTATTTTATGACTGCCATACAATTAAATGCTGAGATGCTTCGCAATATGAGCATCATAGCTGAGGATGAAAATCTTTTAAAAAGAGCTGCTAAGTATCTGCGCAAACTTGTGATGGAGAAGCAGGCTGACCCCACGGAATTTTCCCGTGAGGAATTCTTAGATCGTATTGAGAAAGCGAGAAAACAACCAGGCAGACAATTTGCAAATGTAAACGAACTTGATCAGTACATTCGCAGTCTATGAGTCGTTATAGTGTAGAGATTAAGGAACAGGCCCAACAAGATCTTGTTGCTTTGAGCAAAAGTGAGCCAAAAGCATACCGAAAAGCACTTGCGCTTATTGGTGAACTATATGACCATCCTCAGACAGGTTCAGGAAAACCGGAGCAGTTAAAAGGCTATGATGGTACATTGTGGAGTCGTCGTATCACCAAGAAACACCGTTTAATTTATGAGATTATTGAAACGGTAGTTCATGTAGATGTGCTTTCTGCATACGGACATTATGATGATAAATAGTTTTCTCCTCCCTCTACAGCATAATTGCCTGTAGAGGATTTTTTTTGCCCTTTTTCACCGATACGCCGTATCGCGCACATTGATACGCCGTATCGCGACCTTTGATACGCCGTCTCGCGACCTTTGATACGCCGTCTCGTGAAGAGTCAAAAATCGTTTAACCTCACCCAATCGTGACTAAAGTCAGTATTTATGGCCCTTACAGCAGATGAGGTTGAAATTTTTAACATCACCCAAACCTCATTTTAACCTCACTCGCTATCAAGGCCTGTAGCTACAGGAGCAGGATTGTTTTCCTAATACACATTGTTTGTCCGTCCCTTACGGACTGCAAGTCCGCTCTTGACGTACTAAGAGTTTGCTCGTTACGGACTGATGACAACTATTTGTGGTTTTATTTGTATTGCTGGCAGGCTCTACTTGGGGCTATATATAAATAAGGTTACCTTTTGAGTGAGGGTCAAGTGAGGGTGAAGTGAGGTTAATATTTCTAACCTCACTTACCTTAAGGCTAGTATTCATGGGCTTTCTATTCATATCAGGTGAGGGTTGAGGTTAAAATCATAAAAAACTTATTTTTTGATGTCACTTACAAACGGCATGAGCTTGTAGGCTAAAGAATTATGCATTATGCATTATGAATTATGCATTATTTTGCCCTTTTCTTTTGGAGATTAAAAATAAATTCGTAATTTTGCAGCATGATTTGAGTAAAAATGCAAAGAGATTTGAGTAAAATTACAGGGGGTATTGAGTAAAATCTTATATCGATTTGAGCAATGGAATATATTCGTAAACAATTCTATACGCTAAAAGAACGCATTCTGGAACCTAGGAAATTCCTGCAGGTTCTGGCCGGTCCCAGACAGGTGGGAAAGTCCACACTGGTGGATCAGGTGATGGCACAGGTGACCATTCCCCATACCATTGAGGTGGCGGATGCTGTGGACCCGAAGGACAGTGACTGGATTCATCGCGTTTGGGAGGCCGCTCGCACCACGATGAGGCTTAGGGATATGGATGAGTATCTGCTGGTGATAGACGAGGTGCAGAAGATTGAAAACTGGAGCGAGGTGGTAAAACGGGAATGGGATGCCGACTCGCGCAACCATGTAAACTTGAAGGTGGTGCTGCTGGGGAGTAGCCGTCTGTTGCTGAAAAAGGGGCTGACTGAATCGCTGGCGGGACGTTTTGAACTAATCAGAATGCCGCACTGGAGCCTGCAGGAGATGCGGGATGCCTTCCGGGTGTCGCTTGACGAGTATATCTATTTTGGCGGCTATCCCGGGCCTGCACACATGATACAGGATGAACGCAGGTGGCGGAAATACATCAAGGACTCGTTGGTGGCTCCGGCCATCGAGAAGGACGTAATCATGACGTCGAACATCTACAAACCGGCCCTGATGAAGCAACTGTTCGAGCTGGGATGCAGCTATTCGGCAGAGATTCTGTCGCTCACGAAGGTGATGGGGCAGTTGCAGGATGCGGGCAATGTTACAACGCTGGCGGGCTATTTGGAGATTCTGGACCAGTGCGCCTTGTTGACTGGCTTGCAGAAATATGCCAACGATGAGGCACGCAAACGTGGTTCCATCCCCAAGTATCAGGTGTATAACAATGCCTTGCTGACGGCCTACAAGGGTCGCGGTTTTGTGGCTGACAGAACGGACACGAAGGCATGGGGCCGTTGGGTGGAGAGTGCCGTGGGCGCGCACCTGCTGAGTATGGCGGACGAGTTGGATTATAAGGTGTATTATTGGCGCGAGCCGTCGAGAAATTCTGCCCAGGGCGATTTAGAGGTGGATTTCATAATTGTTCGCGATGGTGAGGTGACTGCCATTGAGGTGAAGAGCGGCAGACGAGGGATGAATTCTGGACTGCCTGCGTTCGTGGATGCTTTCCATCCGAAACGATCGTTTGTCGTGGGAACAGGCGGAGTGAGTCTGGAGGATTTCCTAAGCAGCGAAGTGGAAGATATTGTATTCTAATCATCTTTCTATCCAATTTAAAGGTTCTTTAATCTTTTGCTCGGTTTGAAAAAGGAGGTCTTTCACCGATACGCCGTATCGTTAAGAGCCGTACGTCGTTTCGTTTTAGCTGTTCCCACTCCCCCTTTTTTACGAAGCCTTCTAACACTTTTTACATGGCTATCCAAAAAACAAGAACATCTTATCGCGGCGATAGTAGAATGTCACAATGTGCCTGTTGTTTTTCTTGTTGTTTGAATGAAATTTCTGGCGGATTCTCGTTCAGTCATACAATCCGCATATATATATGGCGGATTGTATGACTGAACAAACATCTTTCCGCTCAGATTTCGTTTGTCACCCAATAACGCACGAGTATAAAACGACAGAGGCAGGTTATTGAAAATTAAGGGCGGGTTATTTTCGCTTAAAGGCAGGTTATTGCCTTTTCCTGAAATCACTTGTCAATTTTCACCGGGTTAAACTGAATTACTTGTCAACATCGTTTATATCATACTGAAAACCTTGTCACTCTCCTCTGTTTCTTCCTGAAAGGCTTGACAGTCAGGAAGAATCTTGGCATAAAACCTTCATGTGACTTTTCTCCGGCGGTGCAAAGTTAGTGATAAATTTTCTACTGTGCAAGTTTTTACAGAAGCCTACAAGACAACAACACCATGGAGTGATTTCGGAACGATTGTAGCGCTGCTCGATGTCCTTTGTGAAGACGTGAATGGTGATGGAGTTGTGAACGGCACGGATATTCAGGAGGTCATCAATATCATCGTGAATGCTGAATAATTGAAAAAAAATAATAACCACAACAACCCATAAAAAAGAACCTATGGTTCGTGAGGCATTTATACCGGCTTCGTGAGTCAAGTAATCTTGCTTAGTTGGGCCACGAACTATAGGTTCATTTTTGAGGGCTATATTTTGCAAAAAAATGAGGCTCTGGTGTTGAACCGGGGCCTCATTGTCCTGGCTGGTTGAAAGCATTGACGCCGATGATCCCTATGTTGATGAATAATATTGATTTAAGTATGATAAATAACGTTAATTCTCGTCTTTGTAAACAATAAAAACAAGAAAAATGTAGATTTTGTTGTTTATAAACAATAAATTTGTTTTTCTTTGCATCCTGAAAACGTTTTATTATGGAAGTTCCTGAAAGATGGATTCTGATAATTGACTGATGAATAAACACAACAAACCCCAGGAGTCTTTTGCTCTTGGGGTTTGTATTTATTATATGATGGCAATGAAATAGTTCATTTCCATGGTGTAGCCGTAGCTGAATTTGTCGGCTCGCGTTTCGAGGGCGTTGATTGTGACAATATTATACTGCCCAAGGAGTTCGATGACATTGTACGTGAATTAAGGTAATCGCAATAAGAAAATGAGGCTTCAGTTGTTGAACTGGAGCCTCATTGTATTTGTGTGATTTGTTGCGAAAAACGAGCACAAAATATAATAAATGGTTAATGAAAAAATTTTTTTTGTATTAAAATGCTTGTAATTTATCAAAAATGATTACCTTTGCCCTCACAAAAAAACTGAAACTATGAACAGGATTTTGATAAGATGTCTTTCACTGGCGTTCATGCTGCTGGCAAACCACGTACTGTTGTCGGCGCAGAAAGTCAGCGATTTCACCTTCTTCCATATAGGGCAGGCTGACGGTATGGCGAGTCAGCGAATATATTCTATCCTCCAGACCAGCGACGGCGCAGTATGGTGGTCATCGAAGAATGGTGTGGAACGCTTTAATGGGGTAGATATTCACCGTTATCAGTTAGGAGGTAGTGATTTCAGCAAATATGCCGGTCGGCGCATAGAATTGTGCGATCATTTTCCCAAGGGCATGAAGAGTCCCGATGCCTCAGCGATGGTGGCTTTCGACAACAAGGGGCGCATCTACACCTATGATGCTGTGCTTGACAAGTTCACGCAGCGCCATGATGTCGGTGAAAAACTAAAGGGACTGACAGACCTCAATGACATTCTTCCCACAAAGCAGGGATATTGGCTGGCTACCAACAAAGGGGTTTGCTTCCTGCATGAAAACACGATGATAGAAGTCGCCTCCAACTATTATGCCAATTACTTTATCCCCACAGACAAGTCACTGCTGGTCTGCACCCGTCAGGGAGTGCTGGAGTTCAAGGGTGGGCTGTCTGAATTTCCGAAGTCGAACAGTAAGTTGCGTAAGATAGTTCCCTACGACGTGGAGAGCGGTTATTATGACGATATATATAAAAAGGTGTGGCTGGGCGGTTATGCCAGTGGTGTTAGGGTGTTGTCTGAAGACGGTACTGTAGAACTCGCCATAGATGAATCACACAACCCCGTGCGTGCCTTTTATCCCTACGATATTCACAGCATGCTGGTAGGAATTGACGGCAAAGGTGTGTATAGGGTGGACCGCTGTCCGAAGCAGAAAGGAGAATATGCCCCCGAAGTCTTGTTCAATGCCAATGAGGGCGTGCATGGTGTGTTGCATGGTAACGGTATCTATGCGCTCATCCGCGACATTTGGGGCAATATATTTGTGGGTTCCTACTCTGGAGGTGTTGACATGGCACGGCCTGTGGGTACCACAGTGGCCATTTACAAGCATATTGCCAACGACCACCATTCGCTGTTGAACGACCATGTGAACAGCGTCTGCCAGTCAACATCCGGCAAATTGCTGATGGGTACTGACAACGGCGTGAGCATCTACGATCCAAAGAGTGGCAGTTGGACTCACACCTGTCATGGCACAGTAGTGTTGGACTTGCTGAAGACACCTCGGGGTACCATACTTGCTGCCACCTATGGGCAGGGAGTGATGGAAATCACGGAAGACGGGCAGTCGCGCAGTCTATATAACAAAGCCAACGAGATACTGCAGGATGACCATGTGTTCCGTTTGTACTACGACCGCGACGGCAACTTGTGGGTGGGCGGACTGGACGGCGACCTGTTGCGACTGTCTGCTGACGGCCCTCATTATTACCCCATACATTATGTGAAGGATATCCTCCAATTGCCCGACGGACAAATAGCCGTAGCCACTACCTACGGCATCAAACTCATCAGCCCGGAAAACGGAAAAATTTCAGAGCTTGTCTATGCCCCTGCCAGCGAGAAGGATGTCAATGGTTTTGTACACACGCTTTTCCTGAATAGCGGCAGGGAATTGTGGATTGGCACTGACGGAGGTGGTATCTACGTCTATGACCTGACCACCAAGCAGAGTCGGCAGTTGACTACCAAGAACGGCTTGCCGTCTAATTTCGTCAACACTATCTATTGTGATACCAAGGGACGTATAATCATTGCTACGGAACAGGGTTTGTCATTTGCTGACCCGAAAGACTCCAGCCGTATCATCGGTGTGAACTACTGCTATGGCGTTGACAGGGAATATGCCAGTCGTGCAGCCATCAATCTTGACAACGGCTATATGGCGCTTGGTTCTACGACAGGTGCCTTGGTCGTAAATCCAAACCATATCCAGGAAATAGACTATACGGCAAAGTTGTATCTCAAGGGCATCAATAGCGATGACGGGAACCTTAGCGAGGATCGCAAGCGTGAGATACACCAGCAACTGGCACGCAACGAGGTGAAACTGTCATACGGACAACGTACCTTTGAACTGTATTTCGAGAGTATCAATCTGCGTAACCAGTCGGATATAGGTTATCAGTACAAGGTGGACAAAGGCGAGTGGAGCAAGATTATTCCACAGCAGTACATCCGCTTCACCAGCATGGAACCTGGGAAGCACACGTTGGTGCTGAGATGTGTGAGCCGTACCTGTGGGGCTGTGCTCGACGAGGTGACGCTGAGCATTAAGATTGGCTATCCATGGTGGAATACTTGGTGGATGTGGTGCATCTATCTCATCCTTTTGATTTTGCTCTTCTATGGCGCATGGCGTGTATATAGGTTGCATGATAAGTATATGCGTCTGGTCGTTGACAACCTGAACCGCAGGGAATCTCTTATGCCGCTTTCTTTGGAAAGCCAGGAGATTCCGGAAGACCAGGATGCTCAGGAGGATGATGAGAGTAGCCGCTTCATCAGTCAGGCCACACGGCTTGTAGTTGACAATATCTCCGACTCAGAGTTCACTATCGACCGTCTGTGCCGTGAGATGGCCATGAGTCGTACTTTGTTCTATGTAAAGCTGAAGTCATATACAGGCAAGTCGCCTCAGGACTTCATTCGTATCATCCGCCTGGAACGTGCTGCCCAACTATTGCGCAGTGGTCGCCAAGTGACAGATGCCGCCACCTTGTCAGGCTTTGACAATCCCAAGTATTTCAGTACCGTATTCAAGAAATACTTTGGGGTATCACCCTCAAAGTATCAGTGATTATAGTCAGAAAACCAACAAAAAGGGGTTTGAAATCTAACAAAGCAAAGGTTTCAAACCCTTTTTGTTAGTCATTGAACTTACCTTGTTATAAATAGTATTACCTTTGCAGCCAGAAAAACCAAAGGAATTTATAACAATGAAGAAATCTACATTTATTTTGACTGCCGCTCTGTTTGTTATGACGGCATCAGCACAGCCCACTGCCAAAGAGTGGAACAAGGACGTTGTTGGTTGGAATCTGGGTAACCAGTTTGAGTGTTCTGCACAGCATGGGGCAATCCCAAAGTGACAAAGAAAACCATCAAGGCTGTCAAGGATGCCGGCTTCAATGCCGTGCGCATACCCGTCAGATGGCAGTGCCATATCACTAATTCTGCTGCCATGAGTATTGACAAGGCTTGGATGGCTCGCGTGAAGGAAGTGGTTGGCTGGTGTCTTAGCAACGACATGAAGGTGATTATCAATGTTCATCACGACAAGTGGCTGGAAGGTCGTCCGACCTATCAGTATAAGGAAGAAAACAACCAGAAGCTTGCCTTGCTGTGGATGAATATTGCAAATGAGTTTGCCAACTATGACTACCGCGTGGCCTTTGCCGGTACTAATGAGGTACATCTGCGCGACAACTGGGGCAAGCCAGAACCTGAGAACTTGGCAGTGCAGAACTCCTACAACCAGACGTTTATTGACATCGTCCGCTCGATGGGAGGCAATAATGCCAAGCGTCACCTCATAGTTCAGACATATGTCTGCAATCCCGACTTCGGACTGTGGAATAACGACTTCATAATTCCCACGGATATCGAGGGTAATGGTAATGACTACATGAGCGTGGAGTTCCACTACTATTCGCCATGGGATTATGCCGGTGAGTGTAAGTATAACTTCTGGGGCGATGCCTATAAGGACAAGGGAGAAGCTTCCCCCAGCAACGAGAAGACTATGGCTGACTTCTTCGATAACGTTGTACGCAATTGGGCCGACAAAGGTCTGGGTATCGTTATGGGAGAGTGGGGCGTCACCGACCGCCAGAAAGGTGGTCAGACGGATCTCATCCACGAGAATATGACCTATTACTGTAAATTCCTGATTAGCGAGACTCGCAAGCGCGGCTTCTCTACCTTCATTTGGGATAATAATAGCTTCGGCAGCGGTCCAGAGCACTTTGGCATCTTTGACCGTAATGCCGGCATGAAGGTAAAGGCTACTTGGATTTTGCAGGGAATCATGGAAGGTAAGAATAAATGACGAAAACGATAACGAAAACGAAAATAAAGACAATGAAAAAGACATTTTTTTCTCTGGCAATAGTTGCCGTGTCGATGCTGGTGCTGACAGCCTGCTCGACCAAGAGTGAGACAACTGAAGTAAATAACTTCCGCATTAACCGAGGCACCAACCTCAGCCATTGGCTGTCACAGTCGGAGGAGCGTGGAGAGGCTCGTCGTCAGCACATTCAAGAGGATGACTTCGAGCGTTTGGAGCAGTTGGGCTTTGACTTTGTTCGTCTGCCAATAGATGAGGTGCAGTTCTGGGACGAAGAGGGTAACAAACTCCCCGAGGCATGGGACTTGATGATAAACGCCATCAATCTGGCAGAGAAGCACCACTTGCGCACTATCGTTGACCTGCATATCATCCGTTCGCACTATTTCAATGCTGTCAATGAGGGAGACGATAGTGGTAATACCCTGTTTACCTCTGAGAAGTCTCAAAAGGACCTCATCAATATGTGGTATCAGCTGTCAGACGTATTGAAGGGATACAGCAACGACTCTGTAGCCTATGAGTTCATGAACGAGCCCGTAGCTGACGACCATGAGCAGTGGAACCAGCTGATTGTCAAGGTTCACAAGGCATTGCGCGAGCGCGAGCCCCAGCGTACTCTGGTTATCGGTTCTAACCGTTGGCAGGGCTATGAGACAATGAAGTATCTGAAAGTTCCCGAGAATGACAAGAACATTATCCTCTCTTTCCACTACTACAATCCGATGATTCTGACTCATTACGGTGCCTGGTGGACACCTATAGGCAAGTACACGGGCAAGGTGAACTATCCTGGCGTACTCGTGTCGAAGGAAGACTATGATGCACAGACTCCGGAAGTGCAGAAACTGTTGGATGAGAACCAATATACCACCCAAGTATGGGATGTCGATAAGATTCGTGCTGACTTTGCCGATGCCATTGCTGTGGCTAAGAAATACGGCTTGCAGTTGTTCTGTGGTGAGTGGGGTGTCTATGAGCCTGTTGACCGTGAACTTGCCTACAAATGGACGAAGGATATGCTGACTGTCTTCAAGGAGAACAACATCGCCTGGACGACCTGGTGCTATGATGCTGACTTCGGTTTTTGGGATCAGCAGAAGAATGAATATAAGGACAAGGGACTTGTTGACCTGTTGACAGAGAAATAACGAAAACGAAAACAATAACAATAGCGAAAAATGACAATGAAGACATTCGGACATTTCGACGATAAGAACCGCGAGTACGTCATTACAGACCCTGCTACACCGTTCCCTTGGATTAACTATTTGGGCAATGAAGACTTCTTCGGACTGATTAGCAATACTGCCGGTGGCTATGACTTCTACAAGGATGCCAAGTTCCGCCGCATTACCCGCTATCGCTACAACGGCGTGCCTATGGACGCTGGTGGCCGTTATTTCTATATAAATGATGGTGGTACGGTATGGAATCCGGGTTGGAAGCCCTGCAAGACTCCCCTTGACAGCTATGAGTGCCGTCATGGTATGAACTACACCCGCATTACGGGCTGTAAGAACGGCGTGGAAGCCAGTGTACTCTTCTTCGTGCCTTTGAAGACCTGGGCAGAAGTACAGAAACTGACCTTGAAGAATACCACTAACGCCGCCAAGACATTGAAGCTCTTCTCTTTCACCGAGTGGTGCTTGTGGAATGCCGCTACAGACATGGAAAACTTCCAGCGTAACTGGTCCACCGGCGAGGTAGAGATAGAAAAGGTTGCGCTCAATGGTTCATCCGTTGAGTCCACTGCCATCTACCACAAGACTGAGTACAAAGAGCGCCGCAATCACTATGCCTACTACGCTCTGACCAATGCCAAGGCTGATGGCTTTGATACCGACCGCGAGTCGTTCGTTGGTCTCTATAACGGCTTTGAGGCTCCTCAGTGTGTTATGGCAGGCAAACCGGCAATGAGCGTGGCTCATGGTTGGAGTCCTATTGCCTCACACTATGTGGAAGTAACCCTGCAGCCTGGTGAGAGCCGCGACTTCATCTTCGTCCTTGGTTATGCAGAGAACGAGCAGGAGCAGAAGTATGCGGTCAGTGGATTGCCCGCTGAGAACCTCATCACCTCCCTTGGAGACTTGGATCGCACTATTATAAATAAGGAGAAGGCACATGCCGTCATTAAGCGTTTCTCTACCGTTGAGGCTGTTGAAGTTGCCTTTGAAGAGCTTTGCCGTCTGTGGGATGACCTGCTGTCTCGTTTCAGTGTACAGAGCAGCGACGAGCGCCTGAACCGCATGGTGAACATCTGGAATCAGTATCAGTGCATGATTACGTTCTGCTTCTCACGTTCTGCCTCGTTCTTTGAGAGCGGCGTAGGCCGTGGCATGGGCTTCCGCGACAGCAATCAGGACTTAGTAGGCTTTGTCCATCAGGTACCCAGCCGTGCGCGTCAACGCATCATCGATATCGCTTCTACACAGTTCCCCGACGGTGGCTGTTATCACCAGTACCAACCTCTCACTAAGCGTGGCAACAATGATATCGGCGGTGGCTTCAACGACGATCCTTGCTGGCTCATTTTCGGTACTGTGGCTTATGTCAAAGAGACGGGCGACTATACTATCCTTGACGAGATGGTGCCCTTCGACAACCAGCCTGGTACGGAAGTGACGCTGATGGAACACTTGTGCATATCCTTTGATCATGTTGTCAATAACCTCGGTCCTCACGGACTGCCCCTCATTGGTCGTGCCGATTGGAACGACTGTCTTAACCTGAACTGCTTCTCGTGGGATCCTAACGAGAGTTTCCAGACGACGGAAAACAACAGCGAGGGCTCCAAGGCTGAGAGTTTGATGATTGCCGGCCTCTTCGTATTCACGGGTAAGCAGTATGTGGAGCTTTGTGAGAAACTGGGGAATAAAGAGGAAGTGAAGCGCGCCCAGAGTCACCTCGATGCTATGACTGAGGCTGTGAAGAAGTACGGCTGGGACGGCGAGTGGTATCTGCGTGCTTATGACTTCTATGGCAATAAAATTGGCAGTGACGAGAACGAGGAAGGCAAGATCTTCATCGAATCACAGGGCTTCTGCACGATGGCTGGCATCGGACAGGAAGACGGTATGGTGGACAAGGCTCTTGATAGCTGCAAGAAGTATCTCGACTGTCCTCATGGCATGGTATTGAACCATCCAGCCTTCACCAAGTATCACGTGGAGATGGGTGAGATTTCTACCTATCCTGCCGGTTATAAGGAGAATGCCGGTATCTTCTGCCATAACAATCCTTGGGTGATTATCGGTGAGACGGTTGCAAAACGTGGCAACGACGCCTGGGAGCACTATACCAAGATTTGTCCCGCATGGATTCAGGACCAGCAGCTGCATAAGGTTGAGCCCTACGTCTATTGTCAGATGGTGGCTGGTAAGGACGCCGCCAAGCCAGGTGAGGGTAAGAACTCATGGCTGACTGGTACTGCCGCCTGGAACTGGTACACTATTACGCAGTTTATTCTGGGTATCAAGCCTACCTTTGACGGTATAGAGATTGACCCTTGCATCCCTTCTACCCTGAAGGAGTATAGCGTGAAGCGTATCCTGCGCGATGCAGAGTTCGATATTACAGTAGAGAATCCCAATGGTAGGGAGAGCGGCGTAAGTCAGGTCATACTTGATGGTTCTCCCATCGAGGGCAATATTATCAAGGCTACTCCTGGTCATCATGTTGTCAAGGTTATAATGTAACGGCAATGGCAAAGTTAAGAGAAAAAATAGGCTATGCAGTAGGCGATGCCGCTGCTGGTGGTATAACGTGGAAGGTTATGTCAATCGCCTTCCCGCTGTTCTTTACCAATATTTTTGGTCTGACGGTTGCTGATACGGCTACGCTGATGCTCATAGCCCGTATGTTCGACGTGGTGACCGACCCGGTTATGGGTATGCTGGCCGACCGCACACAGAGCCGTTGGGGCACCTATCGCCCCTGGCTCATCTTGGGCGCTATTCCCTTTGGTCTCATCTTCGCCCTGCTGCTCTACACACCAGAGTTTGGTCCTGTGGGCAAACGCATTTGGGCATATACCCTCTATCTGTCGATGATGGTCGTATATACCGCCGTCAATGTGCCTTACGGTTCTTTGTTGGGCGTTATGACTGACGATGATAATGAAAAAAACCAGTTCTCCTCCTTCCGCATGGTGGGTGCCTACGCTATGGGTTTCATAACCCTGCTGTCATTCCCTTACCTGCAAAAGCTTGTTGGAGGCACCGATCAACACCAGTATGCTGTTCTTGGCGCTTTCTTCGGACTGTTGGCAGCCTCTGGTACATTGGCTTGCGGTCTGCTTACCAAGGAACGTCTGAAGCCTATCCGTGCTGAGAAGTTCTCGCTGAAGCCCTTTGCCGACCTGTTCCGCAATGGGCCATGGGTCATCCTTACGTTCATAGGCATCTGCATGAACTTCTTCAATGGTTTCCGTTATGCGGTGGCTGGCTACCTTTTTGAGTATTGTATGCATGGCGACGTGACGGTGAGCGGTCTGATTATCAACTATACCGTATTCATGACCTTTGGCGAACTGACGTGTATGATTTTCGGTGGTGTGTCGCCCGTATTCACCAAGTGGATCGGTTCAAAGCGCAAGTCCTTTATGTGGGCTGCCGCCATCTGTATGGTGACCAGCATTGCGTTCTTCTTCGTTCCTATGGACCCTGCCTATATATGGGTGCTCATTGCTATCGTCATCCTTACCTCCATTGGCATTGGCATCTACTCACCGCTTCTGTGGTCGATGTATGCCGACGTGGCAGCGGTACGATGTCACAGAAGTTCGGCACTGCCATAAGCGGTTCGTTGGTAGCCCTCCTCTTGGGCCTCTCGGGATTCATCTCGGGTACCGACCCTGATACTGGTAAGACCATTGTCACCATTACCGACCCCGTAGCCGTGAATGAGATGATTTGGCTGCTGTTCTCCATCTTCCCAGCTATCATAGCATGCATCATGATTGGACTGCTCTATATTTATCCTATCAAGAAATAATACATGGTGATATTGTGTCTAAATGCTGACAAATGTAGGTTTGAGGACTGTTATTTTCAGCATTCAAACCATTTATGTACGGAATATAACCCACCTTTTTATATATTGTCGTACCTTTCTGACAGATAACTAACGAACAAAAAAAACAAATTAATTATGAAAAAGATTTTTACTTTACTGATGCTGAGCATCATTGCAGTGATGAACGTTAACGCCGCAGAGGAAACGCTGTGGACAGGTGATGTGGAATTATCTTATAGTGGATGGCAACCTGATGCACAAGAACCGGCATTTCTTACTCAGGCTGATTTTGCTGCATTTGAGATAGGGCAAAAGTTGCACTTTTATGTTATTCCTAATAATGTAAGTGAAGGTATTTTGTGCCGCTTCACTGACTGGGGACGTAATGAGAGGTCGTTAGGCGTAGATGACCGTTGGCTTTGGTACGAAGAAGGGTTAACACATGATGTTGTATTAGAGGTTACATCTGGCGTTAAGTCTGCCGTTGCAGCAAATGGTTTTGCGGTCTGTGGCAATCAGGCACATCTGGTAAAGGTAACGAAAGAATATACTATTACCGATAATGCTCCAAAACTTCTTTGGACAGGAAGTAAGGAATTGACAGGTTGGACTCCTGGTGATGGACTTAATCTTAATTTGAAGGATTTAGGTGTGACTTCAGAAGGTAATCTCTATTTGTTGGTTGATCATGCAGGTGACTTGCGTATTACTAGAAATAGCAATGGTTGGGAAAACTGGCCTTCTGCAGGTTTCAATCACTGTACTGGTAATATTGATGCAAATAACATCATTAAGGTTGAACTTCCTCAGGATTTTGTCGATGCAGTGACAGAGGGTGAGGGTGATGGATATTGGCATGAGATTGTCCTTTGGGGTGATGGTCTGACCATCAAGGGCATTGCTACCACCAAGGAAACATTGCTGTGTCCTGTGACTACTGATGCATTAGGATATGCAACATACGGCAGTAGCTATACTTTGGCGTTGGATTTGCTGCCCGAAGGATTGAAAGCATTCACTGCTAATCAGGAAGGTGCTACGTTGTCGTTTGCCAAGAAGACAGAGGCTGTAGGTCCTGGAACAGGATTGCTTATTCAAGGCGAGGCTAATACCACTTATTATCTTCCTGCAAAGACCGATGATACAGAACCCGCCTACAATGCCCTTTCAGCCAATTTGAAAGCAAATAAGCTGGCGGATCTGTGGAAGGAAAATGACGAGAACTATGTTTTCTTGATGAAAAAAAATACGACCGGAACAGGAAATATTGAGTTTAAGAAACTTAATGATACGGACTTGGTAGTACCAGCTAATAAGGCCTATGTACAAGTATCTCCTTCCGTATTCACAACTTCGGCTCATGCACTCAGCATTTCGTTTTGTGAAGGTGAGGTAACAGGCATAAGCGAAGCTACGCTTCTAAATATTAATGAAGTAATAAAAAATAATAATGTCTACGACTTGAGCGGTCGTCGTGTGGCAAAGCCTACAAAGGGACTGTATATCGTGAATGGTAAGAAAGTGGTAATTAAATAATGTATAGGAGAAACAAGCAATGAAAAAGACATATAACAACCCGGCCATCGTAGTCGTAGAAGTGAAAATAAAGCAAAATCTGTTGAATGGCTCTGCACCCGCTCCCGTAACTCTTAATACTGAGGAGTTGTTTGAAGGAGACAGCAATGATGTTGGTGCTCGTGGGTTCTTGGAATTTTGTGACGAATACTAAAAAGTCGCTCGACACGCATTTTCTTACCGCCCGACCTTGGTCACGTAATCGCTTGACCTTGGTCGGGCGATCTCTTGACCCGGGTCAAGAGGTCGTTAAAGATAAACTTTGTGAGTGATGAAAGCCTTATTCAAAGTCGTTAAAAGCCCCCTTCCCATGTGGTGGCAACTATACGCTCTTGGTGCAGCAACAATGTGCTCATAGTGGCGGCAACGATGTGTCATGGTCAGAAAACTGACAAAAGGAGGTCTGAATACTGATATGTTTCAGCATTCAAACCATTTTTGTACGGCATATAACCCACCTTTTTATATATTGTCGTCTGACAGATAACTAACGAACAAAAAAAACAAATTAATTATGAAAAAGATTTTTACTTTACTGATGCTGAGCATCATTGCAGTGATGAACGTTAACGCCGAGGAGCAAACTCTTTGGGAAGGTGATTACAACGTAGACTGGGACCTGCCTGAGGCTGACCCCAATCGAGAGTGGGGTGGTGGTGAAGGTCAGGATGTCACTGCATATTTTATTAAAGGTGAGAAAATCAACGTATATCTGACAGTTGCCGGTACAGATTATCACAAGTGTCAGTTCGATACCTGGGAGTGGGAGGCACTGCCTGGCGTAGATGCTGCAGAGTTCAATGAGGATACCAAGGTAACCATTGAAGTGACTGACGATATTGCTGCTGCTGTTGCAGAGAAGGGATTTCGCCTGCATGGTCATGGCTTCCACGTGACAAAGGTGACTAAGGGGGCAGATGACGATCAGCCTGCTATAGAAGAGGAAGACCTGTGGTCGGGTGACTACAATGTTGACTGGGACTTGCCCGATGGTGACCCCAATCGTGAGTGGGGCGGCGGTGAAGGACAGGACGTCACAGCCAATTTCGTTACGGGTGCAAAGATTTTTGTATATCTAACAGTTGCCGGTACAGACTATCACAAGTGCCAGTTCGATAACTGGGAGTGGGAAGCACTGCCTGGTATAAGTCCTGCCATTGAAGTGACTGACGATATTGCTGCTGCTGTTGCAGAGAAGGGATTCCGTCTGCATGGTCATGGCTTCCATGTGACAAAGGTAAGCAAGGCAAAGGAAGTCACCGGTGTCAAAACCGTTGCTGCTGTTGTAAAAAATGATGGCAAGTATTACAACCTGCGCGGTCAGGTAGTTGCTAATCCTACGAAGGGCCTGTATATCATCAACGGCAAAAAAGTGGTATTGAAGTAATATATATATATTCAAATAGGGTAAGGAGATTGTATCTGTGAGTTTTAAAAGAAGAAACATGAGAAAATTGAGCATGTTCCTGATGAGTATGTTGGTTGTGCCAGTGATGGCACAACCTTCTGCTCGTCAGCATGGGGCAATCCCTTGGTGACACAACAGACATTGCAAGCTGTCAAGGATGCCGGCTTCAATGCCGTGCGCATTCCCGTCCGCTGGCAGAATCATATTACCGATGCCGAGACGATGGCTGTCAGTGAAGACTGGATGGCTCGTGTGAAGGAGGTGGTGGATTATGCACTTGACTTAGGCATGAAGGTGATTATCAATACCCATCACGACAAATGGCTTGAGAGTCGCCCTACCTATCAATATAAGGAGGAGAACAATAACCGCCTCAGTCTGGTGTGGACACAAATAGCCAATGCCTTCAAGGACTATGACTACCAGCTGGCCTTTGCTGGTACCAATGAGGTACACGTTCCTGATAACTGGAATGCGCCGAGCACCGAGAACCTTGCTGTACAGAACAGCTATAACCAGACGTTCGTCGATGCCGTGAGAGCAACGGGCGGCAATAACCTGAAGCGACACCTCGTGGTGCAGACATACGCCTGCGATCCTGATTTAGGCATGAACGGTAATTTCATAGTACCTACTGATATAGAAGGTAACAATTACGACTACATGAGCGTGGAGTTCCACTACTATAAGCCCTATGAATATTGTGGAGGAAAGTCAGCCAGTGAGGGCGGCTTCTACTATTGGGGACAGGCCTACAGCAGCTATGGTAATACTTCTCCCAGCAATGAGACGACCATGCGCAACGCCTTTCAGCATACCTGGGGTTCTCTGGGGCTGGGCGTCATCATGGGAGAGTGGGGGATAAGTGACCATTGGCTTCAGGCCAATAAGGAAACTATCCATGAGAATATGACTTACTATTGCAAGACGCTTGTCACCGAGGCTCGCCAACGCAGTATTGCTACCTTCGTATGGGACAATAATGTCTTTGGTAACGGCATGGAGATGTTTGGCATCTTTGATAGAAAGAACAATATGCAGCTCGTAGCCGACTGGACAGTAAGCGGCATCATGCAAGGAACCGTTACTGACATCGAAGAATGTACCATGAACCATGCACAGCGGTTAGCGAAAACTCGCAAGTTCTTCCATAATGGTAGGCTGCTGATACAGAAAGACGGCAAGAGATATACTATACAAGGATGCGAAAACTGACAAAAGTAGGTTCGATTATCGACATATTTAAGTATTCAAACCTTTTTTGTCCCCCTTCAAACCTTACATAATATATATAGTTCGTATCTTTGCAGTCGAATTGATACAAAGGGAAAATCCAAATATCTAACTAACAATTTTACAAATGAGAAAAAAAACATTGCTTCTCTGCCTGCTGAGTGCAGGCATGATGTGGACACCTGCAGCAGCTGCTGTAACGGAAGTCCATGCTGACGTGGCAGTGGCAGACTCTGAGGACCAGGTCATTTCTGGTATGGTTGAGGATGCTAACGGTCCGCTGATTGGCGCAACGATCAAGGTGGTAGGTGCTGCTCAAGGAACGGTAACCGACTTTGATGGTAATTTTAAAATCAAGTGCAAACCCGGCGATTTGCTTGAAGTAAGCTACGTAGGTTACACCTCTATTCAGGTAAAGGCCAGCGAAGGCATGAAGGTCATGATGTCTGAGGACAAGACCCAGTTGAGCGAGGTTGTCGTTACAGCCCTCGGTATCAAGCGTGAGCGTAAGGCCTTGGGTTATGCACTCTCTGAAGTAAAAGGTGAAGACCTGCAGAAAGCCAAGGAAACCAACGTGATAAACTCGTTGGAAGGTAAGGTGGCAGGTCTGGTGGTTCAGAATACCGCTGGTGGAGCATCTGGTTCTACACGCGTACTGCTGCGTGGTAATACAGAGATTACGGGTGACAACCAGCCACTCTATGTTATTGACGGCGTGCCTCTTGACAACACCAATTTCGGTAGTGCAGGCACAGCCGGTGGCTACGACCTCGGTGACGGAATCTCAGCCATCAACCCTGATGACATCGAGAATATGACCGTACTGAAAGGTCCGGCCGCTTCTGCTCTGTATGGTAGCCGTGCCTCTCACGGTGTGATACTGATTACCACCAAGAAGGCTGAGAAGGACAAGTTTGGTGTTGAGTACAATGGTTCGATGACCTTCGATGTTCAGAATGCTATGTGGGATGACATCCAGCAGGTTTACGGTATGGGCTTTAAGGGTATGTTCAGTAAGACTGCCACTTCTGGTACTAACAGCAGTTGGGGTCCCAAGGCTGACAATCTGCCCGTAGAGTATTTTGATGGTCAGGTGCGTCCTTTCCAGATGTATAAGGATAACACCTCAAACTTCTTCCGTACGGGTGTCACCGCCCAGAATACCGCTATCCTGTCTGTTAATTCTGGTAAGACGGGTGTACGTTTCAGCTTTACTGACATGCGCAATAAGGACATCCTGCCTAAGACCCACATGTCTCGTGATAACTTCAATCTGCGTGTTAATACGTCAGCTGGTAAGTTTGACTTTGACTTCACCGCTAACTATACGCACGAAAACGTGACAAACCGTCCTGCGCTGGGTGACTCTCAGAGCAATGTTGGTAAGAACCTGATGACGCTGGCAGGCACTTATAATCAGGAGTGGCTGCAGCACTATCAGAATGCTGACGGTACCTACGCCAACTGGAACGGTAACGACCAGTATAACATCAACCCCTATTGGTCTCTTTATAAGAACGGTAACAAGTCCAAGAAGGATATCTTCCGCTTTACTGGCAAGGCCATCTATAACATTGACGAGCATTTGAAGATTCAGGGTACTATCGGTACAGACCTCAATAAGATGAGCTTCGATGACTATATTGCCAAGACTACTCCTGGTAATAATGCCGGTCAGATGACAAGACAGATTTTCAACAACCGCACTATCAATGCAGAACTGTTGGCTCTGTACAACAACCAGTGGGGTGACTTTGACTTCAATGCAACCCTGGGTGGCAATATTTTCAAGGTTGATAACCTGACAGACATTATGTCCGGCCTGAACGAGCAGATGCCAAATGTAGTATCTATCACCAACTATGCTGAGCATAGTGTACAGCAGTCTGCATATACCAAGCAGATTAACTCTTTATACGGTTCTGCCAGCGTAGGTTACAGACACACCTACTATCTTGAAGGTACGCTGCGTGGTGATAAGTCATCAACATTGCCTACAAACAATAATGTATATGTATATCCTTCTGTATCGGGCAGCGTCGTGTTCTCAGAGTTCCTGAAGAACAAGAGCATCATCAACTATGGTAAGTTCCGTGCTTCGTTTGCTCAGGTAGGTAGCGATACCGATCCATATCAGGTTGTGACCAGCTATACGAAAAGCAAGTATGCTTATCCTGACTATGCTATGACTATGATTACCAATACGGTGATGCCTAATCCCGACCTGAAGCCTACTCGCACTAACTCGTTCGAGTTGGGTCTGGAGATGAAGTTCTTCCACAACCGCTTGGGACTGGATATTACCTATTACAATCAGGTGTCTAAGGACCAGATTATTGCCCTTGCCTCTTCAGCGGCTTCAGGCTATGCATATCGCCTCATCAATGCTGGTAAGATTTCGAACAAGGGTATCGAGATTGCCCTCAACGGTCGTGTTCTCGACTACAAGGGCTTTGCCTGGGATGCCGGCATTAATTTCTCAAAGAATACTAACAAGGTGAAGGAACTTGTAGAAGGCATGGACTACTTCGAGATTGAAAAGGCTTCATGGTGTGGCGTTTCCGTAGGTGCGGAGGTAGGTCAGAACTTCGGTTCTATCGTAGGTAAGGATTTCAAGCGCACTGCTGACGGTCAGGTCATTATCAATGCCGAGACAGGTCTCCCCGAGGTTGATGACAAACTGCATACTATTGGTAATGCTTCTTGGGACTGGACAGGTGGTTTCTATTCTACCTTTACTTATAAGAACTTCAAGTTGTCTGCTGGCTTTGACGTGAAGGTCGGTGCTGATCTCTTCTCGATGTCTATGCGCTCTGCCTACGCTACAGGTAAGGCTACTGAGACCCTCGCAGGTCGTGAGGAGTGGTATCAGTCACAGGAAGAGATTAACTCTGGCCGTGGAACTGAGCAGCGTGGTTTCATCGCTCCTGGTGTGATACAGAATGCTGACGGTAGCTATCGTCCTAACGATATTCCTGTTAACCCGGAGCAATATTGGGAACAAGTTGCTACTAACTGCCCGAGACAGTTCGTATATGATAACTCTTACGTAAAGTGTCGTGAGATAACCTTCGGTTACACATTCCCCGAGAAGATGCTCTCTTCGCTGAAGGTAGTGAAAAGCTTGAGTGTGAGCTTCGTAGCCCGCAACCCATTCATTGTCTGGAAGCGCATTCCTAACATTGATCCAGATTCTGGCTACAACACCTCTGGTATGGGATTGGAGTATGGCTCACTGCCATCACGCCGCAGCTATGGTTTCAATGTAAACGTTAAATTCTAATTAAAGGAGGAAAGAAACTATGAAGATAAAAGATATCAAGAACTTTGCTGCCTTGGTTGTCGTTGGTTGTGGCTTAATGACCATTAGCTCTTGCAGTGACAGTTATATGGACGAGGTTAATACAGATAAGACCAAGACATTAACGACCGACCCCAATGGCCAGCTTACGACAGCCCTGTTGCAGACTTATGGCGACTTCGGAATAATGGATACCTACCGTAGCTATATTACTGGTTTTACCCAGCATTTTGCCGGTGGTTGGAACGTCAGCAAATATGCTGGAAGCGTTCATTTTGATGACGATGAGGCTCGTCTCATTTGGGACCGTTTCTATACAATAGGCATCAAGAACCTTCGCGATGCCATCACTCATTCGGCAGATAAACCAAATCTGAATGCCGTTCTTCGTATCCACCGCGTTTACATGATGGCTGTGATAACAGATACATACGGAGATGTACCATGTATGTCTGTCCTTGGTGGACTGGACGAATCTTCTTCTACTCCCACATACGATAAGCAGGAGGCTATCTATGATTGGTTCTTTACAGAGCTTAAGGCTTGTGTTGAGCAATTGGGAACTGGCAATGATGCCATCTCTGGTGATGTTACCAATTATCTTGGTAATGTTGACATGTGGAAGAAATATGCTAACTCACTGCGTATGCGCTATGCCATGCGTATCTCTGATGCCAATCCGGCCAAGGCTCAGGCAGAGTTTGAGGCAGCCTATAAGGATGCTGCCGGCTATATCTCACAAGCCAAGGAAGATGCTGTCGTTAAGTACAACAACAGCCCGTTCACATACTATGACGGTTCACGTGAGTACGATTTTCGCGTGAATGCACTGGGTGAGATTCTCTATGGTCAGGACCCAGCCTCTCCTTCTTCTTTGATATGTGCTACGCTGATGGAGTATCTGAAGGACAATAATGACCCACGCTGCTACAAGATAGTACGTCACTACATGAACCTCAAGCGCAGCCAGATTAAGCCTGACAAGCTTGGTAACGTGGATTTGACGGATGAGGTTCTTAACTATTATTCAAGCGCCGGTGCAGACGAGACACCTTGTTTCCCCGGATATGCCTGGTATAGCACAAATAATGCCCTGAAGATAGAGTGGGTAAGTGCTCCTTCTCTTGACAAGCTCCCGACGCTGAAGAAACTTGTTGATCAGGATCCGGAAGCTGGTTACGACAATAACAACTATCCTGTACGCATGATGCGTCCATGGCTGTCTATCGATTTCTGTCAGCCTGACCGCGTTGGTGTCCTGATGACCTATGCTGAGATAGAGTTCCTGCTGGCTGAGGCCAAGAGCAAGGGATGGGATGTCACAGGAGAAGTCGTTGATCATTACAAGGCGGGTACTGCTGAGGCTATTCGTCATATCAACAAGTATTATCTGGATAGTGACAATGTTACTGAGGAAGTTGATATCAGCACCTATGTCGCTACTATGGCAACTAAGTACGATTTCTCAGATATGACAAAGGCTCGTGAGGCCATCAACCTGCAGGCTTGGATTCTGCACATGATGAATCCTGCTGAGGCTTGGGCAAACCTGCGCCGTGCCGACTATCCGGTAATCTATAATCGTGAGTCACTGGGTGATAATGGCGACTTTACCTTTGACGGTGACGGTCTGAAAACGCCAACTCGTCTCCGCTATCCCTCATTGGAAAGTAAGTATAACAGTGCCAACTATCAGGAAGCCGTTGACCGTATGGGTGGTAAAGATGACTGGCACCATCGTGTTTGGTGGGACGTTAATCCTATCAATACCAAGGATTATGTTACTCCATAATAAGTTATTATCGTAATCATCTAAAAGAATAAATACTATGACAATAAAGAATATGATTATGGCAGGTCTCATGTGCTGCGGTTTTGCTGCAGCACTCACGAGCTGCTCCAATGATACGGAGGCATTCTATACCGTCTCTGAAGACGATGGCCCACGTATCCTGAATGATGATCTGAAAAGTAGCTATGAAGTTAGCCGCGATGAGAATTTCACTATGCAGATTTTGGTTACTCCTTCTGACCTCACCATTGTCAGGTGGTATGACGGTGATGTGCTGTTGTATGAAGGCGCCAACATCGACCGTACTTTCGAGGCTGGCAGCTATAAGGTGAAGATAGTGGCTACCACCGTCAATGGCAAAGAGACCTACCGCAGTTTCAACCTGACGGTAAAGCCCGTTGATGGTGACCCCGTTGTTGGTAATGATGCGCAGGCTCGTATTCAGTCTCCAGGAGATGCTGTTATCATGAGCGGCACTAATCTGGCCAATATCAAGAAGGTCAAGATTAACGGTCGTGAGATAGATGTCCTGGCAGCCACCAGTACCAGCATCCAGTATCAGTTGCCAGCAGACATGGCTGAGGGTCAGTACCGCATATCACTTGTTGATGAAATGGGTCAGTCCTTTGGCGGTGGCATGGTAACCATCTATGGCGAAGCCCTTGTTACCAAGGGTGACTTCATGGGACAGTCAGAAGGTACGGTTACGATACCTGGTCGTAAACTCGGTGATGTGAAGTCAGTAACGGTCAATGGCTTGGAATGCTCTATTGAGAGCCTTACAAACGAAGAGATAGTCGTTACCCTACCGACTCTTGAAGAGGGAGTGTATGATGTAAAGGTTATTGCAAATGATGGTACTGCTATCAAGTTCCTCCAGGATGGTGAAGTTGTTGACAATGCTACCATCAAGGTGTCAACCGTTGCAGAGGAAATCTTGTGGGAAGGCAACCATGCTGTTGATTGGGGTAATATCTTTGAGGATAACGCATTGGCAGTTGTGCTGAAGGAAAATGCCAAGCCTCGTGCTACCCTCCGTCTCTATGTCAAGCGTACCGATACAGAATATGCCAAGGGATGTGCTGCCGTCAACTGGGCAGACATCGTAAATGGTGGTACAGATCCTAACCGAGGTGATGTAGATATTTCATTTGAAGATACCTATGTTGACTTCCAGCTTACTGCCAAGTCTATGGAACTGTTGGAACAGAATAACTTCCAGGTTGTTGGTCACGGCTTCGACCTCAAGAAGATTACACTCATTCAGCCCAGTGAAGAGGAATTGTGGTCAGGTAATCATGCTGTTGACTGGGGTACCATTTGGGAAGACGATGGAACCATCACTGAGCAATTGAAGCAGACAGCAGGTCCTGGTTCTGTACTCCGCCTTTATGTAAAGCGCACAGATTCTGAATATGCCCTGGGTTGTGCAGCAGTTGGCTGGGCTGACATCGTGAATGGTGGCACAGATCCTAACCGTGGTGACGTGCAGATTTCGTTCGAAGACACGGAGATAGAATTTAAGTTTACCAAGAAGTCTATGGAACTGCTGAATAGTGGAAATTTGCAGGTAGTAGGTCATGGCTTCGACTTGCAGAAGATAACTATCGAATAGCTCTATAATCACGCCCCCTGACAGGAAAGCCTGCCAGGGGGCGTTTGTCATCAGTAAATAAAAAAACAGGGATTGCATGATTGTTGCAGTCCCTGTTTGTTGTTTATAAAGATTTTAAAATTATTCTGCTGCGAGCTTTGCGCGGATGGCTTTTGTCTCGGCTTCATAGCCAGGCTTCTCAAGCAGGGCAAACATATTCTTCTTGTATGCTTCTACACCTGGCTGGTTGAAGGCATTAACGCCGATGAGCTGACCTGAGATGCCGCAGCCAATCTCGAAGAAGTAGATGAGCTGACCGTAGTTATATGCATCAAGACGCTCAATAGAGATGAGGATGTTTGGTACACCGCCGTCAACATGTGCCAGACGTGTGCCAAGCTCTGCATTCTTGTTTACCTCGTCGATGCGCTTGCCTGCAAGGAAGTTCAGTCCGTCAAGATTCTCTGCGTCGGATGGGAAGAGGAGCTTCTTCTCAGGATTCTCTACGCTGATACAGGTCTCGAAGATGGTGCGCTCGCCGTCCTGAATCCACTGACCCATAGAGTGAAGGTCGGTAGTGAAGTCGCAAGATGCAGGGAAGATGCCCTTGCCGTCCTTGCCTTCTGACTCTCCGTAAAGCTGCTTCCACCATTCTGCATAGTAGTGGAGCTTTGGCTGATAGTTGATGAGTATCTCTATCTTCTTGCCTGCTGCATACAGTGCGTTTCGTGTAGCTGCATAGATGGCAGCGGGATTCTCCTCGAAAGGAACATTGATGCCGCACTGCTTCTCCATAGCCTGTGCACCTGCTACGAGCTGGTCGATGTCGATGCCTGCGCAAGCGATTGGCAGCAGACCGACTGGTGTGAGGACTGAGAAACGTCCGCCGACATTGTCGGGAATAACAAATGTCTTATAACCTTCTTTCTCAGCGCACATGCGTGCAGCTCCCTTGGTAGCGTCTGTAACGGCTACGATGAGCTCCTTGGCAGCTGCCTTGCCTACCTGTGCCTCGAGCTGTGTCTTGAGCAGACGGAAGGTGAGGGCTGTCTCAGTCGTTGTGCCTGACTTTGAGATGTTTATGATTGCGAATGTCTTTGTCTTGAGATATTCTGTCAGCTCTGCAAGATAATCCTCACCGATGTTGTTGCCGGCGAAGACGATTACTGGATTCTTCTTGTCCTGAATGAGCCATCCGAAGCTGTTGCTGAGACCTTCGATGACAGCCTTTGCGCCAAGGTAAGAACCGCCGATGCCGGCAATTACGATTACCTCTGCCTTTGAACGCAGAGTTTCAGCACATGCCTTTACTTCGCTGAGGAATTCAGGAGTGATGCTTGATGGCAGGTGAAGCCATCCGAGGAAGTCGCTACCTGGAACGGTACCTTCTTCGAGGCCTTTCTGTGCTGCAGCGACTTTGTCTTTGAATGCCATTACGGCTCCGGCTGGAAGAAACTGCTGAGCCTTTGTGATGTCTAATGAAATGTTCTTCATAATAAACTTGTTGGTTTTATTGGGTTTAGTAAATATTTTTTGAACAAAAAAAGCGCAAACAGATGCTTTGTTGCAAATGTTTACGCTTCTCAGTGGCTTATCAAAATTATTTTTATTTCTTGATGTTGCCGTAACGCTGCTGGAAGCGATCTACGCGACCTGCTGTGTCAACGAGCTTGCTCTTACCTGTGTAGAATGGATGTGATGTAGAAGAGATTTCTATCTTTACTACTGGATATTCCTCGCCCTTGAATTCTACTGTGTCAGTGGTCTTACATGTTGACCTTGTGAGGAACATATCGCCATTTGACATGTCTTTGAATACTACTGGACGATAGTTTTCTGGATGGAGATCTTTTTTCATTTCTTTTTGTCTTTTTTACGGCGCCGAAGATAAGCACCTATTGTTAATAAATCAATTTGCGGCTGCAAAGATACAAAAAAAGTTTAATGTTTACGGTTTACCGTTTACAGTTTGGGGCTCGGAACCAGCTTATTTATACATTTTTAACAAAAGACGATGCTTTATATCAAGTACATGCCGTACTTCTTGCACTCTTGTCGCTGTTCTTCGGGCCATATTGATGCCTGTATCTCGCCTACGTGAGCTTTGTGGAGCAATACCATGCAGAGACGGCTCTGACCGATGCCGCCGCCAATGGACTGTGGCAACTTGTCTTCGAGCAGACGCTTGTGGAAATAGAGTTCCTTGCGCTCTTCCTTGCCTTCGAGGGCAAGCTGGCGAAGCAGGGCCTCCTTATCGACACGGATGCCCATAGAACTGAGCTCGATGGACCTGTCGAGGATAGGATACCATATTAATATATCGCCGTTAAGTCCAAGGAATCCGTCGCTGTTAGGTGTTGTCCAATCATCATAGTCAGGAGCGCGTCCGTCGTGCTTCTTGCCGTCAGACAACTTGCCTCCGATGCCCATAATGAAAACTGCACCGTATTTCTTTGCTATTGCATCCTCGCGCTCCTTCGGTGTCTTGCCGGGATACATCTGTATCAGTTCTTCTGAGTGTACGAAATGTATTTCGCGAGGCAGAAACGGCTTCAGCTGCGGATATGTCTCACAGGTGAGGTATTCTGTTCTCAGGATGGTGCAGTAGATGCGACGAACGATGCTCTTGAGGAATTCGATGTTCCTCTCGTCCTTTGCCATCACAGCTTCCCAGTCCCACTGGTCAACATAAAGTGAATGCAGGTTGTCGAGCTCTTCATCAGCACGAATAGCATTCATGTCGGTATAAATGCCGTAGCCTGGTTCTATCTTGTATTCTGACAGAGTCAGGCGCTTCCACTTTGCCAATGAATGAACGACCTCTGCCTGCTGGTCGCCAAGGTCTTTGATAGGGAATGTCACTGCTCTTTCTACGCCGTTGAGGTCATCGTTGATGCCAAGACCCTTCAAAACGAAGAGTGGGGCAGTAACTCTGCGGAGACGCAGCTCCGTTGACAGATTCTGCTGAAAGAAGTCTTTTATAAGTTTTATACCCTGCTCAGTCTGCTTCAGATCAAGCTCTGCCTTGTAATCCTTGGGCTTAATTAGTTTGCTCATAATGTGTCGGTTTTACACCTTTTTTATGATATTATGTTTGTGATTTTGCCTCTTTGTGGGCATATTGATACGATATTTCAAAATTTGCGTGCAAAAGTAATACAATTTTATGACATACGCAAACATTTTGTCAAAAAAGAATGACAGAATTTTCTTGTCAGTTAAAAGATATTAAAAAACAACCCAAATTGTAATGTTTACTTTGCATTTCTGCTATTTTTTTGTAATTTTGCACTTGAATGGAGGAATTTTATCGTACACATCGCTATTTGGTAGAGCATTGCAATGCTCCTGTTCGTCGTGGATTAATGGACGAAATAGACTGGAATGCTCGTATGATAGGCATCAAGGGAACGCGTGGAGTGGGGAAGACGACTTTCCTGCTGCAGTATGTCAAGGAGCGTTTTCAGCCTGGTGACAAGCGGTGTCTGTACATAAACATGAACAACTTCTATTTTCAGGGAAGAGGTATTGCGGACTTTGCCGGCGAATTCTACAGAAAGGGCGGCAGGGTGCTGCTCATTGACCAGGTATATAAACAGCAGGACTGGAGCAGCGAGCTGCGTGCCTGCCACGATATGTACTCGAAGCTGAAGATTATCTTCTCGGGTTCAAGCGTCATGAGACTGAAGCAGGAAAACCCTGAACTCTGTGATATCACAAAAAGCTATAATCTCAGAGGATTCTCTTTTAGAGAATACCTTAATCTGTGTACGGGCGAGAATTTCCCAAGCGTAACACTGGACGAGATTTTGAGCAACAAGACAAGTCTGGTGGAAAAGATTACGGCTACCGTAAATCCTCTTGACTACCTTGACGACTACATACATCATGGTTTCTATCCGCTGTTCCGTGAGCAGGTCGATTTTGCAGAGAACCTGCTGAAGTCGATGAACATGATGACGGAGATAGATATCCTGATGATAAAACAGATAGAGCTGAAGTATCTTCCTAAGATAAAGAAACTCTTCTATCTGCTTGCGACAAACAAGACTTCAAGCCTTAACATCAGCCTGCTGGCGAAGGAGATACAGACATCGCGTGCAACGGTGATGAACTATATAAAGTATCTGGCTGACGCACGTCTGATAAATATCATATATCCCGTGGGTGAGGACTTTCCGAAGAAACCTACGAAGGTTATGCTCCATAACCCGAACCTGTATCAGGCATTGTTCATGGATGACCAAAGCAGGCAGCAGCTGATGGAGACATTCATGGTGAACACGCTGTGGAAAGACCATAAGGTGAACCAGATGAGCAGGGAGATACATTATACCATTGACGGCAAGTTGAGGTTCAAGGTGTGCAGGGCTTCCGACATTACCAAACTGAATGCGAAGAACGGCGGTACGCTGTATTGCCAGTATGACTCGAACATGGTATCGGAAAACATAATACCGATTTGGCTGCTGGGATTCCTTTATTAGTTTACGGTTTACAGTTTACGGTTTACAGTTGAAAATTGAAAATTAATAATATACATTATTTAATTTATATTTATAACAATTCTATCTATTAACAAAAAAAAATGGCAAAAGAAAAAAAGTTTATCACTTGTGATGGTAACGAGGCTGCTGCTCACGTGAGCTATATGTTCTCAGAAGTTGCTGCTATCTATCCTATCACTCCTTCGTCTCCAATGGCGGAGCACACAGATGACTGGGCTGCACATGGACGTAAGAACATGTGGGGACAGACCGTATTGGTACAGGAAATGCAGTCAGAAGGCGGTGCTGCAGGTGCAGTACACGGCTCACTGCAGGCTGGTGCGCTGACAACAACATTCACAGCGTCTCAGGGTCTGCTGCTGATGATTCCTAACATGTACAAGATTGCAGGTGAGCTGATGCCTTGCGTATTCGACGTATCTGCTCGTACACTGGCTTCACACGCTCTGTGTATCTTCGGTGATCACCAGGACGTAATGGCTTGCCGCCAGACAGGTTTCGCTATGTTCGCTTCTGCTTCTGTGCAGGAGGTTATGGACCTGACTGCTGTGCCTCACCTGGCTACTCTTGAGACAAAGGTTCCGTTCATTAACTTCTTCGACGGTTTCCGCACCTCTCACGAGTATCATAAGGTAGAGCTGATGGACATGGAGGACATCAAGGCTATCACTCCAATGGAGTATGTTGAGGACTTCCGCAACCGTGCCCTGACTCCAGAGCGTCCTGTAACACGTGGTACTGCTGAGAACCCTAACGAGTTCTTCACACACCGCGAGGCAAGCAACCCATACTATGAGAATATTCCTGACGTAGTAGAGAAGTACTGCCAGAAGATTTCTGAGATTACAGGTCGTGAATATCACAACTTCAACTACTATGGTGCTGCTGACGCTGAGAACATCATCATCCTGATGGGTTCTGCATGTGAGGCTGCCAAGGAGGCTATCGACTACCTGATGTCTCAGGGCAAGAAGGTCGGCATGATTAATGTTCACCTCTATCGTCCATTCTCAGTGAAGTATCTCCTTGCTGCTGTTCCAAAGAGCGTTAAGAAGATTGCTGTTCTTGACCGTACTAAGGAACCAGGTGCAGAAGGCGAGCCTCTGTATCTCGACGTTAAGTCAGCATTCTATGACGTAGAGAACCGTCCATCTATCGTTGGTGGCCGCTATGGTCTGGGCTCTGCTGAGGTTACACCTGCTATGGTTATCTCTGTATTCAATAACCTCGAGCTTCCATCACCAAAGAACCACTTCACAGTTGGTATCGTTGATGACGTTACTAACCTGTCTCTGCCAAAGGTAGAGGAGATGGCTCTGGGTGGCAAGTCAACATTCGAAGCTAAGTTCTTCGGCCTTGGTGCTGACGGTACTGTTGGTGCTAACAAGAACTCTGTTAAGATTATCGGTGACAATACAGACAAGTACTGTCAGGCATACTTCTCTTATGACTCTAAGAAGTCTGGTGGCTTCACATGTTCTCACCTCCGTTTCGGTGACGAGCCAATCCGCTCTACATACCAGATTACCACACCAAACTTCGTTGCATGTCACGTACAGGCTTACCTGAACATGTACGACGTTACACGTGGTATCCGTGAGAACGGTTCATTCCTTCTGAATACTATCTTCGACGGCGAGGAACTCATAAACTTCATCCCTAACAAGGTAAAGAAGGTATTCGCTGAGAAGAACATCAACGTTTATTATATCAATGCTACAAAGATAGCACAGGAAATAGGTCTTGGCAACCGTACCAACACTATCCTCCAGAGTGCATTCTTCCGCATCACAGAGGTTATCCCTGTTGAGATGGCTGTAGAGCAGATGAAGAAGTTCATCGTTAAGTCTTACGGCAAGAAGGGTCAGGACGTTGTCGACAAGAACTATGCTGCTGTTGATCGTGGTGGCGAGTACAAGAAGCTGAATGTTGACCCAGCATGGAAGAACCTCCCAGCAGATCCTGTTGCCGAGGATGATGCTCCAGCATTCGTTAAGGAGCTCGTTCGTCCTATCAACGCACAGGCTGGTGACCTGCTCAAGGTTTCTGACTTTGCTAAGCATGGCACTATCGACGGTACATGGATGAACGGCACAGCTGCTTATGAGAAGCGTGGTGTTGAGGCATTCGTACCAGCATGGAACGTTGAGAACTGTATCCAGTGTAACAAGTGTGCATTCGTTTGTCCTCATGCTGCTATCCGTCCGTTCGTTATGACAGCAGAAGAGAAGGCTGGCTTCGCTGGTCCTACTCAGGAGATCAAGGCTCCTGCTGCCCTGAAGGGTATGGAGTTCGCTATCGTTCCAAGTCCACTGGACTGTCTCGGTTGCGGCAACTGTGCTGACGTTTGTCCTGGCAAGAAGGGCGAGAAGGCTCTCACTATGGTACCTTACAACCCAGATGCAGAGGATATGAAGGCACTGGCTAAGCTGTGGGATTACAGCGTGAAGAATATTTCTTCTAAGCAGGATCTCGTTGACATCAAGCAGAGCCCGAAGAACTCACAGTTCGCACAGCCTCTGTTCGAGTTCTCTGGTGCATGCTCTGGTTGCGGTGAGACACCATACGTTAAGCTCATCTCTCAGCTCTTCGGTGACCGTGAGGTAATCGCTAATGCTACTGGCTGTTCTTCTATCTACTCTGCTTCTATTCCTTCTACACCTTATACTACCAACGCCAAGGGTCAGGGTCCTGCATTCGACAACTCACTGTTCGAGGACTTCTGCGAATTCGGTCTTGGTATGGTAATCGGTAACAAGAAGATGAAGGAGCGCGTTGCAATGCTTCTGCAGAAGGTTGTTGACGAGAAAATGGGTAGCGCAGAATATCAGGCTGCAGCTGCTGAATGGATTGAGAAGCGTGAAGATGCTGAGGAGACAAAGCGTCTTGCTGCTATCCTGAAGCCGGAAATTGCCAAGAGTGCTGCAACAGGCTGTCCTGTATGTAAGGAACTGCAGACTCTCGACCACTATCTCGTAAAGCGCAGCCAGTGGATTATCGGTGGTGACGGTGCTTCTTACGATATCGGTTACGGCGGTCTCGACCACGTACTCGCTTCTGGCGAAGACCTCAACATCTTCGTTATCGATACTGAGGTTTACTCTAACACTGGTGGTCAGGCTTCTAAGGCTACTCCTCTGGGTGCTATCGCACAGTTTGCTGCTCAGGGTAAGCGCATCAAGAAGAAGGACCTCGGCATGATTGCTACTACTTACGGATATGTTTACGTAGCACAGGTTGCTATGGGTGCTGACAATGCTCAGTGTCTGAAGGCATTCCGTGAGGCTGAGGCTTATCATGGACCATCTCTCGTTATCGCTTACGCTCCATGTATCAACCACGGTCTGAAGATCAAGGGTGGCATGGGTCGCTCACAGGAAGAGGAGCGTCGCGCTGTTGAGTGCGGTTACTGGCACCTGTGGCGTTACAACCCAGAACTGGCTGAGCAGGGTCAGAACCCATTCTCTCTCGACTCTAAGGAGCCAGACTGGAGTAAGTTCGAGGACTTCCTCATGGGTGAGGTTCGTTACCTCTCTGTGAAGAAGGCTTATCCTGACGAGGCTGACGAGCTGTTCGCAGAGGCTCAGAAGATGGCTAAGCGCCGTTATCAGAGCTACGTTCGCCAGACCAAGATGGACTGGAGCGAAGAGTAAGAAATTCGTTTCTATATAAATAAAAAAGGATGCGCCAAAATCTTGGCGCATCTTTTTTTATTGTCAAAGGTTAGGCGCCTTTTTTTTCGAAATAACGATATAACGAAATAACGATATAACGACATATCGAAAGGCGGCTATCAATTCTCAAAGCTTCCCTTGCTCCCCAAGGTAGGAGTCTTTAAATCCTAAGAAGTAGAGCACGCCGTCAAGGCCAATTGTGTTGATGCTCTGTTCTGCATTTGCCACCACGCGGGGTTTTGCGTGGAAGGCTATACCCAGTCCTGCCTCGCTTATCATCGGCAGGTCGTTGGCACCGTCGCCAACAGCAATGGTCTGTGCCAAATTTACCTTCTCCACTTGAGCTATAAGTTTCAGTAGTTCTGCCTTACGATGTCCGTCAACTATCTCTCCCACATAACGTCCTGTCAACTTGCCATCTTCGCCCACTTCCAGTTCGTTGGCATAAACATAGTCAATGCCGTAGCGTCGTTGCAGGTATTCTCCGAAAAAGGTAAATCCGCCGCTGAGGATGGCAATCTTATAGCCGCAGGTCTTCAGCACAGACATCAGGCGGTCCACGCCTTCAGTTATAGGCAGGTGTTCCGCGATGTCCTGCATCACGCTTACGTCGAGTCCCTTCAATAGGGCTACTCTGCGTGTAAAACTTTCCTTGAAGTCTATCTCGCCACGCATGGCACTCTCAGTTATGGCGCGAACCTCAGCACCCACACCGTTACGTTCTGCCAGTTCATCGATACACTCTGTCTGAATGAGCGTAGAGTCCATATCGAAGCATATCAGTCTTCGCATGCGGCGGAACATATCGTCGCGCTGGAAGGAGAAGTCTATCTCCATCTCCCTTGACAGCTTCATAAGCTTCGACTGCATCTCACTTCTGTCGATGGGCTCGCCACGCAGCGAGAACTGTATGCAGGCACGTGTGTGGGAGCTCTGGTTCTTGATGCTCTTACGTCCCGTCAGGCGTACTATGGAGTCGATGTTCAGACCCTGGTCGGCAAGTATGCGTGTTGCAGCCTCGATCTGCTTTGCCTCCAGCTGTCGGCCCAGTGCCATGAGGATGTAGCGGTTCTTGCCCTGATGGCCCACCCAGTCTTCATATTCTTCGTCACTGATGGGTGAGAAGAGAATGTTCACGCCCAGTTCCGTCGCCTTGAAGAGCAGGTCCTTCATGGCAAATCCTGACTTCTGGTCGTCCATGCGTATAAGGATGCCCAGCGACAGGGTAGAGTGTATGTCAGCCTGGCCTATGTCCAGAATCTGTGCGTCATACTGTGCCAAGATGGCCATAATGCTTGTGGTCAGTCCAGGGCGGTCCTGTCCTGTGATGCGGATTAATATCTGTTCTTGTTTCATATTTCTTTATAGTCAAAGGTCAGCGGACGATTTTCTAAGCTATTGCCGCCCCCGCACCGAGGATGTTCTGCCAGCGGCGCGGGGATAGGTTATTACTGAGCAGGATAGGTGTAAGGGCTGTCGCTGATGCCTTCGGGATACTCCGTGCCGCCGATGGTTATCGTGCCGCATTCATAATATGTATCACCTGCCTTACCTATACTGCGAGCGCTGGAACTGCCTTTTGTTGCAGTAACTTGTGTAACAGTATTGGCAATCGTGATAGCGCCGCATTTAATGATAGAGCCGTCGTTACCAGGCCCAAAAAACGCCCCCGTTCCGATACCGGTAGCACCAAGTTCAGCGGCAGTGGCGGCGGTTACCGTACCGCCAGTGATCGTGATATTGCCACAAATAGTGCGGGCGGATTTACTAATACGCATAGCTGCCCCCGTTCCGATACCGGCAGCATATATGCCACCAGTAGCGGTTACCGTACCGCCATTGATCGTGATTTTGCCACATGTGGTACTGGCATCGTCACTATCTGCAGAAGTCGACCCGCATCCGATACCGGCAGCGTATTCGCCACCACGAGCTGTTATCGTACCGCCATTAATCGTGATATCGCCACCAGTCTTATCTGCATCTAGTCCCAGACCCGTTCCGATGCCGGCAGCAGCAGCGCCACCAGTAGCTTCGAGACTGCCACTGCCCGAAATGGTCAGCGAGGTGCCTGCGTTGCCTACTCTGAGGGCAGCATTAGTTTCGGGTGCTGTAATTTTGTTGGTACCAACGAGGGTAATGTCGGCATCGCCTCTGCAGGTGATGTTGCTATTGTTGATGGTGACGTTGTCGAGTGTTACAACGGCACCGGCGGCGAGGGCAATCTTGTGGTCATTCAGCGTACCGGTGATGGTGTAGCCGGTCTCAATTTCCTTATCCTCCGTCACGGCCGAGAGGTCTATGATCTTCTGCTTCGTCAGCTTCGCCGTAATCTCGTAGTATTTGCCGTTCTCGAAGGTGACGCCGGACTTCTCCAAGGCGTAGATTTCGTCACCGACGATGGCGGTAAGGGTATAGGTGTCGGCACCGGCGTTCTCGTTGCGCAGGGCCATTTTGACCTCATTTCCAGCTTCGTCAAGCGTTGCGGTAACAGGGCCGTATTCGGTTATTTCCGTAGCTTCAGCGGGTTTGGCGAACAGCTTCATTTCAGAAAGTTGCATAACACCGCCGTCCTGAACTTCTGAGATCTCCAGGCGGAAATACCGGTATGTGCCCGAAGTGGCGGCAATAAATTCATGCTCGGTATCACTCTCTCCGGGCATCTCGGTGTTGCCGCTCTTGCTGTCAATAGTGGTCCATGCGTCCCCGCTGTTCGCCTTGCCTTTCAGCACCCAGCTCTTCGGATTGCGTTCGGGATACACATAAGTGTCTCCGGCGGTTCTGAACATATAGCCGTCCACCTGAACGGGGCTGGCGGTGTGGAACTCGATGTACCAAGGACCTTCGTTAGCACACCACTTGGTGTCCGGATCTCCATCAACAAGATGGGCGTGACCATCACCACTAATGCCACCACTGCCACCGTCAACCGTGTAACCGGTATAATAGATGATATCCGCCAATCTCTTACTCGTGACCAACTTGTTGCTGGCTGCCGAGACGGTCAGTCTTTTGACATTAAGATCGCCGCCGCCGTCCTTGTCCTTCAGTATGAACTTCACGATGGCCTGCTGGCTGGCGAAGTTGGCATCCGCCGTAGTGGTAATATGGGAGTCGTCTATCGATGCAACCGTTACGTCGGTTATGGCATAGTCGTATTTCTTCTCGATAGAGTTCTCGACGCTGAGCAGGACGCCCTTCTGGCCGGTGTAGTCCCATTCGGTGCGGGGGAAGATCAGGTGCAGCTTGTCGCCTACGTTTACCGTACCCGTCAGGTCGCCCGACAGCTTGGTGGTGGCTGTCTCGCTGGCAGCAGCGGTCAGCGTGCCAAGCAGGGTGGTCGTTTTTTCTTTGAATACTGCCACTTGGTCTGTTCCGGCCCACTTCACCTTGAGCGCCGTGCCGTCCAATGCGAGTGCGCGGGTGCTGCCGTCATCGCTCTTCGTGGCCTCGTTTGCGATATCGTCTTTGTCAGAACATGCGGTGAAGGCTACACATGCCATCAGCAGGGCAGCCAGAGTCTTAAAGATATTCTTTGTTCTCATTGTTCTTTCTTCTGTTTTTGTTGTTAATACCCGTAATACAACATTAAGGCTTTACTTCTTCTTCCCACGTATCTTCTATTGCATCACCATAGTCCGTACGCAGCACCTCGTCTCCGCTCGTCATGAGCATCCCGGTTTGTTTCAACACTACCACTTCAAGGGATGGCTTCTCATACTCTTTTTTCTTCATGTTTGTTTTGTTTAAAATGTAATAAATATAATGTATAATTACTCTGTTCCGCCATTACGCGCCTGTTTGGGGAAATCCCCCGCCCCGCACCATTGCGGTGTGCTCCGATGCGGGGCGAGAGGGAGAGTTCCTTACGGCTTATAGGTGTAAGGGTTGTCGCTGATGCCGTCGGGATACTCCGTGCCGCCGATGGTTATCGTGCCGCATTCATAATCTTCATCACCTGCCTTACCTATACTGCAAACGTCATCACTGACTGTTGTTGCAGTAAATGCAGTAACTTTTGTAACGTCGCTGGTAATCGTGATAGCGCCACATTTAGCGGATCCTTCGCCCAATAGCGTAGTAATCGACCCCGTTCCGATACCGGCAGCATCCACGTCACCATTAGCGGTTACCGTACCGCCAGTGATTGTGATATCGCCACAAATAGCGCTGGCGAATCTATTTTCATAACCTATAACAGCAGCCCCCGTTCCGATACCGGCAGCAGTCAAGCCACCAGTAGCGGTTACCGTACCGTCAGTGATCGAGATATTGCCACATTTATTGGCGGCATTGTTGTTCTCTGTCTTTGAATTAGCCTGCCCGCATCCGATACCGGCACCGTAATAGCCACCGGTAGCGGTTATCGTACCGCCATTGATCGTGATATTGCCACCAGTCTTTTCTTCATCTTGTGCCAACCCCGTTCCGATACCAGCAGAACCATCGCCACCGGTAGCGTTGAGACTACCGGTGCCCGAAATGGTCAGCGTGGTGCCTTCGTCGCCTATTTGGACGGCAGCATAATTGGCAGGTGCTGTAATTGTATTGGTACCCACGAGGTTAATGCTGGCATTGCCATTGCAGACAATGCTGCCATTAGTGATATTGACGTTGTCGAGTGTCACATTGGCACCGTCGGCGATGAAAATCTTCAGTTCTTGATCATGCGTGCCAGTGATGGTGTTGCCATTCCTGACAGTTATTTCACTCTCCGTCACGGTCGAGAGGTCTATTGTTGTCAGTTCCGTCAGCTTCGCCGTGATCTCGTAGTATTTGCCGTTCTCGAAGGTGACGCCCGCCTTCTCTAAGGTGTATAAACTGCCGTCGTAGGCGGTAAGGGTATAGGTGTCGGCACCGGCGTTCTCGTTGCGTAGAGCTACAGTGAGTTCACTGGCAGCAGCGTCAGGCGTTGCGCTAATAGGGCCGTATTCGGTAATTTCCGTAGTTTCAGCACCTTTGGAGAACAGTTTCATTTCCGAAAGTTGCATGATATCGCCGCTTTGAACGTTTGTGATAGTCAGACAGAAATACTGGTAGGTGCCTGGGGCAGAGGCAGTAAAATCATGCTCGGTATTATTCAATGCGGGCATATCGGTGTTGTCGTACCTGCTGTCAATGGTGGTCCATTCGTCGTCCTCTTTGTTCACCTTACCTTCCAGCTTCCAGCTCCTCGGGTTACGATTGGGATACTTCTTAGTGTCATTAGCGGTTCTGAACATATAGCCGTCCACCTGAACGGGAGCGTCGGTGTGGAACTCAATGTACCAGAGACGACTGGCGTCGTCACACCACTTGGTGTTCGGATCGCCATCGACAAGATGGGTGTGATCATCACCACTAATGCCGCCGCCGCCACTGTCAACCGTGTAACCGGAATAATAGTTATTATCCGATACTCTCTTACTCGTGACCAACTTGTTGCTGGCTGCCGTGACAGTTAGTTTCTTGGCATTGAGGGCTGCGCCGCCGTCCTTGTTCTTCAGGATGAACTTCACGATGGCCTGCTGGCTGGCGAGGTTGGCATCCGCAGTAGTCGTGATATGGGAGCCGTCTATCGCTGCTACCGTTACGTCAGCCATGGCATAGTCGTAGTTCTTCTCAATGGAGTTCCCGTCGCCGAGCAGCACGCCACTCTGGTCGGCGTAGGTCCAGTCGGCGCGAGGGAAGAGCAGGCGCAGTTTGTCGCCTACGTTCACCGAACCCGTCAGGTCGCCCGACAGCGTGGTGGTGGCCGTCTCGCTGGCAGCAGCGGTCAGCGTGCCAAGCAGGGTGGTCGTTTTTGCTTTGAATACGCTCACCTGGTCTGTATCAGCCCACTTCACCTTGAGCGTCTTGCCGTCCAATGCGAGTGCGCGGGTGCTGCCCTCGTCGCCCTTCGTGGCGTTCACAGTCATGGTGTACTTGTTTATCGTAGTGACAGGCCGTCTTTGTCAGAACATGCGGTGAAGGCTACACATGCCATCAGCAGGGCAGCCAGAGTCTTAAAGATATTCTTTGTTCTCATTGTCTTTCTTCTGTTTTTGTTGTTAATACCCGTAATACAGCTTTAAGGCTCTAATACTAATTTTTCTTCTTCTCCCCATGTATCTTCTATTGGATCACCATAGTCCGTACGCAGCACCTCGTCTCCGCTCGTCATGAGCATCCCGGTTTGTTTCAACACTACCACTTCAAGGGATGGCCTTTCATAATGTTTTCTTTTCATAAATTTATTGTTTTGTTGAAAAAATATTGTTTAAGAGTAAAAGTACGCATAAAGTCACGTCCGCATCCCGTTACGGGACACAAACGTGCCTGACATTGCTGCGTCGTGTGGCGCAAAATTTCCGTCAGGGGATTAGTGCGAACACTTTCAAGCATTTCAAAGTTCATCTTGTCAAGGTCTGCCATGATAGATGTTCTTAGTTATATGGTTGTCATGACTATAAGATTTAAACGTTTCTGTTTGCAAAATTACGATTAAGTGAGCAAAAAAACAAATTTTATTACAGTTTTTTTCAAGTGGGGGTGATTTTCTTGCTTTTCTTTTGCATTTTCAAGTGCAAGCACCATTTATCAGTGAAGAAATTTCCCCTGGCTCAAAGAGTATTTTTCGAAACGCCGTCTCGTGGTCATTGATACGGCGTTTCGTTGGCTTTGATACGCCGTCTCGTGTGTGGCAGTACGTCGTATAAAGTTTAGAGGCAGAATCTGAGCTGTTTGAATTCGTAATGGGAGAGGGTGTTGTCTGTGCGGCGGAGAGTTATGAAGCCATTCTCGGCTACACGGACAATCTCAGCTTTAAAAGTGCCATCCTTGTCTGTGAAAGTATGCAGCCCCGTGCGGCGGTATAAATGCTCATGATAAAGGTGCACTATATTGTCGGGAGCCTCGCGTACCATATTATAATAATATGTGAAATGGTAGAGGATGGTGCGGAGTAGGGTGTCGCGGTCGTGCTCTGTGCCAGTAATATTCTTAAGGGATATCGGATTGGGAGCATCGCTGACGAAAACTTCCTGATTGACGTTGATGCCAGTACCGATGATTACATCACGCAGCTGACCGCCGTGAAGATTTACGTCGATACGTGTGCCGGACAGTTTTTTGTCACCATAATAAATGTCGTTGGGCCACTTTATCTCAAAGCCCTCGCCCAGCACCTCAACAATAGCTACGGCTTCTGCCATAGAGAGGAGATACTGCTGTCTGACGGGAAGCCAGATAGGATGTACGAGAATTGAGAAGAGCAGGTTCTTGCCTGGCTCACTCTCCCATGTATTGGAGCCCATACCCTTGCCGGCACTCTGATAGTCAGCCACGACACAGATGTCGCGGTCAGTATTCAGACCCAGCAGGTAGTCGTTGGTGGAGGCGGTATCAGTAAGCTTTATAATTTCCATCTTTTGCAGAAGGCTTCCTCGTCGGCCTTGGCCTTGGCTATGAATGCTTTGTATTCCTCGCTGTCGGCATTGAAAGGACGGTGGCTGAGTGCTTTTTTGATGGGCTGCCACTCTACTTCCATCGCCTTGGCATTGATGGAGAAGTATGTCTCGCGGAAACGTTCGTAGATATACTGCACAGCAAGGTCGGAGGGGTGTAACATATCGTTGGCGTAGAAGCGGTAGTCGCGCAACTCGTCCATCATAATCTCGTATGAGGGGAAGTAATTAATTGACAATTGAGAATTGAGAATTGAAAATTGAAAATTAATTGCTAATAGTAAGGTAGCTTTGGAGAGTTGGCTTTCGTGGAAGCCGTACTTGGCGTAGCGTATGGGGCTGACTGTGAAGACCACGTTAACATCGGGGTTGTCCTCACGCAGCAGGGACACACATTGTCGGAGATATGCGGCACACTCTTCTATGGAAAGTTCCTTCTCGGTAAAGAGAATGGATGGACGTTTTTGGCAGTTATCGACAATCTCGCCCGTCTCATTAAGAATATAAACGTGGTTTGTGCCCAATGTAATAAAGGCAGTGTCGAACTTTTGGCCCGCATCGTGCAACTTCTCAATAGTATGCAGCACGCTGGCAGGATTGTACATCACGCCGTAAGGATTGACAACGGCATTGAAGTGATTATCGCGAAAGATGCCGCCAATCCTGTCGGCAAAGCAAGAACCCACGAACAAGAGTTTGTCCGTGGGCCTTATTTCAAAATTCGCTTTTGGTATTCTTACTGTCGTTTGCAGAGTCATGTGTTACAGCAGATTTTTCCATCTTAGTATGAACCAGCTCCCGACGCTTATGATAAGGCTGATGCCGATGGCAATGGGGAACCCCATAGTGTTGCTTTCCATGCCGTTGATAAGGTTCATGCCAAACAGCGATGCCACGAGGGTGGGGAACATCAGGATGATAGAGAACGATGTGAGCGTACGGATGATGGTATTCATGTTGTTGTTGATGATAGAGGTGTACGTATTCATCGTTGACTCAAGGATTTCAGAATAGATATGAGCCGTCTCACGTGCCTGTGCCATCTCGATGGTGACGTCTTCAATGAGATCAACGTCCAGTTCGTCCACAGGCAGTTTGAACTTCAGCTTCTGCAGGAGTGTCTCGTTGCCTCGGATGGATGTCTCGAAGTAAGTCAGGGAGTCCTGCAGGCGTGACAGATTTACAAGCGATGTATTATCTACTCCATGATCCATGTTGCGCTTCGCTCTGTTAAGGAGGAAACTTATCTGCTTCAGGCGCTTAAGATACCATACGGAGGTGCACAGGAACAAGCGGAATATCATATCTACATAGTCGGTGAACCCCTGTCGTCGTCGTTCCTGATAAGAGACAAAGTCAATCATCATGTCTGTCTCGAAATAGCAGACCGAGATGAGTACGTCACCCTTGTGCATGATGCCCAGAGGCACCGTGGTGTAGGGGGTACGCGACTTTATCTCCTTCATGTACGGTATTCGGAGGATGACAAGCTGCCATCCTTCCTCGTACTCGAAACGTGCTCTCTCATCAGCATCACTGATATCCGAAAGGAAGTATTCAGGAATCTGATAGGTTTCCACCATCTCCTTCTGATCTGCCTCAGAGGGACATGTATATTGCATCCAGCAATTGGGCTCCCATGCCTCAATGCGATGTATTCCGTTTATGGTATTCCAAAGTGTCTTCACGCAGATTTACATAATTACGGATTAGGGGGAGAAATATTCTTTATTAGTCGAGCCACTTAACGTAGCAGAAGTCCTGACGGTGTGGAAGCAGGTCGTTCTTAGGGAACATACGCACGCAAACCTTCCAGTTTCCAGCCATTGATGTAGAGAATTCGCACTCGAAGGTGTAGTTGTTGCCTTCGCACTTCACCATCTTGAATGGCTTGATGAGGTTAATACGGCGGTCAGAAGGATCCTGGTCGTTCTTCAGGCAAACCAGTTCCATGCCTACAGCATCTTTAAGTCCCTGTTCGTTGATAACATACTGTATAGTGTATGTCTTACCTGTCTCTGCACCATCGTCGAAGCCCTTGGCATCACGAGAAACAACCTCGATGCTGTCCCAGCGCTCAGCAACTGTCTCCTTCCAAAGAGCAATCTCCTTAGCAAGGCTATAGTCCTTAGCGTTGATCTTCTTTGAACGCTCAGCCAGCTTGGTATAGAACTTTGAGTAGTAGTCGTCAAGCTGACGCTTCATGGTGTAGTGAGGAGCGATTGTTGCGATAGAGTTCTTAACTACCTGTATCCAGTCCTTAGAGAGGCCGTTCTTGTCCTTGTCGTAGTACATTGGAACGATTTCGTTCTCAAGGAGGTTGTATATTGTTGTAGCGTCAAGCTGATCCTGGTAAGCCTGGTTCTCGTATGTGCGCTCCTGCTTCAGAGCCCAACCGGCACCCTTGCGATAGCCTTCTACCCACCATCCGTCGAGGACAGAGAGGTTTACGACACCGTTCATCTCAGCCTTCTCGCCAGATGTACCTGATGCCTCAAGTGGACGTGTAGGAGTATTCATCCAGATATCAACGCCAGAAACAAGGCGGCGTGCCAGCTGGTAGTCGTAGTCCTCAAGGAAGATAATCTTTCCGAGGAACTCTGGGCGCTGTGAAATCTCGTAGATGCGCTTGATCAGTCCCTGTCCTGCACCGTCTGCTGGGTGAGCCTTACCAGAGAAGAAGAACAATACTGGCTTATCAGGGTTGTTCACAATCTTTGACAGACGCTCAAGGTCTGTGAAGAGCAGGTGAGCACGCTTGTAAGTAGCGAAACGACGGCAGAAGCCAATCATCAGAGCGTTAGGAGTGATGCGCTCAAGCAGAGAGACAACACGTGCAGGGTCACCCTGATTCTTCAGCCAAGACTCAGCAAACTTGTCACGGATATACTTGATAAGCTTCTCCTTCAGGGCCATACGTGTAGCCCAAATCTCTGTGTCAGGGCAGTCGTAGATGCCGTGCCAGAGGTCTTCGTTAGACTGATCCTGATAGAAGCCAGCCTTCAGATAATTGTCATAAACCTGTCTCCACTCAGTAGCACACCATGATGGGAAGTGTACGCCGTTGGTGACATATCCTACGTGGTTCTCTTCTGGATAGTAACCGTTCCAGATACCTGCGAACATCTTCTGTGATACCCAGCCGTGAAGCATAGATACACCATTAACCTCCTGACAGGTGTTACATGCGAAGGTTGACATACAGAACTTCTCGTTGTCATCTTCAGGGTTAACGCGACCCATGCCGATGAACTCTTTCCATGAGATGCCCAGCATGTCAGCATAGCCGCCCATGTACTTGCCGAAGAGGTCTTTGTCGAAGTAGTCGTGACCAGCAGGAACAGGAGTGTGTACGGTATAGAGAGAAGAAGCGCGTACTACCTCCATAGCCTGGTTGAATGACAGACCGCTCTTTACATAAGAAACGAGACGTTCCAGGTTGCACAGGGCAGCATGACCCTCGTTGCAATGGTAAACCTGCTTCTTGATTCCAAGCTTCTCAAGCATCAGTATACCACCGATACCGAGCAGAATTTCCTGCTTCAGACGGTTCTCCCAGTCACCACCATAGAGAGCGTGGGTGATAGGACGATCGTATTCAGAGTTCAGATCATTGTCTGTGTCGAGCAGATAGAGCTTCACACGACCAACGTTAGCCTGCCATACAAGTGCATGAACGTTGTAGTTCATATAAGGAACGTCAACGACAACCTGCTTGCCGTCCTTGTCGAGTGTCTTGGTGATAGGCAGTGAGTTGAAGTTCTGTGCGTCATAGTTGGCAATCTGCTGACCGTCCATTGACAGGCTCTGCTTGAAATAGCCGAAGCGATACAGGAAACCGATACCGCACATGTCAACGTTAGAGTCAGAAGCCTCCTTGATATAGTCACCAGCCAGCATGCCGAGACCGCCAGAGTATATCTTCAGGGAGTTGTGAATACCAAACTCCATTGAGAAGTATGCTACGGAAGGACGGCTGGTGTCAGGCTTAACTGACATATAATCCTTGAAATGAGTATAAACGGCATGTACGTTTGCCATAATCATTTTATCCTTCACAATCTCTTTTTTGCGCTCGTAGGAAAGACGCTCAAGCAGCTGCACAGGATTGTGCTCTACCTTATCATAGATTTCCGGGTCGAGAGAGCGGAAAAGGTCGCGGGCATCATAGTTCCATACCCACCACATGTTGTGAGCAATTTCGTCGAGGCATTCTAACTCCTTTGGGAGGGTTGACTTTACGTTAAACTCCTTCCATATAGGAGTATTCGAATAAGCTGATTTAATTTTCATAATTTTTTGTGTGAATTTATTTTTTTGTTATTATTTTCTTTATTTCTTGTTGCTCAATGCGAAGTCGTATGCCTGGTAGTAGTATTTGATAAACTCCTTCCACAGGGCTTTCTTTGACAGTTTCTGAGCATTGCTGCGACACTTCTTTACCTCTGCAGGAGTGAAAGCAGAATAGCGAACAACGGTGTCTTTAACTGCGTCAGCAACCTCAGAGTAGTTATAGTCGGTGCGATGTATTGTCTTTACGCCGTCTTCTATTTCAGAATAGGCTCCTTTTACGGTGTTGGCCCAAACGCCGAATCCTGCAAGGTCGGTAGTGATACATGGTACGCTGAATGCCACGCTCTCCAGTGGAGTATATCCCCAAGGCTCATAGTATGAAGGATAGACACTCAGGTCCTTGCCAATTATTACGTCATAGTAAGGCATGTTCAGTATGCCGTCGTCGCCGTTCAGGTAACTTGGTATGAATATAACCTTCACCTTGTCTTCCTTGCGGTTCCACATGTCGTAGTTCTTCATCATTCCGAGCACTTTGTCTTCTGACATGTTGTGGAGGCAGTGTGTTATCATCGGATTCTCCAGAGGAGTATCAAAGCTCTTGGCCTTCTTGTCGTTCAGGCGGTCGAGCAGGTCCTGACGCGGGTCGCCTACCCATGCAGGCACTTCCACGAATGCCAGAACTTGTTTCTTCAGACGCTCGTCGTGGTTCAGGCGGTTCATTGCTTCTACAAAGACATCAATGCCCTTGTTGCGGAACTCATAGCGTCCTGATGTACCAACGATGAGGGTATCTTCTGGGAACTGACTACCTGTCAGGGCATTTGCAAGTTTCAAGAGGGCCTTGCGGGCAGCATTACGTTTCTTTGTAAATTCTGCACCCTTTGGAACGAAGTCATCTTCAAAGCCGTTAGGAAGAACAACGTCAACCGGTTTGTCGATAAGTTCCTTACATTCCGTTGCTGTGATGTCTGAAACTGTTGTAAAACAATCGACGTTCCATGCTGTCTGCTTTTCTATTGAGTGCTTTGACTGCATGTTCAGCTCATCAGCCATCTGGTTGCCGTTGTAAGCCCACAGATATTCATAGAGAGGTTTGTTGTTGCCGGCAATCGAGCGTCCGATGCTGGTAGCATGTGTGGTGAAGATAGTGCCGATGGCCGGAATGTTCTTCTTGATGTAGAGAGCACCCAGTCCGCACATCCATTCGTTTGCCTGATATATAACCTTTTTGTCTTCGAGCTTCAGGAAGTTGTAAAGGCTTTCAACGACAAGGCCTGCTGCGTATGAGAACATGCTTGCCTCGTCATAGTCGCCGTATGCGTGCAGGGAATCAACTTGAAAGTCTTCCCACAGTTTGCCATATATTGTGTCTTTCTCTGAATAGAAAGGATTGAAATCTACCAGTATTGAGATTGGATGTCCTGGAATGTCCCAGCGTCCTACCTTCACCTTGAGTGATGTCTCTTTCTGCCAGTCAGCCAGAATGCTGTTATCCTGAATGAAGAACGGACATTTCTTTTTGCCCCAGCAATCAGGGCCAATGAAGATGATACGGTCGGAAAAATTGTCCTGAAGTGTTTTTGCACGAGTTGACAGAACGGTATATATGCCGCCAACCTTATTGCAGACTTCCCAAGAAGATTCAAAGATGTAATCAGGTTTTATCATAAAATACAATACTCAAATTTTCAAAATTTTGTAATATCCTTCTTTAAAACGACTGCAAAGGTACAAAAAAAATATAAAAAGATTTCACACCTTATTAATTTTTTAAAGGAAAGATGATGATAAAATAATATATATCAATTCAGTAGCTTGCGAAAACAAAAAATCGCACTAAGGTTTATAGCCTTAATGCGATTTATTTATGTAATAAATATTTTTCTTATTCAGCAGCCTCTTCCTGTGCCTCTTCCTCCACTTCAGGAGCTTCAACTACAGGCTCAGCTTCTACCTCTGCCTTAACTTCTGCCTTTGGTGCTTCAGCCTTCTTCTCTTCGAATTCACCACCTTCAGCAAGTACAGTTACAGGAATCTCTACGCTTACTTCCTTGTGGAAGATAACGGTAGCAGCGTATTCACCAACAGTCTTGATGTCTTTCATAACGACCTTCTTTCTGTCAACGGTGATACCCTTCTTAGCGAGTTCCTCAACGATAGTGCTTGTGTTAACAGAACCGTACAGAACGCCTGTTGCACTAACCTTAGCCTTGATCTCGAGTGATACGCCGTTCAGAGCAGCTGCTTCCTTCTCTGCGTTCTCAAGAATCTTGGCAAGCTTGTGAGCCTGCTGCTTCAGGTTCTCTGCCAGCACCTTCTTAGCTGATGGTGATGCGATAACAGCCTTGCCTGTTGGGATGAGGTAGTTACGTCCGTAACCAGACTTAACGTTTACGATGTCGTTCTTGAAACCAAGACCGATGATATCTTCTTTCAGTATAATTTCCATTGTGTAATCCTCCTAATTAAATTATTTCATCATGTCGGTTACATAAGGAAGCAATGCAATCTGGCGAGCACGCTTTACAGCCTGTGCTACACGACGCTGATACTTCAAAGATGTGCCGGTAATACGACGTGGAAGGAGCTTTCCCTGCTCGTTCAAGAATTTCTTCAGGAACTCTGGGTCCTTATAGTCGATGTACTTGATTCCGCTCTTCTTGAAACGGCAGTATTTCTTCTTGCGCGTGTCAATTGTTGGAGCGTTAAGATAACGGATTTCTGAATTGTTCTCTGCCATGATTAAGCCTCCTCTGTTTTTGCATACTTGGCGCGACGCTTCTCTGCATAAGCAGCAGCATACTTGTCAAGTTTGACGGTCATAAAACGGATTACTTTCTCCTCGCGACGGAATGTTGTCTCGAGTTTGTCAACTACTGATGGCTCTGCCTTGAACTCAAAGAGGAAATAGAATCCTGTTGATTTCTTCTGAATAGCATAAGCCATCTTCTTCAGTCCCCAGGCCTCTTCGTTCAGCATCTCAGCACCATTGTCAGAGAGTACTTTCTTGAACTTAGCGACCGTTTCCTTTGTCTGGTCATCAGACAAAACGGGAGTCAGAATGAAAACGGTTTCGTAATGATTCATCATTAGTTCTTAAAGATTTGTTTATAAAATTATATACCCGCAATGTGCTTATTTTGCACAAAGCGGGTGCAAAGGTACAAAAAAATATTCAATCCTCCAAATAAAAGGCAATTTTTCTTTCTAATTGTCAACTGTCAATTATCAATTGTCAATTGTTAATTATCAAATTAGTAGCTTCTTGCAATTAAGACTCTGTATTTTGCCGGCTTTCCTGAAACCATATCGGTACCCGGAGTCTGCTCATAGGCGAAAGGCACGCAACGGATGGTAGCCTGTGTCTCTTCCTTGATCTGAGCCTCGGTCTCTGCTGTGCCGTCCCAGTGGCAAAGGAAGAAGCCGCCGTCCTTGACTCTTTCCTTAAACTCCTCGTAGTTGTCACATTCGTAGATGTGTGCATCGCGGAAGTTCTTGGCCTTGTTGAAAATATTCTCCTGAATATCCTCCAGAAGGGTCTCTATGCGCTCTGCCAGTCCTTCAAACGGTACAGTTTCTTTCTCCAAGGTGTCACGACGCATTATCTCGACAGTCTTAGCCTCCAGGTCGCGACCTCCCATAACGATTCTTACAGGTACGCCTTTCAGTTCGTAGTCGGCAAACTTGAATCCAGGACGCTTGTTGTCAGCATCGTCATATTTAACGCTGATGCCCTTTTCGTTGAGTTTCTTAATAACAGGCTCAAACAGAGATGCTATCTGCTCCTGCTGTTCTCCCTTGCCGATAGGTATAATTACTACCTGCAGCGGTGCAAGGCGTGGAGGAAGCACCAGGCCGTTGTCATCAGAGTGAGTCATTATCAGCGCTCCGATAAGTCTGGTAGATACGCCCCATGATGTAGCCCATACATATTCCTGCTTGTTCTCCTTTGTCAGATACTGTACTCCGAATGCCTTTGCGAAGTTCTGTCCCAGGAAGTGTGATGTTCCGCTCTGTAGGGCCTTGCCATCCTGCATCATAGCCTCAATGGTATATGTGTCCAAGGCTCCAGCGAAACGTTCTGTCTCGCTCTTTACGCCCTGCATTACAGGTACTGCCATCCATTTCTCTGCAAATTCGGCATATACCTTCAGCATCTTCTGAGCCTCCTGTTCAGCCTCTTCCCTTGTAGCATGGGCGGTATGTCCCTCTTGCCACAGGAATTCCGATGTGCGTAAGAATGGACGGGTACGCATCTCCCAGCGCATCACGTTACACCACTGGTTGCACATCAGCGGCAGATCGCGCCATGAATGTATCCAGTTTTTGTATGTGTTCCAGATTATGGTCTCTGATGTCGGACGTATTATGAGTTCCTCTTCCAGCTTTGCTGTCGGGTCAACGACAACGCCGTCGTGAGTCTCGTTTGTCTTCAGACGATAGTGAGTAACAACAGCACATTCCTTGGCAAAGCCTTCTACATGTTCTGCCTCGCGTGACAGGAATGATTTCGGTATCAGCAAGGGGAAGTAAGCATTTACGGCTCCTGTTTCCTTGAACATCTTGTCAAGCTGAGCCTGCATCTTCTCCCATATAGCGTAACCATACGGTTTAATCACCATGCAACCACGGACTGCACTCTGCTCGGCAAGGTCCGCCTTCACTATCAAATCGTTATACCACTGGCTGTAGTTTTCAGCCCTTTTTGTTAAATCTTTTAGTTCTGCCATTATGCTTTTCAAAATTTGCGAGCGCAAAGGTAGTAAAAAAAAGTGACAGCATATGCACATACCTGTGCTTTTGAGTAAAAAAAGTGTTAAAAAATACAAACTATGTTTCTGTATCGATGTAATGTGTTCAATTTTTATTATTTTTGCATTGAAATAATTTTAATACAGATATGGCAAACAAACGTTCATTAAAGCGTAGTATAAACGCTATCTGTGGCGAACTCTTTTCAGAAGGTGTCGCTATATCAGTTTATTACAATTGCGACAAGCAAAATGCAGATACTCTGCTCCGTACTATTATGCGTATGCATTCTGACTACATCATGAGGATTTCTCATCCTGAGCCAGGTATGTCGGGTAAGAAGTATTTCAAAAAGTTGATTTCTGACTTCAACAACAGTGTCAACGAGGTGGTCGATTATATGAAGAATCTGCATGCTTAAGGGCTTCTGTCGTTGGTTGTTATACAACAAGTTGGGGTGGAGCAGGGATATTACCGTTGCTTTTCCCCAGAAGTGTATTGTGTGCCTGGCACCTCACACGAGTAACTGGGATTTTATCTTGGGACAGCTTTTCTCTTTGGCAGAAGGAATTAAGATTCAGTATCTTATGAAGAAAGAATGGTTCTTCTGGCCGCTGGGTTATATCTTCAGGCATACTGGTGGAATTCCAGTCTATCGTCAGAAGCACGTCTCTATGACTGATACCCTTGCCGATATCGCTGTCAAGTCGTCAGAATTCCGTCTTTGTGTTACGCCCGAAGGAACCCGCAGCCTGAATCCCGACTGGAAGAAGGGCTTTTATTTTATTGCCCTGAAGGCAGGTATTCCGATTCTTCTTTATGGCGTGGACTATGAGAAGAAACTCATCCAGTGTACCAAGACAATGATTCCTTCAGGAGATGTAGAGCAGGAGATTGCAGAGATAAAACAGTATTACAAAAACTTCAAGGGACTACACCCTGAGAAATTTACCATATAAAATATATGCGTCAACGTATAGTCTTTTATCTGTGTTTTTTCGTTTTCCTGTTCTTCGCTTCATGTGGTAAGCATGCCGTTAAGGAGAAGGGCACTCTTCCGCTTCCAGAGATACGTGACCATAGTATTGACCAAAAGCATAAGAAGGAGAAATATTCCCATGGATGGTGGGGTAAGCATACTTATACAGGTTCTCCGTGGGTGCAGAATGTATCTCGTCCTGAGCAGCCTTCTGCCGCTTTGTCGGGCAAGCATCTCGCTGTCTGGCAGAGTCACGGAAACTATTATGATAACAAGAAAGGCTTCTGGAAGTGGCAGAGACCTTTGCTTTATTCCACTACCGAAGACCTTTTTACGCAGACAATAGTTGTGCCTTATCTCATTCCGATGTTGGAGAATGCCGGTGCTGTGGTGTTTACGCCGCGTGAGCGTGACTGGCAGCCCAACGAGGTTATTGTCGATAATGATAAGGGCTCGTATGCTCCTACTCAGGTTATCTACGACGGCTACAATCCGTTCAGCGAGGGTAGTGTCCGAAAGACACACTCTTCCAAGAACGATAACGAATTCATTACTTACCGACCAGACATTCCCGAATCCGGCAACTATGCCGTCTATGTCTCTTATGTCACAGAGGAGAAGAGCGTCTCGGATGCTCTCTATAGTGTCTATCATGAGGGCATGCGTACCGATTTTCGCGTGAATCAGCGCATGGGCGGCGGTACATGGGTTTATCTCGGAACATTCTTCTTCGGACGGGGCACTTCCGACTATAACAAGATTGTCGTCTCCACTCAGTCCAATGTCAAGGGTGTCATCACTTCGCGTGCCGTGCGTTTCGGTGGCGGTATGGGTAATATCTCCCGTGGAGGCTCTACGAGTGGTCTTATGCGTTCCCTCGAGGGAGCACGTTACTATGCCCAGTGGGCAGGTGCACCTTACAGCGTCTATGGCGGCTATAAGGGGGATGATGACTATAAGGATGACATCAATGTGCGTTCCCTTATGACCAACTGGATAGCGGGCGGCTCTTCTTATGTCCCCGACAAGGAAGGTCTTGGCGTTCCTGTCGATTTGGCCCTTGCTGTCCACTCCGATGCCGGATACAATACCGACGGCTCTATCTATGGATCGTTAGCAATATGCACCACCAACTTCAACGACGGCAAACTGAGCGCCGGCGTGTCGAGAGTGCATTCGCGTGACCTGGCGCAGAGTCTGCTCGATAATTCCAAACGCGACCTGCAAAAGATTTATGGTCTTTGGAAGTGGCGCGACCTCTATGACCGCAACTATTCCGAGACACGTCTGCCGGGAGTTCCATCGGCTATTTTTGAGACGCTGTCCCACGAGAGCTTCGCCGATATGCGTTACGGGCACGATCCTGATTTCAAGTTCAATCTGGCACGCTCCATATATAAGACCATCCTCCGCTTCGAGGCTGATGCTCACGGACAGAAAGCTGTCGTACAGCCTTTGGCCCCTGTAGGCTTCAATATCACTATGAAGCCTGGTTCTGAGGGAGAAAATTCAGGAGTGGCAACCCTCTCATGGGTGGCAAAGAAGGATGACCTTGAGTCTTCGGCAAATCCAACGTCATACAATGTCTATATGGCTATGGGCAGCCTGGGCTATGACAATGGCACTAATGTTAGCAAGACGTGGACGGAGATACCCATTTATCCCGACATTGTCTATCGCTTTAAGATTACTGCCGTGAATGCCGGTGGTGAGAGCTTCCCGACGGAGGAACTCGTTTGCCTGTGGCATGGTGCAGGAGCTCCGACGGTACTTATCGTAAACGGCTTCCAGCGTCTGGCATCTCCTGCCATTACCGAGAATGCCAGCGGGCGCAAAGTTTTTTCCATCGATACCGACCCAGGTCTGTCTTACGGTCCGACGGCATGCTGGGCTACTGCAGGACTGTCTGGAAAGGTTGTAGCAGGCAACGACTTCAACTATGCTGTGGAGCATGCACGTGCCATCGCCTCTGCCAATTTCTACAATATCGTCAGCACGTCTCGCGATGCCGTGGAGTGGGGTAACTATTCCCTTTCGGGCTATTCCGTAGTGGATGTGCTGCTGGGCAATGAGAAGAACGACGGCTATTCCCTCCGCACATACAAGACATTCCCGCAGGGCTTCCAGAAGCAGCTGACAAAGTATGTGTCACAGGGTGGGGGAGCACTCCTGTGCAGCGGCTCCTATGTGGTTTCCGACATGCTGGCTGATTCTGAGGCGCAGTTTATGCATTCGCTCTTCCATTCTTCCTATGGCGGTACGATACGTAGCAGCAATTATATGGTCAACGGCCTTCAGCAGTCCATATACCTTGCCAATCTTGTTAACGACAAGCACTATGCCACTACGCAGAGCGATGTGTTGCGCCCAGAGGACAGTGCCTTCGTTGCCATGCAGTATGCCGACGGTCAGACGGCTGCCGTTGCCAATAATGTCGGTGTCCATACCTTTGTGATGGGATTCCCCTTTGAATGTATCTCTGACAAGATGATGCAGGCAACCATAATGCGTGGCATCCTTGCCTTTCTTACTGCGCCATGATGCTGACAGACTTTCTGCCGACAACCAAGAAGGAGTGTGACCTGCGTGGCTGGGACCAGCTCGATGTCATACTCTTCTCTGCCGATGCCTATGTTGACCACCCTTCGTTTGGTGCTGCCGTCATAGGCCGAACACTTGAGGCTCATGGCTATCGTGTTGCGATTGTTCCGCAGCCCGACTGGCACGGCGACTTTCGCGACTTCAAGAAGCTTGGTCGTCCGCGTCTGTTCTTTGGTATCTCGCCAGGGGCAATGGACTCTATGGTGAACAAATACACCGCCCGCAAGCGTCTGCGCTCTGAGGATGCCTATTCTCCTGATGGTCGTCACGACTGCCGACCCGAATATCCCACCATAGTATATACGAAGATTCTGAAGCAGCTCTTCCCCGATGTTCCCGTTGTGCTTGGCGGCATTGAGGCTTCTCTGCGCCGTCTTACCCATTACGATTACTGGCAGGACAAACTCATGCCATCCATACTTCTTTCTTCCGGTGCCGACCTTATCACCTACGGCATGGGCGAGAAGGCTACCATAGCCCTCTGCGAAACATCGCGTGAGGAGTGGAAGAACATTCCACAGACGGTATATATTGCCGACAAGGTGCCTCTCGTTGAGGGCGACATCGTGCTCCATTCTCACGAGGAGTGCCTGAAGGACCGCCGTTGTCAGGCAGAGAATTTCCGTCACATCGAGGAAGAATCGAACAAGGTGCATGCCTCGCGTCTCATTCAGCAGGCAGAGGGCCGCTATGTTGTTGTCAATGCCCCTTATCCCCCCATGACGACGGCGGAGATTGACGCTTCCTTCGACCTGCCTTATCAGCGTGTGCCCCATCCAAAATATAAAGGTAAGCGCATTCCGGCCTATGAGATGATAAAATTCTCCGTCACGCTCCATCGCGGTTGCTTCGGCGGCTGTGCCTTCTGCACCATCTCTGCCCATCAGGGTAAGTTCATTGCCTGCCGTTCGAAGGAAAGCATTCTGCGTGAGGTGCGTGAGGTCGTAAAGCTCGAAGACTTCAAGGGCTACCTTTCCGACCTTGGCGGTCCGTCAGCCAATATGTACGGCATGCACGGCAACAATCCCAAGGCGTGCGAGGCCTGCAAGCGTCCCTCGTGCATACATCCGCAGATATGTCCCAACCTGAATACCGACCACAGCGCCCTGCTCGATATCTATCATGCCGTCGATGCCCTGCCTGAGATAAAGAAGTCATTCATCGGCTCCGGCGTGAGGTACGACCTCCTGCTTCATCATAGCAAGGACGATAACATCAACCGTGTGGCACGTCAATATACCCGTGAGCTCATAGAACACCATGTGTCGGGTCGTCTGAAGGTGGCTCCGGAGCATACTTCTGACTATGTGCTCAACATCATGCGCAAGCCGTCGTTTGAGCTCTTCCGCCAGTTCAGCGGCATTTTCGATAAGATAAACCGCGAGTGCGGCCTGCGTCAGCAACTCATACCTTATTTCATCTCCTCCCATCCCGGCTGTACCGAGCGCGACATGCAGCATCTCTCCGGCATCATGCGCCAGATGGGTTACAGGCTTGAGCAGGTTCAGGACTTCACCCCTACGCCCATGACCACCGCCACCGAGATGTTCTACACCGGCCTCGATCCCTACACCCTCAAGCCCGTATTCACCGAGCACAATATGGAGAAGAAAAAGAAGCAGAACGACTACTTCTTCCAGTACAAAAAGAAGAAAAAAGGTAAAAAGTGAAAAGTGAAAGGTGAAAAGGTGAAAGGTGAGATGTGAGAGATAGAAAAATAAATCCTTTCGGATTTCCAACGCTCACCTTCGGGTGGGCGTTAATAGTTTAGCAGAAAAAAATAGCCCCTTGAGTGTTTGTACTCAGGGGGCTTGTTTAGAAAATACTTTACCCTTCAGCTAGGTCGTAGCCTTGCAGTTCAAGCGGTTCAAGTGAAAACGGCGGCGGCACCAACACTGGCGGCAACGGCGGAGGCACAGACCCTAACACCGGAGGCGGTGACAACGGCGGCAACAACGGCGGCGGTGGCGACAACAACGGCGGAGTGTCTAACGACTAGTCCTTTAACGGTTAGCGGTTAGCGGTTAGCGATTAGCGTTTAGCGGCTAACCCTCACTTCTTTCAATTTTCAACTTTCAATTTTCAATTAAAGAAATGGACAAGAAAAGAATTTTCGACATACTAGCAAAGATGATAGTAGCTGCACTCACGGCTGCTCTGACAGCAGTAACAACCACCTCGTGCATGGGCCACGGGCCGTTCTAATTTACGGTTTACGGTTTACAGTTTACCGTTTACGGTTTTATAATCGTAGGTCAAAAAATAGCAGGAATCGTGTGAATTTGCGCGGTTTCTGCTTTTTTCTTTGCGTAATTGAATTTTTTTTCGTACTTTTGTGCCCTGTAAGTAAAAATTTAAATCGAAATATATATGAAAACATTTTTTCACCCTCAGGACCTCGGGGACATTACGGCTGCTCTTGCCGAGGCACAGACAGTAAAGAAAGACCGCTTTGCCTTTCAGCACCTGGGCAGGAACAAGACCCTGCTGATGGTGTTCTTCAATAACTCACTGCGTACTCGCCTCTCTACACAGAAGGCGGCTATGAATCTGGGCATGAACGTCATAGTACTCGACGTTAATGCAGGCGCATGGAAGCTGGAGACGGAGCGCGGCGTCATAATGGACGGCGACAAGTCGGAGCATCTGCTGGAGGCTATCCCCGTGATGGGATGCTACTGCGACGTAATCGGCATTCGCTCTTTCGCCGGACTGACGGACAGGGAGTTTGACTATGCCGAGACTATCGTGAACCAGTTTGTGCAGTATTCGGGCCGTCCTGTCTTTGCTATGGAGACAGCAACAGTACACCCATTGCAGGCTTTTGCCGACCTTATCACCATCGAGGAGCATAAGGCTACGGAGCGCGTGAAGGCTGTGCTGACATGGGCACCTCATTGCCGTGCTTTGCCGCAGGCTGTGCCTAACTCTTTCGCCGAGTGGATGCTGGCGGCTCCTGACGTGGATCTCGTCATCACACATCCTGAAGGCTACGAACTCGACCCGCAGTTTACGAAGGGTGCAACAATAGAATACGACCAGAAGAAAGCCTTCGAGGGCGCTGACTTCGTATATGCCAAGAACTGGTCATGTCCGGGCATCACCAATCCTGCCGACTACGGCAAGATTATCTCAAAGGACATGGCGTGGACGGTAGATGCGGAGCACATGTCGTGGACTAACAACGGCAAGTTTATGCATTGTCTGCCCGTGCGCAGAGGCCTCATTGTGACGGATGACGTGATAGAGAGCAAAAACTCCCTCGTCATCCCCGAAGCCGCCAACAGGGAAATCTCAGCCCAGGTGGTGATAAAGAGAATCTTGGAAAGTCTGTAAACCGTAAACTGTAAACTGTAAACAGTAAACAATACCAATGTCTCATCCTAAAGGTTTATATCTTCTGTTCGTAACAGAAATGGCAGAGCGCTTTTCCTACTACGGAATGCGTGCTCTCTTTGTGCTCTATCTCGTAGCGGCTTTCTTCACCAACGATGAAGCGAGCCAGATTTACGGTTCATACACGGGTCTGGTATATCTCACTCCGCTGCTGGGCGGATATATAGCTGACCGCTACTGGGGCAACCGCCGCTCTATCATCTTCGGCGGCATAACGATGGCGATAGGCCAGTTCCTGATGTTTGCCTCTGCATGCTTCGTGAAACAGAGTATTTTTACCGAAGGCGGCGCCATAGATCAGGCGGTAGATAACACCTTCTCCCTGTGGCTGATGTTCGGTGGTCTGGCAATGCTAATATTCGGCAACGGATTCTTCAAGCCCAATATCTCGACGATGGTGGGCGACCTCTATGAGCCGCAGGACCATCGCAAGGACTCTGCTTTCACCATCTTCTACATGGGTATCAATACGGGTGCCTTGCTGGCTCCGCTGATATGCGGCTACCTTGGCGACGGCGACTGGACTTCACCGAGCACATTCAAGTGGGGATTCTTCTGTGCCGGTGTTGCTATGGTGATGTCGGTGATTGTGTTCTCGACGCTTAAGGACAAGTTTCTCGTTACTCCTGAAGGGCTGGGCATTGGCCTGAGCCCTGCCAAGTCTGAGCTGTTGAAGCTGAAGGAATTTCAGGAGGAAGAGGAAGAAGCCGTCATGGAGGGTCATGAGTTGCAGGCATCGGAAGTGAGGATTCCGAAGAAGGTCGCAAAGAACTCTCCGTTCCGTCTGTGGGGCTGCATAGTGGGTGCGCTGGTATTCTACGCCCTGCTTACCATGAATGTAACTAATTTCAACGAGTATATCTCCAATGCCATCTACGTCATCTCTGTGGCCCTGCCGGTATTTATCATTACCGACCGCAGCCTTACGAAAGTCGATAAGTCGCGCATCGGAGTGATATACATTATCGCTCTGTTCGTGATATTCTTCTGGAGTGCCTTCGAGCAGGCCGGCTCTTCGCTGACGCTGTTTGCTGAGCAGCAGTGCGACCGCACCATCGGCGACTGGGAGATGCCAACCACATGGTTCCAGAGCATCAACCCTATTGTCGTAGTGCTCTTTGCACCTATTATGGCGACCCTGTGGGAAACGCTGGCAAAGCACAACATGGAACCCTCCAGCCCCCGCAAGCAGGCTATGGGTCTGGCATTGCTGTCGCTGGGCTATTTCGTGATTGCATACGGCACTTACGGCATAAACGTCGGCGGTCAGAAGGCTGCTATGTGGTGGCTCGTAGCGCTGTACTTCATACATACCATCGGCGAGCTGTCGCTGTCGCCAATCGGACTGAGTATGGTAAACAAACTCTCTCCGGCACACTTGGCATCGCTCCTCATGGGCGTATGGTTCATGAGTAATGCTGCCAGCAACATTCTGGCGGGAAAGCTGGCTACTCTGCTGCCTGCACAGGGCGTGACGAAGCACTTCTGCGGCATAGAGATAGCTACGCTGACGGACTTCTTCTTGGTATTTGCCGTTATGGCGGGTGTGGCATCAATACTGCTGTTCCTGCTGTGCCCATTGCTTAAAAAGATGATGAAAGGAGTTGAGTAGGTTAAGGGTTAACGGTTAAGGGTTAACGGTTATCGGATAAAGAAAAGTTCAATGGAAAAAAAGGTTTTAGTTTTTGCTACTAATAATGCGCATAAGCTGCAGGAGGTTCGCCAGATTCTGGGTGAACGCTTCGAGGTGCGTTCGCTCAAGGAGATTGACTGCCACGAGGAACTGCCTGAGACGCACGATACTCTTGAGGGCAATGCCCTTGAGAAGGCGCAGTATGTGCGTGAGCATTACGGCTATGACTGCTTTGCTGACGATACGGGTCTTGAGGTCGATGCGCTGAATGGTGAGCCGGGAGTATATTCCGCCCGCTATGCCAGCATCGGCGGTACGGACCATAATTCGGAAGCCAATATGCAGAAGCTGCTTGCCAACATGCAGGGCAAGGAAAACCGTCAAGCACAGTTCCGCACAGCCATAGTGCTGATATACAATGGTGAGACATATCGATTTGAGGGTAAGGTGAGAGGCACCATCGCCACAGAGAAACACGGCGACGAGGGCTTCGGCTACGACCCCATATTCTATCCCGAGGGCTTTTCTCCTGCAGAGAACAGCATGCCGCGCACCTTTGCCGAGATGTCGGCAGAAGAGAAGAACGGTATGTCGCACAGAGGCCGCGCAGTAGAGAAACTGGCGAAGTTTTTGCAGGATAAAGGTTAGCGGTTAGAGGTTAGCGGTTAGAGAGATTATGAATTATGAATTGTGAATTATGAATTCAAAATTGTCCCATCTTCGTGCTGTTATGAAGCGTGAGAGTATCGATGCTGTCATCATACCCTCATCGGATCCGCATAACAGTGAGTATGTAGCTCCTCACTGGCAGGGACGCAAGTGGATAAGCGGCTTTACGGGTAGTGCCGGAACTGCCGTGATAACCCAGAACGATGCAGCCCTGTGGACGGACTCACGCTATTTCATTCAGGCAGAAAAAGAACTGTCAGAAGAATGGACGCTTATGAAGGAATGCATGCCTGGAACACCCACCATAGCAGAGTGGCTGAAAAGGAAGATGAGCCTCCTGCCCAATGGCGGAATAGTATGCGTTGACGGTATGGTGGCGACATTCGATTATGTCAGCGATATGACAAAGGAGCTGCGCAGTATAGGATGCACGATGCGTACCAACTATGACCCGCTGTCAACGATATGGGAAGACCGTCCTGCCAAACCCTGCGGAGAGATTTTCGCCGTAGATAAGAGCATCATGGGCGAGACAGTGGCGGAGAAGCTGCAGCGACTAAGGGAAGCTATGGGACGGTGTGAGGCCTATGTCATGACCGACCTGGCAGAGATAGCATGGACGCTGAACCTGCGTGGTTCCGACGTGTTGATGACGCCAGTATTCATAGCCTACCTATATATTACACGCGACGAGGCAGAGGTATTCGTCAACAGTCCTCTTACAGCAGATGCCCAGGCAATGCTCAGCGATGCCGGAGTAAGGGTGGAAGAGTATGACGGCTTTGTGAAGTTCCTGAAGTCAAAGGCCTCCAAAGGCATAAAGACACTATGCTCAGGCAAGAGCGCCAGCTATACCATATATAACATAATAAAGGAGAATGTCAAGGATGCAGAGTCGCCTGCCGACTTGATGAAGGCCATAAAGAACGAGGCTGAGGTGGAAGGCTTCAGACGCTCCATGCTTCGCGAGGGTGTGGCGATGGTAAGATTCCTCAGATGGCTGAAACCAGCAGTCGAAGCAGGCGGACAGACAGAATTGTCTGTGGCTGAAAAGTTGCTTGCACTTCGCAAGGAGGGTGTAGCGGAATTTATTTCGCTATCATTCAACACCATCAGCGCCTATAATGAACACGGGGCGATAGTACACTACAGCGTCACTCCCGAAACGGACAAACCCCTGAAGAGCGAAGGTCTGCTCTTGCTCGACAGCGGAGCGCAGTATTCTGACGGCACGACAGACATAACCCGCACGATAGCCTTGGGTAATGTGACGCCTGAGATGCGGAGGGTATATACCCTTGTGCTAAAGGCTCATATAGCACTTGCCAGCAGCACCTTCCCCGAAGGTACTAACGGCACGAATCTCGACACAATACCGCATGCCGTTCTGTGGCGCGGTCGCTATGACTACATGCATGGCTCAGGACATGGAGTGGGGGCGTGTCTCTCTGTTCACGAGGGACCTCAGTCGATGCGCCAGAGATGGTGTCCGGCACCTCTGCAGGAGAATATGACGCTGACGATAGAGCCAGGAGTGTATCTGGAAGGCAAACTCGGCGTCCGAACGGAGAATACGATGCTCGTGAAGCGTGACGATTATTCCGAAGGCGAAAAAAAATGGCTGTGTTTCGAACCGCTCACGCTGTGTCCTATAGACCTTACGCCAGTAGATATGGAGATGTTGGAACAGTATGAGAAGGACTATATCAACGACTATCACGCCCTTGTCAGGGAGAAACTTATGCCTCTGCTCAGCGACCCGGAAGACCGCGAATGGCTTGTGGAAAATACTAAAAAAATATAAAAATAGGCCTGTGCCCTAAAGTCGTAATGTTAAATATCAGAAAAAAACACTACCTTTGTGGCGAAGTCACGTTAATGGGCATCCTTAACGTCACGCCCGACTCGTTTTACTCCGCTTCCAGAAAGCAGACAGACGAGGAGATTATCTCGCGTGCTGAGGAGATTCTTTCTCAAGGTGGCGAAGGGGCAATAATCGACGTTGGAGGCTGTTCTACCCGTCCTGGCAGCGACCCTGTCAGCGAAGAGGAGGAACTGAGGCGTGTCTGTCATGCGCTCGACCTGCTGCAGAAGGTTTGTCCGGATGCAACGCTCAGCGTAGATACTTTTCGCCCGGAAGTGGCAAAGAAGGTTGTAGAGGACTACGGCGTCAGCATTGTCAACGACATTTCGGGAAATGTAGAATGTGCTATGCCAGGTGCCGCTTACGTTCTTACCTCATGGGGAGCAACCCTTGACGACATCATCGACGACTTCAAGACAAAGGTCAGCGCTATCAGCTCTCGGCTGCCTGACACAGAGATAATCCTCGACCCGGGCTTCGGCTTCGGAAAGACAAGGCAGCAGGAGTATGACATTCTACTTAACCTACAAAGAATAAAGCAGGAGTTTCCTGACCGTCTTCTCCTTGTCGGAGTAAGCAGAAAGCGTATGATATATGAAATCCTCGGCACTACGCCCGACAGCGATGCGACGCTTGCAGGCACAAGGCTGATTCACCACATAGCAATGCTCCAGGGAGCAGACATAATAAGAACCCACGATTTACTATAGATGTTTTTCACTTTCGGCATAAAGGACGCTATCGACATATTGCTTGTTGCAATAATGCTGTACTACGTTTATCGTTTCATGCGTGATACGAGAACGCTGAACATGTTTGTCGGTACCCTTTTCTTCATCGTGATATGGCTTGTTGTGAGCCGTGTGCTGGAGATGAAGATGATGGGTGCTCTGTTCGACAAGTTCGTTGCCGTCGGTGCCCTTGCGGTCCTCATTCTTTTCCAGAAGGAGATACGCAAGTTTCTCATCCGCATGGGAGAGCGTAACAACCCTAACTCCATTATCGGATGGATAGCCCGCAAGAGTAAGGATGATAATACATCGAACCATGCCGCCTCAATGCCTATCGTGATGGCGTGCATCAATATGGCACGCAACAAGTGCGGCGCGCTGATTGTGCTGGAGCGAAACAGTCCCCTCAACGATATCATAGAGACGGGCGACACCATAGATGCTGCTGTCAACCAGCGCCTCATCGAGAATATCTTCTTCAAGAATTCTCCCCTTCACGACGGTGCGATGATTATCGGCAATAACCGCATCAAGGCGGCAGGATGTATCCTTCCCGTAAGCCACAGCCACGACATACCCCGCGAGCTGGGTCTGCGTCACCGTTCTGCTATGGGTATCTCGCAGCAGTCGGATGCCATCGCCATCGTGGTGTCGGAAGAGACGGGACGCATCAGCGCTGCCATCAACGGCAATTTCCGCCTGCGTCTGTCGGCAGAGGAATTAGAGAAAATAATCAATTCATAAATTATAAAAACAGTAAATTACTATGAGTCTAATCGAACAAATTATTGCGCGCGCAAAGGCAAACAAGCAGCGCATCGTGCTTCCTGAGGCAGAAGAGGAGCGTACCCTCTGTGCTGCAGACATCGTGTTGGCAAATGATATTGCTGACCTCATCCTTATCGGCAATCCAGACAAGGTGCATGCTCTGGCAGCAGAGAAGGGTCTGAAGAATATTGACAAGGCAACCCTCATTGATCCTGAGAACTATGAGCGTTCAGAGGAGCTGGCACAGCTTCTTTTCCAGTTGCGTCAGAAGAAGGGTGTGAGTCTTGAGCAGGCTCGCATGCTTGTGAAGAATCCGCTTTACCTCGGATGTATGATTATCAAGACTGAAGGTGCTGACGGCCAGATTTCAGGTGCTCTCTCTACAACGGGCGACACCCTGCGTCCTGCGCTCCAGATTATCAAGACAGCCCCTGGCATCACATGCGTATCAGGTGCTATGCTTATGATTACTGACAAACCAGAATATGGTGAGAATGGTGTCCTCGTCTTTGCCGATGTTGCCGTAACTCCTATGCCTGATGCTCAGCAGCTCGGACAGATTGCTGTATGTGCTGCACAGACAGCCAAGAGCGTTGCTGGCTTCGCTGAGCCTCGCGTTGCTATGTGCTCATTCTCTACCAAGGGAAGTGCCAGCCATGAGGTGGTAGATAAGGTGGTAGAGGCTACGGCTGTGGCAAAGCAGCTCGACCCAACGCTGAAGATTGACGGTGAGTTGCAGGCTGATGCAGCCCTCGTGCCAGGTGTTGGTTCAAAGAAGGCTCCAGGCTCAGAGATTGCAGGCAAGGCTAATGTTCTCGTGTTCCCTAATCTCGAAGTGGGCAATATCGGCTACAAGCTTGTTCAGCGTCTTGCTGGTGCACAGGCTCTCGGCCCAATCCTTCAGGGTATAGCACGTCCTGTCAACGACCTCTCACGCGGCTGCTCTGTTGAAGATATCGTTAACCTCGTTGCCATTACCGCTTGTCAGGCAATGGATGCTAAAAAGTAATTGAGAATTGAAAATTGAAAATTATATGAAAATTCTTGTTTTAAACTGTGGCTCTTCATCTATTAAGTACGCTCTGTACAATATGGATGACAAGAGTGTTATGACCAGCGGTGGTGCTGAGCGTGTAGGCCTTGACGGCGCTTTTGTGAAGGTAAAGCTTGCCAATGGCGAGAAGAAACAGATTATGCACGACATCCCAGAGCATACTGAGGGTGTGAAGTTCATATTCTCCCTCCTTACCGACCCTGAGATTGGTGTCATCAAGTCTCTCGACGAAATCAATGCCGTAGGCCATCGTATGGTGCATGGCGGAGAGAAGTTCACAGAGTCTGTTGTCATCACTCCTGAGGTGATAAAGGCTTTTGAGGCTGTTTCCGACCTTGCTCCGCTGCATAACCCAGCAAATATGAAGGGTGTAAATGCTGTAAGTGAACTGATGCCAGGTCTGCCACAGGTTGGTGTCTTCGATACCGCTTTCCATCAGACAATGCCTGCAAAGGCTTATATGTATGCCGTTCCTTACGAGCTGTACGAGAAGTATGGCGTTCGCCGCTATGGTTTCCACGGCACCTCTCACCGCTATGTTTCAAAGCGCGCTTGTGAATTCCTCGGTATCCCTCAGCAGGGTTGCAAGATGATTACAGCCCACATCGGCAATGGTGGTTCTCTGGCAGCTGTTGTTGACGGCAAGTGTGTTGATACCACTATGGGTCTCACTCCGCTGGAGGGCGTAATGATGGGTACACGTTCTGGTGATATCGACGGCGGTGCCGTAACATTCATCCAGAAGAAACTCGGCCTTGATGCCGACGGCATTAGCAACCTTCTCAACAAGAAGTCTGGCGTTCTGGGCCTTTGCGGCTGTTCTGATATGCGTGACGTAGAGGCTGCTGCCAAGAATGGCGACAAGAAGGCAGAGGTGGCTCAGGCTTCATATTTCTATCGCATCAAGAAGTATATCGGCGCTTATGCTGCTGCTATGGGTGGCTGTGACGTGCTGGTATTCACTGCCGGTGTCGGCGAGAATCAGACTGGTATGCGTGAGGCTGCCTGCGAGGGCTTGGAGTTTATGGGCATAAAGATTGACAAGGCTGTCAATGCTACCGTTCGTGGCAAGGAGGCTGTCATTTCTGCTCCGGACTCAAAGGTGAAGGTTGTCGTAATACCTACCGACGAAGAGCTGATGATTGCTACAGATACAATGGCTTTGGTGAAGTAATTATTCGCTTATGTAATAAAATAATGAGGGCATACCATTCTGGCGTGCCCTCTTTTTATGTAAAGAAAAGTATATGATACAACAGAAAAAGAGTAAATGGCAGATTCTTTGTAATTTTGCAAGCGCAATAATTCATTATTCCTAAAATCAATAAATATGAAACGTTTTATCAACCTGTGTGTTTATTCCCTTTTTGCCCTCTTGCCTTCTTTGGCACAGCCAGCCGGAGGCTTCGGGGGAGTGCAGAAACAAGCAAAGATTGAGACCTCTCAGGTGTGGAAGGATGTCAATTATGCCGGCGACGGAAAAGCTTACCATACCTGCGACATCTATCTGCCTAAACAGCAGAAAGACAGCTATCCTGTAGTTATCCATATCTACGGCAGTGCCTGGTTTAACAACAATGGTAAGGGTATGGCCGATATAGGTACTATTGTCCGCTCGCTTCTCGATGCCGGCTATGCCGTTGTATGCCCCAACCACCGCAGTAGTGCCGATGCCCAGTGGCCAGCTCAGCTTCATGACATCCGTGCCGTTGTGCGCTTTGTACGCGGCGAGGCTAAGAAGTATCATTTCGACCCATCATTCATAGCTACCAGCGGTTTCTCTAGCGGCGGTCATCTTGCCTCTACTATGGCTACTACCAGTGGTATGAAGACTGCTACCGTTGGTACTGTTACTCTCGACCTTGAGGGAAACCTCGGCCAATATACCGACCAGCCAAGCAATGTTAATGCTGCCTGCGATTGGTCAGGTCCCGTTGACCTTACAGCTATGGACTGTGGCAATCATATCACTATGGGTGAGAACAGCCCGGAGGATGTGCTGCTGAAGTCTAAAATCGATAAGGAACCAGACAAATACCGCAGCCTCAGCGCCGTTGAGTATATCGACAAGAACGACCCTCCTATTATCATCTTCCATGGTGAGAAGGATAATGTCGTTCCTGTTTGTCAGGGTAAGAAATTCTATGAGCTTCTGAAGGCTGCTGGTGTCAGGACTGAGGTTACATACCCTGCTGAGGGTGGTCATGGCGGTCCAGCTATGTACACACCAGAAAATCTGCAGAAGATGGTAAGGTTCCTCGACAGCGTTCGCACAGGCAAGGCTTACAGCGGACCAAAGGAAGACTTTGTACCAAACCTCATGAATCAGCCTGGTCAGCAGTATCCTATGGTTAACTCCGAGGGTTATGTTCGCTTCCGCGTAGTGGCTCCTGAAGCCCAGTCGGTAGTCGTAAGTCTTGGCCTTGGCGGCAGAGGCGGCACGAAGCTCCAGAAGGGTAGCGACGGTGTGTGGACAGGAACCACCGACGGACCTATGGACCCAGGCTTCCATTACTATCACCTCACCATCGACGGCGGTGTATTTAACGACCCTGGCACTCACAACTACTTCGGCTCATGCCGTTGGGAGAGTGGTGTCGAGATACCAGCTCCCGACCAGGACTTCTACGCCCTCCGTACCGATATACCTCATGGCACAGTTCAGGAGGTTCTCTACTATTCTCCCAGTCAGGGTAAGATGCAGACCGCTATGGTCTATCTGCCACCAACCTATGGCAAGCTTGTTGGCAAGGGCTCCAAGGCAAAGCAGGAGCGTTTCCCAGTGCTCTATCTGCAGCACGGATGGGGTGAGAACGAGACCAGCTGGAGCCGTCAGGGACATGCAGGCATCATCATGGACAACCTCATCGCAGAGGGTAAGATAGATCCGTTCATCATCGTTATGGCCTATGGCCTCACCAACGATGTGAAGTTTGGTACCATCGGCAGCTTCACCGCCAAGGAGTTTGAGGCTGTGCTCGTTGATGAACTCGTACCTTTCATAGATGCCAACTACCTCACCAAGGCCGACAAGTGGAATCGTGCTATGGCAGGTCTGTCTATGGGTGGCATAGAGACAAAACTCATCACCCTGCGCCGTCCAGAGGTCTTCGGCTATTGGGGTCTGCTCAGCGGCGGTCAGTATGCACCTGAGGACATTAAGGATCCAAAGGCTGTCCGCATGATTTTCGAGAGCTGCGGCTCTAAGGAGAATCCTGACGGCATCCGCAAGAGCGTCGATGCGCTGAAGGCTGCAGGCTATAATGCTCATGGCTTCATCAGCGAGGGCACAGCCCACGAATTCCTCACCTGGCGTCGTTCTCTCCGCGAGATGGCACCGATGCTGTTTAAGTAAAATAAATTTAGGCGCCTTTCTTTGTCGTTATTTCGATATGTCGATATATCGAAATTTCGATGGGCGCCTTAGTTTCAATATTCAATATTCAATGAATAAATTCCTAACTTTCGGATTCTGCTTGCTCGCAGCTACTGCAGTGGCACAGAATCCTATTATCAAGGATCAGTTTACTGCGGACCCTACGGCTCGTGTCTTTAATGGCAAAGTATATCTGTATCCCTCGCACGATATAGTACCTCCACAGGGTCAGCGGCAGGATTGGTTCTGCATGGTCGACTATCATGTGTTCTCCTCCGAGAATCTTTCTGACTGGACAGACCATGGTGTGATTCTCTCTCAGGAGCAGGTGCCTTGGGGAAAGCCTGACGGCTACTCTATGTGGGCTCCCGACTGTGTGGAGAAGAATGGCAAGTATTATTTCTATTTCCCCGATGCTCCCCGTGATGGTCGCGGTTTTGCCATTGGCGTAGCTGTTGCTGACAGTCCTGAGGGACCATTCACGTGTGAGCCGAATCCTATTAAGGGCATCAGTGGCATCGACCCCTGCGTGCTGGTTGACAACGATGGTCAGGCCTATATCTACTGGAGTGGTATGGGCATTCGCGGAGGCAAGCTGAAGGCTAACATGAAGGAGCTGGACGGCAAACTGAAGGAGGTTACTATGCCTCGTCGCGAGGGCAGTCCTGAGATGCCACCTATTATGATGGGCGGTGAAGAGATGAAGGGTTTGCCAGAGGGCTTCAAGGAAGGTCCCTTTGCCTTCCGTCGTGGCGACTGGTACTATCTCACTTTCCCTTGGGTACGAGGCAAGAAAGGTGTCGATGGTGATAATCCTACCGAGACGCTGGCATACGCTATGTCCAAGTCACCCCTTGGTCCTTGGGATTTCAAGGGTATCTTCATGGCAGAGCATGAAAACGGCTGTTGGACTAACCACCACAGTTTCGTGGAGTATAAGGGTCAGTGGTATCTTTTCTACCATCGTAACGACCTCTCGCCCAATGACGACAAGCGCCGTTCAGCACGCATAGAGAAGGTCAAGTTCAATGAAGACGGCACTATTGACGAGATAAAGCCTACAACCAACGGCGGTGGTGTGGTATCTATGTCCAAGCGTCCTGCATACTTCACGCTGGTACAGCCCAAGGCTGCTCCGTCACAGCCTGATGCACAGGGCTTTATACGCCGCTGGCACATGCTGGAGCCCATACGTCAGGAGATACGCTCCAACGTCATCTTCACAGACTCATGGCTTCGTCAGAAGTTTGCTGACGAACTGGCCAAGTTGCCTAAGCAGAAGGGCAAGTGGTACAACCTTGACAGCGAGACCTACAATATGAAACTCTTCCGCTTTGCCGAGCAATATGGCAAGCAGACCTACGGCTCGCTGTTCTGGTGCGAGACCACCATTGATTGCGCAGCAGACATCGAGAATGTACGTCTGGCAGTGGGTTCTAACGGAGCCTCTATGTGGTGGCTCAATAATGATGAGGTGCTGCTTTTGGAGGGCGACCGCCGCATGGTGGAAGATGATGGTGTGTCACACCGTCTGACTCTGAAGAAAGGCCGTAACACCTTGCGTGGTGCTGTCATCAACGGTCCTGGACTGAGCGATATGTGCGTCCGCTTTGTCGATGAGAAAGGTAACCCCGTTACTAACTACCAAATAACCCTGAAATAACATGAAAAAGATATTTTTCCTATTCTTCACTCTCAATTCTTCACTCTTCACTCTTCACTCTTCACTTCTCCACGCCCAGACTGGCGCCCCATATATCCACGACCCCTCTACCATTGCCGAGTGCGACGGAAAATACTACACCTTCGGAACAGGTGGCGGAGGCCTTATCTCCGATGATGGCTGGTCATGGCATAGTGGTGCCGACCGTCCTGGTCGCGGAGCAGCACCCGATGTGCTGAAGATTGGCGACCGCTATCTCTGCATCTATGGTGCAACTGGTGGCGGACTCAATGGCGGTCATAACGGGCGCATCCTCACGATGTGGAACAAGACCCTCGACCCTAAGTCTCCTGACTTCAAGTGGACAGAGGCTATAGAAGTATGCTCCAGCGATGGTATGGAAGATCAGGATGCCATCGACCCGGGTCTGCTTCTCGACCCTAATACAGGCCGCCTGTGGGTATGCTACGGCACCTATTTCGGCTCTATCCGTCTGATAGAGATTGACCCCACTACAGGCTACAGGGTGAAGGGAAACAGGGAGAAGGACATTGCCATCGACTGTGAGGCCACCGACCTCATCTATCGCGACGGCTGGTACTATCTTCTTGGCACCCACGGCACCTGCTGCGATGGCGTCAACAGTACCTATAACATCGTTGTAGGCCGCTCTCGCAGTGTCGAAGGCCCTTATCTCGACAATGTTGGTCGTGATATGTTCCATGGCGGCGGCCGTATGGTCATCGCTGCTGGCGACAGGGTTACAGGTCCTGGTCATTTCGGACGTACTGTCATCGATGACGGTGTGGAGATAATGTCCTGTCACTATGAGGCAGACTTCGACCGCAGCGGTCGTTCCGTGCTTGGCATCCGTCCTCTGCTTTGGAAGAACGGCTGGCCTGTTGCAGGCGACCGTTTCAAGGCCGGCACCTATGCCATACTCTCAGAGCGTCGCGGCTACAGCCTTGAGCTGGCAGTCGATTTCGTACGCATGAGTCAGCAGCGTGAGCGCTTCTGGCAGCTCGACCTCTCCAAGCCCCTCGTCCAGATTCCTGCACAGCCCCTCGACAGCGTGAAGGCTACATGGCCTCAGGGAGACATTGCCCTGCGCTGTGGTGACTATATGTTCCGCCCTCATCAGCTGTGGACCATCACCCCAGTGGAAGAAGCAGGCGGTTATCTCAGCAATCCATATTTTAAGATAACCATATCTGGCACCAACCGTGCCCTTGCAGCCACAGCCGATTTGGAACTCACCACGACGTCTGACTTCACAGGTGCTGACGAACAGCTTTGGCGCATTGAGCAACTCGTTGATGGCACTTTCCGCATCATGCCTAAGCGCATCCCAGGTCAGCAGACAGTCAACACCCGCTATGTCATCTATTCTGCCGCCGACTCAACGCCGACCCTCGCAGAATACGACTTCCAGAGCGACAACTCCAAATGGAATCTCCGTCAGTTCTGAAGAGACTGGTAAATCCACAGACGATGCAAGTATAAGAAGTAAAAGCGATAGCAAACAAACACTCCGCTTAGAAAATATGATAACAAGCCTCTTGAGTACAAATGCTCAGGGGGCTTGTTAATTCTGTTTTGTGTGGGTGTTCCCTAAAATTTAATCTCAAATAGATGTTTTTTGCAATTTTGCAACAATGAATTGCAATTTTGCAATAGGCATATCTATTATTATATGTATATTTGCAGCGGAATTTATCTATTAATTAAAACAATATCGTTATGAAAAAATCTATTTTAACATTCGTGCTCATGCTGACGGCGATAGCTGCAGGGGCACAGGCATTCATGGTGGACGGAATATCCTATAAGATTACTAGTGGAGATTCCGTGATGGTAACATCTTATTCCATAGACTATGGCAGGGAAGTGGCAATCCCATCTGTCGTAACCTTTGGGCAGTTGACCTACAAAGTCACTGCTATTGCTGACAAAGCTTTCAATGGCAGACTCATTACGAGCATTTCGATACCTGCCAGCATAGAATCAGTTGGTGATCAGGCTTTTAGCTGGAATGACAGTCTTAAGACCGTTATTCTTGAAGACGGTGATAATCCAATTACCCTTAATGACTACAGCTTTAGCACCTTTGATAACGGTGGTGCAAAATATACTGTTTATTCAGGCCGTAACATTATTCGACTGTTCCGCCCAGGTGAATCGCCATTCCCACAGGCTACTTCAATAACATGGGGTCCGAAGGTGACTGAGATAGGCATGGGTGAGGCACGCTGTTACTTCCTTACAAAGGCATTCATAAGCAACAGCGTTAAGACCATCTGTACTGAGGCTTTCTGTGATGCAGGTATTTCCAGCAACAGCACTGTTCTTGAGATTACTATGGGCGCTAACGTTGACAGTATAGGCAATTCGGCTTTCTTGAACTGTAGCAAGCTGAAAAGCATAGAGATACCGAAGGTTCTGAAGGCAATTCCTGACAAATGTTTTGACAATACGCGCATCAGCGAAGTCGTTGTTCCTGCTTCTGCGATGTATATTGGCGATATGGCCTTCAGTTGGAATGACAGTCTTAAGACCATCATCATCGAAGACAGTGAGCAGCCAATAACCTTTAATGACTACAGCTTTACCACTTTTGATAATGGCGGTGCAAAATATACCGTATATTCAGGCCGCGATATCGTTCGTTTGTTCCGCCCCAGCGAATCGCCTTTCCCACAGGCTACTTCAATAACATGGGGTTCTATGGTGACCGCTGTTGGCGATGGCGAGGGACGCAGCCCGTTCCTTAGGAATGCTGTAATTGGCAACAGACAATAGTGATACAGACGAACTTTTGATAAGCATGAGCCCCAATGTGGTGGAAATGGGTTCTGCAGCTTTCTATACCTGCTATAAGCTGAAAACCATAGAGATTCCAAAGGTGCTGAAAGCAATTCCTGACAACTGCTTTAACAGTACGCGCATCAAGGAAGTTGTGATTCCTTCTACTGTTTCGTCTGTCGGCGATATGGCCTTCAGCTGGAATGACAGCATTAAAACCATAACCATAGAGGACAGCGACGAGCCAATTTCCTTTAATGACTATAGCTTCCCAACCTTTGATAACGGCGGTGCTAGATATACTGTATATTCAGGCCGTAACATAGAACGTATGTTCCGCCCCAGCGAATCTCCTTTCCCACAGGCAACAACAATAACATGGGGTTCTATGGTGACTGCTGTTGGCGATGGCGAAGGACGCAGCCCGTTCCTTAACAATAGTGATACAGACGAACTTTTGATAAGCATGAGCCCCAATGTGGTGGAAATGGGTTCTGCAGCTTTCTATACCTGCTATAAGCTGAAAACCATAGTACTTCCTAAGGTGCTGATGGCTATTCCTGACAACTGCTTTAATAGTACTCGCATTCAGGATGTTGTGATTCCTGCTTCTGTAATGTCGGTCGGCGACCAAGCTTTCAGCTGGAATGACAGCATAAAGACCATCCGCATTGAGGACAGCGATATGAGCATTTCCTTTAATGACTACAGCTACCCCACATTCGATAATGGTGATGCCAACTACACAGTATATCAGGGACGTAACATCGAACGTACCTTCCGCCCAAGCGAATCACCATTCCCACAGGCTGTAAGCGTAGCCTTTGGAGCACAGGTGACAGAACTGGGCAGCGGCATGTACAACTGCGTGAATATTAAGAACATTATCGCTCCTTGGGAGACACCTATCAGTATCAACAGTAATGTATTCAATTATGATCTGTACGGAACAGCCACCCTTAGTGTACCACACAAGCTTGTAGATACTTACAGGGCAGCCCTCGTATGGAGAGACTTCCTCAAAATCGAGGAGATGGAAGAGGTTAAGTGCTTTACTCCTACTGCAACGCTTGAGGACGGTCGCCTGCACTTCGAATGTGAGACAAATGATGTGACCTTCCACTATGGACTTGAAGATTCTGACAAGGCATACTATGAGCTCGAAATCTCTGGTGGCGGTGGCATCATCGGCATCAAGGGTGATGTGAACCTTGACGGAATTGTTAACGGTACCGACATTCAGGAGGTAATCAACATCATAGTGAATGCGGATTAAAGTTTACCGTTTACCGTTTACCGTTTACAGTTTATAGTTAAAAGTTTAAGCCCTTTGAGTACAATGCTCAAAGGGCTTAATTCTTTTGTTACTTCTTTCTCAATGTACCGACGATGCGGGCCATCTGGTTGGGGATGCGTATCTGCTGCGGACACTTGGGCAGGCAGGCTTCGCAATCGACGCACTGGTTAGCCTGGGCTGTGGCAGGGATGGTAGCACGATACTGCTCTATGAAGCGTGTTTGACGCTCGGCATAGTCGGCGGCATCCTTGTCGGGAAGGGGTATGGTGTGGTCGTTGACTTTGTCGTTATAGAAACTGAAATTGCCTGGTATGTCCACACCGTAGGGACACGGCATGCAGTAAGCACACGTGGTGCAGGGAATGGTGGGGATGCCTGCCATCTGGTCGGCAATTTTCTCAAGGAGTTTGTTCTCGCTCTCAGTGCAGACCTCAAGGGGTGAGAAGGTCTGAATATTTTCCACAACATGATCCATGCGGTTCATGCCGCTGAGAGTGGTGAGGATGTTGGGAAAGGAACCTACCCATCGGAATGCCCACTTTGCTGGACTGTCATCGGGACGGACGGCCTTGAGCTGCTCGGTGAGTTCCGGAGCCATGCGCCCGAAAGCACCTCCGCGAAGGGGTTCCATGACAACGCATTGTACGCCCATCTTCTCACATTTATTATAAAGGTATTCGGCATCGGCATCGTGACGACGGCCTTGGCGCAGAGAGGCATGACGCCAGTCGAGGAAGTTCATCTGTATCTGAACAAAATCCCAGTTGTACTCATCCTGACGGTCGAGAAGCCAGTCGAAGTCATTGACGTTGCCATGATAGGAAAAACCGAGGTGCTTGATGCGGCCTGCCTCGCGTTCTTTCAACAGGAAGTCGAGGATGCCATTGTCAAGAAAGCGTCCCTTCAGCGAATCCATGCCACCGCCGATGCTGTGGAGAAGATAGTAGTCGATGTAGTCAACTTTAAGACGTTCCATCGAGCGCTCGTACATACTCTTCGAGGCATCGAAGGACCATGAGCGTGAATTCTGATTTGACATCTTTGTAGCAACATGGTATTTCTCACGCGGATAACGGCTGAGGGCCTCGCCGGTGAGAACCTCGGAACGTCCGCCCATATACATGGGGGCTGTATCGAAATAGTTCACACCATGACTGATGGCGTAATCGACCATCTCGTTGACGGCAGCCTGGTCGTCGGGCAGGCGCATCATACCGAAGCCAAGCAGGGAGATTTTCTTGCCTGAGCCGTGCTGAACACGGTAGGTCATAGGGTTGTTCGCATCGGCAATGTTGCCAGTATCTTTTTTCTTGAGTAACGGGTCTGCCAGACCTTGGAAAGGCTCCAAAGCCATCATCATCATTGCAGAGCCTGCACCAATTCCTATACGCTTAAGGAATTCTCGTCTGTCAACATTCTTGTCTGCCATAGTTGGATGGGGTTAGTGATTAATAAAAATGTTTTTTTTGCTTTATTTTTGGTGGTTATATTATCTTTTTGTATTTTTGCGACACAAAATCACATCTAAATATTTATAATTATGACATCACAGGTAAAAGACCACGTTGCTCCGACAGTTGAGGAGAAAAGGAATGAACTACTGGCTCAGAAGTTGATAAAGAATCTGAACCGCCGTCATATGGAGGCGTTCTACTGCAAAACAGGTGAGGACGCCGTGAAGAAAGTGTCGGAACTTATTGCCGACGGTAGTACCGTGACCTGGGGAGGCACTGCTACAGTGCGCGACCTGGGCATTCCGGCAATGCTGAAAAGCAGGGGTACGCTGAATGTACTTGACCGTGATGCGGTGGACAGTTCTGAAGAGAAACAGGAGATGTATCTCAAGGCTTTTACTGCCGACGTATATCTCACGAGTGCCAATGCCATATCGGAGGATGGCGTGATAGTGAATATCGACGGCAACGGTAACCGTGTAGCGGCTATCACATGGGGACCGAAGAAGGTTATTTTTGTGATAGGGCTGAACAAGGTTGCTCAAACCGTTGAGGCTGCCCTTTCCAGGGCAAGGGGTACAGCATCACCCATGAACGCTCAACGGTTTGAACTGAAAACACCATGTAGCATCGACGGCACGTGCCACAACTGCAATTCTGCAGACTGTATATGCAGCTACGTACACTTCCTTCGTAACTCCAGAAACCAGGGACGCCATGTTGTGGTCCTCGTAGGAGAAAACTTAGGATATTAATTGCCTGATGACCATCAGAGGCTTGGGAGTTCCAGCCACTTGGTGTAGGAGAAGTCCATACGGTGAGGCAGTTTCTTGTTCTTCGGATACATACGGACAGCGCTCTTGTACTCTCCGAACTGGTGTGGTGTCAGCTCTGCCTCGAAGATGTAGTTGTTGCCTTCGTTACCGACCATGTTCAGAGGCTCTATGGAGAATATCTTCTCGTTACCATCCTTGTCGGTGAACAGATTCACCTTCTCAAGTCCTATGGCATCGTTAAGGCCCTGCTCGTCGATGACGTATCTCAGCTTATATGACCGTCCTGCCTCGCAACCGCTTGCAGGGAAGTCCCACTCGCAGCTGACAACATTGATGCCGTCCCATCGTTCTGCAACGTTCTCCTTCCAAAGGGCGATTTCCTTGGCCAGTTTGAAGTCGTTCTTTGCCAGTTCCTTGAAGCGCTTTGCCTCCTTCTCGTAAAACTTGGAATAATAGTCGTCGAGCTGACGCTTCATGGTGTAGTGAGGAGCAATCTGGGCTATAGAATTCTTTATGACCTTAATCCATCCCTTAGAGATGCCGTCCTTGTCCTTGTCGTAGTAGAGTGGAGCAATCTCGTTTTCAATCATATAGTAGATGGCTGCAGCATCAAGCTGGTCCTGATGATTCTGATTCTGATATGTGCGTTTCTCAGTCAGAGCCCATCCTGCACCCTCGCGATAGCCTTCGAGCCACCATCCGTCCTTGACAGAGAGGTTTACGACACCATTCATCTCGGCTTTCTCGCCTGATGTGCCTGATGCTTCCATAGGACGTGTTGGCGTGTTCATCCATATATCGACACCTGATACGAGGCGACGTGCCAGCAGGAAGTCGTAGTCTTCGACGAAGATAATCTTGCCCTGGAACTGAGACATCTGAGAAATCTCGAAAATTCTCTTTATCAAGCCCTGGCCTGCACCGTCAGCGGGGTGAGCCTTACCTGCAAACAGGAAGATGACAGGACGCTCAGGATTGTTGACGATTCGCTCAAGACGCTCTAAGTCGGTAAACAGCAGGTGGGCACGCTTGTATGTCGCAAAGCGGCGGCAGAAACCTATAACGAGAGAATTGGGGTTGAAGCGGTCAAGCAACTTCACTATTCGTTGTGGGTCGCCCTGGTTCTTGAGCCATGTATTGCGTAACTGCTGCTCCACATATTCAAAGAGTTTATTCTTCAAAGTCATACGTGTATCCCAGATCTCTTTGTCAGGACAGTTGTAGATGCCGTGCCATATCTCCTCATTTGACTGGTCGGCCATGAAGTTGGCGTCAAAATACTTGCTGTATAAGTCACGCCATTCGGCAGCAGCCCATGTCGGGAAGTGTACGCCATTGGTGACGTAGCCAACGTGGCTCTCTTCCGGATAATAGCCTTTCCAGATAGGAGCGAACATCTTCTTTGATACCTCACCGTGCAGCCATGATACGCCGTTGACCTCCTGACAGGTGTTGCAGGCGAAGGTGGACATACAGAACTTCTCGCCGTGGTCATCAGGATTGGTGCGTCCCATTCCGATGAATTCGTCCCAGGAGATTTTCAGTCTGTCAGGATAGCCGCCCATATACTTTCCGAATAGACCCTCCTCGAAATAGTCGTGACCGGCAGGAACAGGAGTGTGGACGGTATAGAGACTTGAAGCACGAACCAGTTCAAGAGCTTGGTTGAAGTTCAGCCCGTCTTCCTCCATGTAGTCGCACAGACGCTGCAGGTTACAGAGAGCTGCATGACCCTCGTTGCAATGATAAATATCTTTCTTGATGCCCAGCCTCTTCAGCAGCAGTATGCCACCGATACCGAGCAGAATCTCCTGCTTCAGACGGTTCTCCCAGTCACCACCGTAGAGGGCGTGGGTGATAGGTTTGTCGAATTCGGAATTCAGCTCATTGTCAGTATCAAGCAGGTAGAGTTTTACACGACCCACATTTACGCGCCATACATAAGCGTGAACCTGATAGTTGGTGTAAGGAACGTCAATAACCAATGGGTTGCCTTCTTCGTCAAGTTGGCGCTCAATAGGCAGCGAACCGAAGTTCTGTGTCTCATAGTTGGCAATCTGTTGTCCGTCCATTGACAGACTCTGGGTGAAATAACCGAATCGGTACAGGAAACCTACCGCGCACATATCCACGTTAGAGTCGGATGCCTCTTTCACATAATCACCAGCCAGCATGCCCAGACCACCGCTATATATCTTCAGGGCAGAGTGGATGCCATACTCCATACAGAAGTAAGCCACAGAAGGGCGCTTTGTGTCAGGCTTTACATCCATATACTTACGGAACATGTCGTAAACGTCATTGATGCGCTTCATCAGCTTTTTGTCCTTCATGATTTCCTCTTTTCGGGCGAAGGTCAGACGCTCCAGCAGCATCACAGGGTTGTGATTCACATCATGATAGATTTCAGGATCGAGGTCGCGGAATAAGTCGCGTGCCTCAAAATTCCAAACCCACCACATGTTGTGTGCAATCTCATCCAGACACTTCATTTTATCAGGCAGGGACGCCTTAACTGTCAGCATTCGCCATGAAGGCTCATTGGTGTAACCTACTTTTACTTTCATAATGTTTCTTTTGTTTATGTTAGTTTGACATGACTTTATGCCGACAAAGTTACCAATTTTTTTATAATATGTGTAGTATTTACCATATTGTTGGAAAAGTTTTTGTTTTTTTTAACGATTTGTTAAGGTAAGGGATGATGTCATACAAAAAAAAATTGTACCTTTGCAGGCAAGAATATTATATCTACTGTATTATGAGAAAGAATATCACACTCATTATGCTGCTTCTGCTTAATGTCATCTTAATGCAGGCAGCGCCGATAACACAGAACGAAGCATTGCGTAAGGCTGCAGAGTTTGTAATTGGAAAAAGTGGCAACAATGCCAGGTCAATGGTTAAAGGGGCTGATAATTTAAGTTCGGTTTCTGCCACATTGACGATTGCGGAAAGTCGCGATGCCTACTATGCAATCAACCTGCCGGACAATGGCGGCTATGTGATTGTCAGCGGTGATGACAATATGCCTGCAGTATTAGGATATTCAGAAAGCGGATCATACGATGCCAGCAAATTGCCAGTCAATATGCGTTCGTGGCTTGACGGGTATGTCGAGCAGTATGCTTATCTGCAAAGCCACAGCAATGTAAAGCCTGCTTCTCTTACTGCTGTAACAGGTACTCCGATATTGCCTATGCTGGATACTCACTGGAGTCAAAATACTCCGTTTAATGACCTTTGCCCAACGGTGAAAGTAACGGATGAGCAAACGGGAGAGGAGAAAGAAGAGAGAACGGTGACTGGCTGTGTGGCAACAGCTATGGCACAGATAATGTATTATCACCAGTGGCCTCGGAAGACGAAACAGGCAATTCCTGCCTATACAACGAAAACACGTTCTATCCTTATTCCGGAAAGGGGCGTGACGACTATTGACTGGGATAATATGACGGTGTCCAGTATGGCAACCTTGATGAGCCTTTGCGGAAGTTCTGTTGAGATGGACTATAACCTAGGTGATGAAGGAGGTAGTTCTTCAAATCAAGCTGCTGTTGTACAGGCACTTGTAAAATATTTTGACTATAAGGATGAAGGATTGGCATATGAAGTCAGTAAGAATTATTCTACTGATGTATGGAATCAAAAGATCTATGATGAATTACAGAATGGCCGTCCTGTGATTTATGGTGGAGAAGGTACTGGTGGTCATGGTTTCATTATTGACGGATATTCCGGTAGCGACTATTTCCATGTCAACTGGGGATGGGGAGGTTTGTATGACGGATACTTCCTGCTCAATGCCTTGAATCCAAATGGATATAGTTTTAACTTTAATCAGAATGCTATTGTCGGCATTGAAGGTAAGGCTGGATCTGTTGACAGGAAGTATGCCTACGCTATGCTTGAGGATAATATACTGACTTTCTACTATGATAACAAGCGTTCGGAGAAGACAGGTGTTAGGTGCGACCTGGCCAAGAATATGAATGACGGTTGGGGAAACCAGAAAAAAGATGAAGATATCAGAAAAGTGGTATTTGACCCTTCTTTTGCCGGTTATAATTTACTGACCAGTACATCGTGGTGGTTCTATAACTGTACCAATCTGACAGAGATTGAACATCTGGAAAATCTGAATACTGATAATGTCACGGATATGAGGGGTATGTTTGCGATGTGTGAAAGCCTTACTTCTCTTGACTTGAGCAACTTTAAGACTGATAACGTTACGGATATGTATGCTATGTTCTATGATTGTCCGTCATTGCAGACAATATATGTAAAAGAGAACTGGAACATGGACAAGGTTACGGATTCGGAGTTGATGTTTAATTATTGTCTTAGTCTTGTAGGCGGAGAAGGCACTAAATATAACGGAAATTATGAGGATAACACTTATGCGCGTATAGACCAGGGTAAAGATTTGCCTGGATATTTCACATTAAAGATTCCTGCTCCGGAAGGTCTTGATATCATTGAAGCCAACTTCCCTGACGAGAGCTTCCGCACTTGGCTTTTGTCACAAGAGTATGGCGCTGATGGTGTGTTGACTGACGAGGAGTTAGAGAATATTACCAGCATTAATGTAAGTAACAAGAATATTCAGAGCCTCAAAGGTATAGAATTCTTTACGGCACTGACTGAACTGGTCTGCGACAATAACCAGCTTACCTTCCTTGACGTATCGCAGAATCTGGCATTGGAAACTTTGTCCTGTTACAATAACCAACTCACAATGCTTAATGTAGCACAGAATGAAGCGCTGAAAACTCTGTCTTGCTACAATAACCAGATGACTGCACTTGACGTGACACACAATGTTGCACTGGAAATGTTGTCATGTTACAATAACCAGCTTACCACAATTGACTTGTCATATAATACTGCTTTGGTAGGATTGTCTTGCTACAATAACAAGATTACTCAACTTGATGTGTCGCAGAATGTTGCATTGACGATGCTGTACATTTACCAGAACCAGATATATGGCGAAGCTATGGATTCACTCGTTAATAGCTTGCCTGTTGTGGAAAATGGTATGATGCGTGTTGTATATAATGAGAATGAAGAGAATGTGATGACTAGCGCTCAGGTGGCTGCCGCCAAAGAGAAAGGTTGGATTCCATACTATTGGGATGGCAGTCTGCCTTGGAAGGAATATGCTGGTGAGTTGGAGACATGTGCTACTCCGACTATAGACTTCGTGGATGGTAAACTGATATTCTCATGCGAGACGGAGGAAGTAAAATATGTTTATAACATTGCTCTGTCTTCAGAGATAGAGAGTGAAAGTAGCGAAACGGATCTGCCCACAACATACATTGTAAGTGCTTACGCAAAGAAGGAAGGCTACAAGAACTCAGAAATTGCTACTAAGGAGATTGAAATCACTACTGGTGGTGCTGGTGGAATAAAGGGCGACGTGAACGAAGACGGTATAGTCAACGGTACCGACATTCAGGAGGTAATAAACATCATTGTGGCAAGTGACTAAGAAATCTCTGGCTTATTTCTAACTATTAATAAAATGATTCATCCTGAAAATAATGAAGAATATAAAGGGCTGGTTGTAAACGATGGCATTGCGCAACCAGCCAGCGTGAATCCGTATCTGAATCGTAAGCGCTTCGTGCGAAAGGTTTATACGGTGGATGAAATAGTTGATGGAATCTTGGCGGGAAATGTCACGATGCTGTCGCAAGCTGTAACATTGATAGAAAGTGTCATACCTGAGCATCAGGAGAAGGCTCAGCAGGTAATAGAACGTTGCCTGCCATATGCAGGAAAATCTGTGCGAATTGGTATTAGTGGAGTACCTGGAGCGGGTAAGTCAACATCAATTGACGAATTTGGAATCCATGTGCTTGACCGCTTCGGAGGAAAACTGGCAGTTCTCGCCATAGACCCCTCTTCAGAAAGAAGCAAGGGTTCTATATTGGGTGACAAAACCCGCATGGAGAAACTCTCGCAGAGACCTGAAGCTTTCATACGCCCTAGTCCCTCGGCTGGTTCGTTGGGAGGCGTGGCACGAAAAACCCGTGAGACGGTGATTCTATGTGAAGCTGCCGGATATGACAAGATATTTATTGAGACCGTTGGAGTGGGGCAGAGTGAAACTGCATGTCACTCTATGGTGGATTTCTTTCTTCTCATACAGGTGGCAGGAACGGGTGACGAGCTGCAGGGCATCAAACGTGGTATAATGGAGATTTCTGACGGCATCGTGATAAACAAATGTGATGGCGATAATGTAAAGCGCTGCGAGATGGCTGCTCAGGGATTCAGGAATGCGCTGCATTTCTTTCCACCATCAGAGAGTGGATGGCAAAGAAAAGTACTTACTTTCTCAGGTTTTTACGGATATGGTATCAAAGAAATCTGGGACATGATATATGAGTATTTTGATTTTGTAAAGGAGAATGGATATTTCGACCTTCGCCGCCACTACCAGAACAAATACTGGATGTATGAGACGATAGAGAATACTCTCCGTAACCGATTCTACAATAATCCAGCAGTAAAATCTCAGATACGTGATATGGAACGTGCTGTACAGCAGGGTGAGAAAACTCCGTTTATGGCTGCTGCACGTCTGCTTGAAATATATAAGGATAATGATAATTGAGATTGACAGCGGGTCTGGGTTTTGCTTCGGTGTCACCACGGCGATAGAAAAGGCCGAGGAGATACTGAAGACAGGCAGTCAATTGAGTTGCCTGGGCGATATAGTACATAATGGAATGGAGTGCGAACGCTTGCGTAAGATGGGACTAAAGACCATTGACAAAGAAGAATTCGCAAAACTCCATGATAAGGCTGTACTATTGCGCGCTCATGGTGAGCCACCTTCAACTTATGACAGCGCAAAGCAAAACAATATAACCATCATAGATGCGACTTGCCCCGTTGTGCTGGCACTTCAAAAACGTATCAAGAAGAGATATGAGGAACTGAAGAAAAAAAATGAAAACGAAAACCAAAACCAAAACAAGGCAGACATTGTGATATTCGGCAAGAACGGACATGCAGAAGTGTTGGGATTGGTTGGACAGACTGACGGTGAGGCAATTGTCATAGAGCATTTTGATGATGTCGGTAAACTGGACTTTAGTCACGATATATACCTGTATTCGCAAACAACCAAATCACTTGAGGAATTCCATCGTATAATAGACTACTGTCAGGCTCACATGGTTCCTGGTGCCACATTCCAGAGTTTTGATACCATCTGCCGTCAGGTTGCAAACAGAATGCCTAACATCTGCCAGTTTGCTACTAAGCACGACTTGGTACTTTTCGTTTCTGGAAGAAAGAGCAGTAACGGCAAAGTCCTCTATAATGCGTGCAAGGAACAGAATCCGAACACCTACCTCATAGAAGGTCCGGAAGAGATAGAAGAAAGCTGGATAAAGGGCGTTGATTCTGTGGGTATATGTGGGGCGACATCAACGCCTAAATGGCTTATGGAACAATGCAAGACAAGGATTGAGAAAATGAAAGAATGAGAAAATGAAAGAATGAAAAAATGAAAGAATGAAATAATGAAAAAGATAACAATAGCAATTGACGGCCACTCATCGTGTGGTAAAAGCACTATGGCAAAAGATCTTGCCAAAGAAGTTGGATATATTTACGTTGATACTGGTGCAATGTATCGTACGGTTACGTTATATTGTATGCGCAACAATTTGATAAAGGATGGCAAGATAGATGAGGCTGGACTTAGAGAGGTGATTAATGATATAGATATTGACCTCAGGAACCTTGACCCTCAGATTCGTTCTATCGAGGTGAGCAACAATGTCAGTATGGTTGCCACAATACCTTTCGTTAGGGAGGCAATGGTAGAGAAGCAGCGCGAAATGGGTAAGAACAAGGGTGTCGTGATGGACGGTCGCGATATTGGTACGACAGTATTCCCTGATGCAGAACTGAAGGTGTTTGTTACTGCCAGTGCAGAAGTTCGGGCTCAAAGACGTTATGATGAACTGAAAGAAAAAGGTATGCCTGCAGATTATGAGGAGATTCTGAAGAATGTTCAGGAGCGTGACTATATTGATTCGCATCGTGAAGTAAGTCCCCTGAGACAAGCTCCTGATGCTATACTGCTTGATAACAGCCACATGACGATTTCGGAACAGAAAGACTGGTTGATGGATAAGTTCAGGAAAGCGTCGGAATGAGATTCAAGGTTTGTATAGCAGAGAAACCCAGTGTAGCCAGGGATATTGCAAAGGTCTTGGGTGCCAACAAATCACATGAGGGTTATTTGGAAGGAAACGGGTATCAGGTGACCTGGACGTATGGACACTTGTGTACCTTAAAGGAACCAAATGACTATAATGAAATGTGGCAACACTGGAATTTGGGCGCGCTGCCCATGATACCACAGCGTTTCGGCATAAAACTTATTGACAGCGAACACGTAAAAAAACAGTTTGCTGTCATAGAAAAACTTTATGCTGAGGCTGAGGAGATAATAAATTGTGGTGATGCCGGCCAGGAAGGCGAATTGATACAGAGATGGGTGATGCAGAAGGCTGGAGTCAAGTGCCCGGTAAAGCGACTGTGGATTTCTTCACTCACAGAAGAAGCAATAAAGGAAGGATTCAGCAATTTGAAAGACCAAAAAGATTATGAACCACTTTATATGGCTGGTCTCTCGCGTGCTATTGGTGATTGGCTGCTTGGCATGAATGCTACACGCCTATATACTATTAAATATAAGGAAAGAAGTGCAAAAGACAGACAGCCGCTTTCCATAGGAAGAGTGCAGACACCAACTCTTGCCATTATAGTAAACAGACAGAAAGAAATAGAAAATTTTACGCCCACTCCATATTGGGTGCTTTCAACACAATACCGCGATACTCTCTTTACGGCAACGAAAGGAAGATATAATTCAAAGGAGGAAGGTGAGAAAGCATTTGAAGAGATAAAGGATAAACCATTTGAAGTTACTGGTGTTACGAAGAAAAACGGCACAGAGAGGCCACCACAGTTGTTTGACCTTACAACGCTGCAAGTGGAATGTAATAAGAAATTCGGTTTTTCTGCCGAACAGACACTGAATATTATTCAGGATTTGTATGAAAAGAAAATTACGACATATCCTAGAGTAGATACACAGTATCTTACGGATGATATATATAGTAAATGTCCTCAAACTCTTAACGGCGTATATAAATATAAGGTGGGAGGCGTTGCTCCTTATGCAGAACTGATACGAACCATTGGGGGAAAGCCACTCAGGAAAGATAAAAAGGTATTTGACAACAGCAAGGTGACTGACCATCATGCTATCATTCCAACAGGTGTCACGCCAGTAGGACTTACAGATATGGAGCAAAAGGTATATGACCTTATTTGCAGGCGTTTTATTGCGGTGTTCTATCCTGACTGTAAGTTCTCTACTACAACCGTAGAAGGAAAGGTTGGAGAAGTGGACTTCAAGGTTACGGGAAAGGAAATCCTTGAACCTGGATATAGAGTGTGCTTTGTAAAGGAGAAAAAAACAGAAGAAGATTCAGAGGAAACAAAAGACAAGGACGAAGAGAAAACTCTTCCGACATTCGTAAAGGGGGAATCTGGACCTCATGAACCCACATTTACAGAGAAGGAAACTACTCCTCCGCCATATTATACTGAGGCCACGCTGCTTCGTGCTATGGAAACGGCAGGTAAGTTTGTTGATAACGAAGAATTGCGTGCTGCCATGAAGGAAAATGGCATCGGACGCCCTTCATCACGTGCCAATATTATAGAAACCTTATTCAAGCGACATTATATTAAGCGTCAGAAAAAGCGTATTGTGGCAACACCGACTGGAATAGCGCTTGTTGACATAATACATGAAGAATTGCTTAAGTCACCTGAACTGACTGGAATATGGGAAAAGAAACTGCGTGATATTGAGGCCAGAAAATATGATGCAGGTGTTTTTATTCAGGAATTGAAGGACCAAATAACCCAAATTGTCAACCAGGTTTTGGCTGATAACTCCAGCAGGAAGTTGTCTTTGACAGAATAAATAACACGGATATGCACACTTTTCTTTGAAGTGTGCATATTTTAACATTTATTGTTTGACTATAATCAAGAAAATCGTACTGTGTGCGCACACAGCGGAAAAATCTCTTGGTGAGAATGTGAAAAAGCCATAATTTTGCAGTCGAAATCATAAAAACTGTTTTAATGACAGTAGTAATGTTTTAAACAAATTACTAATTAAAGAAGATTATTATTTAAAAGAAGATTATTATGAAAAAGATTGTAATGATGGCAGTTATGGCTGTAGCAGCTCTTTCTGCAAACGCACAAGTTTGGGTAGGTGGTGAAGTTGGTTTCACATCATCTCACGTTAATGGTCTTGGCACATCAAAGGAATTCACTATTAAGCCAGAAGTTGGTTATTCTCTCAGCGAGAAGTTCGATGTTGCTATCGCTCTTGGTTATGATTATTCAAGCGACAAGCTGAATAAGAACCTTGGTGGTTCTAAGTACAGCACTAACAGCTTTGAGATTAGCCCATACGTTCGTTACAAGTTCGTGAAGGCTGGTAACTTCTTCGCTTTCGTTGATGGTGGTCTCGGATACGCTACTACTCACTATCAGGGCGTTTCAAACAATGAGAACAAGTTTGGTGTTTATGTAGTTCCTGGAATCGCTTATTCTGTAAGCAACAAGGTTACTCTTGTTTCTCACCTGGGTGAGGGTCTGTACTACAACCACGCTTGGATGAAGGAAGCTTATCATGAGAACAACGTAGGTTTCCGTCTCTTCAACGGTATCACTTTCGGTGCATACGTAAACCTCTAAAAAGTATTTATTTTAGAACAAATAGAGACCTGCAGGCATAGCCTGTGGGTCTTTTTTTTGTGTCCAAATATAAAAAAGTCCTAAATTAAGGCAGAAACATTTGGGTTTAATAATTTTTTTAGTACCTTTGTGCGCAAAACTGATACTTAAAAAATATATTGACTATGGCAAATTTAGATTGGGGTAACCTTGGTTTTGGTTACCGTAAGACAAACTACAACGTTCGTTGCTATTATCGCGACGGCAAGTGGGGAGAGATTGAAACATGTTCAGAGGAAACAATTCCTATGCACATGGCTGCAACATGTCTGCACTATGGACAGGAGGCATTCGAGGGTTTGAAGGCATATCGCTGCCCAGATGGCAAGGTGCGCATATTCCGTCCTGACGAGAACGCTGCCCGTCTGCAGTCAACATGCAGAGGCATCTTGATGCCTGAACTGCCTACAGAGAAGTTCATAGAGATGGTAGAGAAGGTTGTAAGGCTTAATGAGGAATTCATTCCACCATACGAAAGCGGTGCGACCCTTTACATCCGTCCGTTGTTCATCGGAATGTCTGCACAGGTTGGCGTACATCCTGCTACAGAATATCTGTTCCTTATCTTCGTTACTCCGGTTGGACCATATTTCAAAGGCGGTTTCTCTACAAATCCATATGTAATAATCCGTGAGCATGACCGTTCTGCTCCTCTTGGAACAGGTATATACAAGGTTGGCGGTAACTATGCAGCATCAATGCAGGCTAACAAGAAGGCACACGACTTGGGATATGCATGTGAATTCTACCTTGATGCAAGGGAAAAGAAGTACATTGACGAATGTGGTGCTGCTAATTTCTTCGGTATAAAGAACAATACATACATTACTCCTAAGTCAACATCTATACTGCCTTCTATTACAAACAAGTCACTCATGCAGCTGGCAGAGGATCTGGGCTTGAAGGTAGAGCGTCGTCAGATTCCTGAAGAGGAACTGGAGACCTTTGAGGAGGCAGGTGCTTGCGGTACAGCTGCCGTAATATCTCCAATTTCAAAGATTGACGACCTTGAGACAGGCAAGAGCTATGTATTCGGTGACAAGCCGGGTCCAATTTCTGAGAAACTGTTTAACAAACTTCGCAATATCCAGTATGGCATAGAACCAGACGTTCATAACTGGACGAGAGTAGTAATTGAATAGTGGGAAGAGGAAAGTTAGCTAAATTTGCAGATATGGAACGCTATGAGAATGTGTTCCAGTATCCGTATTCTGTTGTCTCCGACATTGCTTTCGAAATGAAAGGCTGTTGGAGACAACAATATTTTCATAACGACAATCCTATAATCCTTGAGCTGGGATGCGGAAAAGGTGAATATACCGTAGGTTTGGCGGAGCGTTTCCCTGACATCAATTTCATTGGTGTCGATATCAAGGGAGCGCGTATGTGGACGGGTGCTACTGAAGCCTTGGAGAAAGGGCTGAAGAATGTAGCCTTTCTGCGCACTAATATTGAGATAATCGACCGCTTCTTCGGTCCAAATGAAGTGCAGGAGATATGGCTTACATTCTCTGACCCACAGATGAAGAATCCGCACAAACGTCTGACCAGCACTTTCTTTATGGAGCGATACAGGCGCTTCCTGACAGACAACGGAATCATTCACCTGAAGACGGATTCTAATTTCCTGTTTACTTATACTTCATACATGGTGGACGGAAACAAACTGCCGCTGATAGTTAGGACAACAGACCTGTATGGGGAGAAGGAGAATGATGTACTGGCACTGCCAAGGGCAATCCAGACATATTATGAAGCGATGTGGATGTCGCGTGGTATCTCTATAAAATACCAGCGCTTCCGACTGCCTCATGAGGGCGTTCTTACCGAACCGGAAATAGAAATTGAGCTTGACGAGTACCGTTCATACCACAGAGACAAGCGTTCCAGCAAGCAGACTGCTGTATGATGTATGATGTAGGATGTAAGATGTAAGAAGTTATTTTCTTTTGGAGATAAAGAAGAGCCATAAAGCAGATCTTGAACATCGTCGTCCGATGTTTTTTGCGATAGCACTCACTATCGTAGTGGCTCTCTTTGCCTTAATTCTCTTTTTCCCATACAGGAGCATAGGCAACATGATAGAAGAGTCGTTCGATGACTATTCCATGGACCTTGAACTCAAGGCTAACAGCCAGGAGGATATGATTTCCGCTGCGCTGCCAGAAGAAAACAAGGTTGTAACGGAGTCGAATCAGCTGAATCTTGTTGACGAGACACAGGAACTGGCTCCAGAGAATATCGAACCGGAAGCGGAAAAGCAAGAAGAGGAGAATGCTAAGGAAGAAGAGCAGGAACATGAGGCTCCGATAAATATGAATGAGGATGCCGAGACGCTGAGGATTGTCGAGCAGTTACCGGAGTATCCTGGCGGTATGGTGGAATTCATGAAGTGGCTTACAGCAAACCTGAAGTATCCGGATGTCGCGCTGAGGCACAAGATAGAAGGCAAGGTGATGATAAGCTTTATTGTCAATGCAGACGGCTCTGTGTCAGACATAAAACTTATCAAAGGCCCCCACAAACTTCTCAATGATGAGGCCTTGCGTGTGGCCCACATGATGCCTAAATGGAAGCCTGGCATAGAAAACGGCAAACCGTGCCGTACGATGATTTCAATACCGATAGTTTTCGAGATATAAAAAACTTCTAAAAACAGGGGCAGAATAGTTAGTATACTTTCTTACCCTAACTTAGTATACTTTCTTTACTATACTTAGTATACTTTCTTATTTTTGACCTATACGCGCAATAAAAACCGGGGGCAAAACGTTTTATAAATCAGAGATGATACATCATAAATCAACCATACTTTTTATTCTCCTCTCTATGGGCCTAGTGAGTTCTGCTTTGGCTCAGGAGTCGCAGACGGTATATAACTTCCTGCGTTTGCCGGAAAGTTCTCATGCGGCGGCATTAGGTGGAGACAATATATCAATCATTGAGGACGATGCTACATTGGCATTGTCTAATCCCGCCCTTCTGACCAGTGTGTCGTCCCGTACTGTTACACTCGGATATATGAATTATATGTCTGGAGTAGGCATGTACACTGCGGGTTATACTCACGTAATAAACGACAAGGCAACGGTAGGAGGTACTATCCACTATCTCAATTATGGTAAGCTGAAGGAATACAACGAATATGACCAGGAGATGGGCACGTTCAATCCGTCGGACATTACGTTTGAAGGTATTCTTGCATATACTCTTACGAAACGTCTTGCGGGTGGTGTAGGCGCAAAGTTCATATATTCTAAGATGGGGTATTATAAGTCAACGGCTGCAGCCATAGACCTTGGTCTCAACTACTATGACCCGAATCTTGACTTGTCTGTTTCGTTCGCGATGAAGAATCTTGGCGGCCAGTTGTCGGCATATAATGAAGATTTCGAGTCGCTCCCTTTCGAAATACTCTTAGGCGGTTCATACCATATAAAGAATTCTCCCGTGCGTGTCTCGTTGACCTTCTGTGACCTTAATCATTGGGATTACGCTTTCCTGAGACATGCATGCATAGGTGTTGATCTGAGACTGATTCCCCAGTTCTATATTGCTGCGGGATATAATGCTCGTCGGGCCTATACAATGAAGACTACAGACCTTAACTCCAATAGCGAAAGTTCACACGGTGCAGGATGGAACTTCGGAGCAGGTCTGATGCTCGACCGTTTCAAACTGAATTTCTCTTACGGAAAATATCATGTTAATTCATCTAGTCTAATGTTTAACCTCGCATTTAATTTCTGATGGTAGAAAAGATTAACAATTATATTGACAACCTGCCCCTCAATATCGAACCCGACGGGCTTTATGCTCCCATAAGATATGCCCTCTCAGTGGGTGGTAAGCGTTTGCGTCCTGTGCTGATGATGCTGGCTTACGAACTGTGGAAGGAAAATGGTGAGGATGTCCTGCAGCAGGCTGTAGCCCTTGAGATGTATCATAATTTCACACTCCTTCATGATGATGTAATGGACAATGCCGACATGAGGCGTGGCAGACCTACAGTTCATAAGAAGTGGGACGTGAATACTGCCATTCTTTCAGGCGATAATATGCTGTGCCTGGCGGTGAAGTGGATGGGTACACGCCCAGAGGTGGCAAGAACGTTTATCGACACCATGATAGAGATAAACCATGGTCAGCAGTTTGACGTGGATTTTGAGAAGCGTGATGATGTCACAGAGGCAGAATATATTGAGATGATACGCCTGAAGACCAGCGTCCTCCTTGCATGTGCCTTGAAGATTGGCGCATTGATGGCAGGTGCTCCACAAGAGGATGTTGATAGGTTGTATGATTTCGGTGTGTCGCTGGGACTGGCGTTCCAACTGCAGGACGATTATCTGGATGTATATGGTGACCCTGAGAAGTTTGGTAAGAAGATAGGTGGTGACATTCTTTGTAACAAGAAGACATATATGCTCATCAATGCCATGCGCCTGTCTGACAATCACGCCTGGCTGTATGCCGACTATGCTTCGCCGGAAGAAAAGATCGCCGCCGTCACTGGCATTTATAATACTCTTGGTATCGACAAGATGGCTCAGGCCAAGATAGAAGAATACTATTCCAAGGCGCTTGAAGCCCTCAATAGCTTGAATGTGCCGGAGGAGCGCAAGACGGCTCTTAGAAAGTATGCTTCGGAAATGATGAAACGCCAAAAGTAATCTGATGTTCATAGATACCCATATCCACCTTGATGGTGAGGAGTTTACTGAAGACCTTGACCTGGTCGTGGCACGTGCCAAAGAGGCAGGGGCTGAGAAACTCTTTGTTCCGGGCATAAATCTCAGTTCAGTAAAGAGCGTTGCTGAACTGTGCGAAAAGTATTCTGGCTTCTGTTATCCCATGATAGGACTGCACCCTGAGGATGTAAAGGAAGACTGGGAAAGCGTTCTCCGTGAAATGGAGACCCACATGCAGGATGCCCCTTGGATAGCGATAGGAGAGGTGGGACTGGACTTCTACTGGAGCAGGGAATTCGAGAAGGAACAGATTGAGGCTTTTGACAAACAGGTACGGTGGGCGATAAAGTACAACCTGCCGCTGATGGTACACTGCCGCACGGCACAGAATGAATTGCTTGCAGTTCTCAGGAAATATGCAGACAATCCCAAACTGCGTGGAGTGTTCCATTGTTTTACGGGGAATGAGCAGGAGGCGCGCCGCTATCTCGAATACGAAAACTGGATGCTGGGCATAGGAGGCGTGCTCACATTCAAGAAGAGCAAGTTGCCCGAAACCTTGCGTAATGCTGTGCCTCTGTCGCGTATCGTCCTTGAGACGGACGCCCCCTATATGGCACCTGTGCCTCATCGCGGAAAACGTAATGAATCGTCATTCATTCCTTATATTATAAATACTCTTGCAGATGTGTATTCCACTTCTCCTGACAATATCGCGGAGACAACGACGCGAAATGCGAAAAACTTGTTTAACCTATAGGCCCCATAAGCCCAATGAGCAATAAATTCTTCACTCTTCACTCTTCACTCTTCACTCTCCTCCTGCTTGCAATGCTGGTGGGCTCCTGCGATGTTGCGAGTATTGAGAGAAAGGGTGACAAGGCACTTGCTTTGGGAGAGTATTACACAGCAGGTGAATACTATCGCAGGGCTTATTCCAAGACTCCTGCCAAGGATAAGCCGATGCGTGGCGTCAGGGCGTTGAAGATGGCACGCTGTTTTAATCATATCAATAATACGACAAAGGCTCTGGGCGGCTATCGTAATGCCGTACGCTATGGTACCATTCCCGCTACTGACCGCCTGACATATGCCAGGGCGTTGCTGAAGAATGGTGAGTATAAAACTGCCCTTGCCGAATTTGAATTGCTGCGTGACTCACTTGCTTGCGATACCTCTACTTTCTACGACCAGAAAAATGCTTTGACTGCAGAGCAGAGTGCTGTGCTCATAAATAATGGCATCATCTCTGCTCAGAAAGCTCCAGAATGGAAACAGGAAGGCTCTGCATATTCAGTAAAGCGCATGGATTTCTTTAATTCGCGCCGTGACGACTATTCTCCCTGCCTTGGTGGTGAGGATAATGATAAACTGTTTTTTACTTCTACACGCAACGATGCCGAGGGCGATGAACTGAGCGGTGTTACTGGCATGAAAGCTGCAGATATCTTCTTCTCGGAAAAAGATGACAAGGGCAAATGGAGCAAGCCTGAGCCTGTCGCTTCTGGCCTTAACAGCGCATTCGATGAGGGTGCCTGCTACATTTCTCCTGATGGCAGCCAGATGTTCCTCACACAATGTACCTACGTGGAATCTGCACCGCGCTATGCCAAGATTGTTGTTGCAACCCGTTCTGATGCTGCGTGGGGAAAGCCAACTGATTTTGAGTTGACACGAGATACTCTGTCGGCTTTCGCGCATCCTGCCATATCTCCTGACGGCGAGTGGCTGTACTTCGTTTCTGACATGCCGGGTGGGGTAGGAGGCCTGGATATATGGCGTACCCGTCTTGTGGGCGGCAGGGCAATGGGAGTAGAGAATGTTGGCGAACCTATAAATACGCCCGGCAATGAGATGTTCCCAACGTTCCGTCCTAACGGTGACTTCTATTTTTCCTCCGACGGACATCCGGGAATGGGAGGCCTTGACGTATATATTTATAAGGCTGACGGACAATTAGAACATCCGGGTTATCCTCTGAATAGTATGGCTGATGACTTTGGCCTGACCTTCGAGGGTGCCTTCAATCGTGGCTATTTCTCAAC
>CACYKA010000021.1 GCA_902774795.1 uncultured Prevotellaceae bacterium | reverse complement strand
GTAGTCGTACACCTTGTGCCAATCGTTGCCGATAAGTGCCGAAACGAGCAGCAGCAGGGTTGACTGCGGCTGATGGAAATTGGTAATGAGACGCTCTACAATGTGGTAGCTGTATCCAGGCACGATGATGATGCGGGTAGAAGTATGAAGGACATCATGGCCGTTTTCATCCATCCACGCCAGCAGGGCCTCAAGGGCCTCAACAGCGGTCAGACTTGGAGATGTCTCGTATGGTTCCCACTGCTCCACCTCAGTCAACGGCTGATGGTTATAGGCCCTGACACCAAGATAATAAAGGCTCTCGAGAGTACGGACGCTCGTCGTTCCGACAGCCACCGCACGACCTCCGTGGGCGATAAGACGCTCGATAGTGGAACGCTTTACGCTGATAAACTCACTATGCATCTCATGGCCGCTTATCGTCTCACTCTTGACGGGCTTGAAAGTGCCCGCTCCGACATGAAGCGTCACCTCTTCGCGCTCTATTCCGAGGGCGTCGATGTCATGAAGCACACGGTCGGTGAAATGCAATCCGGCAGTAGGAGCAGCCACACTGCCCTTGATGCGAGCATAGACGGTCTGGTAGGTTATCTTGTCGTTAGGCTCAGAATGGCGGTTGAGGTATGGCGGTATGGGCAACTCCCCTACCCTTTCGAGCAATTCGGCAAACGACATGTCGCCCTTCCACAAAAAGCGGCATACGGAGTCATCGACACGCTCTACCTGCAGGTCTATATCATCGTTTTCAGAAGCGGTGCAAAGGCGCAGCGCCCCCGTCTTCCACTTCTTGCTGTTTCCCACGAGGCACTTCCACTCACACACCCCGTGTGCCTGAAAAATCTGCTCATAGTCACGGGGAGCATGAGGCTCCAGCAGGAACACTTCGATGCGGGCTCCTGACTCTTTTTGGAAGAACAGACGGGCCTGGATGACCCTGGTATTATTATATACCATCAGCGCACCTTGGGGCAGGTACGCTGTCAGATTACGAAAGATATCGTGAGAAATATTACCCTTATTATATACAAGGAGTTTACTCGTATCCCGCTCGGCAAGCGGATACTTTGCTATACGGTCATCCGGTAACTCGTATGAAAAATCTTTTATGTGTATATCTGTCACGGAAGCGGTTCAGTTGATGTTGACGACCTCACACGCGATAGTGTCTCAGGGGTCATTTCAAGATAACTTGCTACAAAAACCAACGGAGCACGGAGCACCACCTGCGGCATTTCCTTGCAGATGCGCTTATACCTGTCGGCTGCTGACTCAAAACGAACCAGGTCAGCATGAGACTGCTGTTCGATAAGAGCCTCTTCGAGAATCTTACGATAGAGAATCTGGATATTCTGATTGTGAAGGGCAATCTCCTCCAGTCTGCGCTTAGGAAGTGCGAATACAACACACATCTCAAGGGCTTCGATTACCTCGTTACTGCCCTTATCGCGGAAAAGGCTCTCCACACTCATCACGACATCTCCGTCAATGCAAAGACGGGAGGTCATCTCCTTATTGTTCTTTACGTAATACTGACGCGTCAGACCCTGATGAAGATAGAAGATGTACTTACTAATTTCACCCAGTTTCAGCAATTGCTCGCCCTTCCTGAACCTCATGGGGATGATGATGCTCTCAAGAACATCTATCTCACCATGTGTCATTGTGCTGAAACGGCGAGCCAGCTCGCGTGCGATGTCTCTGATCGTGACGTTGATAGATCTAAAATTTTCTCTCATTTTCAAGGTAGGTTTAGGTGGGTTGTCTTAGTCTAGTTTCAATACTGCCAAAAAAGCTTTCTGTGGTACTTCTACATTACCTATTTGTTTCATGCGTTTCTTTCCTCTTTTCTGCTTTTCGAGCAGCTTCCTCTTACGGCTCACGTCGCCTCCATAGCACTTCGCCGTAACATCCTTGCGCACACACTTGATTGTCTCGCGCGCAATTATCTTTGAGCCAATAGCGGCCTGTATAGCTATGTCAAACTGCTGACGTGGTATCAGCTCCTTCAGTTTCTCACACATTCGCCTGCCGAAAGTCACAGCATTGTCGTTATGTGTCAAAGTAGAAAGAGCATCTACAGGCTCGCCATTGAGCAATATATCCAGTTTTGCAAGCTTGGACGGTCTGAAAGAATCAATGTGATAATCGAAAGAGGCATATCCCTTGGAGATACTCTTTAGCTTATCATAGAAGTCGATGACGATTTCACCCAGAGGGATGTAGAAATGCAGTTCCACGCGATTTCCTGACACATACTCCTGCTTTATGAGTTCGCCACGCTTGTCAAGACACAGTTTCATGATGCCGCCGATATAGTTGGCATCCGTGATAATCGTCGCCTTGATATATGGCTCGTCAATATGGTCAATCATTGTGGCATCAGGCAGACCAGAAGGATTGTGTACCTCCTTCGACTCTCCCTGTTTGTCATATACCATGTACGACACATTCGGGACGGTAGTTATGACATCCATATTAAACTCACGGTCAAGACGTTCCTGGATTATCTCCATGTGAAGCAGTCCCAGGAAGCCGCATCTGAATCCGAAGCCCAACGCCACTGACGATTCGGGCTGGAAAGACAGAGACGCGTCGTTAAGCTGCAATTTCTCCAATGATGCACGGAGATTCTCATAATCAGCAGGATCAATGGGATAGACGCCGGCGAACACCATAGGCTTTACCTCCTGGAAACCCTCAATGGCTTTGTCACATGGGCGAGCAACATGTGTTATTGTATCACCGACCTTAACTTCCTTGGCATCCTTAATGCCAGAGATGATATATCCCACCTCGCCGGTACCAAGTTCCTGTCGTGGAACCATATCCATTTTCAGTACACCGACTTCATCAGCAACATACTCCATTCCGGTACTGAAGAACTTCACCTTGTCGCCCTTTCGGATTGTACCATTCTGGATTTTAAAGTATGCAATAATACCTCTGAAACTGTTGAAGACACTATCGAATATCAGAGCCTGCAGAGGCTGTTTCGGGTCACCATGCGGTGCAGGGATACGCTCTACGACAGCTTTCAGTATTTCTTCGACTCCTTCGCCAGTCCTGCCCGAAGCGCGTATTATTTCCTCACGCTTGCATCCGAGCAGCTCGATTATCTCATCCTCAACTTCATCAGGCATTGCTGCGGGCATATCTATCTTATTGATAACAGGGATAATCTCCAAATCATGTTCTATAGCCATGTAAAGATTGGAGATAGTCTGTGCCTGCACACCCTGAGTTGCATCAACAACGAGTATTGCACCTTCACATGCAGCAATACTGCGTGACACCTCGTAGGAGAAATCTACATGCCCCGGAGTATCAATAAGATTCAGCATATAGCCTTCATACTGCATTTGTATGGCATGGGACTTGATGGTAATGCCACGCTCCTGCTCCAAATCCATGTCATCAAGCATCTGGCCCTGAGTAACCTCTATAGTCTTAGTGTACTCCAGAAGACGGTCTGCCAGAGTACTTTTCCCATGGTCTATATGGGCTATGATACAGAAATTACGTATATTATTCATGCAGTATATGCTTTAGGTTGCAAAGTTAAAAAAAAAATTGCAAACCACCAAAAAAATACAAAAAAAGTTGTCACTTTTTCTTTCGAATGGTGACAACTCTTCTTATTACAACTGAATTTTTTTCGTTATTATCCAGCTCCTTGCATATCGAGCAACTCATTTGTAATAGCCTGCTGACGTCCCTTATTATACTGGAGGTTCAGTTCATACAACAACTCGTCTGCATTATCTGTAGCTGTCTGCATGGCCACCATACGCGCTGCATGCTCCGAGGCATTACTGTCAAGCAATGCTGTATAAATCATAAGATTGACATATCGGGGTATGAGCGTATAAAGTACGGTTTCCATATCAGGCTCCACAATGAAGTTGTCGTTCAGTTTCTTTGCCTGCGAATTAGACGATGTACCCTGCAGAGCATGATGCCCACCCTGTTTCTCAAGGTAGATGGCAGCTTCCTCCGTCACATACTGATGTTTGAGGTCTCGGGTATGGTCATAATTCATAGCCTCCTCAATATCAATAGGATAGAGTCTCTTGACAGTCAGTATCTGCGAGCCGGCACTCTTGAAATGATGATATACAAGTTCTACACGGTCTATTTCGCCATTGACATACTTCTGTGCCAGTTCTTCTCCGATGCGGGTGCATTCTCCTGCATTCGGCTTGTCTGCAAGGGCATTGAAATTACCACAGACAGGATAGCCCAGTTTTACAGTTTTCTCATAGACCTTTCTGCCGATAGGATAGACCTCCACGTCAATGCCTTTGGCCTTATACTCCTCTACGAGGTGAGTCATGCGCCTGACAATGTTAGAGTTGAATCCTCCGCACATACTGGAGTTTGACGAGAAAACAAGCAAAGCGACTTTCTTAACTTCCCGTTCTTCGGTGATGACACCACGAGCATCAATATCTGCGGCAAGGAATGTTTTCAGAATACTCTCCAACATATTTTCATAGGGGAGCATATTCTCTATCATCACCTGTGCATGATGCAGTTTGCTTGATGCCACCATCTTCATCGCACTCGTAATCTTACGGGTGTTCTGAACGGAACCAATGCGTGTTTTTATTTCTTTTAAGCTTGCCATCTGTTATGCATTAAGGGAGCTACAGACATCTGCCATAGTGTCTTCTATCACCTTTGTGGCGTTGTCATCAATAGTGCCCGAGCCGAGCAAGTCAATGACATCCTGATGCTTTGCACGCATCATGTCAAGGAACTGATCCTGACATTTACGCACATTCCCCACGGGCACTGACGCCATCAGTCCCTTTGTACCACAATAGAGGATTGCAATCTGTTCGCCCACAGGCATAGGAGAGTACTGTGGCTGAATGAGCAACTGATTATTCTTACGTCCACGGTCAAGCGTCATAGCTGTGACGGCATCCAAATCAGAAGAGAACTTAGAGAAACTCTCAAGCTCACGATACTGTGCCTGGTCAATCTTCAGGGTACCGGCAACCTTCTTCATGGACTTAATCTGAGCCGAGCCACCGACACGTGACACGGAAATACCTACGTTGATAGCAGGACGGAAACCTTGGTTGAACAGGTTTTGTTCAAGATAAATCTGTCCGTCCGTGATAGATATCACATTCGTCGGAATATAAGCAGAAACGTCACCTGCCTGTGTCTCGATGATAGGCAATGCAGTCAGAGAGCCTCCGGCTTTCACTTTGCCTTTAAGGCATTCTGGCAGGTCATTCATCTGCTCAGCCACTTCCTGCTGCTCGTTAATCTTGGCAGCACGCTCAAGGAGACGTGAGTGGAGATAGAAGACATCACCCGGATATGCCTCACGACCAGAAGGACGACGCAAGATAAGAGACACCTCACGATATGCAACAGCCTGCTTGGACAGGTCATCATATATTACGAGTGCATGCTCACCACGATCGCGGAAATACTCACCAATCGCAGCTCCGGCGAACGGTGCATAATACTGCATAGCAGCAGGATCGGCAGCCGTAGCAGAAACGATGATGGTATAAGGCAATGCGCCATGCTCTTTCAGATTCTGTACAAGAGCAGCGACAGTACTTGCCTTCTGACCGATTGCGACATAAATACAATATACAGGCTTTCCTGCCTCATAGAAAGACTTCTGGTTAATAATAGTATCAACAGCAATAGCTGTCTTACCCGTCTGACGGTCGCCAATGATGAGCTCACGCTGACCGCGTCCGATAGGAATCATTGAGTCAACGGCCTTAAGACCAGTCTGCAACGGTTCCTTCACCGGCTGACGGTATATCACACCTGGAGCCTTACGGTCAAGAGGCATTTCGAATGAGTTAGAAAGGTCTATCTCGCCTAATCCGTCAATAGCCTGTCCGAGAGGGTTGATAACACGTCCGAGCATATTGTCGTTGACACGGATGGAAGCGATACGTTTAGTACGCTTTACCGTCTGGCCTTCCTTGATGCCGCTGGTAGGACCTAACAGGACACAACCTACGTTGTCCTCCTCAAGGTTCATCACAATAGCCATCGTGCCATTTTCAAACTCCAGCAATTCACTTGCCTCCGCATTACGAAGACCATAGATACGAGCCGCACCGTCAGAGACAGTCAGGACGGTACCTACCTCATCTAAATTAGCTGAAGCTGACAAGCCCTTGAGCTGATCAAGGAGCACCTGAGAAACTTCACTTGGTTTAATTTTATCTGACATTTGTTTTTTAATTTTAGGGGAATGTAGAGTTTCTAACTCTATGATAGTTCCTTAAGAATATTCTTGAGCTGTGACTTCACTGAGGTGTCAAGGCGATAGGTATCATATTCGAGTATGAACCCACCGAGTATTTCCGGATCGACCTCAGTAGAGAACTCCACAGTTCCATTAGTACTACTCTCGACCATTTTCTGCATTTTCGCCTCCATATCAGAGGAGACAGGAACGGCCGTTGTGAGTTTTCCGCGGATGATATTCTTCTGCTGACGATAGAGAGTGAGGTAGGAATATGCCATGAACTGTGTCATTTTTTCGCGACCCTCGTCAAGGATCAGCCTAATGAAGTTCTGCGTCATGTCACTGACCTTCCCTCCTGCTGCAGCCAGCAGCAGTTCTGACTTCCGGGCTTTATCAATCATAGGATTGTCTACGGTCGAACGAAGTTCAGGTACCTGGGCATAACTCTCAGCGAGAGTCTGCATTTCCTTATATACCTTATCTTCGACCTTAGCATCCAAGGAGCCCTTCAACAGTGCTCTGGCATAGCGCATTGATACAACACCGATGTCCATATCCTACTTCGTAACAGAGACTTCATCCAGCAGCTTGTCAATCAACTGCATCTGAGCCTTATCGGAGCTCAGATTCTGGCGAACCACCTTTTCGGCTATCTGAACGGACAGCTCTGCCACCTGTGCTCTTATCTCACGTATAGCAGACGCCTTCTCGTTCTCTATCTGTGCCTTTGCCTCGCTGAGCAGTTTGTTTGCCTGCTCGCGAGCATCAGCATCCGCCTTAGCCACGACAGCATCGTGAGTCTCCTTGGCTTCCTTCAGTAACTGAGCCTGTTTCTCACGAGCCTCCTGCAATAGTGCCTCACCTTCCTTTTGTATATTGGCCAACTTCTCCGTTGCTTCGTGTGCCTTAGCCAGAGAGCTGTCGATATACTCCTTGCGCTCATTTACCATATTGACGATAACGGGGAAGCCCCATTTCTTCAATATGACAAGCACAATGAGGAAGACGACAGTCATCCAAAAGAAGAGACCAAAAGCGGGCGTTATTAATGACATAGTCTGGATTACAGATTTATGGATTTAAAATTACTGTTTCTCTTTTCTGCTGCTTCGGGATTAAACGAAGAGAGCAAGGATAGAGATAATCAGAGTGAAGAAGGTTGCACCCTCGACGAGAGCAGCAGCAACAATCATTGAAGACTGCAGCTTTGACTGCATCTCTGGCTGGCGTGCCATAGCATCCATTGCCTGACCACCGATTTTACCAATACCGATACCAGCACCGATTACTGCGAGACCACCACCTACTGTTGCACCGAGCTTTGCGAGTGCATCAGCTGCCAAAAGAATTGCTAAACTTGTCATAATTGTAAAATTTTAAAGGTTTTTATTATTGTTGTTATTTATTGTTGACTATTTCTTTTCTTATCTTAATCTTATTCGTGTGTTGCGTGCGACATATTTATATATATAGCGCTGAGCAGCGTAAATACCATTGCCTGGATGTAGCATACCAACAGTTCGAGGAACATCATGAATATGCTCATTGCCACGCTGACAGGTGTTATGATTCCTCCCAGCAGATTACCCATCCAGCCGCCAAGTGCGAACATTATGAATATCATGCACGACAGCGAGATAGCTATGGCGTGTCCTGCAAGCATATTGGCAAACAGTCGGACCATGAGGACTATCGGCTTGATGAATACGCCAAAGAGCTCTATGACTGGCATAAGAGGCACTGGGCACTTCAGCCATGTAGGCACATCCGGCCAGAATATCTCCTTCCAATAGTGGGAATTACCTGTGCAGTTGGTAATGAGGAATGTCATCAGCGCCAATGCAGCAGTTACGGCAATATTGCCCGTAATGTTACCACCACCTGGCGGGAATGGCATCACGCCCATGAGATTGGCGAAGAAGATAAAGAAGAAGCACGTCAGCAGATAGGGGGCATACTTGTCGGCCTTTTCTCCAAGCGTTGACTTGATGAGGTCGTTGTAAACACTCATGACAAACATGTGCATCATGCCTGTGAATCCCCTTGGTGCAGGGTCATCAACCTTATGTTTCTTACACCATCGTGCAGGAACGAGAATACATATCAGGAGCAAAATGGCATCAATGAAGAGCACCATAACCTGCTTCGTAATCGAGATATCAAGGCATACGGGCTCCAACTTACCGTTCACCATCTCTACTATCTCACCCTTTTCATCCTCTGCTCCCTTGATATAGAAGCCGTCAGGTCCCTCACGCAGCAAGTCAGCATTCGGTTCGTGTTCGAACTGCGAACTGCACATTACGTGGAAGCCTGAATTCTGGCTGTAGAAGATCATGGGCAGGTTGATAACCACAGGATGTTCGTTGATGTCTGTGACATGCCACTGATAACTATCCTGCACGTGCCCGAACAGAATCTCCTTCAAAGAGATCTTGCCCTCCTCACTTTCCTCCTCGGCTGCAACAGCGGGGAGAGTCATCAGAAAGGATGCCAGTAGAAAGAATATTATCTTTTTATGTTTCATTTTTTCTTTGCAGATATGTAGTAGTATGTCGTTTCGAATATAAGCATCAGGAAATAAATTACGAGAAAACTTATTGTCACTACTTTCATTTTCCATGGGTCGTCGCTTACCAGATACATGCATATTGCATAGAGTACCAGCGCCACGACCATTCGTGCTATCATCAAAACTAAGTGTCCTGCCATAGTTCTACGCACAGGCTCACATTGTTCTTCAGCACTTCCACGAAACCGCCTACTACGTTGAGTTGCTGTTTGCCGTCCTTCGTAGTGTATTCCACCCTACCCTTCTGCAGCGCGGAGACTATCGGAGCGTGGTTGTTGAGAATCTCGAATTCTCCTAACATGCCAGGCACCTTGACAGACTCTACCTCGCCATTGAAGTGTGTCTTTTCCGGACTTACTATCTTTAATGTAAGCATACTGCTTCAGATTTCTTATTTATTCACCCTTTGCCTGCGCAAGCAGTTTCTTGCCTTTTTCTATAGCCTGCTCTATGGTACCCACGTTAAGGAAAGCCTGCTCTGGCAGGTCATCCAACTCACCGTCGAGAATCATATTGAAGCCCTTGATGGTATCTTCTATTGACACCATCTCGCCCTTCACGCCTGTAAACTGCTCTGCCACAGCGAACGGCTGAGAGAGGAAACGCTGGACGCGACGTGCACGGTTCACTGTCAACTTATCCTCGTCAGACAATTCGTCCATACCAAGGATGGCAATAATATCCTGCAGCTCCATATACTTCTGCAGTATCTGCTTCACACGCTGAGCGCAGTCATAGTGTTCCTGTCCAACCACAAGAGGATCAAGAATACGTGATGTAGAGCCAAGCGGATCAACAGCTGGATAGATACCCAACTGCGCAATATTACGTGACAGCTCCGTTGTTGCATCAAGGTGCGTAAACGTTGTTGCTGGAGCAGGGTCAGTCAAGTCGTCCGCAGGCACATATACAGCCTGTACTGACGTGATAGAACCTGTCTTTGTTGATGTAATACGCTCCTGCATGGTTCCCATTTCCGATGCCAGAGTCGGCTGATAACCTACGGCTGACGGCATACGGCCAAGAAGTGCTGACACCTCTGAACCAGCCTGGGTGAAACGGAAGATATTATCAATGAAGAACAGTATATCACCGCCTTGATCACGGAACTCTTCAGCCACTGTCAGACCTGACAGCGCAACAGAAGCACGTGCGCCTGGCGGCTCATTCATCTGACCATAAACAAGGGTAGCCTGTGACTTCTTCAATTCTTCTGGATCAACGAGTGAAAGATCCCATTTGCCCTGAGCCATAGCCTCCTTGAACTTTTCACCATATTTAATAACGCCTGACTCTATCATTTCGCGGATAAGGTCGTTACCCTCACGAGTACGCTCGCCCACACCTGCAAAGACAGAGAATCCGTTATGTCCTTTGGCAATATTGTTGATAAGCTCCATAATGAGCACGGTCTTTCCTACGCCGGCACCACCGAAAAGTCCGATCTTACCACCTTTCAGGTATGGCTCCAGAAGGTCGATGACCTTGATACCTGTTGCAAGCATCTCCTTCGAAGTTGACAGTTCCTCGTATTTTGGAGGCAGGCGGTGGATAGGATAACGGTTCTCGTCTGTAAACTGCTTCATGCCGTCAATAGGGCTGCCGATAACGTTGAGCATACGTCCCTTTATCTGCTCACCTGATGGCATAGAGATTGGACCGCCTGCGGGGAACACCTCCAGTCCGCGCTGCAAACCGTCAGTATTGTCCATAGCGACAGTACGCACGGTGTCTTCACCAATATGCTGCTGTACCTCCAACACGAGATCTCTTCCATCAGCACGTTTTACTACAATAGCATCATGAATCTTAGGTAGCACCTTCTCCGCATCCTGGCCCTTGGTGTCGAAGTAAACGTCAACCACAGCGCCGATAATCTGGGAGATGTGACCAGTAATCTGTGACATAATTATATTTTATTTTTAGGTTAATTTTTGCTTTCAAAAAAGATTTGCGGCTACAAAATTAAGTAAAAATATTGATACTGACAAATTTTTTTAGAAAAAAATGCAGATTTATTTTTCGACAGATAAGATATTGTGACACCATATTTATTTTCTTACCCTACTGAGAAAATGTTTTTTCTCCTAGAGAGATTTTATATTTCCAGCGCGGAAACAACTGTACGCGCACCGGAAACAACTGTACGCGGTGCAAGAACAACTGTACGCGGTGCAGAAACATAAAAATTATAGGGGAGTAAAAACTTTTTCTCCTAAGAGAAATATTCTTTGAAATACTGATACAAGAAAAAAAATTGAAATAAAAGGCTTCAAATCACCCAAAATTTTGCATATATAATTTCTTTTTTGTAATTTTGCACACAATTCTTGAAAACATGAAACTTATTATTTCTATCATACTCCTTCTGGCGTCTTTCACGACTGTTAGTGCAGAAAGCATTCTTCGCAAGGTACAGTCACGCGGCTACTTCACACACATCGAAGGTGCGTTTACCGCTGGAACGACGGGACTTGGCTTTGACGTTGGATTCCCATTACAGGAATGGGGACGCCTGCGCATAGGAGGTGTATGGCGCCCACGCGGACATTATTCAGACGAATACGCAGTACATATAAACGATGAAGACCAATGGGGACAGTTTGGCGCCCTTATGTCCATATTTGTTGGTGTACAGCCAGAGAAATATGTCGAAATGGAGGGGAAGTCGAGCATGAACAATTTCAAGCTGCTCGTTGACTTTTTCCCCATTAAGAAACATCGCAACTTTCACGTCACAGTAGGTTTCTTCCTTGGCAACAGCAATTTCGTAGAGGCTATGAATACATCCATAGGAAGCAATACCGTCGCTGCCATCAAATCCTATAACACATTACTGCAAAAGGCTATAATCGGTGAAGACATAGACTTCTCTGTACTCGGACTCAAGCTCAGTCAGGATGGTACAGAAAAAATATATCAGAAACTGATGGACATGGGAGAGGTAACCATCCCGCTTGGCGAAAGAACTGATGCGAACGGCAACAAGACTGTCGTCAATGCCATAATCAATGACAAGGATGTGATTGAGATAACAGCAAAGGTCAACAGTTTCAAACCATATATCGGAGCCGGATATGAATTACCTATTACGAAAGACAAGCGTACAAAAATTGGCATCGACGCAGGCATACTGATATGGGGTGGAAAGCCAAAAGTAGAGGCTTTCGAGGGACTCAGCAACGTAGCAGGACATAACACGGAAGGCTATCTGAAGTCTGCTGACAAATACCCTGTATATCCTGAAGCATCAATAAGAATATCACAGTGTTTATGGTAAAGAAAAAACATATTATATCTCTCATGACATGCATGCTGCTTGCCACTTCTCCCGCTATGGCAGAAGGTAAGCAGAATTTCTTCACCAGACAATGTGTAAGCGACAGGAAATGGTTTAACCATATTGACGTAGCAGGCACGATTGGCACCAGCGGTCTGGGCTTTGACATCAGCGTACCTATGAGCGAATGGGCACAACTCAGAGTGGGAGGTGTATGGATGCCATACTTTCATTTTGACCCATCATTCGGTGTCGAAGTTGCCGAAGACCTGCCGGAAGATATGCAGGGGGAGCGCTTCCAACACATATCAGACATGATGACAAACCTGCTTGGCACCAAGCCAGAGCTAAGGGTGAAGATGGAAGGCGATCTCAGCATGAGCAACTTCAAATGCCTCGTTGACATCTTCCCCATAAAAAAGAACAGGAACTTTCATGTTACCGTAGGTTTCTATTATGGTGGCACAAATCTCATAACAGCAGGCGTATCACAATACAGCATGCGCAACCTCACAGCAATCGGAGCATTAAACTCACTTTACAAAAAAGCCCTGAGTGACAAGGATGCAATTGTTGTTGATGTCAAGGCATTAGGAATTGATCTTCCACCAGGAGCAACATCCGGAAATGCCAATCATAACCTGCGTGCATGGGGTGAAAAAGCAGAACGCAAGGTTACTGTTTGGGACGACCTTTATCAGTGCGAAATAGAAAATAGTGTATATGCCGAAAACGCCTTCAACGTTACGTTGGGAGAATACTCCCACGACATCGTAGCAAAGGAAGACATCTATTACAATTACACAGCAGGACTTGACAATCCTTACAATGAATCTATAGGCAAAGATGCTAGCGGAAAAGATGTTTATCGTGAAGTGCGCTATCAGACAGACGAAAATGGCAGGCCCATCGTAAAGGGAGGCATACGCTATCACAAGGGTGAACTGATGCATAAGGCAGGCGATCCCATCCGCGTGGTTCCTGATGAGAGCAATCAGATTTATGTCACAGGACGAAGTTGGTGGAAACTGAAACCATTTATCGGAGTCGGTTATTCTGTACCGATTACGAAAGACAGGCGCACGATGCTCGGCGTTGATGCTGGCATAACAATATGGGGCGGAACACCTGCTGTAGAAGTGAGGACACCATTAGGACAGGATGTAAATGGCAATACTATATACGACAACCTAAACCTCGTAAAGGATGCGAAAGGAATGCCTGGCTCTGTTAACAAATACGTAAACCTTGTGAAAATATTACCTGTAATGCCAGAAATAAGCGTCCGCATCGCACAAAGGATTTGGTGATATGAAAAACCGGCATCATAAATTGAATATCATGATGCCGGCTATATTTTATATAGAGGTGGAAAAACTATTTATTCTTCCACTCTCATATACACCGTAATCGGGTCATCGTAGGTTCCCTTATGATCATCATTTGAAAGTACTATCGGCTCAACAGAGTTGTAAAAGTACTTGTTGATTGCACAATAGTATTTCAATGATATCTTATCACCCACATTACCATAGATACGTATCATCCACACCTCGTCATTAGCAGGACGTGATGCAACACCTCTGCATTCTGAGCCACAGAAGGCAGCGATTTCATCAGCATTTGACAGATATGGTTTCAAGGAGTCTGGCAACTGCACATACGCTGTCATATCACAAGGATAAGGCGTTGTCGAGCTGGAACCGCCTGTTGGATCTTCCCACTGGGGATTATCATGCTGGGTATATGTAGGCTCTACATATGTGGGCGTCTCGTCATCGCCAGAACTACTGCACGACGCGAATGACACGACAACCGCTAGAGCTGCCATTATTATTTGATAATACTTCATACTTTATAATATATAATCCTGTTGAAAGTGTTTTAACATCTATAGTAGGCAAGCACTTGCCATCCATAGAATAAATAGCTGTCACATTATAGTCGCTGCTCCATGCTTCAGTTCCTTCTGTAAAGAGGATGGAAGTAGGATTAGCATAACTACCCACGATATCATCGCTTACATACTTTATCGGTGCATTTGCCGTAGCAACTATCTCATTGTTGTGCAACAGAGTGAGATAAACATCAGCCTTGTTGTCACCCAGGATAGTGATACATGCCCTACCCTCGTTGTCAATAGAACCAGAGCCGCGTACGCCGTCAACGGCAACAGCGACAATAGAATCTCCAGGTACAGACATGATACCATCAACTGTAGCAAATACTGTCATATTTGAAGAGAATGGCTGAGCAGTATCCTCAAAACTTGCCGCTCTCGCATCATTGCTTAAACTACTTGCAGAAATAACAGGATAGCAGAAATCAACTGTATTATCTGCATTACGATACAGCATATAGCCCTTACGTGGCTCCATAGTGGTCAGAGAACCTTTCCACTCGCCATTAGAATAAGTGGCACTTGCTGTCTGAGACTTAAGCACATCACCTTCTGCTGCATCATAATTCTGCAAAGCCTCATCCACAGACATCGCATCCAAAGAAAGGTATGCAAGATAATTCCAACCATTATTAATAGTCAGCATCTTGTCACCTTTAGAATTCTGATAGCTGCCCTCCAATATAAGTTTCTGATCAGCATAAGATGAATGTATCTTATACATCGTAAGGTCGTTGAAACCAGCAAGGTCGCCTATCCATTGACTCTTCTTAACAGAATAGATTCCCCATAAACTAGCTCCCTTGATTTCATCTGATGAAGTCCACTTCAGAGAAGAAAGCAGAGTATTCAGGTCTCTCATTTCCTTATTAATCATAATGAATGACAACCATGTCCAGCCTTCATTGAGCAGATAGGTTTCTTCCACCTTCTTCGGGCCCCAAAGAGCTGTTAGCATCATATTTGATGCCGGCATCGTCTCTGGTATAGCAGGACTCCAACCTGCAAAATCATAGCCTTCCTTGACAGGATCATCAGGAGCAGTAATCACGCTCTGATAGTCCTGAGTAATCGGAGCAACTGTAGAACCGCCATTGGTTTCAAAGGAAATGGTGTACTGTCTGATAGTGAAAGAGCCAGTTATGGTAACATCACTTGCAGGCATTACTGTAGGTATTTCCTCATTCCAACCAGAGAAAGAATAACCTGTCTTGGAAGGCTCTTTCTCAGCCGTAACATGACTGTTGTACTCCAATTTCTCACTCTTATAGACCTCACCATCCACATAGTATGTCAAGGTATATTCATTTATCTGCCACTGAGCCTTGACAGCCACATCCTCTGCAGGCATTTTACTTGGAATCTCCTTGTCCCAGCCGATAAAAGTATAACCCTCCTTCGTAGGATTAGAAGGCGCCAGGACTGGTGTGTCATAATCCTGAGTGATAGAAGCCACATCTGAGCCACCATCAGTATCAAAGGTAACAGTATATTTGTTTATCTGCCAGATAGCCTTAATAGTCACATCCTCAGCTGGCATTGACGATGGAAGATTTTCCCAACGCACGAAAGTGTAACCTTTCTTTGTTGGAGCTTCCGGAGCTGTAACCGTACTCTGATAATCCTGAGTAATAGGAGCTACCGCTGTACCACCGTCTGTGTCAAACGTGATGGTATATTGATTTATCTTCCACAGAGCCTTAATTGTCACATTCTCAGCGGGCATTGTTGATGGGATTTCCTTGTCCCAACCATCGAATGTATAACCAGTCTTTGTAGGAGCCTCCGGAGCAGTAACCTTACTCTGATAATCCTGAGTAATAGGGGCTACCGCTGTACCACCGTCTGTGTCAAACGTAATGGTATATTGATTTATCTTCCACAGAGCCTTAATGGTTACATCCTCAGCGGGCATGACAGGAGGGATTTCCTTGTCCCAGCCGTCGAACTTGTAACCAGTCTTTGTGGGAGCTTCCGGAGCAGTGACCACGCTATTATAGTCCTGAGTAATAGGAGCTACCGCCGTACCACCGTCTGTATCGAAGGTGATCGTATATTGGTTTATCTGCCAAAGAGCCTTGACTGTCATATTTTCGTCAGGCATAACAGAAGGGATTTCTTTGTCCCAACCGATAAAGGTATAACCTAACTTCTTGGGATCTTGGATATTCTTTGTAAGCTCCGATATGTCTGTACCATAGACCTCAATTATTGATGCAGGGATTGGCTCTCCGCCATCAGTATCAAACGTAATGGTATTCTTATCAAACGTACCTACATATACTACATCATGGTCAGGAACGGTAGCATCAGGTGTCGGAGTCCAACCCTTGAATGAAGATTCTGTAATAGTTGGCACTTCAATAGCCGATCCATAATCCAGAACCTTTTCCGATACAATAGTACCATCAGACAGTTTGAATGTCACCTTATACTTATTAATTTGCCATATCGCCTTGCAAACCAAATTATCTTCAGGCATATAAGAAGGAACAGAAGGATCCCATCCTTTAAAAGTATAGCCTGTCTTTATTGGATCTGCAGGTACAACTATTGGCGTACCGATTACTGCCGTTACAGATGGAATCTCAGAACCACCGTCTGTATCATATGACAGTGTATATAACTTATTCCACAGAGCCTTGACAGTCACATCCTCACCAGGCATAAGAGTTGGAACATCCTTATCCCATCCAGCAAAGACATACCCTGTCCTTGTAGGATCATCTGGTACGGTAACCGGAGTATTATAATCCTGAGTTATCGGAAGTATCTCCGTTCCACCGTCTGTATCGAAAGTAATAGTATATCTTCCAATTGTCCAGAGAGCCTTGATATTCACATTCTCTGCAGGCATGGTACTTGGGATTTCCTTGTTCCAGCCGTCAAACTTGTAGCCAGTCTTTGTAGGATTTTCCGGTTTCGTAATGGTAGTATTATAATCCTGTGTTATTGGAAGGACTTCAGTTCCGCCGTCAGTGTCAAAAGTAATGGTATATTGGTTTATCTTCCACTTGGCTTTGATAGTCACATTACTACCCGGCATTGACGTTGGAATCTCCTGATCCCAACCCATAAACGTATAGCCAGTCTTAGTAGGATTTTCAGGCGCAGTAACTTGAGTATTATAGTCCTGAGTAATTGGAAGCACGGTTGTTCCGCCATCAGTATCAAAAGTGATGGTATATTTACCTATTGTCCACAAAGCCTTGACAGTCATATCCTCAGCTGGCATCAGGTCTGGAATTGTTTTATCCCAGCCAGCGAAGGTATAGCCTGTCTTAGTAGGATTGGCAGGAGCAGTGATTGCACTCTGATAATCTTGGGTAATAGGTGCTATCGTTGTACCACCATCAGTATCAAATGTAATAGTATATTTGTTTATCTGCCACTGAGCAGTAACGCTCATATCTGTAGCAGGAAATTCTGATGGCAATTCGGGATTCCAGCCAATAAAACTGTAGCCTGTCTTCGTAGGATTTTCAGGAGCTACAACAGGATCTCCCTCTACACCACTGATTGATTCTACTTCTGTTCCACCGGCACTATCAAAGGTTATAGTTGTTGCAGCACCTGCTGGTAACAAATCGGCTGCGGCCGTAGAAGGGACAAAAGGAAGATATGACTCGTTAGCCATAAGCCAAGCTTCTTCTGGCTCGTCATACGGAATAGCCAATCTCGATTTGTCTGGACTATTCGTAAGAACAAGTTGACCGTTTTTCACAGCCCATACCCTCATGGAAGATGGATCAAACTTTGTACGACAATCTGGATACTCTACTTGCGACATTTCCAGATTACAGTAATACACACCGTCAAGCCTATTGCCACTTACGCTGCCATAGTTGCCATATAAGGGCTCTATCTTACAGTCAGCCGGATTATTGGAACTACATTCTACTATAACTGGTGTTTTAGCAGGAATAACCTCACTTGTAATTTCCTTAAGGGTATATCTCGACTTAGAAATGCTGCTTACATAATAAGCCTTCATTCCTGGTGAAACGAATTTAAACGGATATGACGCAAAATATGGTGCATAGTATTTCCCATCTGCTTCCAAAAAGGCATTTACTGCAACATAATTGTCAGATGAGGACGAAATAGGCAAAAGCTGCCAACGTTTATATACATCAGCACCTTGAGGTACAGTTGTTGCTACATAATTGGAAGGATAAGCATCGTTTCCTTCTCTATCATATATTCCAGATTTTTTTACTTGAGCCTCAAGATATGCTGATATACCACTTATAGTCGTAGATAAGGTATATGTATCACTTGTTATCTGCGTTACATTAATCTTGTAGCTTGTCATCTGGGAGAGACTTGTCCCTTGTGCCTCAATATTATAGTTACTGCCACTCTTTACAATATATACTACTGTCTGAGGGGAAACTATTGCATTTTCAAGCCCGGCCCATAACTGCATAGAGGGTATTTTTTGACCTGCTCCTGCACTCGTTTTAACATGATAGGTTCCGTTGGCAACATAAGCATAGCAATCCTCTTTTACTGTATTATTATATATTTTTCCCCCATTAGATTTCAGTCCTACACTCATTACACGATAGTAACCGGCAGGTATATCCTGCGCATACGCGCCCGATATAATAAATAGGAGCAAAAGAATATGCAGGGCAAAAAAAGATAGTTTATTTTTCACAATTCAAATGCTTAGAAATTGTATATTAATTTGTCATTAATGGTTTCTTGGGAGGACGCTGACAATCGTAAGTCCTTCCACGAAAAACAAATGTAAGGTTATCTGGGGTGAGATTCGTTATCTGTGCTTCATCAACCAAGAACTGGCGTCTTTCATGCGCCAGCTGCTGTTCTTCCAGATAATAGAAATAAATCTTCCCCTTGAGTATCTTCCACTCCTTAAAGGATATCTCTTCAGTATTAATACTGGTCATTCCCCCACCGGCATTGAAAGATATTCCGCGCATCTCCTGAAGGTCATAATACCACGTACCTTCCAGTCTCCTACACATATCCCGGAACAATGCCGTATCCTTTTTGGCATCTTCCAGAGACTTCTTATCCACCTCTTCGACAAGGGGGTTAATAGGAGACTCCGCCCTGGAGTCTTGGAAGTGATTGCTATTTGAATTGCTGCATCCGTTACAGCTTGCAATCATCAAACAAAACGCCAGGGCGAAGAGAAATATTACTGTGTTATATAACGAAGAACTACTTCTTGTAGATAACGTATTCTTCATGAGCCTCATTTCCGTGGTAGTCAAGAGCGTAATACTCTATGACATTTTCACCAGAATTAAGATATGAAGTTATATCCAGAACAGGATCATTATGAGCGTACTTACCATTAGAACCCGGAACAGCTTTACCATTTACGAGGATGCACTTCCTATAAATTGGAGCTACAAGACCGTTAGAGTATGTTGTAGGAATTACCTCTACAGTACCAGATACTGTTGCAGGAACGCCACGGATACCAGCGAAGCCGAAGCCTGAGTCTGAGTTAACCAGAAGAACTGGCTGGAACAGCTTGTACAAGCCCTTTGCACTATAATAACTTGCCTTGTCAATAAACTTATATACTCTGTTAAGGTAGTTACCTGCAACGAGTTTATCCTCCACCTTGTATATGTTAGAGATAATGCTATTTACACTTTCGCACAGAGCATTGATAGACTTAATAGCGTCAACTGCATTATTAACAGGCTCTACAAGATCAGTAACATCAATTGTAACATTCTTTGCAGTTACATCATCATCGATCTCAACAGGAACTTTCTTCGCTATATGGAATTGAACGTTCTGTTCAATGTAAACCAGAGTATATTGTGGATCTGATGACAATGGTTTTGTTTTATCCTTATTAATCCATGCGCCTTGACCTTTTATATCATCTTCCCAACCCGGATTATTATACAAATCAGTAGGAACAATAATTTCGTAGCCTACAACCATAGTCTGATCGAAATCAAGGTTAGCTTCAGTCTGGATATAGAGATGCATACTGATATTTGTAGTCAGAGTATTATCGATTGGCTGAATCTTCGCCAACTTACCCTGAAGGTCAGCAATCTGCGACTCTATTGTGCTCAGATTTGTATACTTTTCAATTGTACTAATAACTTTATTAGCAATCTTAGTATTCAGTCTCTTTATAAAGCCCTTTGCTTTCTTGAATACACGCAGAGAATCCCTATACTGCTCTGGCAGTGACTCGAAGCCAAGAGGAGAAACCATGATACCGCTAATATCATAAGGAGAAACAACAGACTTGGTAGAGGTAACAGTATTACCATTGAGGTCAGTTGTTGTATAAGTATATGAAGTCTTAACAGCGAGACGCTCAGTAGAAAGACCATCTGCCACCTTATATATAGCATTTGCAATCTCATTGAGTGTTTCACCCTTGAAGGCACTCAGACTTCTCTGCTTATAAACATCCTGCAGGTTATGATAAGTATCCTTTACAGCATTCTTGACAAGTTTCCAATCAATACCCATTTGGAGTCTTGGATCAAGGAGATCATCACCACCTATAGTAGCCTTTGTTTCATACAAACCTGTACATGCTGCACGAGTTCTACCAGTCATGAGCTTCTTATCTGAAGAAACAAGATTGCTCAGTTTGATCTTGCTCTCCTCACCAAGGGAGTTAACAAGAGATACTGCTACACCTGAGAAGTCAGTTCCTATTGGGTTTACAGTCAGATTAAGAGTACCCAATGTATCAGAATATACAGTTCCTGCCTTAATCACATCTGGCTTTTTCGGATCAGAACCGAAATCAATATCAGATGGGAATTTTACATTATCTTGGAATGAACCTATATATCCAATAAGCTTTGTGGTCTTAAGATTTGTCAGAATGCCATTGTAAGAGCCGATAGCATTAGACATAACTTCCTCAACCTGAATATTAGTAATCATAGAAGCCAATGCTTGAAGCATCTTCTCGAACAAAGAGTTGACCTCGCTCTGGAGAGTTGTTACTCTATTGTCAAGAGACGCGATAGAGTCAGTAATAGAACCCTGAGTCTCATCCCAGTTACCAATCTGTGCCTTAATCTTTGTAAGGTCAGTATTGATGCCATTAACGGTGTTGGTCAATGTAGAGAACTGTCCAGCGGTAGGCAGAGCATATGCAGAACCTACTGGATTACCATCCAAATCATAATTCTGAACATACACATCGTCAGATCCATCCACTGTATAAACTACTGGCTGAGTCTTCTGCAGCTTTATAGAAGTAGCACCATCAGCAGATGTTATTGTAGCAACACCGCTTGTTGCATCTACAGAAACGTCAGCATAACCATTTGGTATTGTAACCTTCTTTGTAGGATCTGCTGTGCTTGCAATTTCAAAGTTTGTACCATTGTATGTCACAGTTACAGCGTCAACCCAAGCTGGAACAGTAGGAATCTGAACGCTGTTGGTTCCGTCGCTGATAGTCCAGCTGCCACCAGTATTTGTCAATGACCAATTACATGTGCAACCGCCACCGCTTGCAGGAATTATGTATGTAGTACCACCTACTGTAATAGTTGTGGTTCCATCAGGATTTGAAACGAATTGTGGGATATAGATAGTCTTTTCTGTTGTACCATCCATATAATTTACATAAACTCCCTGTCCATCCAGAACGCCAGACTTACCATCAGCACCAGCAGGACCCTGAGGACCAGTTGCAGCTATGCCTGTATCAGTTGTGCCAATGAACCAGTTGCCGTTTGCACCAATAGTTGGGGTTGTTCCGTCAGCACCAGCAGGACCTTGTGCAGCTATTCCTGTATCGGTTGTGCCAATCCACCAGTTGCCGTTTGCACCAATAGTTGGAGTTGTTCCGTCAGAACCAGCAGGGCCAGCAGGGCCGGCAGGACCAGCAGGGCCGGCAGGACCGGCAGCACCGTCAGAACCAGCAGGACCGGCAGGACCGGCAGGACCGGCAGGACCAGTTGCAGGTGTACCTGTATCACTGCCATTGATAAACCAGTTACCATTTGAACCAATAGTAACCTTGAAGGCCTGTGTCGGAGTGAGCGGAGTCTTTGTAGAACTGCCTGGAGTTGAGTAATACCACTGACCTGTAATAGGATCATATTCAACAGCGCCAAGTGTACCAGAAGCCAAAGCATTAACTTTTTGTGCTTCTTGAGCCAACTGTGCAGTCAGATTGTCAAGTTGTTGCTGTACATCCGCTGGAACGCTGCCACCACCAGCTCCTCCTTCGCATTCATTGCAAGAAGACAACAAGAGTGTCACTGAAAGAATCAGTGCCAACGAAAGAAATGAAGTAATCTTTTTCATAATTTCTTGTTTTTGTTTGTAAATGTTTTTAAATTATAATTTGAGTCAAATTGAAACATACCATTTCAAGCCGCAAAATTAAATATAAATATGCACATACGCAAAGACAATTAATGATTTTAACATTTTTTTACACCAAAGATTCAAAAGAAAAGGACATTTTACCTCATTTATAAATAATTTTTGCTAATTTTGCCGCCCGTATGAAGATAAAAGATTTAAATTTACTGACAGCCATCTCACCAATTGATGGACGTTATCGCGGGAAAACTGCCGAATTGGCTAATTACTTCTCAGAGTATGCATTGATAAAATACAGGGTTCAGGTAGAGATTGAATACTTCATTGCTCTATGTGAACTGCCACTGCCGCAGTTAAAAAACTTTGACAGTGCACTCTTCCCCCAATTGCGTAGTATTTATCAGGAGTTTTCTGAAGATGATGCCCAGCGCGTGAAGGATATAGAAAAAGTAACCAACCACGATGTAAAGGCTGTAGAGTATTTCATTAAGGAGAAACTTGATGAAATGGAAAAAGACGGCCTCGGCGAGGGCTATTTCGAGCAGAGCAGAGAATTCATTCACTTCGGACTTACATCACAGGACATTAACAACACATCTGTACCCCTTTCTGTTAAAGATGCCCTGAACGAAGTCTTCATTCCACAGGTAGAAGAGCTTATCGCACAATTAAACTCATATGCAGAAGAGTGGAAGGACGTTCCCATGCTTGCGAAGACACATGGTCAGCCGGCCTCTCCTACCCGTCTGGGCAAGGAAATAATGGTATTTGTCTATAGACTTACTGAACAACTTAATTCTCTGAAGGCATGCAAGTTCACTGCCAAGTTCGGAGGCGCTACCGGCAACTATAATGCACACCATGTAGCCTATCCAGAATATGACTGGAAGGCATTCGGCAACAAATTCGTTGCAGAAAAGCTTGGCTTGGAGCGCGAACAATATACCACACAGATTTCCAACTATGACCATCTTGGTGGAGTATTTGATGCTATACGTCGCATTAACACCATTATAATAGACCTTGACAGGGACTTCTGGATGTATATTTCTATGGAATATTTCAAGCAGAAGATTAAGGCTGGCGAGGTCGGTTCTAGTGCTATGCCACACAAGGTTAACCCTATCGACTATGAGAATTCAGAAGGTAATCTCGGAATTGCAAATGCAATATTGCAGTTCTTGGCACAGAAATTACCTGTAAGCCGACTGCAACGTGATTTGACTGACTCTACGGTTCTTCGCAACATCGGTGTACCTTTGGGACACAGCGTAATAGCTATCCAAAGCACCTTGAAAGGTCTCCGCAAGCTCATTCTGAATCCCGAAGCCCTACAGGCAGACCTTGACAACACATGGGCTGTAGTAGCAGAAGCAATACAGACAATTTTGCGTCGCGAAGCATATCCTCACCCATACGAGGCACTTAAAGCCCTCACACGAACAAACAAACACATGGATCAGAATACTATTCACGAATTTATACAAACACTGGAGGTCAGCGACGCCGTGAAGGCAGAACTGATGGCAATTACACCAGGAAACTACACGGGAGTGTAGGAGTAAAGTTTAAAGTTGAAAGTTTAAAGTTTAAAGTTTAGAGTTTAAAGTTTAAAGATTGAAGATTAAAAAGATTAAGAATTACATTTTTACGAGAAACAATTTAACGTTTTAAAGAGAAAACCAACTTAAAATTATTTAATTATGGAAAGAAAAGACAACATTCAGGATGCGAACGGACCTAAACAGCCACGTCAGAGAGTACGTATCACAACAGCACGTCCAACAGCTTACGGGGAGCGTCCCCAGCGTCCTTATGGCGAGAGGCCACAGTATGGACGTCCGCAGCGTCCGCAGTATGGCGAAAGAACTCATGAAGAAAGACCTTATGGACGTCCACAGCGTCCACAGTATGGAGAAAGACCGCAATATGGTGAAAGACCTCAGTATGGCAGGCCACAGCGCCCTCAATACGGCCAGCAGCGTCCACAATATGGCCAGCCTCAGCGTCCTCAGTATGGCAAGCCATCTTATGGCAGACCTCAGGGCAAGCCACAAAACAGGCAGGGTTATGACCCACAGGCAAAGTATTCTATGAAGAAACGCATAGAGTATAACGAAAGCCATATAGACCCCAATGCTCCAATCCGTCTTAATAAGTTCCTGGCTAATGCAGGTGTTTGCAGCCGCCGCGAAGCTGATGACTTCATACACGCAGGTGTTGTGACAGTCAATGGCAATGTGGTTACAGAACTTGGAACAAAAATAATGCGCAGCGATGTTGTGATGTTCCACGACCAGCCAGTCACATTAGAGAAAAAGGTATATGTATTATTGAACAAGCCAAAGGATTATGTCACCACTTCTGACGACCCACAGCAGCGTAAGACTGTCATGGATCTCGTAAAGGGTGCTTGCCCTGAGCGTATATATCCTGTAGGCCGTCTTGACCGCAATACTACCGGTGTGCTGATGCTTACCAACGACGGTGACCTCGCAGCTAAACTGACTCACCCACGCTTCCTGAAGAAGAAGGTATATCATGTGGTTCTTGACAAGAATGTTACCCTTCATGATATGCAGAAGATTGCAGATGGCATAGAACTCGAAGACGGACCTATCAAAGTGGATGCAGTAGAATATTCACATGCTACTGACAAAAAGCAGGTCGGCATCGAAATCCACTCTGGCAAGAACCGTATTGTACGCCGCATATTCGAATTCCTCGGATATCACGTAATAAAGCTTGACCGCGTACAGTTCTGCGGACTGACAAAGAAGAATCTTCGCCGCGGTGACTGGAGATTCCTGACAGAGAAGGAAGTTGACATGCTTCGAATGGGAGCTTTTGAATAACTGATTAAGAATAAGTTACGATAAATTTAGGTAAAAAGATGATTCGTACGAAAATAGCTGATGCTCTTCAGAGCACAGATTACAATAAAGAAATATGTATAAAAGGCTGGGTACGCACACACCGTTCCAGCAAGGCCGTTGACTTCATCGCTGTCAATGACGGTTCCACCATTAAGAACATACAGATTGTGGTGGACGCCGGTGTCGTAGATGCTGAAGTCTTGAAGCAAGTGACCACAGGTGCCTGCATTTGCGTAGAGGGCATACTTGTTGAAAGCCCCGCACAGGGACAGGCTTCTGAGGTACATTGCAAGAGCCTGCTTGTATACGGCGAATGCGGTGCAGACTACCCCATGCAGAAGAAAGGCCAGTCCTTTGAGTATATGCGCCAGTATGCCCACATGCGTCTGCGTACCAATACTTTTGGTGCCGTGATGCGCATACGCCACAATATGGCTATGGCTATACACACTTATTTCCACGAGCATGGATATTTCTACTTCCACACCCCGCTGATTACCGCAAGCGACTGCGAGGGAGCAGGAAACATGTTCCAGGTTACTACCAAGAACCTCTACGACCTCAAAAAGGATAAAGAGGGCAAGATAATCTACAGCGACGATTTCTTTGGCCAGCAGACTTCCCTTACTGTTTCTGGACAGTTGGAGGGCGAGCTCGGAGCAACGGCCCTGGGTGCTATCTACACCTTCGGTCCCACATTCCGCGCCGAGAATTCAAACACTCCTCGCCATCTTGCTGAGTTCTGGATGATTGAGCCTGAGATTGCCTTCATGGATCAGGAAGAGCTGATGGACCTTGAAGAGGATTTCATCAAATTCTGCGTAAAATGGGCTTTGGATAACTGCAAAGATGACCTTGACTTCCTTAACAAGATGATTGACAAGGGGCTGATAGAGCGTCTTGAGGGTATTCTGAAGGACAAGTTTGTCCGTCTGCCTTATACAGAGGGTATCAAGATTCTGCAGGAAGCAAAGGCCAATGGCAAGAAGTTTGAATTCCCCTGCGAATGGGGCGACGACCTCGCTTCTGAGCACGAGCGCTACCTCGTAGAGGAGCATTTCAAGAAGCCTGTCATCATGACCGACTACCCAACAGCCATCAAGTCGTTCTATATGAAGCAGAACGAAGCAACTGCCGACGGCGGTTCTGTAGGCTACAAAGGCTGTGCAGCCCCTGGCTCTACCATGCAGGGCACAGACGTACTGTTCCCACAGATTGGTGAGATTATGGGTGGTTCCGTTCGTGAAGAGAGCTACGACAAACTGATGTCTGAAATAGAGCGCCGCCAGATGGATATGACCCATCTGTGGTGGTATCTCGACACCCGTAAGTATGGTACATGTCCTCATGCTGGCTTCGGATTAGGCTTTGAAAGACTTATCCTCTTCGTTACCGGCATGCAGAACATACGTGACGTGATACCATTCCCACGCACCCCGAATAATGCCGAGTTCTAGTCTCAGGCTTTGAGCACGAGATACTTTCAGTGGACTTCAATAACGTCATAGGGCAGCATGAGATGATTGAGCGTCTTTGCGGGTTGGCAGATGATAACCGTCTGCCACATGCCATGATGTTATGCGGCCCCGACGGTTGCGGCAAGATGGCTTTGGCCATAGGTCTTGCAACATACATTCTCAACAAGGGAACATATCAGGTAAAAGGTATCTCGCATCCCGATCTGCACTTCACCTTTCCGACCATCAAACTGGCGAAATGGAATAGTGAATACAAGCCCATCAGCGATGATTTCATAGAACAATGGAACGAATTGCTCAGCGACGGGCCGTATTTCTCCCTTGCACAGTGGATGGAAGCTATGCGTGCAGAGCGTCAGCAGGCCGTCATAACCGTAGGAGAGGCCAACGAACTCATCAAACGGCTTATGATGAAGTCGAATCAGGGAGGATGGAAAATCAGCATTATATGGCTACCCGAGCGCATGAACATCGAGTGCGCCAACAAGATGCTGAAACTCATTGAAGAGCCGCCTACCCAGACACTTTTCATCCTTGTATGCCGTGAGCCGGATAATCTGCTGGAGACCATCCGCTCCAGGGTACAACGGTTTGACGTGAAGCCGATAGCTACAGATGACATACAGAACGCGCTGATACAGCAGAGGGGACTTGAGCAGGACGATGCACACCGAGTAGCACGAATTAGCGGGGGAAGTTGGCTCAATGCATTGGAAGAACTTAAGGCTGGCAACGAAAACCAGTTATTCTTCGACTATTTCGTCACGCTGATGCGCAAGGCATATATGAAAGATGTCAAAGACCTGAAACGATGGTCGGAGAATGCCGCAGCCTTGGGACGTGAAGAGCAGAAGCGCATGCTGACATATTTCCTTCGCATGGCACGCGAGGCGTTCATGTATAATTTCCGGAAGCCGGAACTGAGCTATATGACACCCGACGAAGAGCAATTCTGCACAAAATTTGCCCGTTTTGTCAATGAAGGCAATATACTGGGATTTCAGGAGCTATATCAGACTGCCATACGCGACATCGGCCAGAATGCCAATGCCAAAATGGTATTTTTCGACGTCACGATGAAGGTTGCAGTCTTACTACATACGACATAAAGCTATGGACAAGAAAATTGAAAACGGTTGGAGCTGGGGTACCCTACCCTGCGGCAGAGGACTCTGTGCAAAAGGAGTCGGACGTTCAGACCACCAACTTAATACATACGATTGGTTAGCCGATGTTCCTGGCAACACCGAATCAACAGACCTTGTAGAGGTACAGTTCAAAAACACGCGAAAGGGGTATTACCACAACGTCAACGGGCTCGACCTAAAGAAAGGTGACTGGGTGGCAGTAGAAGCTAACCCGGGACATGACATCGGTGTCGTAACCCTTACAGGACGGCTGGTTAGCCTGCAGGTCAAGAAAGCGAACCTGAAATCTCCCGACGAGATACGCAAAGTGTATCGTCTGGCTAAGGATTCCGACATGCAGACCTACTACGAGGCAAAGAAACGTGAGCAGGACACCATGATTGAAAGCCGCCAGATAGCAAAGGGTCTGGGACTGGAAATGAAAATCGGTGATGTGGAGTATCAGGGCGACGGCAACAAGGCCATCTTCTACTACATTGCCGACGAGCGTGTTGACTTCCGCCAACTCATAAAAGATCTGGCTGCAAAATTCCACGTTCGCATTGAGATGAAGCAGATTGGTGCACGTCAGGAGGCTGGTCGCATCGGTGGTACAGGACCTTGTGGCAGAGAACTGTGCTGTGCTACATGGATGACCCATTTCTCCAGCGTCGGCACTACGGCGGCACGCGTACAGGACATCTCGCCAAATCCGCAGAAGTTGGCTGGCATGTGTGCAAAGCTGAAGTGCTGCATGAACTACGAGATTGACACCTACATGGAGGCAAGCAAGAAGATGCCGTCACGCGAGACCGTCCTTCAGACACTTGACAATGACTACTATTTCTTCAAGCAGGACATCCTTGCCGGCCTTGTAACCTATTCCACCGACAAGAAGACACCCGCAAATCTTGAGACCATAACAGCAAGTCGTGCCAATGCCATCATTGCCATGAACAAGCAGGGCGAGAAACCACTCTCACTACAGGAAGACGGCAAGGCCAAAGAGCAGAAAAAGCCGAAGGATATGCTCCACGACAACGACATCACCCGATTTGACAGTGCCAAGAAGAAGAAAAAGAAGAAAAAGTCGCATCATGAAGAAAAGCCACAGGAGGGCAAGCAATGAATTCATTTAAGATTGCGAACAAATACACCTTATATATAATAATAGCACTCACACTTCTGATTTCGTGTCGTAGCCAAAGGACCCTCCTGCATGAATTTGCAGCCATCGACGGTGAAGAATGGAACATAATAGACTCCCTGCACTTTGAAATAGACTCCGTCACGACCAGCGGCAACTGCGAGACAACACTGGAATTCCGTACTAATGCCAACTACCCCTATCGGAATATCTCAATCTTAATGACGCAGTCTCTCCGCAACAAGAATAAAGACATCACCAAAGCACTTGCATACGACATCGTTGACGAAAGCGGCAAGAACAACGGCGAGGGCATCACATACCTTACGCACCGTATTCCTTTCTGTACCATGGAAATACAAGAAGGAGACACCGTTGACATCTTCATCAGACACAATATGCAAGACAACATCCTTCCAGGCATTGCCGACGTCGGCGTGCTGGTGGAAAAAAATGAATATTAATGGCAGCACAACTTCTTTGGGTTGATGATGAGATAGAACACCTTCACGCCCACATACTCTTTCTTGAGAAAAAAGGCTATGACGTCTCAATTGCCAACAACGGTCTGGACGCCATAGAGCAGTGTCAGAATCATACGTTCGACCTGATTCTGCTTGATGAGATGATGCCCGGCATAACGGGCCTTGAGACTCTGCAGCGCATCAAGGAGATACAGCCGCAGACGCCTGTCGTGATGGTGACCAAGAGTGAAGAAGAGGACATCATGGACCAGGCTATCGGCAAGTCCATCGCCGACTACCTGATAAAACCCGTCAACCCCATGCAGATACTGCTGACGCTTAAGAAACACGTCCACCAGCGCGACATCGTAACTGAGATTGTTGCACAGGACTATCAGCAGTCATTCCAGGACATTTCCATGCAGATACAGAACTGCCGCACCTTCGACGACTGGCAGGAGGTATATAAACGCCTCGTAAGGTGGGAGTTGGAAATTGCCCGCACAGGAAGCAACATGACCGAGATGCTTGCCATGCAGAAAGAAGAGGCCAACACCGACTTTGCGAAGTTCGTCAAGAAGAACTACCTGAATTGGATGACCGACACCGCCGACAAGCCTCTGATGTCAAACCGCATCATGCCCGATGTCGTTTTTCCGGCCCTCAACAATGGCGAGAAGGTATTCTTCATTGTTATCGACAACTTCCGCTACGACCAATGGCGCACCTTGGCAGAAGAAATCGGCGATATGTTCGACATCGACGAGCGCCTCTACTGTTCCATCCTGCCTACCGCCACGCAATATGCCCGCAACGCCATCTTCTCAGGCCTCATGCCTACGCAGATAGCCCAGATGTTCCCTGACCTGTGGGTGGATGAAGACGAGGAAGAAGGCAAGAACATCAATGAGTCACCGCTGATACAGACCCAGTTGCAGCGATACAGGCGCAAGGAGACATTCTCCTACCATAAGATTATCGACAGCACGGGTACCGAGAAGTTGATGAGTCAGTTCAACAGTCTGAAGAACTACGACCTTAACGTCATCGTAATCAACTTCATAGACATTCTCTCCCACGCCCGCACAGAGTCAATGATGGTACGCGAATTGGCCAACAACGAGGCTGCTTACCGCAGCATTACCCTGTCGTGGTTCCGTCATGGAGTGATGCGTGAACTCCTTGAGGCTTTGGCACAGACCGACTATCGCATCATCATAACCACCGACCACGGCTCCATACGCTGCAGCAAGGCGGTAAAAATCATTGGCGACAGAAATACCAACACCAACCTGCGATACAAATTCGGCAAGAACCTCAACTGCAGTTCCAAGGACACTTTTGTTATTTCCGACCCAAGGAAGGCTCATCTGCCTGCGCCGAATATCTCCACTACATACCACTTCGTCACGGGAAATGACTTCTTTGCATATCCCAACAACTACAACTACTACGTACAGTACTACAAGGACACCTTCCAGCACGGCGGCATCTCCATGGAAGAAATGATAATACCAATCATCAGCATGAAAGGAAGGAAGAAGTAAGAGGGAAGATGTAAGATGTAGGATGTAAGATGTAGGAAAAAAATGGAAATTATAATAAAAGATATAGAGCACATTCGTGAGGCAGCACGTGAGTTTATTGCAGCCTTTCATGATATTCTCAGCAATGACGAGGCAGTGAAATGCTTTGCCTTCTACGCCCCCATGGGAGCAGGCAAGACAACGTTTATCAAGGCCATCTGCGAGGAACTCGGCTGCGAAGACGTCATCACCTCCCCCACCTTCGCCATCGTCAATGAGTACGAAGTTCCCAACTCTCAACTTTCCGCTCGACCCAAAGGGGCGCTTTCACAAAGCGAAGCGACTGAAAGAATTTTCAATTTTCAATTAATCTACCACTTCGACCTCTATCGCATCAAGAAGACCGAGGAGCTCTACGACATCGGTGCCGATGACTATTTCTATTCCAGCAACCTGTGTTTTATCGAGTGGCCTGAGATGGCAGAGTCCGCCCTACCCGACGAGACAATAAAAATCACCATCACCCCCCAACCCGACGGCAGCCGCATAGTGTCCGTTTAAGAAATACAATAAGTCCGTTTATCCCTAAATCGTTATATTATGAAAAAACCTGAGTGGCTTGAAAAAGAAAAGCTGTACAACATTCTGTTCGAGTCAGATACCCCCAGCGGACGTGCCTTCGATATCATCCTGATGGTGATGATTTCGCTCAGCATTCTCATATCCTTTATTGAGACCATCCCGTCACTGGCCCATACCTTTAAGTTCGCGCTCGAAATATTGGAATATGTAGTCACCATTTTCTTTACCGTTGAATACATTGCCCGTATCTACTGCTCACCACGTCCCAAGGACTATGTGCTGAGTTTCTTTGGCATCATCGACCTGATGGCAACATTGCCGCCATACCTCTCCTACTTCCTGCCCAATGCGCGGTATATGCTCATGCTGCGTACATTCCGCTTCATCCGAATCTTTCGTATTTTCAAACTGTTCTCTTTAATCAACGAGGGCTACGTCCTGATGTACTCGCTCAGGAAGAGTCTCAACAAGATAGCAGTCTATTTCCTTTTTGTGCTGATACTCGTCACCTGTCTGGGAACGCTGATGTACATGGTTGAGAGCGGACATCCCGAAACCAAATTCACAGATTTGGCCACCTCTGTCTATTGGGCCATCGTCACGATGACCACCGTAGGCTATGGTGACATCACGCCAGTGACGCCCATAGGACGCCTGCTGTCAGCTTTCGTCATGCTGCTGGGCTACACCATCATTGCCGTACCTACCGGCATAGTCACAGCCACCATCATCGACGAGACGCAAGAGAAGCCGAAGGATGGACGCTGCCCGCGATGTGGTGAGAACATACGGGACAATGACCGCTACTGCTCACACTGCGGCGAGAAACTGTAGAAGAGGTATCTTCGCAGCAAGATTTATGAATCAAACCAAAAAAGATTTGGAAGATTGGGTAGTAAAATGAATTTTGACAGTTGTCTGTTCCTGAAATGAGAAAATTTCATCTATTATGATGGATAAAACTAAAATTTTTCGTATTTTTGTCTTTTATAAAAGATAAAATTAGTATATTTGCACCAAATTTCCATTATAAAAGATAAAATTCGAATTATGAGTGCGATATTAAGACAGAGTTATCTGGAAAAGATTGAACGCTATTTGGGTAAAGACACCATTATCATCCTGACGGGTCAGCGCCGTATTGGCAAGAGCTATATCCTGCGTCTCTTCAGGGACAAGGTGAATAAGGATGAGCGTGCAAATATTATCTTCATCGACAAGGAGAAGCATGAGTTTGACGACATTAAAACCTATCATGACTTGAACGCCTATATTGATGCAAGGCGCGACAAAACAAAAACAAACTACATTCTCGTTGACGAGATTCAGGACATTGAGGAGTTCGAAAAAAGTGTGCGTAGCTATTACGAGGAGCCGGATATTGAGTTGGTTATTACGGGATCAAATTCTAGGATGCTGAGCAGCGACTTAAGTTCTATAATAGGAGGACGCTACAAAGATATCTATATTCAGGCATTGAGCTACGAGGAGTTCATGCTGTTCCATCAGCTCGCAGACTCAGACGATACGCTGGCCAAATATATCCAGTTCGGTGGTCTGCCGGGATTGATGAAGATGGGCCTTGACGAGCAGGATGCGCGTGAGTACCAGACTGACGTGTACCACACGGTGCTGCTGAAGGACGTAATTACGAGGAACAAGATTCGCAACGTGCCGTTTCTTGAAAACCTTGTGCGTTTTCTGGCTGACAATGCAGGGAAAATAATCTCGGCCAACAGCATTGCCAAATATATGAAGTCGCAGGGCGAAAGCGTTACCTCGACGGTTATCATCAACTATACGAAGTTTCTGTGCGATGCTTATCTATTACATAAGGTGAACCGCTATGACATTCACGGCAAGAAGCTGTTTGAGAGCAACGACAAGTATTACTTCGAAGACAATGGCCTGCGGAACACGCTGGCAGGCGGCTCACGTGAGGGTGACATCGAAAAAGTGATTGAAAATATCATCTATAACCACTTGATACGTCTCGGCTATGAGGTAACAGTCGGACAGCTTCAGGCTGGTGAGATTGATTTTGTCTGCAAGAAGCCTAAAGGTCAGAAGATATATGTACAGGCATCATATATCATCGCCGATGAAGCCACGAGAGAGCGTGAGTTCGGCAACTTGCGGGCCATTAAGGACAACTATCCAAAATATGTCATATCGATGACCCCGCTCGTTGGCAGGCTGGATTCTGATGGTATTACCCACCTTCACCTGAGACGATTCCTGACTGAGGGACTGGAATGAAGGCAAACTCCTGAACCTTCTGGCGGCTGCTCTTCCTCACAACCCTCATCGCATCAATCATCGGACTAAAAGCAATATCGTGAGTATAGTAGAAGTCACACACTATTCGAAGCCAAACAACCAAGCGGAGGCCGCATCAAAAAAATGCAGTCTCCGCTCTACTTGTACATCAGACATCTTACTTCTTACATCTTACATCGGAAACGGTCCATGCCCCATGCACGATGTGGTTGTTACTGCTGTAAGGGCCGCTGTGAGGGCAGCTACTATCATCTTAGCCAGTATGTCAAAAATTCTTTTCTTGTCCATTTCGAAAATTGATAATTGATAATTGAAAATTGACAATTGAAAATTTGAGAAATGAGGGCCTCAGCCATCATACATCAGACATCAGCCCTCATACATCTTACATCGTCTAGTCGTTACTTACTCCTCCGTTGTTGTTGCCACCGCCGCCGTTGTCGTCACCGCCTCCGGATGGGGTATCACCACCGTTCTCACTTGAACCGCTTGAACCGCTTGAACCATTTGAACCGTTTGAACCCTCGTTCTCAGGGTCTTCCACGTCGTTGGTGTCGGCGCTGGTCACGCGCTTTACGATGTTGCCGTCCTTGTCGTAGCAGGTGATGGAAATCTTGGTTGCCTGCAGCTCGTCCTTTACCTCCTTCGACGGAGTGAAGATGACGCGACGGGCAGAGATGAGCGAGGTCTTCACGTCCTCAACGTTCTGAACGCTCTTGGAGCGGACGCTGAATCGCATGCTGCCGAGTCCGGGCAGAGGTACGTTGTGACCTTCGGTTGCCCAGGTGCGAATCACCTCACCTGCTGCGTCCCATGCTGCCTTGATGACGCCAGTACTGATGCCGGAGCGCTTAGCGGCCTCCTCAATCACCTTGCTGGAGTCGAGGGTGTTGTAGAGGTGTGCTGAGAGTACGAATGCGAGCTTCTCGACATTCTTTTCGAACGATACGTTCTGCTGTTTTGCCTTAATCTGAATCATAGTCTTTTTTTTTTAATTGAAAGTTGAAAATTGAAAATTGAAAGTTGATTTTGCTGCCTCTGGAGTCTGCACGTGCGGTTCCCGGGAGTGTGCAAGTGTCGGCTCTTCGAGTCTGCAAGTGAAAGTGGGACTGCGGTCTCAAATTCACGATGCAAAGGTACGACATTTCCATTGCGGTCTACGATTCTATTTTCAATTATTTTTCAAAAAATTTTCGCACGCAAGATGGCGGTCATTTTGGTCATGGTCATTTTGGTCAAAATCGTTTTCACACTTGTCAAAATCCTCCACTATAATAAATATTTATATTTATATATAGTGAGCCAAATGACCGAATCCGAAATCGAAAATGACCATTTTGACCTTGACCACTTTGACCACGATAAGTTTGCCGATACAGAGGTAAAAGGTAGTGAGAGTGAATACCATATCAGGAACTGGATGCGCAATAAGAATACAATAGAATTCCTAGGCATTTGGGAACAACTACACAATCCAAACTTTAAAGGTGCCGAATTCGACACCTTTTGGCATGAGGCCGGTCTTAATCGTTTTAATATGACGCCCAAAAAATGGATTGAAGGGACAACGCTATCGAACAAAAGTAGTAAATATTTCGATAACGACAAAATAAATTAGTACTTTTGTGTAAAATATATCGTAATAAAAGGTATTGTAGTAAAAAAATGTGAAGAAATTTGGTTTGCAACTAAAAAATAGTTACTTTTGCAGCAGAATT
>CACYKA010000020.1 GCA_902774795.1 uncultured Prevotellaceae bacterium | reverse complement strand
GACAGGACAAAAATATGTGAATTTACCCATTTATGCATTTATGCAGTTTAGACATTAATATTCTGAAAAAACTTGAGACGGAAAAATTATATTATATATTAATATATAATATAAAATTATTAATTAATAATTTTATCTTCTCTCTACTCACTTCTTACAGCCGGTTTGAAGTTGAAAAACCTTAATGTCCGAATTGCATAATTGCATAATTGCATAATTTGGTAGGAAATGGTTACAATTGTAACCAGTATTACAAGAAGGTCGAGGAACTCCTGAAGTTCTACGGAGTGGAGTTTTTTTTATGTTTTCTTCTAAAGAAAAATTAAATTATCGGGGTGTTTGGTACGTATTTCATTTTTTTTTCGTAACTTTGACTTTGTCGAAGTTACTTACGCTCGAAAATACAAACAAAAATTAAAAAAATCATTTTTGTTTGGTATTTTGCTCACTTTTTCGTAACTTTGCACACAAAATTGCGCACGCCTGCACAAGGGCGCATGTACATAAAACGGTAACAAAAACATTATAACATAAAAATGCTTACATTAAAACTTATTACAGACGAGAAGGCTCGCGTTATTGCCGGACTGAACAAGAAGCATTTCCCAAATGCTGAGCAGGCAATAGACGAGGTCATTGCCGTTGACAAGAAACGACGTGAATCACAGCAGGAGTTGGACGCATGTCTCTCTGAGCAAAAGAAAGAAGCCAGCCGCATCGGCATGCTGATGAAGCAGGGCGACAAAGAGGCTGCAGAAAAGGCGAAGGCTGAAGTGGCTGCGCTGAAAGAGAAGAGTAAGGAACTGGAAGAGGCTAAGGCACAGGCTGAGCAGCAGCTTACTACCCTACTCTGCCAGATACCAAACATTCCTTACGACGAGGTGCCTGAAGGAAAGGCTGCAGAAGACAACCGCGTAGTGAAGAGCAACCTTAAAGAGTGTACTGCCAGCGATACCGTAGGCAACTGGGACGTGAATCCGTCACTGGGCATCGCCAATCCTCTGCCTCACTGGGAACTGGCAAAGAAATACAACCTCATAGACTTCGACCTGGGCGTGAAGATAACAGGTGCAGGCTTCCCTGTATATATCGGCATGGGAGCACGTCTGCAGAGGGCTCTTATCAATTTCTTCCTCGACGAGGCACGTGCAGCAGGCTATACGGAGATAATGCCTCCGACAGTGGTGAACCAAGCTTCTGGTTACGGCACTGGTCAGCTGCCTGACAAGGAGGGACAGATGTACCACTGCGAGATTGACGACCTCTACCTCATTCCTACGGCAGAGGTGCCAGTAACAAACATATACCGCGATGTGATACTCGACGAGAAGGATCTGCCTATAAAGAACTGCGCTTACACACAGTGCTTCCGCAGAGAGGCCGGCAGCTATGGCAAGGATGTACGCGGTCTGAACCGCCTGCATGAATTCTCGAAGATAGAGATAGTGCGCATCGACAAGCCTGAGCACTCAAAGGAGTCGCACAAGGAGATGCTGGAGCACGTAGAGGGTCTGCTGAAGAAGCTGGAATTGCCTTACCGCATTCTGCTGCTTTGCGGAGGAGACCAGAGCTTCACTTCTGCCATCTGCTATGACTTCGAGGTGTACTCTGAGGCACAGGGACGCTGGCTTGAGGTATCGAGCGTATCAAACTTCGACACCTATCAGGCTAACCGCCTGAAGTGCCGCTACCGCAACAGCGAGACAAAGAAGCCTGAGCTCTGCCACACTCTCAACGGTTCTGCCCTGGCATTGCCACGCATCGTTGCTGCCATACTGGAGAACAACCAGACAGAAGACGGCATCAAGATTCCAAAAGTCCTCGTTCCATACATGGGAGCAGAAATGATTAAAGATTAAAATTCAATATAAGTAAATGTTTAAGATTTTATCAAAAAAGCAATTCTCCGAGAAGGTTTTCTGTATGGAGATTGAAGCTCCGCTGATTGCCAGGAGCCGTAAGCCGGGCAACTTTGTCATCGTGCGTGTTGACAAACACTCTGAGCGCATGCCGCTGACTATTGCCGATGCCGACATCGAACGTGGTGCCATCACACTGGTAATACAGGAAGTGGGCATGTCATCAACAAAGTTATGTAACCTCAACGTCGGCGATTCTGTAGCTGACATCGTAGGTCCTCTCGGCAACCCTACCCACATTGAGAAATTCGGCACCGTAATATGTGCCTGCGGCGGTCTGGGTGCTGCTCCTATGCTGCCAATCATTCGCGGTCTGAAGGCTGCCGGCAACAGGGTGCTGTCAGTAATTGCCGGTCGTACTGCCGACCTCGTAATCATGGAAGACGAGATTCGCGCTTCTTCTGACGAGGTAATCATCATGACTGATGACGGCTCAAAGGGCGAGAAGGGTGTCGTAACTGTCGGCATCGAGAAATTCTGCCAGCAGGAGCACATCGACAAGGCTTTCGCTATCGGTCCTCCGATAATGATGAAGTTCTCTTGTCTGATGACACAGAAATATGGCATCTCTACCGATGTATCGCTGAACACCATCATGGTGGACGGTACTGGTATGTGCGGTGCATGCCGTCTGACTATCGGTGGCAAGACAAAGTTTGTCTGCATCGACGGTCCTGAGTTCGACGGTGCCCTCGTTGACTGGGACGAGATGTTCAAGCGCATGGGAACCTTCAAGCGTGAAGAGCAGGAAGAGATGGAGCACTATGCCGACCACGTTTATGAGGACGTAGAGACAGGCATCAACGAGCATACCGACGTGAAGATGGACAATGCTCCTGTAGATGACTCTATCGAGGTGCTGACCGACCGCAAGGCTCCTTGGCGCGAAGAGCTGCGCAAGAGCATGAAGCCAAAAGAGCGTACAGCAATTCCTCGCGTCGTAATGCCTGAGCTTGACCCAGTTTATCGTGCTACAACACGTCTTGAGGAGGTCAACAAGGGTCTTACAAAGGAGATGGCTCTGACAGAGGCTAAGCGTTGTCTCGACTGTGCTAATCCTTCATGCGTAGAGGGCTGTCCTGTAAATATCAACATACCTTCATTCATCAAGAATATCGAGCGCGGACAGTTCCTCGCTGCTGCAAAGGTGCTGAAGGACACTTCTGCACTGCCTGCTGTCTGCGGACGTGTCTGCCCACAGGAGAAGCAGTGTGAGAGCAAGTGTATCCACCTGAAGATGAACGAGCCAGCTGTGGCTATCGGATACCTGGAGCGCTTCGCTGCCGACTACGAGAGACAGAGCGGAAATATATCTCTGCCTGACGTAGCTCCTTCTAACGGCATTAAGGTGGCAGTCGTTGGTTCAGGTCCTGCAGGACTGTCATTTGCCGGCGACATGATAAAGAAGGGTTACGACGTTTACGTCTTCGAGGCTCTGCACGAAATCGGCGGTGTGCTGAAATATGGTATCCCTGAGTTCCGTCTGCCTAACGCCATTGTTGACGTGGAAATCGAGAATCTCCGCAAGATGGGTGTACACTTCCAGACTGACGTCATCGTGGGTAAGTCTATCACTACCGACGAGTTGGAGGCACAGGGCTTCAAGGGTATCTTCGTTGCTTCCGGTGCTGGTCTACCTAACTTCATGAATATCCCTGGTGAGAACCTCATCAACATCATGTCTTCTAACGAGTACCTCACCCGTGTGAACCTCATGGATGCTGCAAATCCTAAGACCGACACCCCAATCAACCTGGGTAAGAACGTGCTCGTTGTTGGTGGCGGTAACACCGCTATGGACTCTTGCCGCACGGCAAAGCGCCTGGGTGCTGACGTGACTCTAGTATATCGCCGCTCTGAGCAGGAGATGCCTGCACGTCTTGAGGAGGTGAAGCACGCCAAGGAAGAGGGCATCACATTCCTCACCCTGCACAATCCTGTTGAGTATATCGGCGACGAGAAGGGTGCCGTAAAGCAGGCTGTGCTCGAAGTGATGAAGCTTGGAGAGCCTGACGCATCAGGACGCCGCTCACCAGAACCAACTGGCGAGAAGATTACCATCGACGTAGATCAGGTTGTCGTTGCCATCGGTGTATCTCCTAACCCACTGGTACCAAAGTCTATCAAGGGCTTGGAACTGGGTCGCAAGAACACCATTGCCGTAAACGAAGGCATGCAGTCAAGCCGCTTAAATATCTATGCCGGCGGTGACATCGTTCGTGGTGGCGCTACAGTTATCCTCGCCATGGGTGACGGACGCAATGCTGCCAAGAATATGGACGAAATGCTTAAGAATGGTTAATGGTTAATGGTTAGTGGTTAGTGGTTAGCGGTTAAAGCTTAATGCTTAATGCTTAATGCTTAAAGAACTATGATTGAATCATCAGAATTACCGATAAATGCAGATGGAAGTGTATTCCATCTGCATTTGCGTCCTGGGCAACTTGCCGACAAGATTATCCTCGTGGGCGATCAGGACAGAGTCACCATGATTGCCAAGTATTTCGACACCATAGAGTGCGAAGTACAGAGCAGAGAATTCCACACCATCACGGGTACTTACAAGGGCAAGCGCATCAGCTGTGTCTCTACCGGCATAGGTTGCGACAACATCGACATCGTGATGACCGAACTCGATGCCCTTGTGAACATAGACCTCGAAAAGCGTGAGGTTAAGGATGAGCACAAGACCCTCGAACTGGTGCGTCTCGGCACCTGCGGAGGTCTGCAACCTTTCACTCCGATAGGGTCGTTCATAGCATCGGTAAAGAGCATAGGTTTCGACGGTCTGCTGAACTATTACGCTGGGCGCGACGAGGTGTGCGACTTAGCCCTCGAAAAGGCTTTCATGAAAGACATGCTGTGGTCTGAGAAAAAGCCAGCTCCTTACGTTGCCGTTGCTGATGAAGGTTTGATAGAGCGCATTGCCGGTGACGATATGGTTAAGGGTATCACTTGCGCTTGCGGAGGCTTCTACGGTCCGCAGGGACGAGAGGTGCGTCTGGCAATACAAGATCCAGACCAGAACGAAAAGATTGAGGCCTTCGAATATGACGGTCTGAAGATTTGCAACTTCGAGATGGAATCGTCTGCCCTTGCTGGTTTGGCATCGCTTTTAGGACACAAGGCGATGACCTGCTGCATAGTCGTAGCAAACCGCTACAACAAGGAGATGAATACGGAGTATAAATCATCAATTACTGACCTGATAGAACTTGTTCTTAAAAGAATATGATTCCAGCAATATTTTTCACATTACTATTCATTGTTCTTGCCATTGTATTTTATCTTGGCAAGGGCGACAAACTCATTGCCGGATACAACACAGCCAGTGAGGAGGAACGTAAGAAAGTTAATATCCACCGTCTGCGTCTGCTGATGTGTGGAATATCAGTCATTACTGCAGCTTTCTGCGTCGCCTTACATATTATAGGAAATAATATCCAAGCGCAGCTTGGTGCCACAGCAGTATTTATGGCTGTGGTAATATTTGTCGTTATACTTGCCAATACCTGGGCCAAAAAGAAATAATATGCAGTCATATCTTGACATCTTCAAGCAACTCTGTGCTATTCCACGTCCTTCGCACCATGAGGAGAAAGTGGCAGACTTTCTATGCAACTTTGCAAAGGAACATGGTCTCACCTACCGCCGCGATGCGAACAACTGTGTGGTGATAGAGAAGCCTGCTACACCAGGATATGAAGACAAAGAGCCAATCGTCATTCTCAACCACATGGACATGGTGTGTGTGGCTGAAGAGGGTTATCCCGTACCTGGAACTGTCAAGACAATAGAATATGAAGAGAACGGAGAGCGTTGGATGCGTGCCGACCACACCTCATTAGGAGCAGATAATGGCATAGGACTGTCAATGGCTCTTGCTATACTTGCAGATGATGAACTGCCCCACCCTGCCCTTGAGGTGCTTACCACCACATGCGAAGAGACAGACATGTCGGGGGCTGCAGGTTTGGCACCAGATTTCTTCAAAGGCAGACGCGTGCTGAACATAGACTCTGAAGCCTACAGCGAGATAACTGTTGCATCGGCAGGAGCCCACATACAGGTGGCACATCTGCCATACCGCCGTACCGCGATGCCAAAGGACTATATCACCCTCTCCGTAAGCGTCACCGGGGGCAGAGGCGGACACAGCGGCGTGGATATAGGCAGCGGGCGGGCTAATGCTATAAAGATTCTCTGCAACTTGCTGCTTGTCGCAATACGTCAGACAAACATTAAGCTATACCTTATTAATATAAAGGGAGGGCAGGCTTATTCTGCCATACCTTGCGAGGCTGAGGCGAAGATATGCATCCCCAAGGAGAATGCCGAAGCCTTTAATGTGCTCGTCAACCAATGTAACGACGCCATAAAGGCACAGTATTCAGAAAGCGATCCTGACGTCATAGTTAGTGCAAAGCCGGCGGTGTGGCATTCCTCTGTCATCAACGAAGAAGGCACCCACCTTATCCTTGCAAGTGTCAACGGCATTCCCTCTGGTCCTGTCACCATGCGTCCCGACGGCGGAGTGGAGACAAGCAACAATATTGGGATAATAGACACAGAGGGTTCAAGAGTTCAAGGAGTTCAAGGGGTTCAAGGAGTTCAAAGGGTTCAATGTTCAATGTTCAATGTTCAATATTGTTTAATAAGCTCTCACACGAGGAGTTTCTCCATGCAGGCTTTGGAAGAACTTGCCGACAATATTTCGAAGATTTTTACCCTAACAGGTGCCGAGGTTGAGACCATCATGCACCTCAGCTCATGGCAGGAAGACCTGCACCATCCGTGGGTGCAGCAGGTGATGAACACCTTCAGCGATGTGCTGCATTTTTCACCTACTCCGGTATCAATGCACTTTGCATTGGAGGCTGGCTACTTCGTAGAAAATTTCCCGGGCATACACATCGCATCTATCGGACCGCGAATAATGTATCCGCACAGCCCTAACGAAAAAGTCTCCCTCACCACGGCAGACAATATCTGGCGGGTTGTAAGGTTAGCAGTTAGCGGTTAGTGGTTAGCGGTTAGAGACAAGAAAAAAGGCAGGAAATGATTCCTGCCTTTAATATTTTAATTTTCAATTTATCTTACGCCTTCTTGATGAAGTCAACAATCCACTGGCCGACTTCCTTGGTGCCGTATTTTGCACCGCCTTCTACCTGAATTTCCGGAGTGCGGACATTCTGGTCGAGAGAAGCATCGACAGCCTTGCGGATGAGTGCGCCTTCTTCCTTGAGGTCGAAATATTCATAGAGCATAGCGACAGAGAGAATCTGTGCAAGAGGGTTGGCAATATTCAGTCCCTTACCCTGTGGCCATGAACCGTGGATAGGCTCGAAGACTGGTGTAGAAGAACCTGTTGATGCTGATGGCAGCAGACCCATAGAACCTGTGATGCATGAGCCCTCGTCGGTAAGGATATCACCGAAGGTATTCTCTGTTACCATAACGTCGAAGAATGTTGGCTCCTGAATCATGCGCATCGCAGCATTGTCAACATACATATAATCGGTAGTAACGTCAGGATACTGAGGAGCAATCTCCTGAGCAATCTTACGCCACAGACGAGAAGAAGCAAGCACGTTTGCCTTATCGACAACAGTTACGTGATTCTTACGCTGGCGGGCATACTGGTATGCTACCTTCAGGATGCGCTCTACCTCATGACGTGTGTAGTAGTTGGTATCGAGAGCATCTTCCTCGCCCAGCTCAGCATTCATCTGAGGCTCCTGCTTCTTGCCGAAGTACATACCACCTGTGAGCTCGCGAATACAGATAAAGTCTGCGCCCTTAACGATTTCATCCTTCAGAGGTGACTTGTGTACAAGACAGTCGAATGTGGTAACAGGACGGATGTTAGCAAAGAGGCCGAGCTTCTTACGCATAGCAAGAAGTCCCTGCTCAGGACGCACCTTTGCTGAAGGGTTGTTGTCAAACTTAGGGTCGCCTACGCTGGCAAAGAGAACAGCATCAGCCTCCTCACATGTCTTGTAGGTCTCCTCTGGGAATGGGTCACCAACCTCATCGATGGCATGAGCGCCACAGAGAGCTTCCTTGTAACTAACCTCATGGCCGAACTTCTCTGCTACAGCAGACATTACAGCCACACCCTGCTCCATAATTTCCGGACCGATACCGTCACCGGCCAAAACAGCAATTTTAAGTTTCATATTTTATAATGTTTATAGTTTAATGTTTAAAGTTTAAAGATTTGGGATGATATGTAAGAGAAAAGAGGAGACTTCCAAAATGGAGCTCCTCTTTCAGGGTCGGGGTGACAGGACTCGAACCTGCGACAGCCTGGTCCCAAACCAGGAACGCTACCAACTGCGCTACACCCCGGTGCACTTTTTCAAATGCGGATGCAAAGGTACAAAAGTTTTTTGATATAAGCAAATATTTTAAAGAGAAAAGTGGTAATTATATTTCAAATTACCACTTTTCCTTGACTTGTGTCAAATATAATTAACAAATCTTCCTTGAGCCTTGGCCTATAACGACGTTATAAACCTTTGGTTCGTGACCATACTTTGCGTTAAACTTCTCCTTGGCAGTCTTGATGAAGTTGTCATAAAGCTCATCCTTGACAAGGTTGATGGTGCATCCGCCGAAGCCGCCGCCCATGATACGTGAGCCTGTAACGCCACACTCCTTGGCAATGTCGTTAAGATAGTCGAGTTCCTCACAGCTGACCTCATAATCCTTTGACAGACCCTTGTGGGTAGCATACATCAGTTCTCCAACCTTCTCATAGTCACCTGCGTTAAGAGCATCACAGACACCGAGCACGCGGTCTTTCTCACCCAGTACGAATGTAGCACGCTGGATGTCTTCAGCAGACACGTCGCCCTTAACCTCCTCAAGGTCTTCCCATGTGCAGTCGCGCAGAGTATTGATAGTGCGCTCAGGATGCTTTGCCTGAACAGCCTTTGCGACATTCTCGCAGCTGTTGCGGCGGTCGTTGTAAGGAGAACCGGCCAACTCATGCTTCACGCAGCTGTTGAGCAGCACGAGCTTATAGCCAACAGGCTTGAAGGGGAAGTATTCAAACTCGCGTGAGTTACAGTCAAGACGCATCAGCTTACCCTCTTCTCCGAAGACAGAAGCGAACTGATCCATGATGCCGCAGTTGCAGCCGATATACTTATGCTCTGTTGCCTGACCAGCAAGCACGATGTCCCACTTTGAAATCTTATTATTAGCAAAGAGGTCGTTGAGGGCGCATCCGAAGCAGCTCTCCATAGCAGCAGAAGATGACATACCAGCTCCGAGGGGCACATCACCTGCGAAGGCGATATTGAAGCCCTTGACATCTACGCCGAGAAGTTGGAATTCCTTCACCATACCGTAGATAAAGCGTGCCCATGTAGCATTCGGACCCTTAGGGTCGTTAATGTCGAAGTCAACACGGTCCTTGAGGTCGATGGAGTAAGCCCTGATCATATTCGTGCCATTAGGACGTAACTCTGCCATCACACCAGTATCTACTGCACCTGGGAATACATAGCCGCCATTATAGTCGGTATGCTCACCAATGAGGTTTATACGGCCCGGAGAGAAATATATGTTTCCCGTCTGGCCATCAAAATGCTTGATAAAACGCGAACGAACAAATTCAATGTCAACCATAGTTCTTAGGAATTAGTTTATTTTAGAAGTTAAAATAGTTCTTGGCATTGTTGTAGGATACATCCTCCACCATCTGGCGGACACGCTTCTCCTCATAGCCCGTGAACGGTACCATACCCTTCTCGATGTCGTTGCCGAGGAGGTTACAGAATGTTCTGCGGAAATACTCGTGACGAGGATAAGAGAGGAATGAGCGAGAGTCGGTCAGCATACCTACGAAGCGGCTCAGCAGGCCGAGCAGAGAGAGAGCATTCATCTGCTTCTCCATACCGTCCTTCTGGTCGAGGAACCACCAGCCTGAACCCCACTGTATCTTACCTGGGCAAGAGCCGTCCTGGAAGTTACCCAGCATGGTGGCAAGCACCTCGTTGGCACATGGGTTGAGGTTATAGAGGATGGTCTTTGTCAACTTGCCCTGCACATTCAGCTCGTCGAGGAAGTGAGAGCATGCCTTTGCCGTTGTGAACTCACCGATAGAGTCGAAACCGGTGTCGGCACCCAGCTGCTGGAACATCTTTGTATTGTTGTTGCGGATAGCACCATAATGGAACTGCTGTGTCCATCCGGCATTATAGTCCATGATAGCCATTTCCTTGAGGAAGGCATGCTTGAACTGACGCTGCTCAGCAACGGTAGGTGTCTTGCCTGAGAGAGCCTTCTGCAGGATTGCATCAATCTCTGCATCGGTATATGGCTCGTCGTAGAATTCCTCTATGCCGTGGTCAGACAGCTTGCAGCCCTTTGATGCGAAGAAGTCATGACGCTTCTGGAGAGCATCAACCATATCGGCAAACTTCTTTATCTCAACACCAGATACCTGCTCCAGCTTTTCGATATAGCCCTTCCATGTTGCAGCCTCGATATTCATAGCAGCATCAGGACGCCAAGCCGGTATCATGCGGGTCTTGCATGTAGCGTCGGCAGCCACGATGTAGTGCCACTCAAGAGTATCAACTGGGTCGTCGGTAGTGCAGACAGTCTCAACATTATAGTGTGCCATAAGTCCGCGTGGTGTGAACTTAGGGTCGTTCTTGATCATGTCGTTACACTTGTCGAAGATGGCGCGAGCATTCTCAGGATTCAGCGTCTCCTCTATGCCAAACGCTGTCTTCAGCTCCAGGTGTGTCCAGTGATACAGAGGGTTACGGAAGGTATAAGGCACTGTCTCGGCCCACTTCTCAAACTTCTCCCAATCGGTCGTATCCTTGCCTGTGCAGAAGCGCTCGTTGACACCGTTTGAACGCATAGCGCGCCACTTGTAGTGGTCGCCCATGAGCCATATCTGTGCTATTGACTCGAAGCGTTTGTTCTCAGCCACCATCTGTGGTATCAAGTGACAGTGATAGTCGATAATCGGCATCTTTGCCGCATGGTTGTGATACAGTTCCTGCGCGGTTTCTGTCTCAAGCAGGAAATTCTTGTCGTTGAATGATTTAATCATAATAAGGTTAGTATAAAATTAAAAAATTATATTTCTACGCAACACATAGTGTCACCTATTCAAATACGTCTTCAATGCTAAAGTCATCTTCCTCTTCATCATAATCCTTACTCTTTCCGCAAGGGTTGAAGAACTCAGGTATGCTGAACTCCTCGTCTTCCCTGTAAGGCAATGTTGTGTCGGCAAATACCTTTTTAATATATAGGCCGAATATTGGCAGAGCCATCGATGCACCCTGTCCCATTGCCGTACTGTCGAAGTGTATGTCGCGGTCTTCACCGCCTACCCAGCAGCCTGATACGAGGCTTGGCGTCAGACCCATGAACCAACCATCTGACTGCATGTTCGTTGTACCAGTCTTACCAGCCATCTGTCCCTTCAGGTTATATACATACCTCAGGCGGCTGCCGGTACCTCCGTTGATGACACCCTGCAGCATGTCGAGCATCTTGTATGACGACTCTGCTGAAATGGCCTCGTTGACGCGTGAGTCAAAGCGTGCCACCACCTGACCTGTGCGGTCTTCTATGCGTGTCACCATCAGCGGAGCGCAACGGATGCCCTGATTGACAAAGGCCGTATATGCGCTGACCATCTCAAGAAGTGATATCTCACATGAGCCGAGACACAGCGTCGGTGTCGGGGCAACGCCAGGCAGATTTATGCCATAGCTTCTGTGGAGGAATTCCTTGAAGACACTTCCGTCGTAAGAGAAACGTTTCATCAGCTGCGTGGAAGCTCCGTTCAAAGACCTCTTCAGGGCATTCCTAAGCGGCAGCGAACCACCGCCGGCACCTTTTACGTGCCATGATGGATATGCTGAGACATTCGCTATCGGGTCGCATGGTGTCATACCGTTCTCGACAGCAAGAGAGTAGAGATATGGCTTGATAGTAGAACCGACCTGACGTCTGCCCTCGCCCACCATGTCATACTCGAAGTTAAAGAAATCCACACCGCCGACGTATGCCTTCACCTGTCCTGTCCTGGCTTCAAGAGAACAGAAGCCCGACCTCAGGAACGACTTGATATATCTGATGGAGTCAAACGGTGTCATCTCCTTGTCCACCATACCGTTGTACGAGAATACGGACATATCGGTCTTCTTGTAGAACGACTCGCGTATCTCCTTCTCGCTGTATCCTGCATCACGCATTCTGTACCAGCGAGGGCTGTTCTTTATGCTTCGCTCCAGAATGGCATCAACCTGTGCCTGTGAGGTATGAGTTGAGAATGGAGCATTGGGCTTATATTTGTTAGCCTCCGTAAAGGCAGGCTGCAAGTGTTTCGCCAGGTGCTCAAGCATAGCTTGCTCGGCATATCTCTGCATGCGTGTATCTATCGTGGTGTATATCTTCAGACCGTCCTTATGCACGTCATACGGCGTACCGTCCTTCTTCAGGTTTTTGTTACACCATCCTGCCAATGGGTCGTTGGCCCAGGCAACGGAGTCGATGTAGAATTTCGTATAGTTCCATGAAGGATAGTTCTCCCTGCGGGGATGCTCCATCATCATATACTTTCTCAGGTATTCCCTGAAGTATGGTGCTATGCCGGCAGTCACCTCCTTCTGCTTGAAGTGCAGCTCCAAAGGCTTCGCTGCACTCTCCCTGTACTGTGCATGAGAGATGTATCCAGCCTTCTCCATCTGCTGCAGAACGACATTTCTGCGCTCCTGACAACGCTCAGGGTAACGCCTTGGATTGAAGTACGACGGATTCTTACACAGTCCCACGAGCATCGCAGCCTCTTCCAGCGTAAGGTCCTTCGGCTCCTTTGAGAAATACGTATTTGCGGCATTCTTGATACCTACCGCATTGTGGAGGAAGTCGAACTGGTCAAGATACATCGTCACAATCTCCTCCTTCGTAAAGTTCCTTTCCAGCTTAATGGCGATAATCCATTCTATAGGCTTCTGCATCAGGCGCTCCTTGGTGCTGTGTGCCCTTTCCGAATACAGCTGCTTTGCCAGCTGCTGCGTAATGGTCGAACCGCCACCGGCACTCTGCTGGCCCATAATGCCACGCTTTACAAGTGCACGTCCTATGGCAACGAAATCCACGCCTGAATGCTCATAGTAGCGGGCATCCTCTGTTGCCACAAGGGCTTCGATAACGTAAGGGCTTATCTTGCTGAAGTCAACATGTATGCGGTTCTGATTGCCTACGTTCCACATGCCCATCAGCTTGCCGTCAGCACTATACACCTGAGAGGCAAAGCGGTCAACAGGATTCTGCAAATCCTCCATGTCTGGCATATAGCCAATCAAACCATTCCAAATCAAAAATACAACAATGGCTACAAAAGCTACTACTGAAGCCAGTATAGACCATAAAGTTATAATGAATTTACGTCTCATTAAGTCAGAACAAATAATTTTTTGCAAAGATATAAAAAATTGAAGAATGATGGATGTCAAGGGAATTTTTCACCTCATTTTTCTTGTTAAAAAAACTAAAAAGGCAAAATCCCTACCGCTATTCCTTAATCTTTTTCGTACTTTTGCACGAAATACATAGCACGAGCATGAATTTTGTAACTATTTCGAAATTTTCAAAAGATGAACTTCTCTATCTCATTTCTATGGCAGAGGAGTTCGAAAAACATCCCAATCGTGAACTGCTGAAAGGCAAGGTAGTAGCAACACTTTTTTTTGAGCCAAGCACCCGCACCCGTCTGTCGTTCGAGACAGCGGCAAACCGTCTTGGAGCCCGCGTCATCGGCTTTGCCGACCCTAAGGTAACCAGCGGCACAAAGGGCGAGACACTCAAGGACACCATCCTCATGGTATCTAACTATGCAGACATAATTGCCATGCGCCATTATATAGAAGGTGCAGCACAGTATGCATCGGAGATTGCTCCTATCCCTATCGTCAATGCCGGCGACGGAGCCCACGAGCACCCCTCACAGTGCCTCCTCGACCTTTATTCCATATATAAGACGCAGGGAACGCTGGAGAATCTGAATATCTATCTCGTCGGCGACCTGAAATATGGCCGTACCGTCCACTCGCTCATTACCGCCATGCGCCACTTCAATCCCACGTTCCACTTTGTGGCCCCTGAAGAGCTGGCAATGCCGCAGGAGTACAAGCTCTACTGTCAGGAACAGGGCATCAGATACACAGAGCATACGGAGTTCAACGAAGACGTCATTGCCGATGCCGACATTATATATATGACACGCGTGCAGAAAGAGCGTTTCTCCGACCTCATAGAGTACGAGAAAGTGAAGAATGTCTATGTCCTGAACCGCGAGATGCTTTCCAAGACAAAGGACAACATGAAGATACTCCACCCATTGCCACGAGTAAACGAAATAGCATACGATGTTGATGACGATCCACATGCATACTACATACAGCAGGCCCAGAACGGCCTCTATGCACGTGAAGCCATCTTTGCACATTGCCTCGGCATAACACTCGAGCAAATCCAGAACGACAAAACAATAATATAATGGACATACAAGATAGAAAACTTCTCGTTGCCGCCATTGAGAACGGCACCGTGATAGACCACATACCAGCCGAAAAAACTTATCAGGTAGTAGCACTTCTGGAACTCGACAAGCTCGACTCCGTCGTCACCATCGGTCAGAACTATTCTTCTGAGAAAGTCGGCAAGAAGGGACTCATCAAAGTCTCAAACAAATTCTTCACCGACGAAGAGATTTCCCGCCTCTCAGTTGTAGCGCCAAAGGTAGTGCTGAGCATCATCAAGGACTACAATGTGGTTGAGAAGAAGACCGTTGAGACCCCCGATGAACTCAAGGGCATCATCCGCTGCAACAACCCCAAGTGCATCACCAACAACGAACCCATGCAGACAGTCTTTCGCGTAGTCAACAAGCAGCTTGGCACCGTCCGCTGCCACTATTGCGACAAAGAGCAAGACATCAAGATGGTCGAACTCGTGTAGGGGGTTAGTCAAAGGGGAGTGCGAAGAGGAGTGTGAAGGGAGTGAAGTAAAGGAGTGAGAGGGTTTTCGTTATCGTTATCGTTATCGTTTTCGTTATCGTTAGCGTTAACGTTGAAAAAATATTTTTAGGTTTGGAACAAACCGCTGGTTTTTCCTTCTGAGGCCTTGTAGCCACCTTGGTGGTAGTGATAAGAGTTGTGAATGTGGCGTAAAAGCTTGTTTTTAAAGACACAGACATAACGCTTAGCACATAAAGCTCTGAAAGAGTTTCAAGGCCTCAAAAGGGGTTTTTCTGGTTTTTGTTTCTAAAAAATAATCCGTGTAATCTGTGTGATCCGTGTGAGAAATTAAAAACAAAACAAAAAATTTGCACATTTCAAAAAAATGTAGTACCTTTGCACCCGCATTTGAAAAAATGTGTTGGTCTCGTAGCTCAGCTGGATAGAGCAACAGCCTTCTAAGCTGTGGGTCCGGGGTTCGAATCCCCGCGGGATCACCGAGGAAGAAAGAAAGCGTCACACCTTTCTTTCTTTTTTTATGCATTCATAAGGCCGGAATAGTTTTGCCCTTTTGCAATTTGCCGCCGCGCACACCCCCGCACCCCTGCGTCGGCGGCAGTATTCGTGTACCCCGAAAGTAGTTGAATTCACCAATTCACCAATTCACCGTGCAATTTTTAAACAAATGCAAAAATCTGTTAACAAAAGTGTATGTTTTGGAATGGTGAGTGGTGGTATTGAATTTTTTTTGTAATTTAGTGCCCGAATTTATTCTACTAAGTCCCACGCTTATGACACAAAAGTTTATAAATTGTTATAAGAAAGTGGGGAGGGCAAGTTTATTAAAAGCCCTCCTTGCTATCCCACTTTTATTCCTGTTATGCCTTGTCTCTTCATGCAGTAAAGATGATGAAGAGCAGCCCAAGGATTATATGACTCAGATGTATGAAGAGTCTAAGACCCTTGAATATCAGACTGCTGATAGTATAGTCAATTTCAGTTCTAAATTTTATGGGTATCTGGCAACCAATCCTGATGCCTATAATCATCCATACTGTGCAGAAATTGAAGAGAAAATATATGAATGGAGTCCCAAGTGTATGGTTCTAGAACCCGATTTGGACGTCGAAACCCTTGAAGATTTTTAAGAAAGATTTCGCTTGTCGTTCAATAAGGCAGCGTTATTGAACGACAAAGGCAGGTTATTGAAAATTAAGGCACCCTTATTTTCGCTTAAAGGCAGGTTATTGAAAAATAGGGATTCCTCGCTGCTCTGGAGGCTACACGTGCGATGCCCAAGAGGGTACAAGTGTCAGTCCCTAGGGGTTACAATTGTTACCCTAAAGGGTTACAAAATTTTCCCTTAAGGGTTGCAAGATTTTGTGTTTATGACCCTTATTCTAAAACGAAAATTGCAAAAGGGCAAAACTATTCCGGCCTTATGAAAAACTATTCCGGCAGGGGTTGTAGTCCTTCCCATTGGACGTTCCACTGGCCGTTCTTGGGGAAGCCGGGGTTAACCGTCTCGCAGCCGTCCCACCCGGCACACATAAGGGCTATCGCCGTCAGCAGACCGCCATTGCCTGGCAGATAGCAGCGCAGACGTCCGTCCTGATAATTATGACCATTGACAAGATACGTATTGGTGCGCTTATCCATAAGCAGGGCATCGACAGCTCTCTCACTCTCACCAAGACGTGCTGCATTCATCGCCACCATTGGATAGTCCCAGCCCCATGTCTTGTCCCAGTTCCAACCATTCCAAATCCATTCCGCCGTCTGCTTCATGACAGAGGTATCCACAAGCCTGCTTAACGGCAGTATTCCCACCGCTCCAAGCACAGCAGGATGGTCGCTGATAAGACTCAGGGTAGTATAGGTATCAGGGGCTGACTCGGCGGCGAGATATAAAGGGGAGTGAGAAGGGAGTGAGAGGGGAGTGAGAGAGGAGTGAGAGGGGAGTGAAGAAAGGTCTGGCGCATTTCCTTTTGCTAAGGGGGAGAGTTTCTGTAGGATGTCGTCCCACAGCTTGTTACGTTCAAGACCGCGACGCTCACGCCACTTCTGGGCTGTCTTCAGACCGAAATACCAATAAGCCAGTTCAAACGGCGGATTATAGGTGACGCTGGCCTTGAGGGTTTCCTGTGCAGGGATGATGCCCTTGAGGATATAGCGGTTGTTTTCCTTGTCGAAGGTAGCAAAATCAGCCATAAAGTCTGCCGTCTCGTCTATGAGGCGTGCATAACGCTCCGTAATGCTGTCCTTCTCGGCAAGACTTCTATATACCAGCTCTGCTAAATAAATAAGGTGTGGCTGCTGCCATATCAGATAACTGCCCACCTTGGAGGGTGCCTCCTCGCCACTGGGGTCTGTCATCTTCATCCACCTGACGCCCTTGAAACCCTGACGCATGGCTATCTCGCGTGCTATGGGTTCCACGCTGCCATACCAGCGCAAAGTGCGGTCGAGCTTGTCGGCATGTCCCCACAGGGGGAGCCACGACTGATGCCACCATATCATCTCCATGTGAAACTTTCCGAACCACGAATTACATGTCAGTCCCGTCTCCTGAGGCGGCGTATTGCCACAGCATTGTATGGCAAGCAGATACTGGCTCAGCACCACGCGGCGCTCCAGTTCCTTTGCCCTCTTGTCGCGGCATTTGGAGAAATCGACTGCTGCCCCCTCGCTCCAGAATTTCTGCCAGCAGGCACGTGACTGTTCCGCAACAGAGGCAAATGTCTCATTGGCCTCCCTACCCTCTTCCGGCAGATATTCGCAGGTATAGGTCAGCTGACTGCCGTCAGAAGAAAGAACCCAGTAGTTCCTTCGCTTTTCATGAAGAGCAGCCTTTCCCTCCCACTTGAGCGACACATAATATATGGTATTATCGATGGTGCGCTTGAGCAGGGCACTGTTGTCCGTCTGCCGAACGAGTTCCGTAGAGTGCTTGTCATCAGCATTCCAGTTGCATGCATCGTCGCTGTGCTTGCCCGTTGGATAAGGAAAGCGCAGAAATACACTCGCCTTGCTGCGAGGCTCTGTGACTACCTTCCACGCAATGATATCCTTCTCTGGATGGCAGACGGCAGAAATTTCAAACCTTGAACCTTGAACCTTGAACCTTGAACCAATTTGTCCTGTCCACATATCCAGTTTCTGGCGAATATCCTTCACATTCTCAGGCTTCAGTCCCTCTATTTCCAGTCCGTTGCATCCCAGATGCAGACGATGCGGGTTTTCGCGATACCATATCGCTGCCTGCCGCGCACGTCCCTCTTCCTTATATTCCGTAGCATATAGTTCCTTATGTCCGTGTCCGAAGTCCTCCTTCTTATACGACTCCTCTATTCTCAGTCCGTCAGGATTGCCGAAGCTGTGCCATCCCCAGTCGCTCTGGGCGCCGAGGGGCACGCCGTTCCTGTAGTATTCGGGGAATGTCTGCATGCCTGTAGCGTCTGTCGTTACGGCGAAATGCCCGTTTCCGACGCTCAGCGACGCCAGTGTATCCATGCTCATCACGACGGGGTTGTTTCTGGCAACCAAGGCCTTGCGGTCAATACCCTTTGCCATTGACACACTTACTGCCAAACAGGGCAGAATAGTTAAGAGAAAAAGTCTTTTTATCATGGTTAGTTTTTAACTCATTTGCATAAGAAAGTTATATTTTGGGGCAAAGATATAAAAAAATATTCACATGACTTGCATTATTGCTATTTTTTTTATAACTTTGCGGCGTCATTTTGAAAATAATTCATAATGCACAATGCATAATGCATAATTAATAATTTCGAAATTTATATATGATTCTCTTTTTTAAGACTCCATCTGAGAACTTAATCGCCACAGAGATAGACCATCAGCCATCTGCTCTGGAGGTAGAAAAACTGTGCTGGCTGTATGACAACGCTACCCTCGTTGAGGGCGAGACAGTAAAGGGTTTCTTCGTAGGTCCACGACGCGAGATGATCACCCCTTGGTCAACCAATGCCGTCGAGATTACGCAGAACATGTCGCTGAAAGGTATTTCACGAATTGAGGAATACTTCCCCGTCAGTTCTATGGATGCTGAGCACGACGAGATGCTGCAGCGCATGTATGAAGGCCTTGACCAGACCATCTTTACTATCGACATCAAGCCCGAGGACATAAAGTATATCGAGAACATCGAGGAGCACAACGACAAGGAAGGTCTGGCTCTGTCAAAGGAAGAGATAGCATACCTCTACGACGTTGCAAAGCAGTTGGGCCGACCGCTGACAGACTCTGAGCTGTTCGGCTTTGCACAGATTAACTCCGAGCATTGCCGCCATAAGATATTCGGCGGTACCTTCATCATCGACGGCAAGGAAATGGAGTCATCGCTCTTCCAGATGATTAAGAAGACGACACAAGAGAATCCAAACAAGATACTTTCTGCATACAAGGACAACGTGGCATTCAGTCAGGGTCCGGAGATTGAGCAGTTCTCACCTGCCGACCATACGGCACCAGACCTGTATGAGATAAAGAAGATTGAGAGCGTCATCTCCCTGAAGGCTGAGACTCACAACTTCCCTACTACCGTGGAGCCGTTCAACGGAGCAGCTACCGGCACGGGCGGCGAGATTCGCGACCGTATGGGCGGCGGCGTAGGTTCATGGCCTATCGCAGGTACGGCTGTTTATATGACATCATATCCTCGTAAGAAGGGTACCAACAACGGATGGGAGAATATCCTGCCTGTTAGAGACTGGCTGTACCAGACTCCTGAGCAGATTCTGATAAAGGCATCGAACGGTGCCTCAGACTTCGGCAACAAGTTCGGCCAGCCGCTGATTTGCGGTTCGGTGCTGACCTTCGAGCACAAGGAGAACGAAGAAGAATATGCCTACGACAAGGTCATCATGCTTGCCGGCGGTGTGGGCTACGGCCTGAAGCGCGACTGCATAAAGGGCACTCCGCAGCCTGGCAACAAGGTTGTCGTTATGGGTGGTGAGAACTACCGCATCGGACTGGGCGGCGGCTCTGTATCTTCGGTTGAGACAGGACGCTACTCTTCAGGCATTGAGCTGAATGCCGTACAGCGTGCCAATCCGGAGATGCAGAAGCGTACATACAACGTGATAAGGGCGTTGGGCGAAGAGGAGCAGAATCCTATCGTCTCCATCCACGACCACGGAAGTGCAGGTCACGTAAACTGTCTCTCAGAGTTGGTTGAGGACTGCGGCGGTCTCATCCACATGGACAAGCTGCCTATCGGCGACAAGACCCTTAGCGCAAAGGAAATCATTGCCAACGAGTCACAGGAGCGCATGGGACTGCTCATTGACGAGGCTGCTATAGAACACGTACAGAAGATTGCTGACCGCGAGCGTGCCCCAATGTACACCGTTGGTGAGACAACGGGTGACCATCGCTTTGCCTTCGAACAGGCTGATGGCGTAAGACCTTTCGACCTCTCTGTGGACCAGATGTTCGGCTCTTCGCCAAAGACCATCATGGAAGACAAGACCGTAGAGCGCAAATACAAGGTGGTGACATACGACGCTTCTGCATTGGGAGAGCAGACCACTCTCAGCACGAAGCTGACAGAGTACCTGAAGCAGGTATTGCAGCTTGAGGCTGTGGCTTGTAAGGACTGGCTCACCAACAAAGTTGACCGTTCTGTGACGGGCCGCATAGCACGCCAGCAATGTCAGGGCGAACTGCAGCTGCCTCTGTCAGACTGTGGCGTCGTGGCTCTCGACTATACAGGAACAAAGGGTATCGCAACATCTATCGGCCATGCTCCGCAGGCTGCCCTCGCTAATCCTGAGGCAGGTTCTGTGCTGTCTGTTGCAGAGGCTCTTACCAACCTGGTTTGGGCCCACATGGCTGACGGAATGGAGAGCATCTCGCTGAGTGCAAACTGGATGTGGCCCTGCCGTGCACAGGAGGGTGAGGATGCACGTCTCTACAGTGCCGTAAAGGCTCTGTCAGACTTCTGCTGCGCTCTCCAGATAAATGTTCCTACTGGTAAGGATTCCTTGTCCATGACACAGAAATATCCTGACGGAAAGAAGATTATCTCTCCGGGAACAGTCATCGTTTCTGCCGGCGGCGAGGTTGACGAGGTCAGCAAGACGGTATCTCCAGTAATAAAGGATGTTAAGGACAGCCGTCTGTACTATATTGACTTCTCATTCGACAAACTGCAGCTTGGCGGCTCTGCCTTCGCACAGAGTCAGGGTAAGGTGGGTGACGATGTGCCTACGATACAGAATCCTGAGTATTTCTCTGATGCCTTCATGGCAATACAGAAGATGATTGGCGAAGGACTCATCCTTGCAGGTCACGACATCTCAGCAGGCGGTATAATCACCTGTCTGCTCGAAATGTGCTTTGCAAACACCAAGGGCGGTCTCGACATCAATTTCGACAAGATACAGGAGGGTGACATAGTAAAAGTTCTCTTCTCCGAGAATCCGGGTGTTGTAATTCAGGTTCGCGACAGCGATGCTGCCCGCGTGAAGAAGATTCTTGAGGATGCCGGCGTAGGCTACTGCAAGATTGGCACCCCATGCGCTGAGCGCAAGATCAACGTCACCAAGACTGTTTCAAACGCTTCTGTACCAAATGCCCTGCTGGCATCACGCGAGCTGAAGTTGGAGTTCGACATCGACGAGCTGCGCGACGTATGGTATTCAACCTCTTACCTCCTCGACAGGAAGCAGAGCTTCAACGGCAAGGCAGCAGAGCGTTTCGAGAATTACAAGAAGAATCCTGTCACATGGACTCTGAAGGGTGACAGTCTGAAGGCTACACCGCGTCCGGAGGGCAAGCGTCCCGTTGCTGCCATCATCCGCGAGAAGGGTACCAACTCAGAGCGTGAAATGGCATGGTCATTCTATCAGGCAGGCTTTGACGTGAAGGATGTCACAATGACAGACCTCGTTACGGGCCGTGAGACGCTTGAGGAAGTGAACATGATAGCCTTCTGCGGCGGCTTCTCTAACTCCGACGTGCTGGGTTCTGCAAAAGGATGGGCTGGTGCCTTCCTCTTCAATCCTAAGGCAAAGGAGGCCCTCGACAAGTTCTATTCTCGCAAGGACACCCTGTCGCTCGGCGTATGTAACGGATGTCAGCTGATGGTGGAACTGGGACTGCTCAACAATACCACAGCCTCTACCAATGCCCGTGACTATGCACAGATGCTGCACAACGACTCTCACAAGTTCGAGAGCACCTTTGTGACGCTGCGCATACCTCAGAACGACTCTGTGATGTTCGGAAGCCTCTCAGGCGAGGAGATTGGCTGCTGGGTTGCTCACGGAGAAGGAAAATTCCGTCTGCCGATGGCTGAGGATAGATATAACATCGTGGCAAAGTACAATCATCACGAATATCCGGCTAATCCTAACGGTTCTGACTATGACGTTGCAGCCATAGCAAGTGCCGACGGACGCCATCTTGCCATCATGCCTCACCCAGAGCGCACACAGCATCCTTGGCAGTGCGGTTACTATCCTGAAGACAGGCGTCTTACCGACGAGGTAACACCTTGGCACCAGGCTTTCGTCAATGCAAGACTCTGGATTGAAGCACACAAAGCTTAACGCTTAATGCTTAATGCTTAACGCTTAATGCTTAACGCTTAATGTATAAGGACCTCTTTACAACATTCTTTCGTATCGGAGCCTTCACCATCGGTGGAGGCTACGCTATGATACCTCTCATCGAGGCTGATGTGGTGGAGAAGCACCGCTGGCTCGACAAGGAGATGTTCATGGACCTGGTGGCTGTGGCCCAGACCTGCCCGGGGGTGTTTGCTGTAAACATCTCCATCTTCGTAGGCAAGAAAGTGGGTGGATTTGCTGGAGCGCTGATGTCAACATTGGGAACAGTGCTGCCGTCGCTTATAGTCATTCTGCTCATAGCAACGTGCCTCACGCAATTCCTTGATATTCCGTGGGTTGAGGCCACATTCAAGGGCATACGTCCAGCTGTGGTAGCTCTTATAGCATCACCCTGCTTCAATATGGCGAAACAGGCAAAGATAACATTCCTCAACGCCTGGATACCTATAGTCTGCGCCATCGCCATCTGGGCTCTGGGCGTGAATCCTATCTATGTGCTGCTCATTGCCGCAGGAGCAGGATTCATCTATGGCATCTTTATTTCCGATGAATCGACGGTAAAACCAAAGTTATAAACGCCATGCTGTTCCTGACACTTTTCTATACATTTTTCCTGATTGGTCTCTTCGGATTCGGTGGCGGATATGGCATGCTGTCACTCATACAGCACGAGACGGTAATCGCCAACCAATGGATTACCTCTGCCGAATTCACCAATATCGTAGCTATCTCGCAGATGACACCAGGCCCAATCGGCATCAATAGTGCCACCTACTGCGGCTATACGGCTGTCATGAATGCTACGGGCGACCCTCTTCTGAGTGTTCTCGGAAGCATCACGGCGACTATTGCCCTGATACTGCCGAGTTTCATCCTGATGCTGCTTATCAGCATGCTGCTCCTGAAGTATATGGATACGCACATCATGAAGATGGTCTTCAGCTCTCTCCGTCCTGCTGTTGTAGGACTGCTTGCGGCAGCTACTCTCATGCTGTGTACAGAAGACAATTTCGGGTCCCCAATTGAGGACCCGTGGACTTTCGGCATCAGCCTTTTTATTGCCATTGCAACATTCATCGGCGTAAAGTTCGTCCGAGTGCATCCTATTGCGATGCTCGGCCACGCAGCCTTCGCCGGCCTGCTGTTGCTGTACTAAAGAGCTATCTCATGCACTTCGCTTTCGTTGAGGATTTTCTGACATACCACATCCTCAACATGCGTCTGAATGGCGCGACGTAACGGACGTGCTCCATACTGAACGTCATAGCCTTCCTTGACAATCTTGTCCTTATACTCATCAGAAATGGTGAGCTTATAGCCAAGACTCTCAATGCGCTGATAGACGCTCTTGAGCTCTATGTCGAGAATCTGCTTCACAGCCTCCATATCAAGCTGCTCAAACATTATTATCTCATCAAGACGGTTCAGGAACTCAGGAGCAAACTGCTTCTTCAGCGCCTTCTCTATGATGCCGCTGGCAAATGCCTTCGTGTCGGTTATTGGAGAGAAGCCAATGCCATTGCCGAAGTCTTTCAGCTGCTTTGTGCCGGCATTAGAGGTCATGATGATGATGGTATTGCGGAAATCCACCAGTCTGCCGTTGCCGTCAGTGAGACGTCCTTCGTCCATCACCTGCAGGAGCATATTGAAGACGTTGGCATTAGCCTTCTCTATCTCGTCGAGCAGCACTATGCTGTATGGCTTTCTGCGCACACGCTCAGTAAGCTGTCCGCCCTCTTCGTAACCAACATATCCCGGAGGCGCACCAACCAGACGTGAGGTATTGAACGACTCTGAGTATTCTGACATATCGATACGTATCAGCGCATCGGCACTGCCAAACATTTCTTCGGCCAGTTTCTTGGCAAGGTAAGTCTTTCCCACACCCGTAGGACCGAGGAACATAAATACGCCGATAGGATGATTAGGGTCGTGAAGCCCTACCCTGTTGCGCTGTATCGCGCGTACCATCTTTTCTATAGCCTTATCCTGTGCCACAATGTGCTCCTTCAGCCTGTCTGCCATACTGCGAAGACGTGAGCCCTCGCTCTCAGCGACACGCTGTACAGGGACGCCTGTCATCATAGACACCACATCGGCTACAGCATCTGCCGAAACCTGATTGCTGCCCTTGATGGCACCATGCTCCTCCTTGAGTTTCGCATCGAGTTCTGCCTCCAGGCGTTTGTGCTGGTCGCGATAGTTGGCAGCCAGTTCGAAATTCTGATCCTGTACGGCCTGCAGTTTCTTCTCCCTGACCTCACGTATCTGTTCCTCCAGCTTAGACACATCCGACTGCGGATTGGTGTTTGCAGAAGCCAGATGCAGGCGTGCTCCGACTTCGTCCATTGCGTCAATGGCCTTATCTGGGAACGAGCGGTCAGTAACATAGCGTTGTGTCAGTTTGACACACGATGTCAGCGCCTCGTCTGAATATGTCACCTTATGGTGGTCCTCATAGCGCTCCTTGATGTTAGAGAGTATCTGCATTGTCTGCTCCGGCGTTGTCTGCTCCACGATAATCTTTTGGAAACGACGCTCAAGGGCACCGTCTTTCTCTATCGTCTTGCGATATTCATCCAACGTCGTAGCACCGATACATTGTATTGTGCCGCGAGACAGAGCCGGCTTCAGCATATTTGCTGCATCCATGCTGCCTGAGACATTACCAGCACCGATTATGGTGTGTATCTCGTCAATGAAACAGATGATGTTAGGATTAGCCTCCAGTTCCTTGATAAGGTTCTTCAGGCGCTCCTCAAACTGTCCGCGATACTTCGTTCCTGCCACCATCGATGCCATATCAAGAGATATAAGACGGCAGTTGTGAAGAATCGGCGACACCTTGTTGTCAGCTATCAGCTGTGCCAGGCCCTCTACGATGGAACTCTTGCCCACTCCAGGCTCACCAATGAGTATGGGATTATTCTTCTTACGGCGCAACAGAATCTCCTGCAAACGCTGTATCTCCTTCTCACGTCCCACCACTGGGTCCATCTTGCCTTCGCGGGCAAGCTTCGTCAGGTCTGTGGAAAATGCGTCAATCACAGGCGTCTTCGGAGGCGCGTCGTTATTGCGGTTATTCGGCGTCTCTGTTTCCGTAACTGTACCAGAGCCTTTCGGCTGCTGTCCCGTCTTTCCTTCCTGAGGGTCGAGGGTGTCGTTGTATTCGTCTTCGTCTTCTGAGAGATTCATATTATTCAGAACCTCTGCCACGTTGTCATAGTTCATGTGATGTTGTTCTAATATTTTCCTTGCAAGGTTCTCTCCGTCATCATGAAGAATTGCAAGAAGTAAATGGTCTGTGTCGATAATCTCCTGCCGTGCCATGCGGGCTTCAAGCGCAGCCAGCATAAGCACTCGGGAAACATTTTTAGAATAATTCGTAATCATACTCAAACAAATTAGACAATAACCGTGCCAACTAGAGCAACCTATCGTGGTTTAGCGGACTGCTTTCATTCCATCGATGATATAAATGCCTGATGGCAGACTCTCCCATTCCTGCTTTGTGCCCACCTTCCGGCCCTGCATGTCGAAGATGACATTCTGATTCTTGGAGGTATTATCCGTGCCGCTGTTTACCATCAACACATGTGTGGGCGATCCACCTGCGGCTTCGAGGGTGATGGGCACCTCATGTTGTGTTCCAAAGAAATCAGTAAAGCTGGCGGTCACGATGCTCTTTGTGCCCGCTTCACCCAACGTCACCTTGCCATCGGTGATGGTCAGGTCGCTGCTTGTGAATTTAGCGTCAATAATCTGCTCCTGATGACCATTGGTATAAGTACACATCAGCTTCAGGTCCACAGTGCTGCCAGGTTCTTCGACGATATAGTCGTTATAGCTCTTTGGCGTAAAGAAAATCTTCATGTAGCTCGGCATGACGTAGTCTGGATTAGCCTTGAATTCCAAGCCCATCACCTTCAGCGCCTCTGCAGCATAACGCTTGCCGAAAGTACGATAGCCATCGGCAGAGAAATGCCATGCATCAACTCCGTTGCCAGGCAAGGCTTCAGAACTTACGACATGACCTGTAGGAATCACAGTTGGAATCTTTGCTACTACGGTATTGTGATAATAGCAGCCACCACCCATATCCTGACGCTCAGTCTCGCCCACGAAGATAGGTACATCATTGGCATCTAATCCAAGGTCTGTGAGCATGTCGTTATATATTTTCTTCACCATGTTGGGCCAGTTGGGGTCGCCGTTGTTTGAACAGCCCTGATGCAACAGGATGCCCTTAATCACGCCCGCTTTCTGTGCCTTCTTTGCCATTTCAATCAGCCTGCCGTAGGGATTGCCGCCATAGTACTGTTTTGCGAGGATTGCCCACCAGTCATCTGGGTGTTCGGCCAATTTCTGCTCATATTTGTCTTTGTCGAACATCTCGATAGGACTGCCTCCCATCGCTACTGCCACAACGCCCACCCTGACATTCGTAGGAAGAGCTGCCACCATTGTACGACCGAAATAGTCAGTCGGCCCCAACTTGCCAGCAGGACTGACAATAGGACAAGTGGCTTTGTACCAGCTTCCCATAGTACGTGAAGGACTACTGAAATCGCAGGTAGCGAGCATCACAAATCGCGAGTCAACCTGACTGTCGATATTCTTCCACTGGGCATTGCCCTCCATGTTCGACTGTCCGAAACACAGGTAGATGTAGAAATTTGGATCCACCTCAGCATGCGCTCCCAGACCCCATGCTGCAAGTAAAACGAAACTCAAAAATAATTTTTTCATTATGCTATTCATTAGTTGATTACGGCATTAGTTTTAAACTCAAAAATCTGCTGCAAAATTACTAAAAGTTGAGCGAAACACCAAATTTATTTAACTTACTTGCAAATTTTTAAACATACATCTTACATCATACATCTTACATCATACATCTTACATCATACATCTTACATCATACATCTTACATCATACATCTTACATCATACATCTTACATCTTTTCTCCCTAGTTAGGAAAATTTTGCGTCCTAGTTAGGCAGCAAAAATTATCTCGGCGTGCCGCCGTGTCTACGTGTCTTTTGGTTTTTGCATTTTTAGGGATATTGGAAAAGTGTATGTTTTAAAGCAGAATAGTATTGGGAAAATGTCAGTTTTAGACTAAATTCGCATTGGAAAAGTGTAATTTTTCTCATTTTTCTTGTAGGATAATGTAATTTTTACTATATTTGCAGCCGGATAAAAATATCGTTAGGTATGATAGAAAGAAAGGCAAATGAGTCTATTCGCGACTTTTTCAAGAACGACAAGCGTGCACTGCTGATAACAGGAGCCCGTCAGGTTGGTAAAACCTTCGCTGTCCGTAAAATTGGTAAGGAGTGTTTTGAACAGGTTGTTGAAATCAACTTCATCGAGCAACCTGATGCCATTGCACTTTTCAGCGAGCCCAAGGATGCCAAGGGCGTGTTGCTGCGCCTGTCCGCTTTCACTCACAAGCAGCTGATTCCTGGCCGGACTCTGATATTTTTCGACGAGGTGCAGGAGTGCAAGGAGATTGTTACTGCCATCAAGTTCCTGGTTGATGAAGGAAGCTACCGTTATGTGATGAGTGGTTCGCTGTTAGGTGTCGAACTGAAAGACATCAGGAGTGTACCCGTCGGCTATATGGGTGAGATTGAGATGTATCCACTCGACTTGCAAGAGTTTGCCACCGCAGTTGGTATCAGTAGCGATGTGCAGGCTCATTTGCGTGAGTGTTTTGAGCAGCAGAAGCCTGTCGACAGCTTTATCCATGAGCGCATGATGGAATTGGTGCGCCTCTATCTGATTGTAGGTGGAATGCCGGCTGCCGTTCAGCGCTATCTGGACACTAACAACCTGAGGCGGGTGTTGGGCGAGCAGCGCGACATTATCCGTACCTACAAGCGTGACATTACGAAATATGACCCCAAGAAGAAACTACTGATAGAGGAGATTTACGACCTGATACCCTCTGAGCTCAATGCCAAAAACAAGCGCTTTATCCTAAAGGAATTGAACGAAAAGGCTCGTTTCAGCCGCTATGAGAGTGGCTTTCTGTGGCTGAAGGATGCTGGTGTAGCCATTCCTACCTATAATATCGAGGAACCCAGACTCCCCTTGTTGTTGAACAAGCAGCGCAATCTGTTCAAACTCTTCCTCAACGATGTCGGCCTCTTAACGGCTATGTATGGAGGCGATATCCAGTTGCGTCTGTTAGAGAAGGATTCCAACATCAACTTCGGTGCTGTATTCGAGAATCTTGTGGCTCAGGAACTCTATGCCCACGGATTTGCGCAGAATCACGACCTGTTCTATTTCAACAGCAAGAAGCAGGGCGAACTCGACTTCGTTGTCGAGCAGCATGGTGAGATTCTGCCCATTGAGGTAAAATCCGGCAAGGACTATGAGCGCCATCGTGCACTCTACAATGTGATGGCCAATGCCGAATACGCCATCCCACGCGCCATCGTGTTCTGTCAGAACAATGTACAGGTGGTGGACAAGGTTACGTATCTCCCCATCTACATGCTGATGTTCATGCAGCGCGAGCAGACGGAAGAAGTTATATATAAGTTCCAGCCAGTATAATAGCTGACAGCACTTTCTGAAGACCATTAGACCTTTTCTTCAATAACGCAGGGTTATTTTCGCTTAAAGGCAGGTTATTGAAAATTAAGGGTTCTCGCGCAATTTTATCTCTCCCGCCTACGAAATTTATTTCATCCGCCTACGAAATTAAATTCGTGTTTAACCAAACGCCACACGTCCCATCGTCCCAACGTCCCATTAAGCAGGTAGGAGATTGCAAAATAGGTATGAAAATTATATTATAATATATAATTATATATTATAAAATTCTATTCCCCCCAAAATCGTCCACTCACATCGACCTTAATGGGACGATGGGACGTGGGACGATGTGGCGCAATTTTTTACGAAGCCTTCTAACACTTTTTACATGGCTTTCAAAAAAGTGTTGGAAGGCCTTGTAGCAAATTTTACAAGGGGATGTGTGGGAGATGCAGTAGGAGTCTGTAACAGATTAAGCGCCAAGAGCAATGTGTAACAGATCTGTTACACAATGTGTTACACACAAAGCATTCTGTACTCTGCTGAGTTATAGATATTTACATACTTCTCTTTCCTTCTGTAACAGATGTAACACTTATTTTCGGAAAAATAGAGGTAGTAAATCAAAAAATAAATAATAGTATATAGATATAAATTTTCTATGTGTTACGCTCAACATCTGTCACAAAATTCCTGCGGATTCTCCTGCCATGATAGAAATGTAACTACAAAGTGTCTTTTGCCCGATTTCTTTAAAAATTTGCCCTTTTCTTTTGGAGTTTCAGAATAAATTTGTAATTTTGCAGCGGTAAACTTTTACATGGAGTTCGGAGGACAATATGTGTGACTTTAAAGAAATAGAAGGTATAGAATTACCAAATGGGAAAATGGCAAGCGAAGCAAATAGCAATGCGAGTCGTGAGATAGAACGTATATACTCAGATTCGTGGCGTCGTGGCATTTCCGTTCCATTCTTTGATGATAAGGGAAATACATTTTTAGCAAACCCAGATGGTAGTGAAGACCATGTGAAACTGAATCGCCACACTCGCAAATATCACATTCTTCGTAGAACCGCTGCACCTGGCCAAGGTCGCTATTCTTATCTTATAAAATAGGAATATGGAGCGTCGCCCGGAACTCACTATCATAGCAGGTCCTAATGGTGCAGGCAAGAGTCGCCTTTGCCCATTTTATGTAAGTGCAAAATCTTTTGATGGCGACAAGCTGATGCTTGATCTTAAACGTGAGCATCCTGAATGGCCTGAACGATGGATAAGTGGCACAGTAGCTTCTCAGTTGGAGAAGCAGAAAGCTGACGCTATAGAACAACACAAAGACTTTGCATTCGAGACTAACTTCTCCAGCGAAATGGTGCTCCGCATGATAGAAGAATTCCGCAATGCTGGCTTTAAGATTTCGCTCTGTTATTTCGGCCTATACAACGAAGACGAGAGTGTTAGTCGCGTTATTCATCGTGTTCAAACGGGTGGTCATGATGTGGCAGATGATGTTATTCGCTTCAATTTTAATGAAGGCTTGAAAAACGCTCAACAACATTTACACTTATTTGACAATATCACCTTTGTGGATGGTAATAGCAACTATGGCCACATCGTGGCTATCCACATCGGCAAGAATCAAACTCACAAAGTTGTTGACAATCCTCCACTTTGGTTTAGAGAACAGTTCGAACAGCAATTTGCATCACTCTCATAATTAAACAGCCAGTTTTAAACCCTGCCAAAGTATCAAGGAACCAGTCATATGAGACTGAGGCAGGTTATTGACGATACGGCGTTTCGTGGCCCTTGATACGCCGTTTCGTTGGCTTTGATACGCCGTTTCGTGAAGAGCCGTACGCCGTCCCCTTTTTACAAGGCGATGTGGTAGGGACAAATTTCTAGCGGATTCTCGTTTGTTGTCGGAGCCGCTATATATAAAGGCGGCTCCGACAACAAACAAACATCTTTCCGCCAGCCATGATAGAAATGTAACTACAAAGTGTCTTTTGCCCGATTTCTTTAAAAATTTGCCCTTTTCTTTTGGAGATTCAGAAATTTTGATTAATTTTGACCATTGGTCGAAGGTACTCACGCTCGAAAACACAAGCAAAAATGAAAAAACTTTTCTATTTGTTTGGTATTTTGCTCACTTAATCGTACCTTTGCAGAAGATTCATCTAACCTTCACACGAACAAAAGATAACCAAGATATAATTTAGACTAAACAAAGATTTCTTTCAGAATGAATAACCTTTTATTGAGTGCTTCTATAGGCGATATTAGTGGCAAGCCATACGAGTTTAAGCATCGTACAAAAAACTACGATGACGTGGACTTGCTGTATGTGAAAAACGATTATACGGACGACACTGTCTGCACGTTTGCCTGTGCAGAAGCGTTGTTGAATAACCTAGACATGGCAGAGAACCTTCATAAACGAGGAAGAGAGGATTTCCATCGCGGCTTTGGTGGTTCCTTCGCACGTTGGCTTTTGTCGAGAACTGTCAAGCCTGCTTATAATTCATATGGAAACGGAAGTGCAATGAGGGTTTCATCAGCTGGTTTTATGGCAAAGACTGAGGATGAGTGCATAGCTTTTGCAACTCAGACTGCCGAACCCACACACAACCATCCAGAAGGAATAAAAGGTGCAGTCTCAACTGCCCTGTCCATCTTTTATCTTATGCAAGGACAAGACAAGGAGTTCGTTCGCGAGAATGTTCTCAAAAGATACTATCCGACATGGGCGGAACTCACATATGCTGATATTAAACCCACATATGACTTTAAGGATAGTTGTCAAGAGACTGTTCCTGCTGCTATCATTTCTTTTTTAGAAAGTAGCAATTATGCTGACTGTTTGAAACTAGCTATTTCACTTGGAGGCGATGCGGATACTCTTAGCGCTATCGCAGGTCCTATGGCTTACGCATATTACAAGGAAATGCCTCAGGAACTGATAGATAATGCAAAGGCGAAACTTCCTAAATGGATGTTGCAGATCAATGACCAACTAGATGCTTATGTAAACAATAAATAACTCAACATTTGCAAGTTTGCTTGCACAGTAGTTAGAGGTATTTCCGCACAATAGATTTTCAATGGCTACCTGGAAAAAAGAAATATTACCGCGAGAGAATGGAGAACTTGTCGAAATGCAGGTTCCTGAGATTGTTTCTGCCAGTAGGAGTACAGATATACCTGCCTTTTATGCTGATTGGTTTTTCCATCGCCTAAAAGTGGGGTATTCGGCATGGACAAATCCATTCAATGGCGTTAAAGGATATGTATCGTATAAAAATACTCGATTTATTGTCTTCTGGTCAAAAGATCCATCTCCACTTCTTGCCCATTTAGATTATTTGAAAGAAAGAGAAATTGGGTGTTATATTCAATACACTTTGAATGATTACGTCAAAGAAGGTCTGGAAAAAGGAGTCAAACCATTGGAATATAGAATTGACACTTTCAAACGTTTGGTTGATATATTAGGCGTAGGAAGTGTTATATGGCGATTTGACCCTTTGATGCTCACAGACACATTAGAAATCGAAACGCTTCTAAAAAAGATAGAAAAAATAGGCAACCAAATGAAAGGTTATACAGAGAAACTCGTCTTTAGCTATGCAGACATCGGTTTGTATAGGAAGGTAAGGTCGAATCTCGAAAAGAATGGTATAAATAGCAGAGACTGGACAGAAGACGAGATGCGCGAGTTTGCAGATGGGCTAACCAAACTTAACCAGTCTTGGGGATACACCTTGGCTACATGCGGCGAGAAAATTGACCTTAAACCCTACGGTATAGAGCATAACCATTGTGTTGATGATGCTCTGATTATAAGGTTAGCGTATCAAGATAAATCCCTCATGGACTTCTTGAAAGTCAAAATACATCCTATGCCAAGTCCTTCTATTTTTGGAGATACGGAGCCACTGCCGCCTGATGCAATTGTACTTCCCAATAATACTTATGCCACTCGTGGCGATAACAGAGACAAAGGACAAAGAGAGTTCTGCGGATGTATGAAGAGTAAGGACATTGGGGAATATAATACATGTGTTCATCTATGCGAGTATTGCTATGCGAATACTAGTAAACAATCTGCTTTGAATAATTGGAAGAAACATAAGGCAGCCCCATTAAACGAAACAATAAAAGGAGTATGAAAGAAAGTAAAACCATATATTCATATCTAATAGAACACATGGAATCTCCTTCTTTTAAAAAAGTGAGAGCCCTTGCGTTTGATTTTGTTAGAAAACTTCCTCAAGAATTATGTGACGAATTACATAATTCTCTCAATAGAGGCGTTGATATCCTGGATTCCGAAGCATTATTGCAGATGTACTTTTACTCGTTTGGAGAGATGCATGAAGCAAAATTAAACTATGCTTATGAACATCTCCAGCAATACATAAAAGAAGCAAAGAAAGTCGAATTGGTAGATTATGGGTGTGGGCAAGGAATAGCTTCAATGTGCTATCATGATTTTATTAATAAGCTAAACCCTTCACAAGAAATATCAAGAGTGACCCTGATAGAACCTTCTGAATTGGCATTATCAAGGGCAAGTCTATTGTGTTCTAACTTCTATCCCAAAGCGGAAATAGTAACTCTGAATAAAGGCTTTGATGATTTGACAGAGAAAAATATAGAACTATCAGCTTCCATCCCTACAATACATTTATTCTCAAACATTTTAGACGTAGAATCCTATGACATTGAGAAGTTTGCTCAAATCATTAAGTCAATATCAGTTGGTGATAATGAATACATAATAGTCTCTCCTCTTCAGTATTACAATCGCATAAAACGATTAAAAGATTTCGTTAACATATTAGATAATTACCAATATTTTGAAAAATATTTTGACAAACGTGAATTTAGGAAAGATAAAGATTGGACTTGTGCAGTCTTATTATGTTCATCAAGAAATGACAAAAAGAATATCCAATTTAATCTTGATGAATTGTATGAAACTGCAGTCACATTGTATGAGGACGCGAATAGAGATGAAACTATGTGTATAGAGGTGTTTCATAAACTCAATATTAGTGCTTTCTTAGGAGACATGAAATGCCAAAATGTTTTAGGGTGTTTTTATAATAAGGGAATTGGTACAGAAAAAGACAATAATAAAGCTTTTGAATGGTTTAACAAATCAGCTAATCAGGGATTTGAAAAAGCTATTTATAATTTATCTAAATGTTATCGCTTTGGTGAAGGTACAGAAAAAGATCTCAAAAAATCAGCCGACCTATTAATAAAACTATACGAAAAAGGATTTGTTAAGAGCTATAATAGTTTGGCTATTTGCTACATGAAGGGGGCAGGTGTTGAAAAAGATCCCCAAAAAGCAATAGAATTGTGGGAATATGCATCAGAGCAGAACGAAGCAAAAGCACAATGTAATCTGGGTTATAGGTATTTGAAAGGAAAAGATGTCTCGAAAGATATTGCAAAGGGACTGAGCCTATTGAAATCTGCTTCTGAGAAAAATGATACCATTGCACATAGACGGCTTGGGGAATGTTATAAAGAAGGAATTGAAGTTGAGATTGACATTCCAAAGGCCATAGATTATTTCACCAAAGCAGGTCTACATGAAGACAAAAAGTCAATAATAGCGCTTATTGATATCTTTGAAGAGAAAGATTATAAAAATTTGTTCGGAGATGAACAATTTGATGTATTTGTAAAAGGTATTCATCTTGGTATGACAGAAATAAGTAGAATCACAGCAACATGGGTAAATAAAGAACCACAAGGAACAATAGATGGCGATGTAGTTTATGGGTCAAATGGTTTAAGAGTTATTACAGCGATTGGAAGTTATGAGTAGTTATGTTGAAGAGAAAGTACTCGTAAAAAAGATTGAGTATTATAGAATTAAAGAGGGTGTCCGAATAATTTGCGACCATGCTTTTTCTGAATGCAAGAAACTAAGAAATATAGGACTACCTTCTTCAATAAACTTTATTGGAAAGTATGCATTTAAAGGATGCTTGTCGTTAGATAAGATTGTGCTACCAGAATCTCTGGTATATATAGGTGATGGTGCGTTTTATTGTGAGGACCATAATAAAGGCAGGACCATCCCATTTAGAATAACAATACCTCCTTCAGTTGAAACATTTGAAGGTAATCCATTTTGTTACAAGACAATAATAGACAATAATAACGAACGATTTAAGGTAATTGATAATGTTTTATTCAGTGCTGACGGAAAAGTCCTTATTTCCTATTGTTCTCCCAAAGACGAATATATAATTCCATACGGTGTAGAAAGAATTGGCGTTGGGGCCTTTCGAAGAACGCCTATTAAGAACGTTTTTTTTCCTGAGACTCTAAGAATTATCGACAAGCAAGCCTTTGATAGTGCAATTAAATTGGAAAAGGTTGTTTTCCCCAATTCTTTAAAGGAGATACGTGAAAATGCGTTTAAATGGTGCGACTTCAAAACGGGGAGCGTAACATTTCCTTCAAATATTGAGAATATATCTCATGAAGCATTTAACTTTGGTTGGGATATAAAGATTATAAGAGTTCCCAAAGGAAGACTCGATTATTTCAAGTCAATACTGCCAAAAGATGTTTCCAATCAAATATATGATGATGATTTGGTTTTTGAGAATTGCATGTATTTCAATTCAGATAGAACAGAATTAATATCAGCTATTTCTGAAAGTAGAAACTTTATTATCCCAGAAGGAGTCATAAAAATCCGTGATGGGGCATTTTGTGGTATTTCCTGCATTGATCATATAAAATTTCCATCTACCATTAAATATATAACTATAGACGCTTTTGATTATGATCTGCCAGAATTTAAATCATTATTTGTTCCTAAAGGTTCAAGGCAATATTATGAAGAAATATTTAAAGATTTTAAAGATAAAATTGAGGAATACGAACAGTAAAAACATATAGATATATGTATAAAAATGAATGAATGATTTGTGTCAGACGAATTGACACATTTGATTCGAAAATGGTCGATAAACAAGCATTGAAACAGAAAATGGTCGATAAAAACCTCTTTGGCAGAGAAAATGGTCGATAAAAACAAATGTTTTGAGAATTTTGTTTGGAAGATTTGAGAATTCTGTTTGGAAGATTTGAGAATTTTGCTTACCTTTGCAAGCAAAGTGAACAAGTTTAAGAGGAGAACGAGATATGACACAATATACTTACAAATATCCTAGGCCGGCGGTGACGGCGGATTGTGTGGTGATGACGAAAGAAGCCACACCGCAGGTGCTGCTGATAGAGAGGGGCTTTGACCCATATAAAGGATGCTGGGCTTTTCCAGGCGGATTCATGAATATGGATGAGACAACGGAGCAATGTGCCATAAGAGAGTTGGAAGAGGAAACAGGACTGGAAGTGACTGACCTTCAGCAGATTGGCGCATACTCAAAAGTGAATCGCGACCCACGAGGGAGGACTGTTACGGTGGCGTATCTGATAGTGATTGATGCTCCTGTTGCCGTAATCGGTCAGGACGATGCTGCCAAGGCTCAATGGTTTCCCATCGATGCGCTCCCTCCCCTAGCCTTCGACCATGAAGACATCATGAGGGATGCTATTAAGATGTATCAATATATTTACTAATAAAAACTACAACAGTATGAATAACCAGGTTTTAGTTGACAACTTACGTTGGATTTATGACTTCCCGAAAAAGGGTATTAACTTCAGGGATGTTACGACTCTGTACAAGAGTGCAGAATGTATGAAAATTATGCTCGACGAGCTGGAGGAGCTGTATAAGGACAAGGGCATCACCAAGATTGTGGGCATAGAAAGCAGGGGATTTGTTATGGCGGCAGCTCTGGCTGCACGGTTGGGATGCGGAGTGGTACTGGCACGCAAACCGGGAAAGCTGCCATTTACTGTCATCAGGGAGTCGTTTTCAAAGGAATATGGCGTGGATACTATAGAAATACATATCGACTCAATAACTTCGGATGACGTGGTGCTGATTCATGATGACCTGCTGGCAACGGGAGGTACAGCGATGGCTGCATATAAGTTGGTGCAGTATTTCCATCCAAAGAAGACATACGTGAACTTCATCGTGGAGATTACGGATGAGGGCCTTCGCGGTCGAGACCAATTCAAGGACGTTGAGCTGACGACGCTGATAACGATATAAAAAGAGGGGAACTATAACATAAAATTGTGCGACAAGGGTCTTATGAACAAGCTCAAAGACCCTTGTTGCTCTGTTTATATGCCTGATATTTCATCATGTTAACTTTCTTTTTGAGTATTTTTGTATTTTTTTTTGCATTTCTCATAATTTAATAGTAATTTTGCACGCAAAATATATACATAAATGCTGAAATTCATTTCTCTCGGCAGCGGAAGCAGCGGAAACTGCTATTACTTTGCTCAGGATAATGATGCCATGCTTATTGATGCAGGAGTCGGTATTAGGAATGTGAAGAAATTCCTACACGACAAAGGTATCAGCATCGACAGCATAAATCGAATCCTGATTACGCATGACCATGCCGACCATATAAAATCCGTGGGAGTCATAAGCAGCGAATATGACATTCCCGTATATGCCACCAGCGATGTTCACGATGGCATAATGCGAAATTATTGCGTGCCAAAGAAAATACCTGACCACAACAGACAGGTGATTGAGAAGAATGTCCGCAAGAAGCTGGGCAATTTCTATATCACCCCGTTTGCAGTGCCTCACGACAGCAGCGGCAACGTGGGATACAAAATTGAGGTGGACAACGGAACAGAAGAGGGCCTGACATTCTGCATCATGACTGACGTGGGTCACGTGACGGAAGAGATGCAGCAGTACATAGGAGAGGCTAACTACCTCGTGATAGAAGCCAACTATGACAAGCAAATGCTGAAGAACGGTCCATATCCGCAATATCTGAAGACGCGCATAGAGTCGCCGACAGGACACCTGTCAAACCACGAATGCGGCGAGGCTATTGCGAACTTTGCCACACAGAAGCTGAAGAGGGTTTGGATGTGTCACCTGTCAGAGGAGAATAATCATCCTGTACTGGCTCTGAAGACTGTGGAACAGGTGTTGCGCACTTACGGCCTCGTGGCACAGAAGGATTTCATAGTGGAAGACCTGAAACGCAAGCTGCCAAGCGAGTTGTATGAACTTATTTAAAGGTGAAAGGTTAAAGGTTAAAGGTTATAGACAGTTTAAAAGTTTAAGAGTTTAAGAGTTTAAGGGTTTAAAAGGTTTAAGTAGTTTAAGAGATTAAGAATATAAATTTAAAAACTGAATTGATATGAAAAAGTTATTTTTAATGTTGTTTGCATGTGTGATGTCTGTTGCATCTTTCGCACAGGACCAAACTATCACATTTGACAAATACACACACAATTTCGGTAGTTTCTCTGAGGCTAATTCTACTCAGAAGTGTACTTTCACATTTACCAACACGGGCTCTACCCCACTCGTCATCAACCAGGCTGTGGCTTCATGCGGATGTACTGAACCTACATACACAAAGACTCCTGTACAGCCAGGTGAGAAGGGTACTATCGAGGTGAAGTATGTTGGTGCCGGCAAGCTGCCTGGTCACTTCAAGAAGACCATCACAGTACGCTCTAACGGCAAGCCTGAACTGATACGCCTCTACATCGAGGGCGACATGACGGAGGAGAAGAAATAATGGTTAATGGTTAAAGGTTAAAGGTTAAAGGTTAAAGAATTTAATCATGAATATTACCAACGATATTATCTACATTGGTCAGGATGACAAAGACATCCAACTGTTTGAATCACAGTACGAGACACCTGATGGCATGTGTTATAACTCATACGTCATCATGGACGACGACATCGCTGTCATGGATACTTCTGACGCCCGTACACTTGAAGCATGGAAGGAAGACCTGAAGAAGGCCCTTGACGGACGCAAGCCAAAGTATCTTGTGGTTCACCACCTGGAGCCAGACCACGCTGCCGGCATTGGCGACGTTGTTGCCATGTATCCTGACATCACGCTGGTATGCTCTGCAAAGGCAAAGACAATGATGCCACTCTACTTCCCTAATACCGACGTGGAAGAGAGGGCAATGGTTGTGAAAGAGGGTGATACCCTGTCTCTGGGCAAGCATCAGCTGACATTCTACATGGCACCCATGGTACACTGGCCAGAGGTGATGGTGACATACGACGCAACAGACAAGGTATTGTTCTCTGCTGACGGTTTCGGAAAGTTCGGCACAATAGACGCTGACCTTGACGACTGGGCTTGCGAGGCACGCCGCTATTACTTCAACATCTGCGGAAAGTACGGAGCTCCTGTATCAACACTGCTGAAGAAAGCGTCTGCACTGGAGATAGAGCAGATTCTGCCGCTGCATGGTCCGATACTGAAGGGTGACATGCTGAAGGAGGCTCTCAGGCTTTACTCTATCTGGTCCAAGTATGACGTAGAGGTTGAGGGCGTATTCATAGCATACGCTTCAATACACGGATGTACCAAGGAGGCTGCAGAGAAACTGGCCGAGATACTGAAGGCCAAGGGATGCAAGAAGGTGGCAATATCAGACATCACACGCGAAGACCTTCACGAGGGTGTGGAGGATGCCTTCAAATACGGCAAACTCGTTGTGGCTGCTTCTTCATACGACGCAGGACTGTTCCCACCAATGTATGACTTCATACACCATCTGGAGATAAAGACCTGGCAGAAGCGCGAGGTGGCTATCATCGAGAATGGCTCATGGGCACCGTCAGCAGGACGTGTGATGACAGAGATGTTCTCAAGAATGAAAGACGTCACAATTAAGGGTGACTTGGTGACCCTGCGCGGACGAATGAAGGATTCTGACATTCCAGCATTGGAGGCTCTGGCAGATGCAATCCTGGGTTAATGACATCATAGACCACTACTATCCGGAGGCGGAGGTTCCTGAGCTGAGGAGAATACTTCTTGTACACAGCACGGCTGTGGCAGAGAAGGCTCTGAAGATTTGCAGAAATCATCCGGAGCTGGAGGCTGACGAGCAATTCGTATATGATGCCGCCATGCTTCACGACATCGGAATCGTAAGGTGTAACGCTCCGTCTATCCACTGTCATGGGACGGAGGATTATCTGAAGCACGGACCGATAGGAGCTGAAATGCTTGCAGAGGCATCAAAGGAAGGATGGTGCGAGATACCTGACGCAGAAAAGTATCAGCGCGTATGTGCCCGTCATACTGGCACAGGTCTGCCAGGACTGGAGCCTGACACGACAGAAGAGAAGATTGTTTGCTATGCAGACAAATTCTTCTCAAAGACACGTCTCGAACACGAAAAGACAGTAGAAGAAGCCATTCACTCATTAGAGAAATTCGGACAGCACGGAGTGGAGATATTCAAGGAGTGGAACGAAAAGTTTGGCAATTGAGAAAGTAATTCCAACATGAAACTTTATCCTTGCGCAAAGATAAACCTGGGACTCAACGTTACTGAGAAACGTCCTGACGGCTATCACAATCTTGAGACAGTATTCCTGCCTATCGGAGTTTGTGATGAGCTGGAAGTGGAGACGAGTGATGTTGACGATGTGCCGTCAGAAGATAACCTTGTTACAAAGGCATACCGACTGATGGCGGAGGTTTTTGCACTTCCACACCTGCGCATCAAGTTGACGAAAAATATTCCCATGCAGGCAGGCCTCGGAGGAGGTTCCAGCGACTGCGCATACACCATTAGGGCCATAAACGAGATATGCAACCTTGGGCTTTCTGTGGAACAGATGAGACTGTATGCCGCAAAGCTGGGTGCCGACTGTGCCTTCTTCGTGGATGCTGACACAGAGAATCCCATTCCAGCTTATGCTACAGGAATAGGTGACATAATTACCCCAATGAAGCCTCTGGAGTGCCTGAGAGGAAAATATCTGGTGCTGATAAAGCCAAACGTAGCTGTCTCTACCAAGGAGGCATACAAAGGCATTACGCCAAGGAAGCCAGAGGAAACCCCTTCTGTATCAGTACTGCGTCCGATGAAAGAATGGAAAGAATGGCTGACAAATGATTTCGAGGCAAGCATCTTCCCATTGCTGCCAGTACTCAAAGAAGTAAAGGATGCTCTCTATGAGGCAGGAGCCATATATGCCTCAATGTCTGGCTCAGGTTCTACCGTATTCGGTATCTTCGACACAATGCCGGACTTATCACGACAAACGAAACTATCAAGTTCTGATTATTATGCCAAGACAATCCGTCTCTAAAAAGAAGACAACTACCATAGATACCACTTTAGGACATGTTCCGCCACAGGATGTGGAGATAGAGAAGGCGCTACTTGGTGCCCTGCTCATCGACCGTGATGCCTTCACGGTTGTCTCTGAGCTGATATCTCCCGAAACATTCTGGGACCCTCGTCATCAGAAAATTTACCATGCCATTCAGACGCTGAACATCAAGGAACTTCCTGTTGACTACCTCACCGTTATGGATGAGCTGAAACGTGAGGGAACGTACGAGGAAGTTGGCGCACCGGCTTATGTCATTGGGCTTACAGAGAATGTGATGTCATCGGCACATATTGAGCACCATGCCTCTATACTTGCCGACAAGTATATGGCACGCGAACTGATAAGTTTCTCATCACGTGTTGCTACCAACGCCTTTGATGAGGGACAGGACATAAAGGACGTGATGCAGGATGCAGAGACTGATCTCTTCGTAATATCCCAGAACAACCTGAAGCAGGACTACACACAGATAGACCCTGTGCTGAAGCAGGCTCGTGATGCCATACAAAAGGCGGCAGCAAACACAGGCGGCGTAACGGGTGTTTCTACAGGATATACAGAACTGGACAAAATAACCTCAGGCTGGCAGAAGTCGGACCTGATCATCATAGCAGGACGTCCTGCCATGGGTAAGACATCATTTGCACTATCTCTGGCCAAGAACATTGCCATCGATGAGAAAATTCCAGTGGCTTTCTTCTCATTGGAAATGAATAACCTGCAGCTTGTGAACAGACTTATATCAAACGTTTGTTCCATATCGGGTACCAAGATTCTCAATGGACAGCTCGACGATGACGAATGGAAGAGGTTTGACAACAACATCGGCAAGATGCAGGGTGCTCCGCTATATGTGGATGACACAGCAGGACTAAGTATCTTCGAACTGCGTACCAAGGCTCGCCGTCTGGTGAGGGAGAAGAAAGTAGAACTCATCATGATTGACTACCTGCAGCTGATGAACGCAAGCGGTGCGAAGTTCAACAGCAGACAGGAAGAGGTGTCAACCATATCACGCTCGCTGAAAGGTCTTGCAAAAGAGTTGGACACACCTATCATTGCGCTGTCACAGTTGTCACGTGCCGTAGAACAGCGCCCTGGAGAGCAAGGCAAGGTGCCACAGCTTTCAGACCTGCGCGAATCGGGTGCCATAGAGCAGGATGCCGACATCGTAATCTTTGTACACCGTCCTGAATACTACCACATAATGGAAGACGCACAGGGCAACAGTCTCAAGGGTATGGCACAGATATGTATCGCCAAGCACCGTAAGGGCGCAACAAAGGATGTGACGCTGTCATTCAAGAGCGAATATACAAGGTTTGCAAATCCTGACGAATTTGACGGCTACTCTGTGAACGGACCTACTGACGGCTCATTCAGAGGAAGCAGAATGAATGCAGACATAGCCAACGACGACCCGCTAGACGGCGGAGCAGGCTCATTCTCGAACGATGTACCATATTAATAAAGTTGAGAGTTTAAAGTTGAGAGTTTAAAGTTAGAAGAAATTAAACACAATATAGATTTATGTTAGACAAAATTGACAAACTGACATCGGAAATTAAATCCCTGACTGCAAAGAATGCAGAGGAATTGGAAGCTATTCGAATTAAATACCTTTCACGCAAAGGAGAGTTGCAGGCTCTTATGGCAGACTTCAAGAACGTTGCTGCCGAGGACAAGAAGACCGTAGGCATGAGAATCAACGCCCTCAAGCAACTGGCCTTCGACACTGTCAACGACCTGCGTGCCCAGATAATGAGTAGTGCGGATTCTGATGCCGATGACATCGACCTGACTCGCACAGCGTATCCTATTGAGTTGGGTACACGCCATCCGCTCTCTATCGTGAAGAATGAGATTGTGGAGATTTTCCAGCGCATGGGCTTCACACTTGCTGATGGTCCGGAAGTGGAAGACGACCTGCACATATTCACAAAGATGAACTTCGCTGCAGACCATCCTGCACGCGACATGCAGGACACTTTCTTCGTAGAAGAGAGCAAGACGGGCGACGTAACGAAGAATATCCTTCTGCGTTCACATACCTCATCAGTTCAGGCTCGCGTAATGGATATTGCCTCAAAGATGGGTGAAGAGGGCCTGCCTATTCGTGTTATCTGTCCAGGACGTGTATATCGTAACGAGGCCATCACAGCACGTGCACACTGCTTCTTCCACCAGATTGAGGGACTGTATATTGACGAGAACGTATCATTCACAGACCTGAAACAGGTGATGCTGACATTCGCCCGCGAGCTGTTCGGCCCAGACACAAAGATACGTCTTCGTCCATCATACTTCCCATTCACAGAGCCATCTGCCGAGATGGACATCTCCTGCCACATATGTGGCGGCGTAGGATGCGGATTCTGCAAGCATACTGGCTGGGTGGAGATTCTAGGCTGCGGCATGGTTGACCCCAACGTACTTGAGCTCTGTGGCATAGACTCAAAGAAATATAGCGGATATGCCTTTGGTCTCGGCGTAGAGCGCATTACAAACCTGAAGTATCAGGTCAGCGACCTGCGTATGTTCTCAGAGAACGACAAGCGTTTCCTCGAGGAATTCGAAGCAGCGAACTAATTACAATATAAGCATACAAATAAGAAGGCTCTCCATGAAAATGAAGAGCCTTCTTTATTATTGTATTAAAACTGTAAACGGATTACTTGTTCACCTGGAACTTTGTGATACCGTCCTTGATGTAGCCAACAATCTGATTGGCAGCAGCAAGACCTGCATTGGTGTTAGCCTCAGCAGTCTGTGCACCCATCTTCTTAGGAGTAGAGAAGTAGCGGCCTTCGAACTTCTTGAAGTCAGCATCAGCATCTGGCATGATGTCTGTGATGTACTTCAGATCCTCACGCTCAGCCATGAGCTTGAGCAGACCTGCCTCGTCGATAACCTCCTTACGAGCAGAGTTGATAAGGATAGCACCTTTCTTCATTGTAGAGCAGAGGTCATAGTTGATGCTCTGCTTTGTCTCAGCTGTTGCAGGGATGTGCAGAGATACGATGTCAGCCTCCTTGAAGAGCTCAGCCTGTGAAGCGCAAGCCTTTACGCCAGCAGCCTCAATAACATCAGCTGGACAGTAAGCGTCGTATGCGCAAACCTCCATACCGAAGCCCTTAGCGATGCGAGCCACGTTGCGGCCTACATTACCGAAAGCGAGGATACCCAGTTTCTTGCCCATCAGCTCAGAACCAGCCTTGCCATTATAGAAGTTACGAACACAATATACGAGCAGACCAAGAACGAGCTCAGCCACAGCATTTGCATTCTGACCAGGAGTGTTCATGACAACAACGTTATGAGCTGTTGCAGCCTCGAGGTCAACATTGTCGTAACCAGCACCAGCGCGAACCACAATCTTCAGGTTCTTTGCAGCGTCCATCACCTCAGCGTCGATCTTGTCTGAACGGATGATGATAGCGTCAACGTCAGCAACAGCAGCAAGAAGCTGTGCCTTTTCTGTATATTTCTCAAGGAGTGCAAGTTCAAAACCTGCCTTCTCAATAATCTCTTTTATTCCAGCAACCGCAGGAGCAGCGAATGGCTTCTCAGTTGCAATCAGTACTTTTGCCATTTTCTTTTTTTTATTGAAAATTGTACATTAAAATTGAAATTTAGTGCTGAGCCTCGAATTCCTTCATGCAGGCAACGAGAGCCTGGCAGCCTTCGATAGACATAGCATTGTAGCAAGAAGCACGGAAGCCACCAACGTCGCGATGACCCTTAACGCCAACCATACCCTTAGAAGTAGCAAATGCCATGAACTCATCCTGCAGATCCTGATACTCAGGCTTCAGAACGAATGTGATATTCATCAGTGAGCGAGAATCCTCCTCTGCTGTACCTACGAAGAGCTTGTTGCGATCAATCTCGCCATAGACGATCTCTGCACGCTGCTTAGCAAGCTTGTCCATAGCCTCAACACCACCCTGAGCCTTCACATAGCGGAGATTCATCAGAGCTGCATAGATAGGCACTACTGGAGGAGTGTTGAACATAGAACCCTTCTTGACGTGAGTACGATAGTCAAGCATTGTTGGGATTGGACGTGAAACCTTGCCGAGAGAATCTTCCTTGACAATAACGAAGGTTACGCCTGCCATAGAAAGGTTCTTCTGAGCACCACCGTATATCAAAGCATACTTGCTTACGTCAACAGGACGAGAGAGAATGTCAGAAGACATATCAGCAATCAATGGAATTGGTGAATCCAAGTCATAACGCATCTCTGTTCCATAGATAGTATTGTTGCTGGTGATGTGGAGATAGTCAGCGTCTGTAGGAATGGTGAAGTTCTTTGGGATATAAGTGAAGTTCTTGTCAGCAGATGATGCGATCTCCACTACTTCACCGAAGAGCTTAGCTTCCTTCTCTGCCTTTGTTGCCCACACACCTGTGTTGAGGTATGCAGCCTTCTTCTCAAGGTAGTTGTAAGGTACCATGCAGAACTCAAGTGACGCACCGCCACCGAGGAAGAGAACCTTGTAACCCTCTGGGATATCGAGAAGCTCCTTCATGAGAGCCTCTGCCTCATCTACTATTGGCTGGAAATTCTTTGCACGATGAGAAATCTCCATCAGAGAAAGACCAGAATTATCAAAATCAAGACATGCTGCTGCAGTCTGTTCAATAACCTCACGAGGAAGGATTGACGGACCTGCGTTAAAGTTGTACTTTTTCATTTTTTTGTTATTGTTTTTAAAAGGATTCTAACTATTGAGACCGCAAAGTTACACATTTTATATGAATTATACAAATATAATTGCGCATATTTAAAAATATGAGCAATTTTTAAACACTTTTATGCAAAAATGATAAGTAAACTTATCAATATGCCATAAGCGAGGATGTTTCTTGCAGTTTTTCCAAGCGTTTTGTTGAGTGCCCTACCCGCTCCTATTTCACGCATCTGATTCCATGTCTGAACGAAGAGGAAATAAACTCCGAAACAGAGTAATATATTCTTTTCGCTCCATCCATACATTATTAATATAATAATGAGTGCCAAAGTAGGAAGCGTAATATACAACCATTCTGCATATTTCTTTCCAATAAAGACTACGAGGGTACGCTTTCCAGAAGCTCTGTCATTGTCAATATCACGATAGTTATTAATGATAAGGAGGGTGTCCACAACCATTCCGCAAGAAATTCCTATCAGCCAGGGTATTTCGCCACAAATAAGATATGACGTACAACATACAGGCACAATACCGAAAAATAACAGAACGAGTAAATCACCTAATCCCAAACCGGCAAGACAGGTTGTATAAAGGAAGCAGAATACAACACATGCTATGCCTATAAGAATCATGTTCCAACCTCCAATGAGCGCCAACGGCAAACCTATGAGACAAGCCAGCGTGGTTGTTATAGCCATTGCCCAACGCATAGCCGGCAGAGTTACCCATCCCATAGCACAAGCCCTCTCTGGCCCCAGGCGCGTTTCGTTGTCATTCCCCCTGACACAATCAAAATAATCGTTCACAAAATTTGCATCTATCTGCATCACCATAGCAAACAGGAAGCAAAGGATGTTGGCAATAACAGAAGTAATAAATGCAGAGTTATCAAAACTTATCTCTGCGCCATTATCAAAAAACGTCCTCCATGCATAAGCCGAGCCAAGCATCACTGGAACCATTGCACCACTCAAGGTTTTGGGGCGTGAGGCCAAAAGCCAAGCCTTGAGAGAATTCTGTCTTACGCTCTGTTCTCCGCTTGTCTTACCAGTTTTTATGTCAATGACCATAGTTTCTCAAATGTTTCCCTAAGAAGTGTCCTGTTGTTTATGATATTCCGCAGAGTGACAAGGTCTTTTTCGTTCTGCGAACCCTCAATCCACAGCTTTATATATCCCGCATCAGAATATTTCTCACGCATATGCTCGCAGAACCTGTTCCAATGTTCCTCTTTGGTCATCTCAGGATAATGTGACTTACCAAACTGTATAGTACGTTGGATAACAGAAGTAGGATTCAAGTCTCTGTCTGCTTCTGCCACTATCTTACCATATATTGAACGCGGAGCTCGTGAAGCCGATGCGCGATGGTCCTCTACTGCCTCTTTCATTATCTCAATCTGCATATCAGAGAACCATTTCTTCAGACGCTGGTCAGCCTTGAGTATTTTTCCTGACGTAATATGGTGTATGGCACGTGGTCCCTCAAGGCCCAAATCATGATATGCAGCAATAACATACGCCATATCCTCATCAGCTCCAAGTTTCTGTGCAAGAGAAACTGATGAACGGATAACACGAGTCACATGCTCCATATTATGTGCAACATCGAACGCAGCATACCTTGGTAGGATGTCACGTTCGATGAATGCCATGATTTCTAAATTAACCAATTTTCTTTAAGCTATAAGCATTATGCTTTTATAAACTACAATTTCAGTCCTTTCAGTACCTCCGCTATCTTTTGACGTGTGGTAAGACGTGTCGGAACAAGTGGCAGACGAAGATTATTCTTCAACAGACCCATCTCAGACATAAGCGCCTTTACTCCAGCAGGATTACCATCCACAAAGAGCAGGCTGTAGAGATCTGTGAATTTATGATGTATCTTCTGAGCTGCCTCAAACTGTCCACGGAATTCCAGACGTATCATTCTGGAAAACTCCTTTGGCAAAGCATTACCAATAACAGAGATTACGCCCACTGCTCCTGTAGCAATCATGTGGAAAGTAATTGCATCGTCACCAGACAACACCTCAAAGTCCTTCGGTTTGTACTTTATTATTTCGTCAACCTGTTCAATAGAGCCACTTGCTTCCTTGATGGCAACAATGTTATCACAATCATTTGCAAGACGACATGTTGTCTCAGGTTTCATATTTACACCTGTACGGCCAGGTACATTATACATTACTATAGGCAACTTTGTAGCCTCCGAGATGGCTTTGAAGTGCTGATATAAGCCTTCCTGAGAAGGTTTATTATAATAAGGACATATACTTAGTATGCCATCAATGCCATGGAAGTTACCTGTCTTCAGGGTATTAACTATGGCAGCAGTATTATTACCACCACATCCCATAAGAAGTGGCACCCTGCCATTTACCTGCTTGACAATAAACTCCTTTACTTCCCAGTATTCCTCTGCAGAAAGGCATGGAGTCTCGCCAGTAGTAGCAAGGATGCAGAGGAAGTCTGCATCATTGCTCAGTTGATACTCGATGATAGATGACAAACTCTCGTAATCAATCTTACCATCATCCGTAAAAGGTGTAACAAGGGCTATTCCTAAGCCGCGAAATATATTATTCATAGTTTACTTATAATCTTGCCATGACTTTATTCCCAAATCATCTATTGAGAGTGTGGTAAATGCATTGATGAATGCAGATGCCAAGCGTGCATTGGTGATAAGAGGAATATTGTGATCAATAGCACCACGACGAATCTTGTAGCCATTAGTCAACTCACGCTTCGTATGATTCTTTGGAATATTAACGATAAGGTCAAACTTATGGTCGTGTATCATATCCATTACATTAGGAGCATTCTTGTGAGTCTCATCTGGCCATCCCACAGGTATTGCCTTGATGTAGTTGTCATTGAGATAGTTTGCTGTTCCCTCTGTTGCATAGATCGTATATCCGGCCTTCTGTAATGCCATAGCAGCATCTAACAGAGAAGCCTTCTCTTTCGTACCACCTGATGATAGCATGATACCCTTATCCTTAGAAGGAATCTTGTAGCCTGTAGCAATCATTGAGTTAAGCAGAGCCTCTTCGTATGAGTCACCAAGACATCCTACCTCACCTGTTGAAGACATGTCAACACCAAGCACTGGGTCAGCATTCTGCAGACGAGCGAATGAGAACTGGCTGGACTTAACACCCATTCTGTCAATGTCAAATTCTGACTTGTCAGGCTTCTGATAAGGTGCATCAAGCATAATTCTTGTCGCTGTCTCGATAAAGTTGCGCTTGAGTACTTTAGATACGAATGGGAATGAACGTGATGCACGCAGGTTACACTCGATAACCTTCACATCCCTGCCCTTAGCAAGATACTGGATATTGAAAGGACCAGAGATATTTAATTCCTTTGCAATTGCACGTGACATCTTCTTTATCTGTCGTATTGTAGCAAATGTTATATCCTGAGCAGGGAACACCATAGTAGCATCACCTGAGTGAACGCCTGCATATTCAACATGCTCAGAAATACCATACTCAACTACCTCACCATTCTGTGCAACGCCGTCAAACTCTATCTCATTGGTCTCCTGCATGAACTGAGATACGACAACCGGATACTCCTTACTTACCTCAGATGCAGCAGCGAGGAATCTCTTCAGTTCTTCGTCATCATAGCATACGTTCATCGCAGCTCCAGAGAGCACGTAAGAAGGTCTTACCAGAACAGGATAGCCTACTTCGTCAATAAACTTGTGAATATCATCCATTGATGTCAAAGCACTCCACTTCGGCTGGTCAATTCCCAACTGGTCAAGCATTGATGAGAACTTACCTCTGTTCTCTGCTCTGTCAATAGACACAGGGCTTGTACCCAAGATTGGAACACTCTGACGATGAAGTTTCATTGCCAGGTTATTAGGAATCTGTCCACCTACTGATACTATCACACCACGCGGCTGTTCAAGGTCGATTACATCCAAAACTCTTTCGAAAGAGAGTTCATCGAAATACAACCTGTCACACATATCATAGTCGGTAGATACCGTTTCAGGGTTATAATTTATCATGATAGACTTATAACCCAGCTTGCGTGCTGTCTGAATAGCATTTACTGAGCACCAGTCAAATTCAACAGAAGAACCAATGCGGTAAGCACCAGAGCCAAGCACAATTACACTCTTCTCATTCTTATAGTAATTTACGTCATAGCCTTCGACAGCATATGTCATATACAGATAATTTGTAAGTTCAGGATGTTCTGACGCTACAGTTTCTATACGCTTTACTGCTGGAAGAATGCCAAGCTGCTTTCTGTACTTTCTTACCTCCAGATTTTCCTTTTCCATATTGGTACCCTCAGTCTTGAGTACGAAACGTGCAATCTGGAAATCGGAGAATCCCAGCACTTTTGCCTGACGCATAACATCTGCCGGAATATCACAGACTTTATTGTAGGTTTGAAGCTTATGCTTGAAATCAACAATATTCTTCATACGCTCGATAAACCAAGGATCTATCTTCGTAAGTTCATAAAGACGTTCAATAGTGTATCCCTTCTCTAAAGCCTGGGCAATAGCAAAGATACGAAGGTCTGTAGGATTAGACAGTTCTTCGTCAAGGTCATCAAACTTTATATGGTCATTGCCAACAAATCCGTGCATTCCCTGACCAATCATACGCAGACCTTTCTGAAGCATTTCTTCGAATGAGCGGCCTATTGACATGATTTCGCCGACAGACTTCATTGAAGAACCAATCTTACGGCTTACACCAGAGAATTTAGTAAGGTCCCAACGAGGAATCTTGCAAATCATATAGTCAAGAGAAGGTGCCACGTATGCAGAATTCGGAGTACCCATCTCACCTATCTGGTCAAGAGTATAGCCTAAAGCAATCTTTGCTGCAACAAAAGCAAGAGGATAACCGGTGGCTTTTGATGCCAATGCAGAAGAACGGCTTAAGCGTGCATTAATCTCAATTATTCTATAGTCATTGTTTTCTGCATTGAATGCGAACTGAATGTTACACTCACCAACAATATTAAGATGACGCACACACTTGATAGTAATATCCTGCAACATCTTAACCTGCTCTTCTGTGAGAGAACAGGTAGGAGCAACAACTATTGACTCACCAGTATGAATTCCCAGTGGATCGAAGTTTTCCATTGAAGCAACAGTGAAGCAATGGTCATTAGCATCACGGATGCACTCAAATTCTATTTCCTTCCAGCCTTTAAGACTTTCTTCCACCAATACCTGCGGAGCAAATGTGAATGCGCTTTCAGCAATCTCCTTGAATGTTTTTTCATCAGGACAGACACCTGAGCCAAGTCCACCAAGTGCGTATGCAGAACGAATCATAATAGGATAACCTATGCGACGCGCTGTAGCGATAGCCTCATCCAAAGTTTCACAAGCCTGAGATACTGGAACCTTAAGATTAACCTTATTAAGTTCTTTTACAAAGAGGTCTCTGTCTTCTGTGTTCATAATTGCCTGAACAGACGTTCCCAACACCTGTACGCCATATTCCTGCAATATACCTTTTTTATAAAGTTCTGTACCACAGTTAAGTGCTGTCTGACCACCGAATGCCAACAAAATACCGTCAGGACGTTCTTTCTTGATTACCTCCGTAACGAAATGTGTATTTACGGGAAGGAAATATACCTTGTCCGCAATACCCTCACTCGTTTGTATTGTTGCAATATTAGGGTTAATAAGTACACTGCTAATACCTTCCTCACGCAAAGCCTTAAGAGCCTGCGAACCTGAATAATCGAACTCACCTGCCTGACCTATTTTAAGGGCGCCAGAACCCAATACAAGAACTTTTTTCATCTTTTTTCTGAAATATATCTGTTTTACCTTATTACCTTATATTCTTATTCTACTGTAACTGATTTTGCCAGATTACGCGGCTGATCAACATTCAACCCTTTTGCGACTGCCACATGATAGGATAACAACTGTAACGGAATAACGCTGAGCAATGGTGCCAGACATGCAAGTGTATGAGGCACTTCTATTACTTCGTCAACCATATTCTTTATTTCCTCATCACCCTCTGTAACTATGGCAATGATATGTCCCTTCCTTGATATTACCTCCTGCATGTTAGAGATAATCTTTCTATAAAGCTTATGATGGGTCGCAATGAATACTACCGGCATCTCTTCGTCCACCAAAGCGATAGGTCCATGCTTCATTTCTGCAGCAGGATAACCTTCTGCATGAATGTAGCTTATTTCCTTCAGTTTCAATGCACCTTCAAGTGCTACTGGGTAGTTCCATCCACGTCCCAGATAAAGGAAATTGTGGGCAAAAGTGAATTTTATAGCAATCTTTTGTATCTTATCATTCTGTAACAACACCTTTTCTATCTTCTCAGGTATTGCCTGCAGTTCCTTGATAGTTTCCTCGTATTCTTCCTCTCCTACAGTACCCTTCGCCATACCGAGGGCCAAAGCTATCATTGTCAAAACTACGACCTGACCTGTAAAGGCTTTCGTAGAGGCAACACCTATTTCCGGACCTACATGAATATATGTACCAGTATCAGACTCACGGGCAATGCTTGAGCCTACTCCATTCACTATACCGTAAATCAATGCACCCTTTTCCTTAGCCTGTTTTATGGCAGCAAGCGTATCTGCTGTCTCTCCTGACTGAGAAATAGCTATTACAACATCATTGGGTTCTATGACAGGATCAGAATAGCGGAATTCAGAAGCATATGCCACTTCTACGGGAATTCGGCAGAAATGCTCTATCAGCTGCTTGCCAATAAGTCCTGCATGCCATGAGGTGCCGCACGATACAATAACAATACGTCTAGCCTGAAGCAATTCCCTACGATGCCCTCTAACAGCTGACAGCAACACGTCAGGATGGTGTGTAAAAGGCGATTCAATAACACGCCCACTCATACAATCCTTCAACACGTTCGGCTGGTCAAATATCTCCTTGAGCATAAAGTGAGGATAGCCTTCATGACTGAGCATTGACAAATCAACATCAACCTCCTTAACTTCGGCCTCAGCCTCTTCACCATTAAGATTATATACATGCAGCTGTTTGCCTCTTTCTATAACGGCAACTTCCTCATCCTTTAAATACACAATCTGATGGGTATATTCCGCTATAGGAGAAGCATCTGATGCAATGAAGAATTCCGAATTATCCTCAACAACGCCAACAGCAAGAGGAGAAGCCTTCCTTGCTGCAACAAGCATATTGGGATTTCTGGAATCGATTACAACAATAGCGTATGCACCAAACACCTTATTCAAAGCCACTCTTACAGCCTTGGAGAGGTCTATGTGATTCTTTTCCATAATGTACTCGATAAGTTGCACGAGTACTTCTGTGTCTGTCTCACTCTTGAAAGTGAAGCCGTGTTGTATCAACTGTTCTCGAAGGGTGGCATAATTCTCAATAATCCCATTATGCACCAACGTCAGATTTCCTGACTGAGAGACATGAGGATGTGCATTCACCTCATTAGGTACACCATGCGTTGCCCATCGCGTATGGGCAATGCCAATTGTGCCACTGACGTCCTTGCCATCAGCATATTTCTCAAGGTCGCTGACCTTGCCTTTTGCCTTATAGACATTAAGTCTACCATCCTTGTCTGACAGCATGGCACAACCAGCAGAGTCATACCCTCTGTATTCAAGGCGCTTTAATCCGTTAATCAGTATGGGATAAGCCTGTTGCTTTCCTATGTATCCTACAATACCGCACATATTGTTCTAATCTTAAAGTTTGTGTTGTGTAGTTATTTACTTTCTATTTGACAGTTAATTCTCGAAATTCTCTATCATAAAACGTTCAAAACGTTCTATTCCTTTTTTTGTACAGACACCTCTGATAATAACACTGTGGCAGTTAACAAACAATTGCTGAAATGACAAATCATTAAATTCATTTGTTGACCTGAGCATCCGCATTATACCAGTGGTGATTCTGTTGAATATCTTATAGTCAATATCTCTACGAAAATATCCCTGCGCCACACCCTTCATGTAGAAGTTGTATGCTTTTTCACGCTGTGAGATATTAAATTCTGCTAACATTTTCTCTATCGTAGGATATTTTGCCATATCACTGAAGAAAGCAGAATGGGTTGCCGCAGAAAATTCTATCTGAAGGCGCAACACTTCACAGAGAATATCCATAACATTATCTGTCTTGGACATTACTTCCTGCAAAAGGTCATCTCTCTCCTCCATAATATTCGTCAACACCCCCATGAGTACCACTTCCTTATTAGGATATGTCTCATAGAGGGTGCGTTTTGAGATACCAATGCCACGAGCTATGTCATCCATAGTCACGGCCTTTATACCATATTTCCGGAAGCGTTTGTCTGCTTCCCGAATTATTTCGTAACGAATATTTTTATGATGTCTTGGCATTAAAATGGAAGATCTTCAGAAGAATCGCCTGCAGGCTCTGTAATATCAGCTATAGGAGCATCTATAGCAGCAACGTTCTCAGGTTCTGCTGTCGGAGCAGCCCCTGTTGCCTGACTGTCTACTTGGCGCACATCATAAGCACGAATGCTATTAAACCATCTGCCATTATATTCATGAGCATCAATATCAAAAGCTATATTCACTTCCTGGCCTACCTGGATATTAAAACGCTGAAGACGATCTTCACCAAATACCTCAAACGCCATCTTCTTTGGATATTGATCATGTGTTTCTACTACGAACTCCTGAACTTTCCACACATTGCCTGTTCTTTGGCTTGTACCGCTGCGCTCTGGCAGAGCACTGATAATTTTTCCTTGTATCTCCATATATTAAAATATAACCTATTTTTTATACTTGGATGCAAAGGTACTTCTTTTTCTCCGCATTATATATATTATAATGTAAAAAAAAACGAGAACAGTTAAAAAAACTTAAACTCTTTTCAGACGATATGATACAATCATATATTTTTACTATCTTTGCGCTGATTTTTTCGAACAAAGCAATACTGATTTAGAATATAGAATCTATTAACACAATATTTTTATGAGATTTACATTATCATCTTCAGCGCTCAGCAACAAATTGAGCATTCTTTCTAAAGTTATCAATTCAAAGAACTCATTGTCTATCCTCGACAGTTTTCTTTTTGAGGTACGTGGCGGTCAGTTAATTCTGACAGCATCTGACAATGCCAATATGATGAAGTGCTATGTTGCACTATCTGATTATGAGGGTGAAGGTGCTTTCTGTATTCCTAACAGGATTATCCAGGCAGCAGTCAAAGAACTTCCTGAGCAGCCTCTTACATTTGAGGTATCTTCACCTGAGAATAGCGTTAAGATTGTATACCAGAACGGTTCTTACCGCGTAGCTGGTCAGAATGCTGAGGAATATCCTTACCTCCAGCCGATTGACAGTAATGCGACAGAGATATCCCTTCCTGCCGGAACACTTGCTGCAAACATTCAGCGTACCATGTTTGCAACTGCCAACGATGAATTACGCATGGTTATGAATGGTCTGTATTTCGATTTACGCGAAGACAGCCTTAACATTGTTGCCAGCGATGGACACAAGATGGTGCGCAACATGATATACTCTTGTAAGACTGCCAACCCTGCATCTTTCATACTTCCTAAGAAGCCTGCTGGTCTTCTGCGTTCAGTTCTGGACCTCAATGATGAAGAGGAAGTGTCTATTCGTTTCAACAATAATAATGCAGAGATTAGGTTTGCCGACGGCATTCTCTCATGCCGACTGATTGAAGGCCGCTATCCTAACTACGCAAGCGTCATTCCTTCAGACAATCCTAACATTATAACAATCGACCGCAAGGGATTCATGAGTGCCCTGCGTCGTGTACAGCCTTTCGCAAGCGAGAGCACACAGCTGGTAAAGCTGCGCCTGACTCCAAATAATCTTGAGCTTACTTCTGAAGACATCGATTTCTCCACAGCAGCTCATGAAGACCTGGTTTGCGAGTATAACGGAGCACAGATGAGCATCGGCTTTAAGGGTCCGGCTATTTTCGACATTCTGAACAACCTTAATGGTGACAATGTTACTATTGCTTTAGGTGACCCAAGCCGCGCAGGTGTCATAAAGCCTTGCGAGCAGCCTGAGAACGAGGATATCCTCATGCTCATAATGCCTATGCTTCTGAGCGAGTAAGCGAATGACTTATTGTAGAAGACATGAAACTTAATCTCACAAAGCCTCTTATAATTTTCGACCTCGAGACTACCGGACTCGATATCTCCAGGGACAGCATTATTCAGATCAGCTATATCAAGGTTTCACCCGATGGTAGTGAGCAGCGCAGGAATTATTTCGTTAATCCTGGGCGTCCTATTCCAGCCGAGGTTACAGAACTGACTCACATTACCAACGAGATGGTTGCCGATGCACCAACCTTTAAGGAACTGGCGACTACTCTTGCTGCCGAATTCAAAGGCTGCGACTTTGCTGGTTATAACAGCAACCATTATGATATTCCGCTACTTGCAGAAGAATTCCTTAGGGCTGGAGTCAATTTTGATTTCTTCAAGTGCAGGCTGATTGATGCATGTGCCATCTTTAAGCAGATGGAGAAGCGCAACCTTGCTGCTGCGTATAAATTCTACTGCGGCAGGGATATGGAGACGGACTTTCAGGCACATTTGGCTAACGAAGATACCGAAGCAACTTACCGTGTGCTACAGGGACAGCTTGACAAGTATGCTCCTGGGGCGAATGAAGATCCGGAAAAAGTGCTCCATAACAATATGGACGAGTTAAACGATTTCTGCAACAAGAGCAAGAAAGTCGATTTCGCTGGTCGCATGAAGTACAACGAAAACGGTGTTGAGGTCTTCAACTTCGGAAAATATAAGGACCAGCCTGTTATAGAAGTGCTGAAGCGCGACCCAAGCTACTATAGCTGGATACTAAACGGCGATTTTGCTCTTGATACAAAGCAGGCTCTGACCCGTATCAGATTGAGGGAACAAATGAAATGAGAATAACACTCCTTATTATTTGCACCTTTTTCAGTTTCCTGACCATCAACGGCCAGGAACTGTCTGCAAAGGTTAACATCAACCATCAGCAGATACAAGGTACAGACAATGCTATATTCGAGGAATTAAAGGAGAAACTTGAGGAAATAATGAATACCCAACAATGGACTCCCTTGAAATTCCTTGAACAGGAGCGCATATCATGTTCTTTCAACATTACCGTCAAGGAATACAAGCGCGAGGAAGGTATATGGGTATGCTCATGCATGATTCAGGCTAACCGTCCTGTATATAATTCCTCTTATACCACAACAGTATTCCAGTTCCAGGATAACGACTTCACGTTTGTTTATAATCAGTTCGACAATCTCAACTATAATGAAGAGATTATTGACAATCAGCTTCTTGCGCTGTTTGCCTATTATTCATACCTCATCATAGGGATGGATCTCGACTCTTTCTCTCCGAAGGGGGGCAGCGATGTGCTTAACCGATGTCTGAATCTTACCAACAATGCCCAGAATCTGGACTACCCTGGTTGGAAAGCTTATGACAGTAACAAGAACCGTTTTGCCATCATCAACGATTATATGGAGGGAGCCATGGAACCTTTCCGCTTGTTGCAGTACGACTATTACCGCAAGGGTCTTGACGAGATGGCCAATAATGCTGAGCGTGGAAGGACAGAGATAAGCACCGCTATCACAGAGGATCTGCAGAAAGCCCACAAAGACCGCTCCACCAGCATGCTCCCACAGATATGGACTGACTACAAGAAGGACGAGCTTGCTAATATCTATAAAGGTAAGGGTACTTCCAAAGAGAAAGAACAGGTTTATGACGTGCTGTTCTCTATCAATCCCTCCCAAAGTAATTCATGGGATAAAATAAAGCAATAAAATGCTAAGGCACCTATATATAAAAAACTATGCTCTTATTGATGAACTTGATATTGACTTCTACTCAGGTTTCTCTGTCATAACAGGTGAGACGGGAGCAGGAAAAAGTATCATCCTGGGAGCTATTGGTCTTCTCCTTGGGCAGCGAGCTGACTCCAAGGTTGTCAAGTCTGAACAACTCAAGTGTATCATTGAGGCCACTTTCTCCATTGACGGTACGGAACATATTATGCGCCGTGAACTCACGTCTGCCGGCAAGAGTCGCAGTTTCATTGATGACGAGCTATCCACCTTGCAGGAGATGCGCGAATTTGGCGAGCGCCTGCTCGACGTTCATTCCCAGCACCAGAATCTTCTCTTGCAGAAAGAAGACTTCCAGCTCAGCGTTCTCGACATCATCGCCGGCAACGACATCGCTCCGTATAGCGCTGCCTATAATGCTTACCTTGACGCAGAGCAGCAGCTTCGCGATATGATTGCTGCAGATTCTCAGGCTCACCAGGACGAAGAATTGATGCGGTTTCAACTCGAAGAGCTCACCAAGGCCGACCTCGATGCCGATGAGCAAGAGTCCCTTGAAGAAGAGCAGGAGACCGCTTCGCATGCCGAAGATATAAAATCCCTCCTCTTCGAAGCAAGCTCCATTCTCTCAACCGATGATAACGGCGCCGTTGACCTTCTACGCCTTGCATCACAACGCATCACCTCTGCCTCAGAGCTGTCAAGCCACCTCTCAGAAGTATCAGATAGGCTGGAGTCAACATATATTGAGTTGAAGGATATTGCCTCCGTTGTGGAGGACGAACTCGATAATGTCAGCTTCGACCCTGAGCGTTTGGCTTATATCAACGAGCGACTCGACCTTATATATACCCTACAGAAGAAGCATAGCGTGAATACTGTCGGTGAACTTCTTGAGAAGCAAGAACAGCTACAGCAAATAATCGACTCTCTGGACAACAGTGGTGAAGAGATAGAGGCACAGAAAGCTAAGGTGGAACAGTTAAGGACTAACGCAGAAAAGCTGGCCGAAGCCTTGAGTGTTGCACGCAAGAAAGCTGTATCATCTGTTGAAAAAGACATTGTCGCACGTTTGGCCGACCTCGGTATGCCAAGCATAGTCTTTTCCGTCAATATACAGGAGAAGAAACTTTCCCACGATGGCAAGGATAAGGTAGAGTTCCTTTTCTCTGCAAATAAGGGTATGCCTATGCGTCCTGTTACGCAGGTTGCCTCTGGAGGCGAGATAGCACGCCTTATGTTGGCTCTTAAGGCCCTCATCGGCGGTGCCGTAAAGTTGCCGACAATCATCTTCGACGAGATAGATACTGGTGTCAGCGGTCGAATAGCAGAGCAGATGGCGCTCATCATGCGTGAAATGGGTGACAAAGAACGTCAGGTCATCAGCATAACCCATTTGCCGCAGATAGCAGCACGCGGCATCCATCATTACCGTGTTGAAAAGCATGAGACAGCTGAAGGCACCACCACGTCAATTATGAGACAACTTAGCGACGAAGAGCGCGAACGAGAAATTGCACAGATGCTCAGCGGTGCCGATGTCTCTGCGGCAGCCATTGAAAATGCAAAAGAATTGTTATGGAAATAAAATCAGCCACTTTCACCATCAGCTCCGCCAAGCTTTCGCAATGTCCTCAGGACGATAAGATGGAGTTTGCCTTCATTGGCCGAAGCAATGTCGGCAAGTCGAGTCTCATCAATATGCTGACCGACCACAAGGGCCTTGCCAAAACGAGCGCTACGCCGGGAAAGACCCTGTTAATCAACCATTTTCTCATCAACGGCGAATGGTACATCATCGACCTGCCAGGATATGGCTTTGCCAAACGTTCTAAGAGCGTGCAGCGTAGCATCGACGAGATGATTACCTCATACATCCTGCATCGTGAGCAGTTGGTAAACGTATTCCTGCTTATTGATATACGCCATGAGCCACAGAAGATAGATACAGAATTCATGAACTGGCTGGGCGAAAACGGAGTGCCTTTCTCCATCGTGTTCACGAAGGCCGACAAACTGTCTGCCAGCAAGTTACGCGCTAATGTCGATGCCTACCTTCAGTCACTCCTCGATACATGGGAGGAACTGCCTCCTTATTTTGTTACCTCATCAGAAAAGAAGCAGGGACGCGAGCCGCTGCTTGACTATATAGAAAGTATTCTTCTTGGCAGCTCCGGTTCTTGATATCCAGAATATTTCCAAGCGCTTCGGAGAGAGAGTTCTTTTCGAAGACATTTCCTTTTCCATTTCAGAGGGTCAGCGCGTTGGTCTGATAGCCCAGAATGGAACAGGTAAGTCAACACTTCTTTCTATGCTTACGGGAGACGAGAGCCTTGATTCCGGCACTATTATCTACCGTAGCGGTGTCCGTACAGGTTTCCTTCGTCAGGAACCACGTTTTCCTGAAGGTGCCACAGTACTTGAGGCTTGCTTTATGGACATCAATCCTGATGACGATACACGCCTGAAAGCCAAGCAGATACTCACCCAGCTTCGCATCACTGACATGGAGCAGCCTGTCTCCCAATTGTCTGGCGGACAGCAGAAACGTGTGGCGCTGGCTCAAGTGCTTATATCCAATCCCGACTTCCTGATTCTCGACGAGCCCACCAACCATCTTGATCTCGAAATGGTAGTATGGCTCGAGGGCTTTCTTTCGCGTGGCAACAAGACCATACTCATGGTAACCCACGACCGCTTCTTCCTCGACAATGTCTGCTCCGTCATTCTGGAACTCGACAATCGCACCATCTACAGCTATCGCGGCTCTTATTCCTATTACCTCGAGAAGCGCCAGCAGAGGCTTGATACAATGGCAGCAAACATACAGCATGCCAACAACCTCTACCGCCGCGAACTTGAGTGGATGCGCCGTCAGCCGCAGGCACGCGGACACAAGGCAAAATATCGCGAAGATGCCTTCTACGAACTCGAGAAAATAGCCAAGATGCGGATTGAAGAGCGGCAGGTTACGCTGAAATCAAAAAATGTATATATTGGCTCAAAGATTTTCGAGTGCCAGTATGTCTCGAAGGCTTTCGATGACAAGGTAATACTGCGAAATTTCTACTATAACTTCTCGCGTTTCGAGAAGATGGGCATAGTAGGCAGCAACGGCTCAGGCAAATCGACATTCCTGAAACTTCTACTGGGGCTCATACCTTCCGACGAAGGAAAGTTCGACATCGGCGAAACGGTACAGTTCGGCTATTTCTCCCAAGAGGGCCTGCAGTTTGACGAACAGCAAAAGGTCATCGACGTGGTACGCGACATTGCCGAATACATAGACCTTGGTCAGGGACGCCACTACTCAGCCTCACAACTGCTGCAACATTTCCTCTTTACTCCCGAACAGCAGTACAACTACGTCTATAAACTCTCAGGCGGCGAAAAGCGCAAACTCTATCTGTGCACCGTCCTGATGCGCAACCCCAATTTCCTTGTTCTCGACGAGCCCACCAACGACCTAGACATCAAGACGTTACAGATATTAGAGGAATACCTTCAGGAATTTCCAGGTTGTGTCATTGTCGTCAGCCACGACCGCTATTTCATGGACAAGATTGTCGATCACCTGCTTATCTTCCATGGCGACGGCGTCGTACAGGATTTTCCTGGTAACTACACCCAGTATCGCGACTGGAAAAAACTTCAGCCAAAGCCTGAGGGGAATAGTTCAAAAGGTTCAAAGGTTCAAGAGTTCAAGGGGCAGAGTCCCGCAGCTTCCTATCGCAATGATACTCGCCGCAAGCTCACATACAAGGAAAAGACAGAGTTCGAGCAACTGGAGCGCGACATTGAGGCGCTCACCGCAGAGAAAGCTGCCGCAGAGGCTTCGCTCTCTTCCGGCACGCTGTCCGTAGATGAGATAACACGTCTCTCAGAGCGCTTTCAGGCTATCTCTGACGAACTCGACGAGAAGGAGATGCGCTGGTTGGAACTCTCTGAACTACAATAACTCAAGATGCATAATGCAATCTAAATGCTTAGCAAACCAAAAATAAAATTCATTCATTCTCTTGAGCAGAAGAAATTCCGCCGTCAGGAGAATGCCTTTGTTGCCGAGGGGCATAAATGCGTTGGCGACCTGCTAGTGGCAGGTTTTCGCCCAAAACTTATCCTTGCAACAAACGAGTGGCAATGCCCCATACGTCTGGCAGAAAGCGTAGAAATGCTCACCGTGACAGACGAGGAGCTCAGCCGTGCCTCTCTCCTTCAGCATCCTCAGCAGGTGCTGGGAGTTTTTGAAATTCCTGGCAACGTTCTTTCCCCTACAGCTCTTGCCGACATCTCCGCACAAGAATTGGTGTTGGCTCTTGACAGTGTACAAGACCCTGGCAATCTGGGCACCATCATACGTACTGCCGACTGGTTTGGCATCAAGACTATAGTATGCTCTTCCGGCACCGCCGATGCCTATAATCCGAAGGTCGTACAGGCTACGATGGGCAGCATAGCACGCGTAAACATCATCTATGTTGACAGTCTTGCCGACACCCTCGCTTCCCTACCCTCCTCCGTTCCCGTATATGGCGCCCTGCTCGACGGTAACGACATCTATTCTGCCCCACTTACTCATAACGGCATCATCGTTATGGGAAACGAAGGCAACGGCATCTCAGCCCCTGTTCGTGAATGTCTCACCCACAGAATCCTCATACCCAGATATTCTAATGGAGAGGCCGAGAGCCTCAATGTCTCAATAGCGACCGCTATCATACTCTCCGAATTCCGCAGAAGAAATTCTGCTCTTTAAAGGAGGCATCTTTTCCAACACTAACCAATACCCCGACTTTCGTAAATCAGTTGGTTTACTTTTGTAAACTAGTTGGTTTACTTTTGTAAACTAGTTGGTTTACTTTCGTAAAAGTATACTTCCAGCTCCGTAAAAGTATACTTCTAGCTCTGTAAAAGTATACTTTTAGATTTCTCGCCCTTTTGGCAGCCCTTTGTTAAGGTAGGGATTTAATTTTATTATTGCGAGGAAAACGGGCAGAAAAAAAAGCAGAAACTGCGTTGTGTGTGCAGTTTCTGCTATTTCAATCTTCAATGTTCAATTCTCAATGTAACTTACTCTTTCGGTGCCTGACCTATGAGTTCCATGAACTGGTCGAGCTTCGGAGTAATGATAATCTGTGTGCGACGGTTGGTTGACTTACCCTTTTCTGTGTCGTTGTCAGCGATTGGGTTGTACTCGCCACGGCCACCTGCGGTGAGACGCTTAGGATCAACGCCATACTGGTTCTGCAGAGCCTGTACTACGCTTGATGCACGCAGACATGAGAGGTCCCAGTTGTTACGGATGTTGGTCTGTGAGATAGGCACATTGTCAGTGTTACCCTCGATGAGCACGTCATAGTCCTTATAATCCATGATAATCTTAGCAATCTTTGACAGAGTTGAACCTGCAGCTTCGCTTATCTGGTAAGAACCACTCTTGTAGAGCATATTGTCTGACAGAGAGATATATACAACGCCCTTCAGCACCTGGATGTCAACATCTTTCAGGTCTTCCTTAGAGAGAGAACGTGTAAGGTTGTTGGTGAGCACCAAGTTGAGCGAGTCACTCTTAGACTTCACCTCTACCAGGTGACGGATGTACTTGTTAGATTCATTGATCTGGTCAACGAGCTTAGCGATGTTAACGCTGTTGGCACCTGATGTTGACAATGACTGTGAGAGACTTGCCTGCAGAGCATCGTTGTTGCTCTTGCATGAATTCAGCTGGTCAAGGAGAGAGCTGATGCGTGCGTTGGCAGCTGCCAATGACTCGCGGGTGCTCTGATACTGACTGTTCAGTTCCTTATTTTCATTCTGACAATTTTCTAACACCTTCTTACTTACGCAGCTGCTCATGGAAATAGTTCCTGCTACGATAGCTGCAATAAAAAATACTTTCTTCATAATAATTAAATATTAAAAGGTTTAACTTAATCCTATTATTTCTCCGTTCACGACGTTAATGCGCTCAGCCTGAGGTGATTCGGGCAGTCCCGGCATTCGCATGATATTGCCTGCTATGGCAACAATCATTTCGGCTCCTGCGCTGATAACGAAGTCACGGATTGTAAATACAAAATCTTTTGGCACACCGAGTTTCTTCGGGTCGTCGGAGATGGAATACTGCGTCTTGGCTATACATACTGTCAGCTTTGAGTATCCAAGGCTCTCAATCATCTTCAGTTTCTTGAAGGCCAGTGGCAGATATGTCACCTTTGCCGCACCATATACCTCTGTCGCAATCTTCTCGACCTTGGTCTTCACGTCATCGTCCTCGTCGTACTTGTACTTCAGAGGCTTAGATGGATTCTTCTCTATCTGTTCTACAACGACGTTAGCAAGCTCTACGGCTCCCTTGCCGCCTTCTGCGAATGCATTATTCTCAGCAAAGGCAACGCCAAGTTCCTTACAATGGTCGCGAATTATCTGCATCTCTTCTTCTGTGTCAAACGCATATCTGTTGAAGCAAACTACTACGGTCTGTCCGAACGACTGGATGTTGCGAACGTGTTTGTCGAGGTTTTCAAATCCTCGTTTCAGACCCTCGATGTTAGGCTCCTTTATATCATTGACGTTAACTCCGCCGTGAAGTTTAAGTCCCTGTGTTGTTGCAACAATAACTGTCAGCTTCGGCTGGAGTCCTGCCATGCGGCATTTTATGTCATAGAATTTCTCTGCTCCCAGGTCACCGCCGAATCCTGCTTCTGTAATAACATAATCGCCGAAGGTCATCGCAGTGCGTGTTGCAATAACGGTGTTACAACCATGAGCAATATTGGCAAACGGACCGCCATGAACAAAGGCAGGAGTATTCTCCGTCGTCTGTACGAGGTTGGGGTTCAGTGCATCCATGAGTAGTGCCACAATACTGCCTGTAATACCCAGGTTCTTAACGGTGAAAGCCGAGCCGTCATGGTTGATGCCGAGGAGTATGTTGTCGATACGCCTGTAAAGGTCGTCGATATCCTTTGCCAAGCACAGTATCGCCATTATCTCTGATGCAGGAGTAATGTCAAAGCCGCTCTCCATCGTGATGCCGTCGGTTCTGTTGCCAAGACCCGTAACGATATTGCGCAGGTTGCGGTCGTTAACGTCCATAACCCTCTTCCACAGCACGGTCTTGAGGCTGAAGCCTTCCGGCTGATGCTGGTAGATATAGTTGTCAAGCAGAGCCGAAATCATGTTATGCGCCGATGTGATAGCATGGAAGTCGCCTGTGAAGTGCAGGTTTATTCTCTCCATCGGCAACACCTGTGCATATCCACCGCCGGCAGCGCCGCCCTTCATACCAAAGCATGGACCCAGAGAAGGCTCGCGGAGGGCCAGGATGGCTTTCTTGCCAATATAGTTCAGACCTAACGACAGACCTATGCTGACTGTCGTCTTGCCGATGCCTGCTTTTGTGGGAGTAATTGCCGTAACAAGAATCAGGTTGCTTTTCTTGACCTTTTCCTCATCAATACAGGTATATGGTATCTTTGCGATATACTTGCCGTATGGCTCCAGTACATCCTCGCTGATACCGGCTTTCTTCGCTACCTCCTGTATGGGTAGCAGGGTGGTTTCGTGAGCTATTTCTATATCTGTCTTCATCGTAAAACTAAAATATTGGGCGCAAAGATACTAATTATTATTGAGAATTAAGGTCTTACGCTTCAGAATTTATTTTTTTTTAAGAAAAACGCTTTCCATCTTAAACGTTCGATGTTCAATAATCTTGATATTTCACATCAAGTTTCACTTCTTTGAAAGTATTTCATTCTTTTTTTTGTATTTCTCATAACTTTTTTGTACCTTTGCACCCACTTTTTGAAAATAAGTAAAAACAAACATAGAAAATTATGAACATTTCATTTGACAACAAAGAAAAGATCAGCGGCGTTCTGACCATCGTCATCGAAGAAGCTGACTATCAGGACGAAGTAAAGAAACAGCTGAACGACTACCGCAAGCGCGCCAACATCCCTGGCTTCCGTCCAGGCATGGCTCCTATGGGACTCATCAAGAAGCAGGTTGGCCCATCTGTAAAGGTTGACGCTATCAACAAGCTCGTCGGCAACAAGATTTATGAGTATATCCGCGAGGAGAAGATCAATATGCTGGGTGAGCCAATGCCACACGAGGGCGAGGCACCTGTCGATCTCGACCAGCCGGCTCCTTACACTCTGAAGTTCGACATCGCCGTAGCTCCAGAGATGGACGTGAAGCTGACCAAGAAGGACAAGGTGGCATACTATGACATCCAGGTTGACGAGAAGATGGTCAACGACCAGATTGACGCTTACGCTTCACGTGGCGGCAAGTACGAGAAGGTTGACAGCTACAAGGAAGGCGACATGCTCAAGGGTGACGTTCGCGAGCTCAATGCCGACGGCTCTACAAAGGAGGGCGGCATCGAGGTTTCTGAGGCTGTTATGCTCCCAGGTTACATGAAGGATGACAAGCAGAAGAAGCTCTTCGCAAAGTGCAAGCCTGGCGACATCATCACCTTCAACCCAAAGAAGGCCTTCGGTTCTGACGTAGAGACATCTTCTCTGCTCAAGATTACCAAGGAAGAGGCTAAGGACATCGAGGCTGACTTCTCTTATCAGGTACTGGAGATTACCCGCTACCAGAAGCATGCCATCGACCAGGAGCTCTTCGACCAGACTTTTGGCGAGGGCACAGTAAAGAGCGAGGACGAGTTCAAGGCTAAGATTGAGGCTAACCTCAAGGAGCAGCTTGCCATGAACGCTGAATACCGCTTCCTTGCCGACGTTCGTGCTTACGTTGAGAAGAAGCTTGGCAAGGTAGAGTATGCTGACGCTATCATGAAGCGCATCATGCTTGCCAACAACAAGGACAAGGATATGGACTACGTAGAGAAGAACTACGAGACAAGCATCAAGGAACTCACATGGCATCTTGCTAAGAACCAGCTTCTGGAGCAGTGTCAGATAAAGATTGAGGATGCTGACGTTAAGGAAGTTGCCAAGGAGATGACTCGCATGCAGTTTGCTCAGTATGGTATGGCTAACATTCCTGAGGAGTACATCGACAACTATGCTGAGGAGATGCTGAAGAAGCCTGAGCAGGTAGAGCAGTTCGTTAATCAGGCTGCTGACCGCAAGCTCATGAAGGCTCTCAAGGACGTTGTCACAATCACCGAGAAGAAGATTAGCTTCGAGGACTTCAACAAACTGGAGAACTAATATCGCTTATTATAAAACACAACTCGAATCAGGAAGTTGACAATATGTCTCTTCCTGATTTTTCAACTCATCATGGAAGAAAAGCTCGGATTTACTGCCATACGGACGTTGCTCAGAGGCAACTGTCTCTGCCAGCTCGGATGGGAACGCGTCGGCGAGATGACGTTCATGACAGATGCTGCAGAGATAAACCGCCAGCTGTCTGAGGTTCGGGAGTTCAGAAAGCTTCGAGAAGAAGCCGAAGAACTGCCGTTGGAGTTTTTCTTCGACGTAAGGCAAGGCGTAGCGCGACTGAAGCTCAAAGGCACCCACATGGAAGAGCAGGAACTCTTCGAACTCATGAGGTGCCTGCAAACCATCGGTAGCTTCAAGGAGGTGGTTAACGATAGCGATGACGAAAACGAAAACGATAAAGATGACCTCAGCTCTAAGCCTTCAGCCCTCAGCCTTAATGAGACGAGTCGCTACCCTACTCTTTGGGCCTTGGCAAAGGATGTATTTGAGTATCCTGATGTGTCAAGGCGCATATCACAGATACTTGACAAATACGGCCACATTAAGGACTCCGCCTCAAGCGCACTTTTCCATATCAGGGGCGAGCTGAAGAAGGCCGCAGGCTCCGTATCGCAGACGCTGAACTCCATACTGCGCAAGGCACAGCAGGAAGGACTGATAGAGAAAGATGTCACTCCCGCCATGCGCGACGGCAGGCTTGTGATACCTATATCCCCCAGCATGAAGAGGAAAATCAGCGGTATCGTACACGATGAGTCTGCAACAGGCAAAACACTATTCCTTGAGCCTACGGCAGTGGTGGAGGCCAACAACAGGGTGCGCGAACTGGAGGCTGAGGAGAGAAGAGAGATAATACGCATCCTCTCCGAGGTAAGCGATGAGATACGCCCATACGCCGACGGCATACTCGAGAGTATGAAATTCCTCGGCGAGATAGACTTCATACAGGCCAAGGCACAACTGGCGCGCGAGTTTGATGCCATAGAGCCGGAAGTGCTTCCCTACCCTCACATCGACTGGGTACAGGCACGCCATCCGCTGCTGCGCAATTCGCTCAGAAGGCAGAACAAGGAGATAGTGCCGCTGGACATTATATTAAGAGGTGAGAAGTCAGAGGTGAAAGGTGACAGTAAAATCCCAAGTGGCCACCTGTTGATTATCTCAGGCCCTAATGCTGGCGGTAAGTCCGTATGTCTTAAGACTGTCGGTCTGCTGCAATACATGATGCAATGCGGCCTTAGCGTGCCAATGAGGGAGAACAGCACTATGGGTGTGTTCAACGCCATCATGATTGACATAGGCGACGAGCAAAGCATTGAGGACGATCTCTCCACCTATTCTTCCCATCTTCTCAATATGAAGAAGATGATTAAGGCCGCCAACGACAAGGTACTGCTGCTGATAGACGAATTCGGCACAGGTACTGAACCGCAAATAGGCGGAGCCATCGCAGAGGCCGTGCTGAAACAATTCTGGGAGCGCAAGGCATGGGGAGTCATCACCACCCACTACCAGAACCTCAAGCATTTTGCGGAAGACCATCCTGGAGTCATCAATGGTGCCATGCTCTATGACCGTCATGAGATGAAGGCCCTCTTCCAGTTACAGATAGGTCGCCCAGGCTCGTCCTTCGCCATTGAGATTGCACGTAAGACGGGACTTCCCGAAGAGGTCATCAGCGATGCCTCCGAGATAGTCGGACAGGACTACATCCAGAGCGACAAATACCTGCAGGACATCGTGCGCGACAAGCGTTACTGGGAGCAGAAACGCCAGACCGTCCACCAGCGTGAGAAGGACGTCGAGAAGACCATCACACGCTATGAGAGCAACATCGAAGAGATAGACAAGGAACGCAAGGCCATTCTGCGTCGTGCCAAGGAGCAGGCCGAGGAACTGTTGCGCGAGGCCAACAGGAAGATTGAGAATACCATTCGTGAGATACGCGAGGCAGCAGCCGAGAAAGAACGCACTCGCCAGTTGCGCGAGGAGCTTAACGATTTCCGCAATGAGGTCAGAGAGATAGACACCACCGAGAAAGATGCCGCCATCGAGAAGAAGATGCAGCAGATACTCGCTCGCAGGGAGCGTAAGGCAAAGCGTAAGCAGGAGAAGGAGGCCGGGGGCCAAGGTTCAGGGTTAAAAGCTCAGGGTTCAGGGTTAAAGGCTCAGGAGCCGTCAAAGCCTCAGGAGTTGTCACCTATTGAGAAGCTGATGAAGAAATTCAATGAGGGCGACACCTCGTTCGATGTCAAGGTGACACAGAAGAGCACCATCGCCGCTATGGCCGATGCCGAGAGAGCCAAGAAATCATCTATGACCCGCAAGGTGATAGAAGAGCATACACGCAATTTCTCCCATGAAATAGACGTCCGTGGCCTCAGGGGCGACGAGGCGTTGCTTAAGGTTCAGCATTTCGTCGATGATGCCATCCTTATAGGTGTCTCTCAGGTTCGCATCCTCCATGGTAAGGGCAACGGCATTCTTCGTTCCCTTATCCGCGACTACCTCAATGCCCTCCCCAATGTCCCCAGCTGCCGCGACGAGCACGTCCAGTTCGGCGGCGCCGGCATCACCGTCGTAGAGCTAGGGTAAGCCCCCCCTCTTACATCTTACATCAGCCCTCATACATCAGCCATCTTTTTTCCCTAGTTAGGAAAATTTTGCGCCCTAGTTAGGTAGCAAAAATTTTGTAGTTTTATGATCAAAAGCACTCCTCCCTACCCCAGCTAGGCGTGTAGGCGTGTCTTTTTGATTTTTCATTTTTGGGGCGCGTCGCGCGTCATTTGAAACTCTTGACAATTTCTTTAAGTCCTTTGCCTCCCCGCAGGGGCATCTTCGGCTGGACTTAATATCATTGTCTACGCGCATTGCGTTTTGCGTTTTTGAGTTTCATTTGCATTTTTAATCTTGCTGTTGACATGCTGGCGTAACAGGTGTAACAGGCGTGACTTTTGTTTTTTCTAGGGAAGCACAAATTGAGTATCACGTAACAGAGTATCATTTGGATTTTTAATTAGTATTTTTAAGGAAGAGGTATGAGTGTCTATTACTTATATTTAATTTTTATATTATATATTATTATATATTATAATATATAATAATATATAATATAAGATATAAGATACCCCTTTATGACACTTAATAAAAACGCAATGATACGCTGTTACTCTGTTACTCAATTTTCCCAAAGTCACGCCTGCACGCCTGTTACACCTAAATCAAAAATCTAAATGATACGGCGATACGCCGATACGCCTAAAATACAAATGTAACGCAAAAACGCAAACGCTATTTTATTCCCCTGAGGAAATCAAAAAATGAAAAGACACGCCGACACGGCGACACGCCTAAGTGGATAATAGTCTCAGCCTTGCGGCAAAATACTTGTATTACACTCTCTATTCTCTATTATTGTAAAATACATTACTCACGCTCGGCATAGCTCAAAAGCGATTTTGTCTCTGCCCTCGCTTACTCGGATTGTTGAATACTCGTACCTCAACTGAGGAAGTCGGCTACGACGTAGCTGGAGCCGCCGACGAAGATGAAGTCATCAGGGGTAGCGGCTGTGAGGGCAGCATTATAGGCTTCCTTTACCGTAGGATAGGCGGTGCCTTGCAGGCCGCTTTCCTTTGCCATATCGGCAAGGGTGACGGAAGGGATGGCCCTATGGGTGTCGGCTTGGGTGAAATAATATTCAGCATCTCGTGGCAAAAGGGCAAGGACACCACGGACATCTTTGTCATCGACCATTCCGAAGACGATATGCAGCCTACCGCCACACTGGCGTGAGGCATTGCGGATGTCGTCAGCAAGATACTCCCAAGCCGCAAGATTATGGCCTGTGTCACAGATAACAAGGGGACTTGTCTGTATCACCTCCCAACGGCCACGAAGACCAGTAAGGGTGACAACAGAGGTAAGAGCCTCTGGGATGACATCTTGCGACACAGAGAGGTCCGTTACCTTGGAGAATACATCGATGGCATTGAGGATGGTGTTGAGGTTGGCTTTCTGATAGCCACCTTTCAGGGCAAAGGCCGAAAGAAGCGATGGCGTAACCATATCGAGGTCTTCGGCAAAGACGATAGGAGCATGAAGCTCAGCAGCCTTGCGGGCAAAGACCTCACGCGTCTCAGGCGTTGTCTCGCCGATGACTACAGGAACGCCGGGCTTGATGATGCCGGCCTTCTCAGACGCTATCGCCGACAAGGTATTGCCAAGAAAGCCTGTATGGTCGAAGGAGATATTCGTGATGACGGAGAGCTGAGGGGTGATGATGTTGGTGCAGTCGAGACGGCCTCCAAGACCTACTTCTATCACAGCAATGTCAACATGCTGCTCAGCGAAGTATTTAAACGCCATCGCCGTTGTAAGTTCGAAGAACGACGGATAGAGCGGTTCGAAGAAGTCGCGCTCTGCCTCCACGAAATCGATGACATACTGTTGAGGTATAGGCTCTCCGTTGACGCGGATACGCTCCGAGAAATCCACCAGATGGGGAGAGGTATAGAGCCCTACCCTATATCCGCAGAGCTGCAGGAAGGCTGCGAGGGTGTGAGAGGTGCTGCCCTTGCCGTTGGTGCCTGCGACGTGGATGGTGCGGAAATGCTGATGGGGATGGTCGAAATGAGCGTCAAGGGCAAGGGTGTTGCTCAGACCTTCCTTATACGCACCAGCTCCCACCTTCTCAAAGGCAGGAGCTGCTGTATAAAGATACTGTAATGTCTCGGAATAATTCAATTTACTTAGTGCTGGGTGAAATAAGAGCAGAACTTGTCGAAGAAGTTTGTCTTCGTCTCGTTGTCGCATTTGAAGTTCTCGGCATCGCGGAGACCTTCGATAGCCTTGCGCTCGTCACGCGTAAGCGTCTTTGGCACAAACACGCTGATGTTGACCAATATGTCGCCATTGCCATAACCATAGCCCTTAACAGCAGGCAGACCCTTGCCACGCAGGCGGAGCGTCTTACCAGGCTGGGTTCCCGGCTCGATCTTCATCTTCAGCTTGCCGCCCTCAACGGTGGGTATCTCCACATCGCCTCCAAGGGCAGCCGTCGGGAAGTCGAGAACAAGGTTGTATATAAGGTCCTTACCCTCACGCACGAAGGTATTGTTCTTCTCCTCTTCGATAAACACCTTGATGTCGCCAGGCACACCATTACGACGCCCTGCATTGCCCTTACCAGGAGCATTGACTACCATGCCATCCTGAACGCCGGCAGGGATGTTTATCTCGACGATTTCCTCGCCGTGCTCGATGCCCTCGCCGTTACACTTAGGACACTTGTTCTTGATAATCTTTCCTTCACCGTTACAGGTAGGACAGACGCTCTGTGTCTGCATCATGCCAAAGATAGACTGCTGCTGCTTTATCACCATACCGGAGCCATGACACGTAGTACACGTCTCAAGTCCTGTACCGCCACTACCGTGACAGGCAGAACAGGTGACATCCTTGCGCACCTTGAACTTCTTGGTAACGCCCGTAGCAACCTCAAGCAGATTGAGGCGCACCTTCAGACGTAAATCAGAGCCACGATGAACCTGTGGACGTCCGCCACCGCCAAAACCGCTGAATCCGCCTCCGCCGAAACCGCTGCTGAAGCCTGAATGACCTCCGAAGATATCTCCGAACATAGAGAAGATATCGTCCATAGAGAATCCGCCGTCACTGCCGCCGAAGCCTCCGAAGCCGCCTCCGCCAAAGCCACCAGGACCATTGAAGCCAAACTGGTCATACTGCTGACGCTTCTGCTCATCGGACAATACTGCGTAAGCCTCGGCTGCCTCCTTGAATTTTTCCTCAGCCTCTGCCTTCTCAGCATCGCTCTTATCACCCTGACGGTCAGGATGATACTTGATGGCAATCTTGCGGTATGCCTTTTTTATGTCTGCAGCACTGGCTTTCTTGTCAACGCCAAGTACCTCGTAATAATCTCTCTTTGCCATATGATGGATTAATTAAATATAAAAATAGCTCTAACTCTAAACTCTAATCTTTAAACCTTAAACTATAAACTTTATTAAGCTTGCCCTACGGCGACTTTGGCGAAACGTATCACCTTGTCGTTCAGCGTATAGCCTGTCTGTACGCAGTCGATGACCTTGCCGGCCTTGTCGTCACCCATACCAGGAACCTGAGCGATAGCCTCGTGGTAATCGACATTAAAATCAACACCGTCGGTTTCTATCTTCTTTACGCCCAAAGACTCCAGGGTCTTCTGGAACTTCTGGAAGATGAGCTTCATACCCTCCTTGATAGCGGCTGGGTCGTCGCTTTGGTCAGCAATGGCGCGCTCAAAATCGTCAAGGACAGGAAGAATAGCCGTAATGGTCTTCTCTCCGCCAGAGAGAATAAGGTCGGCCTTCTCCTTGAGAGTGCGCTTGCGGAAGTTTTCAAATTCAGCCTGCTTATAGAGAGCCTGCTTCTTTAGTTCTTCTATCTGTTCCTCAAGCGACGGCTCCTTCGCTGTCTCCTGAGCGTCTTTAATCTCCTCTTCGTCAGCAGCTTCCTCCGTTGTCTCGGCCTTGTTCTCAGCCTCAGTTTCAGGAGTTTCCTGCTGTTCCTTGGTTTCTTTCTGCTCTTCTAATTCGATATCTTTTTCTTCTTTCTTCATAATAAAATGTCTTTTAACCCCCACACACATGAGAGGGGGCAACAACAGTAATTACAATAACCGTGCCAAAAAAAGAATTCTTAACTCTTAACTACCCTCGTACATTCTTGCCTTCTGCTCCTTGATTTGGTCATCATAGATATAGTCATCGTAAGTCATGAGCTTGTCGATGGTGCCCTTAGGAGTAAGCTCTATGATGCGGTCGGCCACAGTATTGATGAACTCGTGGTCGTGGGAAGCAAAGAGTATATTGCCCTTAAAGGTAATAAGGTTGTTGTTGAACGCCTGAATGGACTCAAGGTCGAGGTGGTTAGTAGGCGTATCGAGGATGAGACAGTTGGCATTCTTGAGCTGCATACGCGCAATCATACACCTCATCTTCTCGCCACCTGAAAGAACCTTTACCTTCTTCTCGACCTCTTCCTGCTTGAAGAGCATGCGTCCGAGGAAGCCCTTCATCATGACCTCATTGCCTGTGCCGAACTGTGAAAGCCAGTCAACCATATTGAGGTCGTTCTGGAAGAATGACGTGTTGTCGAGCGGCAGATAAGCCGTAGTGATGGTAACACCCCATTTAAAGGTACCTCCATCGGCCTCGCGGTTGCCGTTGATAATCTCGAACAGAGCCGTCATAGCCTTTGGATTGTGTGACAGGAAGACAGTCTTCTGGCCCTTCTCGATGTTGAAGGACACATTGTCGAAGAGTACCGTTCCGTCTTCTTCCACAGCACGCAGGTTCTCGACTTCAAGAATCTGATTGCCCGGTTCGCGCTCCATCTGGAATATGATACCTGGATATTTTCGCGTAGAAGGTTGTATCTCCTCAACAGTGAGCTTCTCAAGCATCTTCTTACGAGATGTTGTCTGCTTAGACTTTGCCACATTGGCAGAGAAGCGGCGAATGAATTCTTCCAGTTCCTTGCGCTTTTCCTCAGCCTTTGCCTTCTGGTTCTGTGCCTGACGAAGTGCCAGCTGGCTTGACTCGTACCAGAAAGAGTAGTTACCTGCAAACATCGTCACCTTGCCGAAGTCGATATCTACCGTCTGGGTAGATACTGCATCAAGGAAGTGACGGTCGTGACTCACTACGAGCACGGTATGCTCCACGTTTGACAGATATTCTTCAAGCCATTGTACGGTATCGAGGTCGAGGTCGTTGGTAGGCTCATCGAGAAGCAGGTTGTCAGGATTTCCGAACAGTGCCTTTGCCATCATGACGCGCACCTTCTCATTGTTGGAGAGTTCGGACATCATCTGATAGTGTTTGTCTTCCTTTATGCCAAGTCCTGACAGCAACTGGGCAGCGTCACTCTCAGCATTCCATCCGTCCATCTCGGCGAACTTTTCTTCCAGTTCAGCGGCGCGGTTGCCTTCTTCTTCTGTCATTTCGCCCTTTGAATAGAGGGCATCACGCTCCTGCATATTTTCCCACAGAGGCTGGTGACCCATGAGCACCGTATTGATGACGGTGTATGAATCGTATTTGAAGTGATCCTGTTCCAGGACTGACAGACGTTCGCCAGGCCCGAGTTCTATTGTACCCTTGTTAGCCTCCAACTCACCGCTGATAGCCTTGAGCAGAGTAGATTTTCCGGCACCGTTAGCACCGATGATACCATAGATGTTTCCAGGGGTGAACTTAAGGTTTACATCCTTGTAAAGAACACGCTTACCAAACTGAATTGCGAGGTTTTGAATTGTTATCATTTTCTATGCCTTATAAAATTTTGGCTGCAAAATTACTAAAAAAAAACGAGATATGCAAATAATGCTAAAAATACCTCACCAAAAGGCAAACTTGATAACTCGTATCAAGTCTAATATTATTGGCACGGGTTTTGCATAGAAAGCTTAAGGTCAAAGGTCGCAGGACTAAGGCCGAAGGTTAAGTTTACACATTATAATATATATATATAATATGGCAAAAGGTAATATTGGGGTTACAACTGAGAATATCTTCCCCGTTATAAAAAAGTTTCTGTATTCAGACCATGAGATTTTCCTGCGTGAGATGGTAAGTAATGCCGTCGATGCTACGCAGAAGTTGAAGACTCTTGCCCAGCAGGGCGACTTCAAGGGCGAGCTGGGTTCTACCGCAGTTTCAATAAAACTGGACAAAGAGGCAGGCACGCTGACATTCTCCGACCACGGTATCGGAATGACAGAAGAGGAGATTGAGCGCTACATCAACCAGATAGCCTTTTCGGGCGTTACGGACTTCCTGGACAAATACAAGGAGAACGCCAACGCCATCATCGGCCACTTCGGACTGGGCTTCTACTCAGCCTTCATGGTGGCAGACAAGGTGGAGATTATCACCAAGTCATACAAGGACGACGCTCCTGTAGTGAAATGGAGTTGTGACGGTTCACCTGAATACGAAATAGAGACCATCGACAGCGCAGAATGGCGTAAGGACAGCGACAACAAAGACCACGGTTCAGACATCGTGCTGCACATTGCCGAAGACTGCAAGGAATTCCTTGAGGAGTACAAAATAAAGGAACTGCTCAACAAATACTGCAAGTTTATGGCTGTGCCTGTCATCATGGGCAAGAAGCAGGAATGGGACAAGGATGCGAAGGCTATGAAGGATACCGATGAGGACTACGTCATCAACAGCACTGAGCCGCTGTGGACAAAGCAGCCATCTGGACTGAAGGACGAAGACTACAAGGAATTCTACAAGTCACTCTATCCAATGGGCGACGAGCCTCTGTTCTGGATTCACTTGAACGTCGATTATCCTTTCCACCTGACAGGCATACTGTACTTCCCACGTGTGCAGAGCAACATGGACCTGCAGCGCAACAAGATACAGCTCTACTGCAATCAGGTATTCGTTACTGACCAGGTGGAAGGTATCGTGCCAGAGTTCCTCACTCTGCTGCACGGCGTCATCGACTCTCCGGACATTCCGCTGAATGTGAGCCGTTCATACCTGCAGAGCGATGCCAACGTTAAGAAGATTGCATCATACATCACAAAGAAGGTGGCAGACCGCCTGAGCAGCATCTTCAAGACCGACCGCGCCGACTACGAGAAGAAGTGGGACGACCTGAAGATATTCATCCACTTCGGCATGCTGACCGACGAGTCATTCTTCGACAGGGCAAAGGACTTTGCTCTTCTGAAGGATACTGAGGGCAAATACTTCACATACGAGGAATACAAGACCCTCATCACCAGCGAGCAGACCGACAAGGACGGCAACCTCATTTACCTCTATGCCAACGACAAGGACGAGCAATATACCTACATTGAGGCAGCAAAGGCAAAGGGATACTCCGTACTGATGATGGACGGACAGCTTGACACATCGACTGTATCAATGTTCGAGCAGAAGTTTGAGAAATCACGCTTCACACGCGTTGATGCCGACATCCTGGAGCGTCTGATTGTGAAGGAGGATGCGAAGAAGGTTGACCTTTCAAAGGAAGATACCGACAAGCTGACTGAGGCCTTCAAGGGCAAGCTGCCAACAATAGAGAAGGCAACCTTTAACATTGAGATTCAGGCACTTGGCGAAGAAGCCGGTCCTGTAATGTTCACACAGAACGAGTATATGCGCCGTATGAAGGACATGTCAAAGTTCCAGAGCGGCATGGGCTTCTACTCACAGATGCCTGACTCTTACAACCTTGTGCTCAACGCCGACAACGCCCTGATAAAGGGTGTGCTCGCCGACACCGATGGCAAGGGTGACACCATCTCACAGCTCATTGACCTGGCATTGCTGCAGAACGGCATGCTGAAGGGTGAGGCTCTCGACAAGTTCCTGAAGCGTTCAGTAGATTTGCTGAAATAATTCTTATCTCAACTACAGCATGAAAAGACTGCTGCTTACGATAATGACGACAATATGCCTTTGTGCCTCAATACAGGCGCAGAGGCATATTATATATTCCCCAGACATAGCATCCCTTCAGGTAGTGGCGGGAATAAGATGGCAGGAACTGCCCATAATAAGGCTGGGAGGTCGTGAGGCTATCAACATATCCTTCGATGAGCTGTCGCATACCTACCAGCGTTATACGTACAGAATAACCCATCTGGAGGCCGACTTCATGGAGTCAGACGGGCTGTTTACGAGTGACTACCTCGCAGGTCTTAACGGCAGCCTCACAATAGAGGATGCAGAGGAGAGCATAAATACCTATCAGCTTTATACGCACTACAGGCTTCAGATACCAAACGAAGACTGTCGTATCACTATGAGCGGCAACTACAGGCTTGACGTCATTGATGACAACGGTGACGGCGATGCGCCTGTGCTGAGTGTATTCTTTATGGTATATGAGGACAAGGTGCCGGTAGGTCTGTCTTACTCCGACAATACCGACATCGACGTGCGTAAGAACCACCATCAGGTGACGTTGAACATTGACTACTCACGCCTCGGAGCAACCGACCCAAGAAGACAGATAAAGGGTTATGTGTTGCAGAACATGAGGTGGGACAATGCCGTATATCTGCCAGAAGCACCCATCATAAACCAGAAGATGCTGAAATGGGAACATTGTAGGAAACTCATCTTTGATGCCGGCAACGAATACCACAAATTCGAGATGCTCGACATACACAGGAACTCCCTTAACGTAGAAAACAATTCATGGGACGGAGAGAAGTGGCACACCATCCTATGGCCCGACATTGACCGTCCGACCTATGTATATGATGAAACGCCGAAGGGAGCGTTCTACATTCGTAACTCCGACAATCGGGAGAATGACATCACATCGGACTATGTGCAGGTACACTTCATTCTCAAACCCAAGCAACCAGGGCCTTTCCCCTACCCGCTCTATGTCAACGGTGTTTGGACAAACGACCTCTTCCTAGAGAAGTATGAGATGCACTACGACTATGCCCGCAAGATGTACGAAGCCATTGTGCCGCTGAAATACGGATACTATTCATACCAGTATCTCATGCTCAAACCCGACGGCACCACAGCAATACCACCCACAGAAGGCTCTTTCTACGAGACACGGAACATGTACAATGCCCTTATCTATTATAAGAGCAATACCGACAGAGCCGACCGACTCGTAGGAGTATTCTAGTATAACTAGTTCTACTAGTAAAAAATAAACCCCGTCTGGATAAACCGGACGGGGTAAATTGTATCTGAATGTAAACGGTATTACTTCAGTTCTGCGAGGTACTTGATAGTACGAACCATCTGAGAAGTGTAAGAGTTCTCATTGTCATACCAAGAAACAACCTGAACGAGAGAGTTACCATCACCCATCTTAGAAACCATTGTCTGGTTAGCGTCGAAGAGTGAACCGAACTTCATACCGATGATGTCGCTAGAAACGAGCTTCTCCTCAGTGTAACCGAAAGATTCGTTAGTAGCAGCCTTCATAGCAGCGTTGATACCCTCAACAGTAACCTCACCCTTAACAACAGCGTGCAGGATAGTTGTAGAACCTGTTGGAGTTGGAACGCGCTGAGCAGCACCGATCAGCTTACCGTTGAGTTCAGGAATAACGAGACCGATAGCCTTTGCAGCACCAGTAGAGTTAGGAACGATGTTCTGAGCACCAGCACGAGCGCGCTGAACATCACCCTTACGCTGTGGGCCGTCCAGAATCATCTGGTCACCTGTGTAAGCGTGAACAGTTGTCATGATACCGCTCTGGATTGGAGCGTAGTCGTTCAGAGCCTTTGTCATTGGAGCCAGACAGTTAGTTGTGCAAGATGCAGCAGAGATAACTGTGTCAGCAGGAGTCAGAGTCTTGTGGTTAACGTTGTAAACGATAGTTGGGAGGTCATTGCCAGCAGGAGCAGAGATAACAACCTTCTTAGCACCAGCTGTGAGGTGAGCAGAAGCCTTCTCCTTAGATGTGTAGAAACCTGTGCACTCCAGAACTACGTCAACGTCCAGCTTACCCCAAGGCAGCTCAGCAGCGTTAGGAATAGCATAGATAGTGATCTTCTTACCATCAACTACGATGTAGTCCTCACCAGCCTCAACAGTGTGCTTGTTCTCACCGAACTTGCCGCAGAAACCACCCTGAGCGGTATCATACTTCAGCAGGTGAGCGAGCATCTTAGGACTTGTCAAGTCGTTGATAGCTACTACTTCATAACCTTCAGCCTCAAACATCTGACGGAATGCGAGACGACCAATACGGCCAAAACCGTTAATTGCTACTTTTGTCATTGTCTTTTGAATTAAATTAAATTAAAAACGAAAGTTAAATACTTTGATTTCTATAATTGCAGGCACAAAGGTACATTATTTTTTTGACAAAATACACTCTTTATGCTAATTTCTTAGCATTTTAGCCTAATTTCACAAAAAATTTGCTCTTTTTGTAATGTAGAGTATTCATTTATCTTCATCTACACCCACTCCAAAGAGTGCAAAGTCACCTTTCAGGGGGTCTTCGGGAAACAATGCCCTGAGACTCTCGGTAAGCTTCATCGCCGTAGCCATTGTAGCCGTCTTTGACTTGAGTAATCCAAGCCTGTTTGCTTCCTGCATCACATGGGTATCCATAGGCATTATCAGCGTCCGCTTGTCGATGATGTCGCTCCATAGTCCCAAATCTACTGGTGAACCGTCACGCACCATCCACCTCATGAACATACACAGCCGCTTGCAGGAAGACTTGGTATTCTTGGGGATAATCACCTCTACGCCCCTTTTAGAAAAATAACCCACAATCTTCTCTATAGCCTCATAGCACGTGCACTTTCCCACAAAAGCTTTCAGAGAGCCGTATGCAAGCACCAGTTCCTGCAAGGCACACAGCATATCGTGCATCGTAGCACAGGTATAGAGACGATAGAAACACTTGTCGGTTCTGGGAATGTCGCTCTTGAAGTTTCCGCTCACAAGCCATTCCCTTACATTGCCTCCGGAACAGTCAAGGATATACTGTATCTTCGGCATAAATTGCTTGCGCGAGCCATAACTGAGGCTGGCAGCAATAAAAGCGAGGAGTTCCTGATTGGATTCTCCCGTCACCTGGTGCATAAACCATGAGGGGTCGCCAATCAGGAACTCTTCAGTTTCGTATTTTTCTGATAAGTATGAAAGATTGTCCTTCAACTTACAGTATAGACTTAACAGTTTCGAGCATTCCCTTTGACTGGATGTCGTTAAGGAATCCTACCACCATATCTGTAAGACCAGGAATCTTGTTGAGGTCACCATGCTCACCCCAAATCCAGTCAGCAGCGAGTACGCCTTCTGCAACCTTCTTGGTATCGCCTGTTGCCCACAGCTGGGTCAGGAGGTCCATAATCTTCTGGTCGTCGTTAGGAGTAATAGGAGCACCGTCGGCGCGTGTGCCGCCCTTGTAGTATGTGATGATAGCAGCAAGACCCAATACAAGTCCCTTTGGCAACTCGCCCTTGCGCTCCAGATATATCTTCACGCCTGGGAGGTCGCGAGCCTGGAACTTCGGGAATGAGTTGAGCATGATGCTCGTCACCTGATGATCCACATAAGGATTGTCGAAGCGCTCAAGCACGTCAGCAGCAAACTTCTGGAGCTCTTCCATAGGCAGATTCAGTGTCTGCATGAGTTCGTCATACTGTACCTTCTTGATGTATGGACCGACAACCTCATGATGCAGAGCATCGCGAACGATGTTGATACCAGACAGATAAGCCACAGGAGACAATACTGTATGAGGGCCATTGAGCAGCGTCACCTTTCTCTCATGATAAGGAGCCTCTGACTCTGCGATGAGAACATGCAGGCCAGCCTGGTCAGCAGGGAATTCCTTGCGGAGTTCCTCACAGCTCATATTTTCTGGTCTCTCGATAACCCACAGGTGGAATATCTCTGCCTGAACAACGAGGTTGTCCTTATAGCCGATCTTCTGCTGTATCTCAGCGATGTCCTTGCGTGGGAATCCTGGTACGATACGGTCAACGAGAGTAGCACAAACATAGTTGTATTTCTCAAACCACTCCTTGAAGCCCTGATAGTCAGCTCCAAAGTCGTCCTTCCACAGTTCGATATACTTGCGGATGCAGTCCTTCAGATGGTGTCCGTTGAGGAAGATGAGCTCACAAGGCATAATGATGAGTCCCTTAGAAGGATCACCGTTAAATGTCTGATAACGACGATAGAGCAACTGTACCAGCTTACCTGGATAAGATGATGCAGGAGCATCAGACAGTTTACAAGCAGGGTCGAAAGCTATGCCGGCCTCTGTTGTGTTAGATATAACGAAACGAATCTCCGGCTGCTCAGCAAGTGCCATAAATGCCCAGTTCTGTGCATAAGGGTCAAGTCCGCGTGAAATAACGTCGATACGGTCTAACTGGTTGACAGCCTCGCCGTTAAGACGTCCTTGCAGGTTTACGTGATAGAGACAGTCCTGGCCGTTGAGCCACTGTACCATACCCTTGTCAATAGGCTGTACAACAACTACAGAGCCGTTAAAGTTTGTCTTTGCATTCATGTTCCACACAATCCAGTCAACGAATGCACGAAGGAAATTACCTTCACCGAACTGAATAATCTTCTCAGGTGCTGTGCTCTTAGGAGCAGTCAGCTTGCTTAATGATTTCAATGCCATTTTTGGTCAGTACTATTAGTTAATAATGTTTTTGTAAGATTGACTTTGCAAAATTACCAAAAAAAAGTGAAATGAAGAAATTTTATTCCCATTTCACTTGATTATTATCATTTTTTAACGTCAGCCGTTTTACAAGGCACCTTTGGTCGAAGGCAGCTGGTAGTGGTAGATGTCTCTTTTCACCGCCATCTTTATGCTTCGTGCAAACGCCTTGAATATGCCTTCTATCTTATGGTGTTCGTTGGTTCCTTCTGCCTTAATGTTCAGATTCATCTTCGCTGCATCGCTTACGCTCTTGAAGAAATGCATGAACATCTCCGTAGGCATCTCTCCCACCTTCTCGCGGTTGAACTCTGCATCCCATACGAGCCAGGGTCTTCCGCCGAAGTCGAGTGCCACCTGACAGAGGCAGTCGTCCATAGGCAGGGAATAACCATAACGCTCTATGCCCCTCTTGTCTCCGAGAGCTTTGAGCAGGCATTCTCCCAGCACGATGCCGGTATCCTCTATAGAATGATGTTCATCAACATTCAGGTCACCCTTACAACGGACATAAAGGTCCATCATGCCGTGTTTGCCAATCTGTTCGAGCATGTGGTCGAAGAATCCTAAACCGGTCTCGATGTCACACTTTCCTGTGCCGTCAAGATTCAGGCGCACCGTGATGTCTGTCTCCTTCGTGGTGCGGGTAATCTCAACAATGCGCTCCCCGGCAAAGAACATTTCTGCTGCCTTGTCCCATGAGCCAGCACCTGTGATACGGATGAACTTGCATCCGAGATTCTGCGCCAGCTGAGCATCAGAGTCTCTGTCGCCTATCACATAAGAATTAGCGAGGTCGTATTCCGGATTGTCGATATACTGCCCCATCATGCCCGTTCTGGGTTTGGTGTTAGGATGGTTATCCTCAGGGAAGTGATTGTCTATCAGGATATTATCGAACTCTATACCCTCCCCTTTCAGCGTCTTGAGGATGAAGTTGTGTACAGGCCAGAATGTGTCTTCAGGGAACGATTCCGTTCCAAGACCATCCTGATTGCTCACCATTACGAACTCAAAATCAAGATTCTTGCGTACGAATCCCAGATTGCGGAACATCCCTTCCACAAACTCCAGTTTCTCGAAGCTGTCTATCTGTTCGTCGGCAGGCTCCTTTATCAGCGTACCGTCTCTGTCTATGAATAATACTCTTTTCATTTCTCTCTTGTCTTCAAATCTCCGTATAGATATAACATCGTAGCGTGATATGTTGTAAATATCAGCATCCTCACAGCAGAGCATATCGTGCATACGATGAGCATCGTCACATATCCCGATTGAGGTATCAATGCCGTATCGCCAAAGTTTATCTTACCCTCGATACTGCTGAAGTATGCAGATGTGGCAAAGATATCTGGCACCATCAATATGATATTGGCAACACCCACAATCAGGCCACTCAGCATTACCACTCCGAATATCTTGCCCCAATGGTTCCAGCCCTTCTTCAGGGTTTGCTTGAAGGATATCTTCTCGCCCTTCTCTTTCATTATCCATGAATATATGGGGAAGAAGAACGGTGTCCACAACAGCCAGAAGAAGATAATGCTCTTAAACCCGAGTTCTCCTATTGCCTTCATCGTCTTATCATTGTTCCCTGAGAATCTGCGGAACATCAGGTACAGACGTCCCTGGGCACAGATGGTAACTATTATAAACAATGCCAAAGATATAAACAATGTATAGGCATATTTCGACTCTATCTCAGTATTAGCCTGTTCTGCCACATTGATATATATGGAGCAGGCATTCCATACGGTATAGATTAGTGCACACACCAAGTACCAGGGTGCCATTATCCGTGTCACCTTCCACAGGTTTTCGCCGATGAATCTCCATCCGTCAGCTATACACCTTGCGTATGAACGTTCTCTGTAGAGTTCCATAACCTCTTACTTCTTCAGCGCCGCAATTGTTTCCTTCAGCGTAGCAATTTTCTCCTGAGAGTCAGACAGTTTCTTTCTTTCGAGTGCCACAACCTGTTCCGGAGCATTGGCAACGAAGCGCTCATTGCTGAGTTTCTTCTGTATGCCGATGATGAAGCCCTCAAGGTGTTTCAGCTCAGCCTCAGCCTTTGCTATCTCAGCCTCAGCATCAATAAGGTTTCCGAGAGGTATGGCGAACTCGCGTGTGCCAATAAGGAAAGATGATGTGCCTTCGCTCTTCTGTGCTACGTATTTCACCTCTTCAAGGCCAGCCATCTTCACGATAATAGCTCCCAAAGCCTCGTTCTTGGTTACTACGTTGTCATCATCGCCGCTTACCACCACTTCAAGTGTCAGAGGCTCGCGCTGACCAATATTCTTTGTCTGACGAACACCACGAACTCCAGAGACTATCTGCTTTACCTCCTCAAACAACGGAAGCAATGCTTTTTCCTCTTCTGTCAGGGCGTCGAGTTTGAAGACGTCAACCATCAGCGACTCACCCTCCTTGCGTTCTGCGATATGCTGCCACAGCTCTTCTGTGATGAATGGCATGAACGGATGGATGATATGCAGCAGTTCGTCGAATATCTCCAGCGTATCATCGTAGGTCTTCTTGTCGATAGGCTTCATGTATGCCGGCTTTATCATCTCCAGATACCATCCGGAGAACTCGTCGGTAAAGAGCTTGAAGGCACACATCAGGGCATCGTTGAGACGATACTTTGAGAAGTGGTCGTTAATCTCTGCATATACTGACTTTATCTTAGCCTTCATCCATACTACGGACTTTGCATTGCTCTCGCTCTGCTGTGCATCCTCTGTCTCCCATCCCTGTACGAGGCGGAAGGCGTTCCACATCTTGTTACAGAAAGCCAGACCCTGTGCACAAAGTGCATCATCATAGAGAATGTCGTTACCAGCAGGCGCAGCAAGCATCATACCCATACGCACTCCGTCGGCACCGTATCTGTCAATCAGCTCCAGCGGGTCAGGAGAATTACCCAGCGACTTACTCATCTTGCGTCCCAGTTTATCACGAACGATACCTGTGAAATAAACGTTTCTGAAAGGTATCTCGTGCTCATATTCGCAGCCTGCCATTATCATGCGGGCAACCCAGAAGAATATGATGTCAGGACCTGTTACGAGGTCGCTTGTGGGATAGTAGTACTTTATCTCCTCATTGCCAGGCTTGTTGATGCCGTCAAAGAGTGAGATAGGCCACAGCCATGATGAGAACCATGTATCAAGAGCATCCTCATCGCGACGGAGCATATCCATCGTTATGTCCTTGCCGTATTTCTCCTGTGCCTTCTTCAGAGCCTCCTCTGGTGTCAGGGCAACCACAAACTTCTCCTCTTCGTTATCGTTTTGGATTTCGTTTTCGTTAACAAAGTAAGCAGGTATGCGATGTCCCCACCACAGCTGGCGTGAGATACACCAGTCCTGAATGTTCTCAAGCCAGTTCTTGTATGTCGTAACATATTTTGAAGGATAGAACTTCAGTCTTCCGTCGAGTACTGGAGGCAGGGCGATGTCGGCCATGTGCTTCATGCTCAGGAACCACTGCTTGCAGAGACGAGGCTCTACGGCGGTATCCATGTTGCGCTCAGAATAGCCCACCTTGTTCTCATAGTCCTCCACACGCTCCAACAGACCAGCCTTGTCAAGGTCTATGGCAATCTGCTTGCGCACATCCATTCTGTCCTGACCTACATACAGTCCTGCTTCCTCTGACAGCGTACCGTCAGGGTTGAAGATGTCTATTATCTCAAGATTGTGAATCTTACCCAGATTGTAGTCGTTAACGTCATGGGCAGGAGTAACCTTCAGACAGCCAGTACCGAACTCTATGTCAACATATCTGTCCTCTATTACAGGGATAACTCTGTTTACGAGAGGCACGATGACCTTGTGGCCCTTAAGCCATTGGTTCTTTGGGTCTTTAGGGTTGATACACATTGCAGTATCGCCCATGATGGTTTCAGGACGTGTAGTGGCAACGACAGCGTAATAACCCTTTTCATCCTTATGGATAACGTTGTCTCCTGCGTCCTTGATATCTACCTCATCAGCAACATAGTACTTCAGGTGATAGAGCTTTGACTTCTCCTCACGATACACCACTTCCTCAGTAGAAAGCACCGTCTGAGCCTTTGGATCCCAGTTCACCATACGCAGTCCGCGATAGATGTAGCCCTTGTCGTAGAGGTCAACGAACACCTTCATCACAGACTCCGAACGCAGTTCATCCATTGTGAATGCTGTTCTGTCCCAGTCGCATGATGCACCCAAGCGGCGCAGCTGCTTCAGGATGATGCCTCCGTGCTCTTCCGTCCAAGCCCATGCATGCTTCAGGAACTCCTCACGTGTGAGGTCGCTCTTCTTTATGCCTTCCTGAGCCAGTTTTCCTACTACCTTAGCCTCTGTGGCTATTGAGGCGTGGTCTGTACCAGGAACCCAGCAGGCATTCTTGCCGTCAAGACGCGCCTTGCGGATAAGGATGTCCTGAATGGTATTGTTCAGCATGTGTCCCATGTGGAGCACACCAGTCACATTTGGTGGCGGAATAACTATAGTGTAAGGTTCCCTGCCGTCAGGCTTTGACGCAAAGAACTTATTGTCCATCCAATACTGGTACCATCTCGACTCCACCTCCTGTGGAGAATACTTAGTTGCTAATTCCATTTATATTTTTTGTTTTCGTTATCGTTTTCGTTCTCTAACCGCTAACCGCTAACCTCTAACCGCTAACCGTTACTAGTACACCCTCAGCCTGTCTCCAGTCCTTGGCATATAGTCATACGGCAGCTTGTTCATCTTGTACAGATTCTTCAGGCGAATGCCATAGAGCTGTGCGATGTCATAGAGGCTCTCGTTAGCCTTAACCACGTGAGGCTGTCCCTTATACATCTTTTCGGCCTTGGAGCGTTTCTTCTCCATATATACTATGTCGCCCTTGCTGAGCACATCTTTCTTGTCGCGCTCGTTATACTTTGCCAGTTTGCGGTAGCTCACGCCCACTTCCTCTGCAAGCGACTTGAATGTCTCTCCTCCGTTTGCCACGAGGTAGTAGTTCTTGTTGCGATAGTATATGCGATGATCTGCATAATGCCCGGAAGTATTGGCACCAGCATGTGAAGCGAGGAATTTGTCAAAACTCTTGGCATAGTCATACTCATTCAGTCCGTAAAGTTCTATTATGCCTATGAGCTTATCCGCATACTGGGGATTAGTGGCATATCCGCATGCCTTCAGCCCCCTTGCCCAGCCCTTGTAGTCAGTAATCTTCAGGCTGAAGAGTGATTTATATCTGGGACGCAGCAGAAACTGGCTATGGTCCTCAAAGCTCTCGCGGGCATTGTCATAAACCCTGAAGCAGTCGTCCTTTATGTCATCATCCTTATAAAAACGTCTTCCCGTCCATTCATTATGACACTTTATGCCGAAGTGGTTGTTTGACGAAACCGTCAGCAGACTCTTTCCTGCGCCACTCTCAAGAAGTCCCTGTGCCAGCGTGATGGAAGCAGGAATGCGATGCTTCATCATCTGTTCTATGGCGATGTCCTTATACCTATTTATATAGTCCTCGTAGGCGCTGTTTCTCCTTTGCGCCATCATGGTGATGGTACAAAAGAGCAAGCTGAGATATAGAATAATTCTCTTCATAATAAAAAAACGGTGCTCAACCGTTGTGGTTGAACACCGTTGTGGTAGTGGGTACGGGAGTCGAACCCGTGTACCCGGCGTGAGAGGCCGGTATCCTAGGCCACTAGATGAACCCACCGTCTTCGCGTTGTCTTTAAGAAAGTCAGGCGCGGAAGGTGGGGGATTCGAACCCCCGGTACGGTAACCCGCACGTCAGTTTAGCAAACTGGTGGTTTCAGCCACTCACCCAACCTTCCTCAGCTTGGAATGGGTTGTCAAACCGACACCTTTCTTTCAAAAAGCGAGTGCAAAGGTACAAAATATTTCTGACACCTGCAAGTTTTTTTGCATTTTTTTTCATTTAATCCTCAACTTCCCCCTTTTACAGGCCTATTTATATATGATGTACGCAAGGGAAATCTTGGCTATCGTGCGACTACAATCTTTTCAGCGTCTTTTTTCTTTTACTTAGCAGTCGCAAAAGGTTTAGGGGTTATTTTCCTTCAGCCTGTAGGTCATTAAGCATTTTTTCCAAGTCAGTGCGCTTTAATGTTTCGTGGCTATTCCAGAATTCCTGACTGAAACGACACTTGTTTATCTGCTTTCTCAGGTCGAATATGTAATATGACTTCTGTTGTGAATCGAGCTTGTTACGTCCTGTATTATATAACAATGACAGAAAACGATAGTCATGCTGTTTGTCTTTATAAGCTGAATTGATTATTACGGACGTTACTTCGGGGAACTCGCGTTCTATATTGAACGAGACATCAAAAGAAATATCAATGGGCAGCACCTCTCCATCTATACTTCCTTCTATACTTCTATGTACCACAGTAAGATTATTTATCTTTCCCAGCATCTTTACGGGCAACAGTCGCTCTGCATCGACATAGAGTGTTCCTGTGACAATTTTTTTAAAACACGATTCCCTGTTTGGATAAAACCGGATCTCATAGAGAGTCTGACCATCATATTCCACCTTGCTGATGCTTGTTTCATAGTGGTTCTTGAAATGCAGGTCGAGCGGCACTATTGATTCAATGTATGAGAATCTGCTATTGTCTTTTTCCAGCAGCCTTATCTGTGAAAGCTTGTAAAGATCTGCACCATAGAACACATCCCCACCCTCTGCAATGCGCCCGGTAATCAACTTGAAACTTGTAGCCCTCAATGCACAGTAGGCATCAAAAAAGGCTTCCATCATGTTACGTTGGGTACCATCGACAAAAGTGGATTGACGAAAGAAATAGATGCTCTTTTCGTCCTTCCACTTCTTTAATGCCTTAGCAGTTTTCCTGGTGATATCCTTTATCAAGTTGTAAGCAGGCAACACAACGACTTCCGGCAGATATTGCATTGATGCTTTCAGTCTCACAACCTTTGGCAATTCACTTGCAACGACACTTATGGATTTATGCCCCAAGAAAGTTATTCGTATCACATCACTTGGGGTCGCAACCAACGCAAATTCTCCCTGACTATTACTCATAGTTGCCAGCCTGCCCTGACAATAGATATGGGCAAATGGCAACATCTCACCAGATTCATCATCTTTTACGACACCTTCCAGTATTGTCTGCGCCTGTATCTGCAAGGTCGCCAGTATGGCAAATGTAAATAAAGAGAATCTACATATCATTATCAGGCTCTAAATTTTACCTATTTATTTTCCCATTCTTATCACCACCATAGAATATGCAGGGAGGGTGACGGTTAGTTTGTCGTCGGCTTTGATGTTGCTGGTGTCCATTGAATCCCACTGCTTGATGGTGTCTGGTGACTGAAGGCCTGAGATGGCGTCATAGCCTGACTTGATGACTGTCTGCTTGGCCTTCGGGAAAGACTTGCCGAGGTCGATGTTGACCTTAGCATCCTCAGGCAGAAGGCTGACGAGTTTGATGATGACGTCGCCTGTCTTGGAGTCGATGACAACTGAACGGTCTATGCGCTCTGCTATCTTGCCTGTTGCATTCTTGACTACGCGTCCGTTTCTGTCTCTCTGCGCCACAGCAGGGTCGTAATCGACCTTCATGTCAGAATACACAAATGTATCGCCACTGTTCTGGCCAAAGGCACGCTGAACATAATAGTTGGCAGTAGGACGCACCTCAGTATTGCTGAAGTATATCAGGTCAGGATTCCATGAAGTATGCTTGTCCTTCGCCAGCAGAGGGGCGTATGAAGACATTGCCACAACGTCGGCATTCTGCTCAAGATGAGTAAGATAGGCAGCCTCGATGAGGGCATTGGAAACCTGATTACCCTTTGATGCCCACTCGCCAAGATACACCTTGGTGCCCTTGCGGTCGTAGTTGTCGTAGAAATCACGATGATGGAAATACCATCCTGGGGAATTATAGTAATGTTCATCGACAATCTCCGCGCCCTGCTTCTTTGCCTCACGCCAGCCGTATTCATAGTCAGAACCCTCCCAGAAGGGGCCTACGGTGCCAACAATGGTGATATCAGGATATTTCTCCTTGATACCCTTAGCGAGGAAGTTATAGCGCTCGAAGAATGTGTCGCCAAGCAGGTCTTCATTGCCAATGCCGAGATATTTCAGATTGAAAGGCTTGGGATGTCCTGCCTTAGCACGTATAGCTGCAAGAGGCGACTTCTTTGCATCGCCATTGGCCCACTCTATGAGGTCAAGAAGTTCCTGAAGATAGCTCTCCATCGTCAGGTCCTTGCCCATATACTGATAAGGTGAAGGTTTTCCTTCTAAATCCTTCAAGAATGGTATGCCGCCCTGCTGACCATCCTGACGATAGCCCTCGGCACCTCCGCGACTGGAGTTCTGACAAGGCACGCCGGCGGATAGGACAGGCAGAGGCTCTGCTCCCATATCCTCACAGAACTGAAAATACTCATAGAAGCCCAGTCCGCGTGTCTGGTGATAGCTCCAGATATTGAAGTCTGGCTGACGCTCCCAGAGGTCACCTATGGTAGCCTGCCAATGGTAGATATTATTGATGCCGTTGCCATGAGTGGCACATCCGCCAGGGAAACGCATGAAGCGAGGCTTCAGGTCGGCGATAGTCTCTGCAAGGTCCTTGCGAAGGCCGTTGGCGCGTCCCTTATATGTATCCTGTGGGAAGAGCGAAACGAAGTCGAACTGCAATTCTCCCACCTGTAGCGGCTCGATGACGAGGTTGGCATTAATAGCATCGCCTACAGAGACAAGAACGGCTTTCTTCAGTTTCCACTCGTCGGAACCCGATATGACAGCTGTGGCAAGTCGCTTGCCTTTCTCCACAAGTGATACGCGCACGCTGCCCTTACCTTTTATGAATATCGAGAAGTTATACTTTGCCTTCGCCTTGAGGGCTATGCCGTCCCAACCTTCGTTGATGAGTTTTGCACCCAACGTTTTGGTATTGAAGACAGCATAATTGGCATTGTTGCTATGTATGGGGGCTGATGAAGCGATATCGAAGGTAGCGTCACCCTCAACCTTCCAAGCAGTCTTTGCATTCCATTCCCTGCGATCAGAGCTACTATATTCGAAGTCGCGATTCTGTATAAGCTCAGCATACAGGCCGCCGTCGGCAGCATAGCTGATATCCTCAAAGAAGATACCCATAAGATTTGGGGAAATTGCCTTGTTATCATCCCAGTTCACCTTCATGGAAGCAGTAATGCTCCTTGCCTCCTTGACGATGTCGGCTCCAGTACGGACATAGTCCTCGCGCTCCCAAGCATAATTCTGCTCGGCAATACGCTGACGGGTCAGCAACTTCTCTATATAGCAATAAGGTATGCGTATGGGCTTCTGCCAGTCTGCCTTTGCCTGAGCAACAATCTTGTCGAATTCGCCCTTGTCGGCAGTATAGTCATAATCCTGAGGTTTCCATAGCACAAGGTCGTCAGAAACTGTCCGGCCTACCTCTTTATTATTAAGATTAGGTATGAAATAGGCCTTGAACTGCCTGCCGTCGAAAGAGATATTGGGATACCACATTTTCTTCTCCCTTCCCCAAGCACCGTAATCGGAAGAGAAAAGGGTTTGGTTTACATGCTTCCAATGTTTCAAGTCGTGGGAATAGGCTATCTGCAATTGCTGCACGCCTTCCGCAACGTCAGGTTTAATCCATACAGAGTCGGCCCTGTTGGCATTTGCGCACAAAGAAATGATACTCGCAAAAAATAATGTGATAAACAGCTTCTTCATATCCGGAAAATGTCTATTTTTTTGTTTGTGTGTACTATAATTTCATAAATTGCCTGCAAAGATATGCAAAAAAATTATAAGTTTGGGCTTTTTTGACGCCGAGATTTGTACATTTAAGTTTTTTTTTGTAATTTTGCGCGCAAAATGAGTATTTGCAACGATATTATTAAAAACTGACTTTAACCAAAGGATTATGAAAATTCTTTTAACGGGCGGAGCAGGCTATATAGGTAGCCACACTGCCGTAGAACTTGACAAAGCTGGCCACGAAGTGGTCATAGTTGATAACCTGGTAAACTCCAAGGAGGAAGCCGTACGCCGCATTGAGAAGATCATCGGCAAGAAGGTTCCCTTCATCAAGGCCGATGTCCGCGACCGCGAGGCGATGGACAAGATATTCAAGACATACAAGATTGATGCAGTAATTCATTTCGCAGGTCTGAAGGCTGTGGGCGAGAGCGTTGCAAAACCTTTGGAGTACTACGAAAACAACATGAATGCAACCTTCGTGCTGGTTGACACCATGAGGAACAACGGATGCAAGAACATCATCTTCTCATCAAGTGCCACAGTATATGGCGACCCAGCTATCATTCCTATCACAGAGGAGTGCCCGAAGGGTCATTGCACCAATCCCTACGGACAGACAAAGTCTATGCTTGAGGAAGTGCTGAGCGACGTTCAGAAGGCTGACCCGGAATGGAACGTGGTACTGCTGCGCTACTTCAACCCAATCGGTGCCCACAAGAGCGGTCTGATTGGCGAGAATCCTAACGGAATACCAAACAACCTGATGCCATATATCACACAGACGGCAATAGGTCTGCGTAAGGAACTGGGCGTATTCGGCAACGACTATGATACTCATGACGGAACAGGCGTACGCGACTACATACACGTAGTTGACCTCGCTTCCGGCCACGTAGCAGCCCTGAAGGCTATACAGAAGAACTGCGGCCTTGCCATCTATAACCTCGGAACTGGTCACGGATACTCTGTGCTCGACGTAGTGACAGCATTTGAGAAGGCTAACGGCCTGAAGGTGCCTTATGTTATAAAGCCACGCCGCCCGGGTGACATCGCAACATGCTACTGTAACCCTGCAAAGGCTAAGGCAGAATTGGGATGGGAAGCACAGTTCGGCATCGAAGACATGTGCCGCGACTCTTGGAACTTCCAGAAGAACAATCCAAAGGGATACGAAGAATAAGAAAGCACTATGCTTGAATCGCTGATAGGTAAGTCGCTCGAAGAGTTAACGGAAATAGTCACCAGCCTTGGGATGCCCAAGTTTACGGGGGGGCAGATAGCTAAATGGCTATATGGTGCCCACGTAACATCCATCGAGGAAATGACCAACATCTCGAAGGCTAACAGACAGAAACTCTCCGAGCGATATACCATCGGCGTTATGCCATACAAAGAAGAGCTGACAAGCAGGGACGGTACAAAGAAATATCTCTTCCCTGTCAGCAAAAAGGAAGAGGGAGACAGAGAGAAATATATAGAGAGTGTATATATACCTGACAAGGAGAGAGCAACGCTGTGCGTATCGTGTCAGGTAGGATGCAAGATGAACTGCCTCTTCTGCCAGACAGGCAAGCAGGGTTATGAAGGGTCGCTGACCGCAGGAGACATCATCAACCAGATATACTCATTGCCCGACAGGGAGAAGCTTACCAACATCGTCTTCATGGGACAGGGTGAGCCGATGGACAACCTCGATGCCGTGATGAAGGCTACAGAGATACTGACGGCGGAATGGGGATATGCATGGAGTCCGAGACGCATAACGGTAAGCAGCGTAGGCACACCGAACCTGAAGCGCTTCCTCGACGATAGCGAGTGCCACGTGGCAATATCCATGCACACTCCAATACACGAGCAGAGAGAACAAATGATGCCTGCAGAGAAGATGTTCCCCATCAAGGACGTAGTGGAATTGCTGAGGAATTATGACTTCTCAGGACAACGGAGACTGAGCTTTGAATACATAGTGTTCGACGGCTTCAATGACTCCATGATGCACGCCAGAGAGACAGTAAAGCTGCTGCAAGGCTTGGAATGCAGGGTGAACCTCATACGCTTTCACCAGATACCCGATGTGGACCTGAAGACCAGCGACGAGAAAAAGATGGAGCGGCTGCGCGACTACCTTACCGCTCACGGAATATTCACCACCATCCGCGCTTCAAGAGGGCAGGACATATTCGCAGCATGCGGACTGCTGAGTACTAAAGACAGACAGAAATGAAAAAGATTAATATAGCCTTAGTAGGCAATGCAACAGGTGAGGATGCCTCTATGCTCAACACAATGCTGAGCACAGAAGGAATGTCATCCCTATATACCATATCTCTCTATGGAGCAGACGGACAGCCGGAGAACGAAGCGCTGGCCGATGCCGTAGAAGACTGTACTGACAAAGAGACAGACATCAACGCCATAGTATGCCTGCCGATGGCACAAAATCCAAGAAAGGCTGTCAGGCAAGCCCTTGGGGAGAATTCCGCAAACCTGCTGCCTGTCATGATATATGAAGAGGAGAGATACATCACATCAGGAAAGAACGACATTGCCAACAAGGCTGAGATATTCATGAAGTGCCTGAAACGCGACCTTAGGATTGATATGCCTCGCATGGCTGTAATAGGCGATGATGACCTGAAGAATACCATCGATGCCATGTTCGAGAAAGGCATACAGGCTTTCGGCCCATACAGCAGCGAAATACTGAAGACGGAGGAACTGAGGGCTTTTGACGGAATAATAATTGTAGGTAACGAGAACGCTGACGCTTCAGAACAAAAGATACTGGAAGAGTTGCACGATTCATACATCACCCTGATGGCAGGAGCGGAGATGGCTATTGCCGCTGCTCAGCCGAAAGATATTTATGACGCTCTGGCTTTGGTTGCCGACATAACAAGGAACAGAGTTGAATATGACCTTCCTCTGAGTAATCCGCTGCCGAAGTTGTACGTTGAGAAGAAGGAAGACGGCGACAAGGCGCGTTATATAAAGAAGAAAGGCTTCGACCCTGCAGCACACAAGAGAGAGAATGTGACATACACTACAGCTCCAAAGGCAGCTGAGCCGACAAAGGAAAGCAGCAGCCTGACAGAGACTACAGAACAGAAGTAATTCCTATGGACGTAAAAGAACTCCAGAATATAAAACAAAGATACAACATCGTAGGCAACTGCCCGGCTCTCAACAGAGCATTGGACATTGCGCTACAGGTGGCACACACCGACTTGTCTGTACTCATCATAGGCGAAAGCGGCGTGGGTAAGGAAATCATACCGCGCGTCATTCATGACTGCTCACCACGCAAGAGAGAGAAATACTTCGCCATCAACTGTGGATCTATTCCTGAGGGTACCATCGACTCTGAGCTCTTCGGACACGAGAAGGGTTCCTTTACTGGTGCCGTCGGCGAAAGCGAAGGCTATTTCGGAGCTGCCAACAAGGGTACTCTGTTCCTTGACGAAGTGGGTGAGCTGCCTCTGGCAACGCAGGCACGCCTGCTACGCGTATTGGAGAATGGTGAATATATCCGAGTAGGTGGACAGGAGGTTCGCAAGACTGACGTCCGCATAGTGGCTGCAACGAACGTAAACATACGCAAGGCCATCAGCGAGGGACGCTTCAGGGAAGACCTCTACTACCGCCTTAACACCATACCAATCCAGATGCCACCGCTTCGCGACAGAGGAGAGGACATCATACTGCTCTTCAGACTCTTTGCCATGCAGATGTCGGAGAAATACCACCTGCCGAGAATACAGCTTTCAGAAGACGCCAAGCAGGTTATGATGAAATACAAGTGGCCCGGAAACGTGCGCCAGCTGAAGAACATCACGGAACAGATGTCCGTACTCTGTACGAAAAGGGATATCGATGTTGAAGACTTGCTGAAATTCATTCCTATGAATGAGGACAGTACACAGCTTGCAACAATACCCCCGCAGAACGGAGGCAGCAAGACATACGAAAGTGAACGCGAGATGCTCTTCAAGATTCTATACGAGATGAGAGGGAACGTCAGCGACCTCAGACGCGAGATAAATTCGCTGAAACAGAAGATTGACGAGGGAGGCGGAAAAGGATATGTTCCCTACCCTGCCGTACAGGGATACGACGCAGCACAGGAGATTGCCGAGCCGGAGAATCTGAATATCGCTGACATCAGCCGCACCATGCTGGAGAAAGCGTTGGAGCGAAACGGCGGTAACAGAAAGAAGGCCGCAAAAGACTTGGGACTGTCTGACAGAACCCTATACAGAAGACTGAAAGAATATGGACTGTAAGAAAATAATCATACTGACATTCATCTGTGCCGTAACCCTGACAATGATTACAGCATGCTCTGTGTCATACAAGTTCAACGGTGCCAGCATCGACTATACAAAGACGAAGACCATACAGATAAACGATTTCCCTATTCGTGCATCTTACGTATGGGGGCCTATGCAGCCAATCTTCAACAACCAGCTGAAAGATATGTACGGCTCATACACGAAGCTCATACAGGTAAAGCGTAACGGCGACCTGAAAGTGGAAGGTGAGATAACACAGTACCAGCAGAGGAACAAATCCGTTTCGGCAGAAGGTTATTCGGCACAGACAGAGCTGTCAATGACGGTCAATGTGCGATTCACCAACACCAAGAACCACAGCGAAGACTTCGAGAAGAGTTTCACGGCAACGGCATCGTACGAGACAACAGTCAATCTCAGTGCAGTTCAGGAACAACTGGTAACACAGATGTCAAAGGACATTTGCGACCAGATATTTAACGCAACAGTAGCAAATTGGTAACAGAAACACTCATAAAACATCCGGAGAACCTCAACCGTCAGACGCTGTACGAACTGCGTAAGATTACGGCTGAGTATCCATATTATCAGCCGGCACGCATCCTGCTGCTGAAGAATCTCTTTCTGCTGCACGACCCGACGTTCGACGATGAACTGAGAAGGGCAGCAATATTCCTTACTGACAGAAAAGTGCTCTTCGACCTCGTTGAGGCAGCACACTACGGAGTGAAGGAGAAGCATAAGGAAACATTGACACAGGATACGGAGGTAACACAGAGCCGTACTGCATCGCTCATAGACAACTTCCTGCATAACATTCCAAACGATGAGGAAGAGGCAGGACAAACCAGGAAGCCTACGGCAGTAGATGCCAAGGACGACTACATGAGCTACCTGCTCTCCGTTGATGTAGAAATGCAGAAAGAAGAGAACAAGTCTCTCGACATCATCGACGAGTTCCTCAACAATGCCGGCGGAAAGCTTACGCTGAAGGAAAAGCCGGAGTACACCCCAGAGGTGGCGATGGTTAACGACGACTCCGAAGAAGACGGAGAGATAAAGGCCGATGACGTACTGACCGAGAACATGGCGAACATATATATTAAACAAGGTCGCTATGACAAGGCTCTGAATGTCATACAGGCAATAAACAAGAAATCGAAGAAGAAGAATCCATATTTCAAGGATCAGGAGAGATTCCTACAAAAGTTAATAATTAGTCAACAAAAATAATAATTTAAATTTTTCAAAACAATGTACACATTACTAGTAATTCTCATCGTATTGGCAGCTTTGCTGATGATTGGTATCGTTCTCATTCAAGAGTCTAAGGGCGGCGGCCTGGCTTCAGGTTTTGCAAGTGCAAACAGCGTAGCCGGCGTTCGTCAGACCACTAACTTCATTGAAAAGGCTACATGGACTCTTGCAGCTGCAATGGTTGTGATTAGCATTGCATGTGCTTACACAGCACCTCAGTCAGTAACAGAAGGTTCTGTTATCGAGCAGGCTGCTACAGAGCAGGCAACAACAAACCCACAGAACGTACAGGGATTCGGCGCTGCACCACAGCAGGCTGCAGGCGACACAGCAGCAAAGAAATAAAAGCCTGCTGTTCGCTACTCCTTATTGTATAATCCAACACACACAACAAATAAACACAAAAGATGTTCAAAGTATTATTGCCATCGATAATCATAGCTATCGTATTGGTGCTGTCGATAATTGCAGCATACAAACTTATTCTGGCAAAAGCAATATGGAAGAAATGCCTTGCATTGTTTCCCCTTGTCCTGCTGTTCATAATCATATACGGCTTCACATGGGGCTTCTGGCAGTTGCAGGTAAGAGAAGTGACGTATGAAAGCAATGACATACCAGAGGCTTTCGACGGCTACAAAATAGTACAAGTGACGGATGTACATACAGGAGGTTCTTTCTGGGGACCATACAATGGACTGCTGAAAGACGGAGTGGAAAAGATAAACTCCCTGAATCCCGACCTCATCTGCATGGTTGGAGATTTGCAGACCTTGCTTCCCACAGAGCTGGAACCTTTCAAGGAGGAGTTCTCTTCACTTAAAGCTAAAGACGGAGTGCTCACGGTTATGGGCAATCACGACTACTGCTCATATACCGGGCTCTCCCTCTCCAAGCAGAAAAAGGAAATCCAGAAGACACGCGACTTACAGAAATCGTTCGGATGGAAAATGCTCGAAAACGAACATTTCTATATTCACCGTGACAGCGACAGCATCCTCGTATTGGGAGAGGAGAACTGGGGCAAGAAACCGTTCCCACAGCTGGGGGACCTGAAAAAGACCCTGAAAGGGCTTACCATAAATCCAGCCACCAAGACTCCCGTTCCGCAGACATTCACCCTCTTCCTGTCGCACGACCCGAATGCATGGAAGAAGCATCTTCTGCCTGCTATCAGGCCGAACATTACTCTTGCAGGACATACTCACGGAGCACAGTTCGCAATTTGCGGATGGACACCTGTAAAGTATGTCTATGACGAATGGGGCGGAGAATTCTATGATGACACACCCACCAAGGCATTGCTCAGCGTATCGACCGGCTTCGGAGGCAATCTGCCGTTCAGGTTCGGTATGCCGAGAGAAATCGTTGTCATAACACTAAAGAAAACAAAATAACATTATTTATAACACCCAAAAAAGAAATGCAACAGAAGACTTTTACAAAATATCTGTTTGCAGTATTGTTTTTACTGCAATTGCCAATGGCTGCACATGCAGAGGACAAATACCGCCCGGTAGCCGTATGGCCATTCATTTACGAGGACTTTACCGACGCACGCATTTTAGTTGGACCAACCAATAAGGTTGTAAAAGCGAAAGCCAATATCCATCTGCGGAATACCACCTTGTGGTTTATCAGCGGGAGAGACAACAAGACAAAGCTGGAAGCTCAGCCGGGAACTATCAATCAGGTATCATTCCCTAACGGAGACACGTATTACAACGTTGCCAACAAGATGTGCAAGGTGATAAGCGAAGACACCATTAACGGTAAGGTGATGCGCCTGTATGAAGCAACATCCGTCGATATGGAGGACTTCAACAAGAAGTACCAGATGGCACACATGGGTGTTGCTGAAAGCAGCGTACTGGGAGCCGGATTTGCAGATTTTACGACATCAGTTGCCAACAACAACGCCCTCACAAGGGAAGATATGGAACCGCTGGTGACAAAGCATATCTATTACATTCTCAAGGACGGCGAAACTTTTGAGGCACGCGAGAGTGAAATCCTGAAGCATCTCGATGACAAGGAGACGAAAAAGACCTATCGCGGTTATACTCGCTCTGCAGAAGTGCTCTACGGAAGCAGGAAGTCGATGCTGAATGTATATAAGACTTTCTTCCTGAAGGAATAACAGAACAAAAGTATAAACTACTAACAACCTATTAACACATGAAAAGAATTTATTCTTCACTCTTCACTCTTCATTCTTCACTCATAGCCATTCTGTTCTCCCTACCCCTTCTGACTGCCAACGGTCAGAAGAATGATGACATATGGCTTGACATCAACGGCGTCCGCGACCTTACTGCCGACTCCATTGCCTTTGCCAATCAGGCGCGTCCTGTGCCAGGCTCTTCACGCAAGGGCAACAATCCCGTGCTCTTCCTCGTAGGTAACAGCACCATGCGTACCGGCACTATGGGCAACGGCAACAACGGCCAATGGGGATGGGGATATTTTGAGCATGAGTATTTTGACGAGAACAAGATAACCGTCGAGAACCATGCGCTGGGTGGAACCTCACCACGCACGTTCTACAAAAGTCCTGACCTGTGGAAACGCACGCTCAGCGGAGTAAAGGCTGGCGACTACGTTTTCCTGGAACTGGGACATAACGACAACGGACCCATCGACTCCATCCGCGCACGCTCCTCTTATCGCCCTAACGGGAAGTTGAGCCTTTCGGAAGACTCTATTATTATATATAATAAGGTGACAAAGAAGCAGGACACCGTCTATACCTTCGGCGGTTACACACGACGTTTCATCAGCGAAGTGCGCGCCAAAGGTGCTACGCCTGTGCTCTTTACTCTCACACCGCGCAATGCCTACGAGAAAGACGGCAAGACCATACAGCGCAAGCTGAGCGACTTCACGCCTGCCATCTTCGCTATTGGCAAGGAGATGAACGTGCCCGTCATTGACCTCAACGACATCTCTGCTAAGAAACTGGAGGCTTACGGCCCATGGAAGACAGACTATCACTTCTTCCTCGACAAGATACACAGTTCTGCCTTCGGGGCAAAGATGAACGCTGCATCGGCAGCTGAGGGACTGGATGCATGCAACGACCCGCAGGTGGCTGTGCTGAAGACCTACCTCATAAAGGAGAAGGTTCATCCTGACTACGAAGAGAAACTTCTTGCTTGGGAGCCGAACAACTACGACAAGAAAGGCAATGTCATTCCAAAGAAGAAGACTGCCGAGCAGAAGAAGTCTGCCGTGCGCATATTCCTCTGCGGCGACTCTACGGGCAAGAACGAGGACAAGAATCCTGACGGCATGTGGGGATGGGGTTCACAGGGCTATACCGTATTCGACGAGAGCAAGTGTACCTTCATCAACTGCGCAAAGGCAGGCCGCTCCACACGCACCTACCTCAATGAGAACCGTTGGGAAGAGGTCTATCAGACCCTGCGCCCAGGCGACTATGTCCTCATACAGTTCGGACATAACGACATCGGCCCTATCGACAGGGACAAGGAACGCGGCGTCATAGCGTGTGCCGAAGACTCATGCAAGGTGTTCAAGTCAAAGAACTCCGGCAAGTACGAGGTGGTCTATTCCTTCGGATGGTACATACACAAGATGATTGCCGATGCAAAGGAGAAGGGTGCCATACCTGTAATCGTCTCTTTCACGCCGCGCAACGAGTGGTCTGGCGGAAAGATTGAGCGCCGCAACAACAACTACATTCCGCAGTGGGACGAAAAGGTGGCTAAGGAGAACGGCTGCGAATTCGTCGATGTACATAATATCTCTGCCGACTTCCTCGACAAGAAGTTTGCACGCAAAGATGGCGATGCTGCAAAGGCAAAAGAGGAGGCTTCCATCTATTTCAACCACGATCACACCCACACATCACTGCTCGGAGCACGCAACAATGCCCTCAGTCTTGCTAAGGGACTTAAAGCAAACAAATCACCATTATGCGAATACTTAAAGTAATCACACTCATATTATTCTTCACTCTTCACTCTTCACTCTTCACTCAGGCACAGAAAGTGTCTGTTTTGGGCGACAGCTACTCTACCTTTGACGGCTGCATGTCCAACGACACCAACGCCATCTGGTATTTCAAGCCCGAAAGTCCTTACCGCAACAAGAACAACGACGTTACGAAGGTGGAAGAGACCTGGTGGCGCCAGCTCATCGGCAGCAACAAGAGCTATAGCCTTGAGGTGAACAATTCCTATTCAGGTGCAACCATCTGCTATTCCGGCTACAAGAAGGGCAACGAGCCCCGCGTGCCGATAGCAGGCCTGCAGGACTACCGCGACTACAGCAACCGCTCGTTCGTGAACCGTACCAATACCCTCGGCAATCCTGACATCATCCTCATCTGCGGCGGCACCAACGACTCATGGGCTGGCTCGCCCATCGGCGACTATGTCTATGGCAACTGGACTACGGAGCAGCTCTACTACTTCCGTCCAGCAATGGCGAAGATGCTCTACGACCTGAAGGGCAACTACCCGACAGCACGCCTGCTCTTCATCCTCAACAGCGAACTCCGCGAGAGCATCAACGAGTCCGTCCACACCATCTGCAAGCACTACGATGTAGAGTGCCTCGACCTAAAGGACATCGAGAAGCAGGCAGGACACCCCTCAGTGAAAGGCATGACCGCCTTCGCCCAGCAAGTCAGCAAGGCTTTGGAGAAGAAGAAAAAGTAAGTTTTTGCCAAAAAAACTTGCATTTTGCCTTAAAATTTTGTATCTTTGCACTGATTACGAAAGAGGAAAAGCACAAAAATTCATATTGAGACGGCTTAAGGCAGACGGTTGGATGCCCTAAGCCGTCTTTCCGTCTGCCCCGAGCCGTCCAGTTGTCCGGCTAAAGGGTTTGTCCCTATTCACCCGATTGAATCTCCCTTTTCATTCGATTGATTCTCCCTTTTCATTCGACAGAACTGACTGCACAAATCGAAACGCCGTTTCATGACCCTTGATACGCCGTACCGTGGCTCTCGATACGGTGTTTCGTTGATGTCCGTCCGCCGCTTCGTTTTTTTAACCCAATCGGGATGTTCCAAAATCCAGTAACCTTGCCTTAATTTTCAATAACGCAGGGTTATTGCGCAATAACGCAAGGTTATTGAAAAATAGAGCCTCCAAACAAAAAATCGGGCAATTGTTTTGAAGTTTCAGATATTTTTCTTACCTTTGCAACCGCATTGTGAGACGAAGTGCTCACGATGAAGAGGCAGCAAGCGTGCCGGCCTCGGAAATCTTATTGGTAAATTAAGCATTCGCTATTATTTCACGTTCAGCTAAAAGCCTTGGTTTTATGAAACAAATACTGATGAAAAAAAGTCTGACTTGCCTCCTGACGATGGGGGCCTTCTTGTGTGCCCCATTTGCCTGTGCACAGAATCCTTCAGGAACTGCCGATGTTCCTCATGCTTCCATGTATCACGGCTTGGGACGACGAGGGCAACGTGCTGCGCGGCATCAACTTCATCGGGCGCGACCGTCTGACGTATGGACGTATCTCGTTTCAGGTGATGGATGCCTTGAATGAAGATGGCACCCTGTCCACACGACAGCTAAATTATCTGAAGAATCGCCTTCGCCATATCTCGCTCACTCATCCCGATGGGCTTCTTCTCAATTCCGACCCTGTTGACATCAATACGGAAGTCTATACACATCACCCCGAAGCATGGTACAAGGTCATCAAGGCCACACTGAAATATGTGCAGAACTATGGTCTGAAAGTGGTCTCCATCGCTCCCTTCAACGAGCCGGACGTAACAGCCAGCAACCAGGGTACAAAGGCCGACTTCAAAGCCGTGGCCAAGCTGATAAAGGAAGACCCGTTCTTTGAGGGGATCCGCATCTGCGCCGGCAATACCTGTAACAACGACGGGGCGACGGAGTGGTATGACTACATGAAACCTTACGTGGACGAAGGAAATACACACCAATTGGCGGGCGACTTCAATCATTATGCCGACTTCTACACACACGTAAAGGCCGATGGCAACGTGGCGACAAACGATGAACTGCACAATGTGATGGAGGGTATCGTCGGTGC
>CACYKA010000019.1 GCA_902774795.1 uncultured Prevotellaceae bacterium | reverse complement strand
TACTCGTGTATTCAAAAAACACTTCGGTCTCACTCCCAGCGAGTTTCTACGAAAATGAGAAACGAGGTATCTCTCTTCGGACATAATGGAGTTTGTCGAATTTTATCCAGTTAATAAAATATTTACTGCCGAAATGACTTTCATAGTTTGTTGTTTTGCGAAAATTTAGAAAAACTCCGTCGATTTGCAGAAAACTTACATTTAGGCGAGTTTTCTTTCTATACCACAGAAGTTAACTCAAAATGAAATGTTTTTCATGAAAACGTTTTTCAGTTAAAAGAAAAGTGGTATGAGAAGGGAAGAGCATAAATTGATTCATCTTCAGTAAAAAGAAAAATGTGAATTTTGGGAAACATCAAGTCGTTTCATTCAACAAAGTTTAGGTTTACGTTTACTCATGTATTATACATGCACCTCTAAACTTAAAGACTAAACCTACATTCTCATGATTTGGGTTTACTATACCTTATTATATATATAAGCATATCTAAACTTAAACCTAAACTTATGGCATTGAATTCCATCCATTTTTCTTTTAATCGAAACGAGAAATTGGTAACTGGATGTGGTTTTTGCATTAATTTATATTAAAAACAAACGTATTCCGCAAGAAAAATATGCAAAATGTACTAAAAGTCGCAAGAAATCATTAAATTTGCAAGCATAATTTGCGGCTCGTGTTATAGTAGCATGTGGCGCAGGAGTTGAAGAAAAATGCATACAAAAGAAGAAATCCTAAAGGCATTCTCCCGTTTGCTTGACATACAGGACGAACTGCGTGAGAAATGTCCTTGGGACAATAAACAGACAAATGAATCATTGCGACCTCATACCATTGAGGAAGTATATGAACTCTGTGATGCCATTCTCTCTGACGATCCGAAAGAGATACAGAAAGAGATGGGTGATGTTATGGAGCACCTTGTTTTCTATGCTATGATAGGCAGGGAAAAAGGACTCTTCGATATGGGCGATGTGTTGGAGAAAGAGGCTGACAAACTGGTTTTCAGGCATCCCCATATCTATGGTGACAAGACAGCTGACAACCCTGAGGAAGTGAGCAAGATATGGGAGCAGGTGAAGCAGAAGGAAAAAGACGGCAACAAGACGGTTCTTTCCGGAGTGCCGAAGTCATTGCCTTCTCTGATAAAGGCCTACCGCATACAGGATAAAGCCAGGAATGTGGGCTTTGACTGGAAAGAGAGAGAAGACGTTTGGGAGAAAGTGTTTGAGGAGATAGGAGAGCTAAAAAAAGAATTTGAAAGCGGTAATAAGGAGTCGGCAGAAAAAGAATTGGGAGACGTACTCTTCTCCCTTGTGAATGCTGCCCGGCTATATCATATAAACCCAGATACGGCATTAGAGCAGACCAACCGTAAGTTTATCTCACGTTTTGGCTATGTAGAAGAAAAGGCCAGGGAAATGGGGCGTAATATTAAAGAATTAACTCTTGAAGAAATGGACAGATTGTGGAATGAAGCAAAGAGTGTGCTGTTGTGTGTATTGACAGTACTGGTGGTAATCTCGTGTACCAATACGACAAAGGGCAGCATGGATTTAGAGGATGAAATCTTTGAAGGTAATGACAGCGCTTTGTATGGAAAGGTTGGTGATGCAACCTCGATGCATGTGCTGACTGTGGTGTCGGACGAAGGGCAGGAGACAGCAATAGCCATGAACCAGGATACCATACCCTCTGACATTCAGGGAGGACTGTATGCTGGTGATTTGATATGTGTTACCACGATGCCTTCCGCAGAAGACCCTGCAAGAGGAATGAAGATGGTGCGTAAGGCTGTGAATATCACTTCGTTGATGGGCCACTGGACTTCCCTTGACCGTAATTTCTATATCAAGGAGAATGGAGTGGTAGAAAACAAGAATGCCGTAGAGTCAAAGCCTTACACCTCATGGCAGATGTGTAACTGCCAGCTGATACTCAATGCTGATACGTTTGACATCATCGCATTGACACCTGATTCGCTGACTCTTGAAGGAAAAGACGGTGTTTATGCCTACAAGAGGCTATCTCGTTGATAATCTGTATTTTGAGGGCAATAATTAAGGGCTGACAGTTAAAAAATTGTCAGCCCTTAAAGAAAAATTGATTGTCTCACGACAATCAACCTTCATTAACCTTAATAATCTAATACCATGAAAAACACGATGCAAAGGTATGCATTATTTTTTATATCTACAAGTTTTTTGTCTGGATATTAAAATAATTTTATATTTTTTAACACTGTAGGCTCATTCTTTTCGTCTTTCGGAATGAATGGTTCGCGTAATGTCACTTGTATTAACAGCGGTGATACAGATGTGATTGTAGCCTCTGCAAATTTAAACTCTCCGTTGGAGATGTCGCGGCTGCTCTCCAATTGCCAACGCAGCTTGTTGGCAGGTTCAGAGTCGCTATTATATATATTAAATAGGTATGCGCGCGTATCATGCTCTGGCAGGGGAAGTGTGACAAGCAATACTGCTTTGTTGTCAGAGACCTTTGCCAGTTCGTATGTTATATTGTTAACCTTGAACTGCATGAGGGTGTCGCTGTCCATTATTATTTCCGGCTCAAAGCCGCTCAGCTTCGCCATTATGGTATCGGGAATGCTCTTATAGATTTCCGTCAGTGTCTGCGACATAACGGGAAGGGTGAGCATTGAGCAGTGGAGTAGGGCAAATATAAAAAGTCTTTTCATAGTGTGCTACTTCTTTTTGTTCTTTTTATTGTTCTGTTTCATCAGGCTGTATGCGGAGTATAGTCCCAACTCTCCTGCCTTTGACAGGTCGGCCTGTGATTTCTCTGTCTCCTCGGAATGCAGGTATGCAAGTCCGCGATTATAGTAAGCCTGTGAGAAGTAAGAATCTATTTCTATTGCCTTTGTCAGATTCTCTATAGCTTCTGCATATTTGGTTTCACGAGCCTGGCGGGTGCCAAGATTATAGAAGTCCTGTGCCGTCTTCGGCTCCTTGATTTCCGGATATTCGGTTTTCTCGACAAGACTGTCCTTCTCCATCACGATGTATGGCTGGTAATGCTCGGTAATCTGCCTGTTCTGAATCTTTCCGCGATATTCGCTCTTGTATTCCGGCTCTGTCGATGCTTCGTCTTCTACGACAATCTGGTCATATTTGTTTGGGTCGATGTCTGACAGCTTTCTCATTTGCTGCAGTTTCGCTGATGACCATCTGTTCTGTACACCCAGATGCTTGTCCATCTGTGCCTTGAGAATGCGGTATTCGTCTTTCTCGGCATTGGCAGTCTGTCCTAAGCGGCGGTAGCAGTCGGCACGATATTTAAGACCTGTCCAGAAATTGGGGAATTGCTTTATCACGATGGAGTAATCGCGTATAGCGCTCTTCAGGTCTCCCGTCCTGTCTTCCAGAAGGGCCCTGTTGAACAGAGCCATGATGTTGCCAGGCTCAAGACTCAGCACGTAATTGAAGTCCTCGATGGCCCTGTTGTCATCGCCCACCTGCTGCCTGAGCAGTCCTCGGTTATAGTGGGCAAGGAAATTGTTGGGGTCAAGTTCCAGTGCCGTATCATAGTCGTTCATGGCTCCGCGAAGATTGTTTTCCCTAAGCCTTACGTGTGCTCTGTTGACATAGCTCCTTACGTCCTTCGGCTTGTAATGCAAAGCCTTTGTATAGTATTCGTCGGCCTCCTTCCATTTCTCTTTGAAAAAAGCCAGCATAGCCTTCACACGCCACGCATTGGCATTGTGCTCGTCAATCTCCAGCCCCTTGTCTATCCAGTTTTCTGCTGCAACGGTATCACCCTGATTCATATAGGCCTCGGCCTTCATGAGGTATGCACCTGAGTTCTTCTGCCATTTCTGAATGAGGGTATCCAACTGCAGCTGGCACGCTTCATAGTCTTTGTTCTCAAGATAGCATGCAGCACGGTTGTACCAGTAATTCTGGTTTGCGGGCTCCTGTTCTATGGCCTTGGTATAGTCGGATATGGCATCAGTGAAGTTCTCCTGCCTGATGCGTGTTATGCCTCTAAGGTCATAGAGCTCCGTAACATAAGGATTCAGTTTCAGCGCTTCCGTAGCGTCGCTTTCTGCTCCCTGCCAGTCGTCAAGATAGTACTTCGCTATCGCCCTGAGCTGCCACGGTTCCCACAGATACGGCTTTGCGGCAATGGCCTGATTGAAGTATTGGATGGAGAGAACATAGTCCTCATAGTGCAATGCGATCCGTCCGCTGAGAATCAGCTTGTCGATTTTATATTGCCCATATGTTGCAGATATGGGTAAGAAACAGAATATAAAATACAGCAGACGTTTGCGCATTTGTGTTTGTTCCAGTTTTTCCTGCTCTATCCTATCTTGCTACCTTTACTTTGTAGCCGGTCCTGAAACGTCCCTGAAGCAATGCCTTCAGCTTGGATTTAATGAGCTGTTTCCTTAAAGGTGTTATGCGGTCAATGAACATCTTGCCTTCAAGATGGTCGAATTCATGCTGCATGACACGTGCCAGATATCCCTCCACCCATTCGTCGTGTTCGGTGAAGTTCTCATCTTGATAAGTCACGCGTATGCGTGTCGGTCTTTTTACATTTTCGTGTATGGCAGGTAGCGATAGGCATCCTTCAGAGGAAGTTTCTGTCTCGCTGTCGTCATAATCTTCGATGTGCGCGTTGATATAAACCTTCTTGAATCCTGCATATTCAGGAAAATCCTCCTTCAGCAGGTCAAGGTCGATAACAACCACGCGTATCGGCAGTCCTATCTGTGGTGCAGCCAGTCCTATTCCCTCGCTGCTTGCAAGGGTTTCCCACATGTTTGCAATAAGTTCTTTCAGTTCAGGATAATCCTTGTCGATATCCTGAGCAACTTTTCTCAATACCGGCTGTCCGTATGTATAGATGGGTAAAATCATCTGTGACTTAAATAATCTTGTAATATTATTGTTGCAGAAACCTTATCGACGAGTGCCTTGTCCTGTCTTGCTTTCTTGTGCAGGCCGGCATCAATCATGGTTCTGTGTGCAAGTACGGAGGTGAAACGCTCATCGTAACCCTCGATGGGTATTTCCGGATGTGCTTTCCTCCAGCGGTTTTCAAACTCCCTTACTCGTGCCATGTTCTCCGACGGCATGCCGTTGGATTGTCGCGGTTCCCCTATGATGATACGCTCAACGCTTTCACTCTGAATGTATTTCTCCAGATATTCGAAGAGCCTGTGCGTTTCCACAGTATCAAGCGCACCGGGCACTATCTGTAATTCGTCTGTTACAGCCAGCCCGGTGCGCTTTTTTCCGTAGTCTATAGCAAGTATCCTCGGCATTTACTTCATCAGAAGCCATGCGTCAGGATATGTAGCCCTAAGTGATTCCTTTGCACTTACGGCACCGCTTCTGTCGTCATGTGTTGTAGCAATAACGCGGTACATGTTGCGCTCGCTGTTATATGCTATCTGTGCGTCATAGCCGGCATTCTTAAGGGTGTTCTGCAGACCGTCGGCATTGGCGCGTACGCCGAATGAACCTACAACAACAGAATAAGCTTTCAGGCCAGAACCGCTTACTACATTGACATTCTCCCTGCGAACAGGTGTGTTGTCAACGACTGTTGAAGACTGCTGAACCGGCTGCTGAACCATAGGAGTTACTGGAGCCTGCTGCTGTGGAGCATTGTACTCCTGCTGTGGCTGAGCATAAGTCTGTTCCTGAGCCTTTGCCTTCTCATAAGCCCTGCGATAAGCGCTTTCCTTTGAAGAACTACATGCTGTGAATGCGATTGCGGTGCAAACTAATGCACAAAGATAAAAATACTTTTTCATTTTTCTGTTATTATGTTACTTATTTGTATATAATCAGACTTATATCTGTTAATTCGCTGCAAAGTTACAAAAAAAAATGTGAAAAAAGTTTGTTTAGATGTATTTTTTTATTACTTTTGCATTTGAAAAGGTGTTTATTATATTTATTAACCATTTTAAATTTAAATTTTTTCTATTATGAAGACATTAGGTTACATCGCAGCTGTCATCGGCGGAGCCGTTGCAGGTGCAACAGCAGCTCTCCTGCTTGCTCCGGAGAAGGGTGAAGACACACGTGCAAAACTTCAGGACTATGCAAAGGAGTATTATGACAAGATTGATCTCAAGAAGACCGCTGAAGAAATTCAGGACAAGGTAAAGGGCTTCTGTGAGAAGTACAATATCAAGCTTTCTAAGAATCAGGTTGAAGAACTGGCTGAAGAAGTTGTTGAGGCATGATATCCAGTGATGCGAATGTCAAGAAGATAGTCACTCTTGTCGAAGACACTAAGGAGTGGGTCGAGCTGAAGGCTACCAAGACTCGGCTTGATGTGGCACAGAAGCTGGCGCACGTGGCTGGAGCGTTGTTCTTCGTCTTCGTGCTCCTGCTCATAGCAATGCTTGTGCTCGCTTGCCTGTCGTTTGCTGCCGCCTATTCTCTCGAGAATGTGGTAGGCTCCAAGGCGATGGCGTTTCTGTGCATAAGCTTGTTCTATGTTGTGCTGCTGGCGGCAGCTTATCTCACACGTGATAAATGGTTGCTCGCCCCGTTGGCACATCTGTTCTCAGAACTCACTCCTGACGATCTGAAGAAGAAGTGTGACTCTATGCAAGCTGACATTGCTTCAAAGGAGAAATCACTAAAAAAACAGTGGAGCTCACTGGTTAACGAGGAGCAGCCTGTTGTCCTGTCACCCACCAAGCGTGTGATGTCATGGATATCAGACTCCTCCAACGTTATCGACGGTGCTCTCCTTGGATGGAAGCTATATCGCATATTCGGAAAGAAGAAGAAATTCCTATAATCAGTATCTTGGCCTTGTCGCTGGCATCCTATGTCAGAGGAAAGTCCGGGCAGCGCAGAGCGCTCCACTTGCGAAACTACAAGCTATTGGTGACAGTAGGTGTTGACAGAAGAAAATAACCGCCTGAAAGGGTAAGGGTGAGAAGGTGGTGTAAGAGACCACCAGGTAGTTGGTGACAACTATGCTGTGTCTGCTGGAGGCTGCAAGTTCATGTATATCATCGTCATGAAAGGGCTGCTCGCCCGAGTTCTTCGGAACACGATGAAGGGTAGAACGCTTAGATAAATGATAGGGCACTGGTTTTTCCAGTACAGAACCCGGCTTATAGAGATACTGATTTTTTCTTCTTTTCCTTATTAATATTATACTTCGTTTCTTATCAAGATACTTAAAACTATAGAAACGTTTGTACGCGCTTTTGTCATAGACATTACCGAGAAGCGCGTGATAGGAACGGCGAGTAACCTTACATACTCGTCGTTGCTAGCCTTTGTGCCCATTCTCGCGGTATTCTTTGCCGTAGCGCGAGGATTTGGCTATTCCGTATATATCGAGACATGGTTCCGTGACATGCTGTCCTCACAGCCCGATGCGGCAGAGACAATCATCGGCTTTGTCAATTCCTATCTCGTTCATACCAAGAAAGGTATATTCCTGGGCATAGGCCTTCTGTTTATGCTTGGAACGACCCTCAATCTGATATCCAATATTGAGAGCGCCTTCAATGATATCTGGCATGTAAAGCATCCCAGAAGCATCTTTCGTACAGTCACCGACTACGTCTCGCTCTTCTTCCTGCTCCCTATATTCCTCGTTGTCAGCTCAGGTCTCTCGATATGGGTTACGGCGTTGCAGGATCAGCTCAGCGATGTCATAGTGCTTGGCCCGATGATGACATTCTTCATCGAGTTGTCACCCTATCTGCTTCTGTCAGCAGGCTTTGTGTGCCTGTATGTCTTTATGCCCAATACCAAGGTCAAGTTCAGCTCAGCCCTTTGGCCGGGCGTCCTTGCAGGTGTGTGTATGCAGATATTCCAGATGGTCTATATCAACTCCCAGATATGGATATCCAACTACAATGCTATCTATGGGTCGTTTGCCATGATTCCTTTCTTCCTCCTGTGGTTGCAGACATCATGGATAATATGTCTCATAGGAGCAGAGCTGACTTATAGTAAGCAGAATTCAGAAGATTTCTTCTCCAGTAATATTCTTCATCCAACACATTATTCTTTTAATACGCGCCTGGAGCTTTCGTGGATTATTATGGAACATGTCGCAGAACGTTTCCGTAATGGCGAGAATGAATATACTGCCGAAGAGATAAAGGAAATGCTCAATGCTGATGCCGTATCGCGTGGATGCACTGGCAAGGTTCCGATGCGACTGGTAGAAAACCTGTTGTCAGATTTGCAGGACATTCATTTTCTGGCAGAACTGGTACATGATGAGAAAGGCGATACAGCCCGCTATCTGCCCACCGAAGCCTTGAAAAACCTCACTAAGGAAGAACTCTACACCCGCCTCGCTAACCTCGGAACAAAGATCTAAAAGGTTAACGGTTAAAGGTTAAAGGTTCTTTCAGTCGTTTCGCTTTCTTGTGTCCCGTTGGTAGCAAGCGAGCAGAGCTCGAGCGGTGAAAGCGGCAAAGCCGAGCGAGCGGTTAAAGACTTTTAAATATAATCTGTAATTTTTTTTGTTTTTTGTTTTCGTTTTCGTTATTATTTTGTATCTTTGCAGCAGATTTTATAGTTATCAACATAAAGAACACGTATTATGAAGAATTTTTTTAAACTGATGTCTGTTGCCCTGGTTGTAGCTATGGGAGCAGTTATGACATCATGTAGCAGCAGCGATGGCGACAGTAATCCTGCCGTTACTAATGACCCCTATGTGCAGAATTGGCAAGGTAAGACAGCCAAATACACCATAATGTTTTATGGTTGCGGCGGCGGTGATGTAGATAGTCAGCTTGACGGTGCCATAGATTATGTAAAAGAGTCACTTAAAGTACCACACAATCAGGTGCGCTTCGTTGTGATGTATTCAAATTCCAAGGACGATTCAAAACTTCGTGACCCCCAAAAGCCAAACGAGCCTGTCAGTCTGTTATACGGAAAATATGGTTGTACCTATCGTTATGAGCTGACACCGAATATTGATTCTCAGAGCTATCATAGCAGATGTTACTACAAGCCAGCCAGCGAGGTGGAGCTCTATAGGGTAGAGACCATCAAGGAGTTCATCAACTGGGCAAAGCAGACAGCACCGGCAGAGAACTATATCCTCATGCCAGTGAACCACGGTGGCGGTTTCGACCTCGATGAAGAAACACCTACCCGTGCTATTATCTATGATGATAACCATGGTGAAAAAGGCGTTTCAACGAAAGCCTTCGCCCAGGCTCTGGCAGAGACAGGAACCCACCTGAAGGCCATCTATTGGAATGGCTGTCTGATGGGACAACTTGAGGTGATGACAGAGATGGCACCATATTGCGACTACCAGTTCTGCAGCTCACATGTAGCACGCGTTAACCCACGTCATGTGTATGCTATTGTGGATGCCATTAATTCATATCCTGCCAACTTCGAGGATGCAATAGCTTGTCAGCATGGCATCATGACGAGTCCCACAGGAAATGTAAATAACGCAGACTATAACTTCGTAGAAGAATTCCAAAATGTTGAGGATGAAAAGACCAAGGAGATAAAAAATGAAAACTGCGACTTCGGATGCTGGCGTTCAGCAGGCATTGCAGCCATCAATGCCCAGGTAAAGAGACTCGTTGATTTGCTTGTTAATAATTATGGCACAAGCAAAGACGCTATAGACAACGCAACAAAGGGTGTATATCTCTTCGGTGATCTCTATGTTTATGCCGATGTTCTCCATTATGCCCAATTGGTGCATTCGAACCTGAACACCACAGAGACACAATCAATATTTGAAGACCTTGCAAAAGCTATTAATGCTGCAAATGTATATCATATATGTGGCTTCCACAGAACTATACAAGTAGGAGATGTCACATATGGTCAATGGCCTTCATATAGTGGTGCAGACTATTACAGTCTTGGCATCTCTATTTACTCCAATAATCATCCGATATGGACAAAACATCACGATGTATATCAGGCCTCTACCTTCGACAAAGTAACAGGCTGGAGCAAGTTCATTGTCATGAATACCCCGACAGTAAGTCCTACAACTAACCCTGCCAACGACTCCGGTGTAGATGAATACTGGATGGATGACGAACAGGAAGGTGATGAATAATCAGATTAAATAATCCGCAAGGATTGAGAAAATACTCCGCACTTTATTTCTATAGAGTGCGGAATTTTTGTGCCCCCTGTCTTGTACTGAAAAACTTGTCAAGTTATTTTAGTACAAGACTCCCAAGTTCCTCCCTACGAGCGACCTTGCGCAATCATAACGGTGTTCTGTTGAGGATGGAGCGGCCCAGGGTGACTTCGTCGGTATATTGCAGTTCGTCACCCACATTGATGCCTCTGGCTATGACGCTGAGCTTGATGTCAGGAAACTCTTTCAGCTTTCGTGAGATATAGAAATTGGTGGTATCACCCTCCATCGTACTTGCAAGGGCAAAGATGACTTCTTTTATTTTCTCGTACCCTTCATTGCCGCTTTCTCCAAAACGTATTCTCTCAATCAGCGAACCTATCTCCAGATTATTGGGACCTATTCCGTCCATAGGTGATATGATGCCACCCAAGACGTGATACAGTCCCCTGTACTGCTGCGTCCGTTCAATGGCAAGCACATCCTGGATGTTCTCGACTACACATATCAAGGAAGCGTCGCGTGACTTGTCTGAACAGATGGGGCATACCTCCGTATCTGAGATATTGTGGCAAACCTTACAGTATTTGACGTCCCTTTTCAGTATTGTAAGAGCATTGGCAAAGGCTGTCACATCTTCTTCCTCCTGACGCAGCATGTGCAGCACCAGTCGCAATGCAGTCTTCCTGCCAATCCCCGGCAGCCGTGAAAACTGATCAACAGCATTATCAAGTAATATATTCGCCAAGTTTGGTTTACAGTTTGCGGTTTACAGTTTATAGAATCTTTACACTTTAAAAGTGTTTTATCGCTCTGTCCATTTCGCGCTTGTCCTGTTTCAGCTTCAGGGTTTCGCGCTTGTCGAACTCTTTTTTGCCTCGACAGAGGGCGATGTCGAGCTTGGCCCGCCCCTTGTCGTCGATGAAGAGTAGGGTAGGGACGATGGTGAATCCTACCGCCTTGGTATCCTCCTTCAGGCGTCTTATCTCCTTCTTGTTCAGCAGCAGTTTGCGGTCCCTGCGTGCCTCGTGGTTGTTGTAAGAACCATAGAAGTAAGGGCTGATGTTCATTCCCTTCACCCACATCTCGTCGTTGTGAATGTAGCAGAATGTGTCAACCAGCGATGCCTTTCCCATGCGGATACTCTTTATTTCAGTACCCGTCAGCACTATGCCGGCAGTATAAGTGTCAACAAAGTGGTAATCGAAGGCAGCCTTCTTATTCTTTATCTGTATTGGACTCTTCTTGCGTAAAAGTTCCTGTTCTTTGTTCATCCTACTTTGAAATTTGCTGCAAAATTAGTAAAAAATCTCAATATAATTCAAAAAAGGTGTCATAAAATTTGCTATTTTACTCAAAAATGTTTACCTTTGCGCAAAATTGAGGTAAAAGTGAATGCTTGCGTCTCAGAATACAAATTTACTTAATTCCCAAAAATACAACATTATGATTTACACAAAGGAAGTCAACGACATGTGTGTTGTTGCAAAAGGTCCTAATCATGGTCCTGCTCCAATTCCTGAAGAGGGTAAGTGGATACAGGCAAAGGAGATCAAGGATATCTCCGGCATGACTCATGGTATAGGTTGGTGTGCTCCACAGCAGGGTTGCTGTAAGTTGTCTCTCAATGTAAAGGACGGCGTTATCGAGGAGGCTCTCGTTGAGACTATCGGCTGTTCTGGTATGACTCACTCAGCTGCTATGGCAAGTGAGATTCTCCCTGGCAAGACTATTCTTGAGGCTCTCAATACCGACTTGGTATGTGATGCTATCAACACAGCAATGCGCGAGCTGTTCCTCCAGATTGTCTATGGCCGTACACAGTCTGCTTTCTCTGAGGGTGGTCTGGCTATCGGCGCTGGTCTTGAAGACCTCGGCAAGGGACTCGTTTCTCAGTGTGGTACCCTCTATGGCACAAAGGCTAAGGGTACACGTTATCTCCAGCTTACAGAAGGCTACATCACAAAGCAGTTCCTCGATGAGGACGATCAGGTTTGTGGTTATGAGTTCGTTCACATGGGCAAGTTCATGGATGCTGTCAAGAAGGGCATGGATGCCAACGAGGCACTCAAGTCTGTTACTGGCACCTACGGACGTACAAAGCCTGAGCAGGGAGCAGTTAAATTTATTGATCCACGTAAAAACTAATAGGAGGAACATATTATGATTCGCGAAGTAAAATTTGAGTCACAGGATCGTCGTATCAAGCAGATACTCGCTGCTCTGAACGAGAACGGTATTTCTTCTATTGAGGAAGCAAACGAAATATGTGAAAAGGCAGGTCTCGACCCATACAAGACATGTGAGGAAACTCAGATGATTTGTTTCGAGAACGCTAAGTGGGCTTATGTAGTAGGTTCTGCTATCGCTCTGAAGAAGGGCTGCAAGACAGCTGCTGACGCTGCTGAGGCTATCGGCATCGGTCTGCAGGCATTCTGCATCCCTGGTTCTGTAGCTGACGACCGTAAGGTAGGTATCGGCCATGGTAATCTCGCTGCACGTCTGCTCCGCGAGGAGACAGAGTGCTTCGCATTCCTTGCAGGTCACGAGTCATTCGCAGCTGCTGAGGGCGCTATCAAGATTGCAGAGATGGCAAACAAGGTGCGCCAGAAGCCACTCCGCGTCATCCTCAACGGTCTTGGCAAGGACGCTGCTATGATTATCTCACGCATCAACGGCTTCACATATGTACAGACACAGTTCGACTACTTCACAGGCGAGCTCAAGGTCGTTAAGACAAAGTCTTATTCTGACGGCCCACGTGCTAAGGTGAACTGCTATGGCGCTGACGACGTTCGTGAGGGCGTTGCTATTCTGTGGAAGGAGAATGTAGATGTATCTATCACAGGTAACTCTACCAACCCAACACGTTTCCAGCACCCAGTAGCTGGTACATACAAGAAGGAGCGCGTACTTGCTGGTAAGCCATATTTCTCAGTTGCATCAGGTGGCGGTACAGGTCGTACCCTTCACCCAGACAACATGGCAGCAGGTCCTGCATCTTACGGCATGACAGACACCCTCGGACGTATGCACTCTGATGCACAGTTCGCTGGTTCTTCTTCTGTACCTGCACACGTTGAGATGATGGGCTTCCTCGGCATAGGCAACAACCCAATGGTAGGTTGCACAGTAGCCTGCGCCGTTAACGTTGCACTTGCCCTGAACAAGTAATACACATTATTTATAATAAAAATGAGCTCCCCGTGGCAGTCACCTGTCACGGGGAGTTTCATAGTTAGTAGTAATAGTTCTTTGAGTTTACTTTTGTTTAAAAGTATAATAGCGAAATATCCTCACGGACACTTATAGCTATAAAAAACTAATTCCTAAAATCAACTTAACTTTATTAAATAAGATTGCTCCTATCTTCACAGACCAGAGAACAATTTCCAAATGAAAAACTAAAAACTATATCTCTTCATCCCCTCACGGGGAGTGGGATTTCTAAATCTGCGTGCAAAGGTACAAATAAAAATGCTTTCGCCGAGAATCCTTATGTCCATTAAATCCGACCTAGGGTTCAAAACGGGAGACGAAACGTCCAAAAGGGGGACGCAGCGTCCAAAACGATGAGAAATAATGTAATAAATAAGGCGTGATTTTTGATAAAACTGACAAAATTTGCACTTTTTTTATACAAAAACGCAAAAAGCGTTTGTTTTTTCACAATAATTTCTTACTTTTGCCCTCAGATAATCGATTCCATCGGTAATATTCCAAATGAAAAAGCTGCTAGCTACATTCCTTTTCACGTTGATTGCTGAAATTCTTCCGGCACAGCTTCTGCGTTTCCATCAGATGACGGTGAAGGACGCCCTGCCCAGTAACACTGTTATTGCGTTGGGGCAGGACAAGAAAGGGAATCTATGGATAGCCACATCAAGCGGAATGTGTCGCTTTAATGGTGAAAGGTTTGAGACGATTTCCACCGATTATCTTCCCGACAAGCGTGTGGACCGCATTAACTGTGCCAATGACGGCTCTATATGGGTACAGTGTTTCGAGAACCACGACAAGGTATCACGTTATGATACATTGACTGGGAAGTTCGTCACCTATGACAACCGTTCGCTTGCCGACTCTATACGCCATCAGGTTGTGGTGCCCCTGAACCGCACCTTCAAAGATCCGAACACCAACCGTGTATGGACTGTCCAGAAGCGTAGGTTGTGGGAAGGGTCAGTAGCTTATACTGGTCAGTTGGCCATTGATGCAGGGCTGAAGGACGAGACAATCTTCAGCCTGCTGCTTGACAGCCGAGGTTTTCTTTGGGCTGGTTCTGCCAACAACGGATTGTTCTTTGCTGATACGCAACAGCAACATTACAAGCGACGGATAAGCGATGCGAATCCTTTGGTTCGCACAATCTGCATGGACAATGAGGGAGCAATGTGGATAGCCGACAGCAAAGAGTTGGTCGTTCTGCCGAAGGGACAAAAGGAATATGAAGTTGTCAGCTATCCCCTGAAAGATTCGGTAGAGGGAGTGCGCATACGTCCCATTATTGAGGACTCGAAGAAGCGGCTTTGGTTTGGAACATACGACGGTCTCTACATGAGGCCGGGCACCAGAGGTCGCACGTTCAAGCGGATAGAATTTCAGGATACCATAAGGCACGAAGTCTATGCCCTTGCTGAGGATGACAGGCAGCGGTTATGGATAGGAACGGCAAAGGGACTGTACTGTATGGAACCCGACAGCAGCCTGGTACCACAACTGGTGGACAGCACCCTCGTTCATATCATATACATCTTCACTGGCAAGGACTACCGTTGGATAGCTTCAGAGAAGGGGCTGTTCCGCATGGCTGGCGGCAAGGTGGAGCAGTGGAGTGACAAGGAGGCTCATTGCGTAATTACCGATGCTACTGGTCAGACGTGGGTGGGTACCGACAACGGTCTGTGCCGCATAACAGGGCGCGAGATGCTGCCATTCTCTTCTCCTGCCGACGGACATATAGTGAAGGATTTGCTTTACTGGCACGACTTCCTGTGGTGCAGCTACGATCAGGGTATCTGCTGCATAAATATTTATACTGGCAAGAGCACAATGCTGCACACCTTATATAATGAATATTCCGAGGGGTGCTCTTTCCTCGATGCCAATACGGGCACATTATACTTTGGCGGAAATCAGGGTATCGACTGCTTCGTGGCCGACAGCCTGGAGCCAAAGCTGCGCAGTGGCGTGAGACATCTGTGGCTTGAAGAAGAAAAAGAGGTGGTGAGCCAGAAGAAAAATGAAGAACCATTGTCGGAATGGTGGCAATGGTCCACAGCGGTGGTGATATTATGTGGTATTACCTGTGCTGTTGCTGTATTGATATTGTGGAGAAGAAAGAGCAAGACTGTTGCTGAAAAGAAAGAGGCAGTCGTGAAGGTACAACAGCCCATTTCCCCTGTGACAGAAAGCACGGACTTGCCTGTAGAAGCTGAGGCTGTTGAGGAATATGTGAGTCAGGAGCCAGCTGCTCAGGAACTGTCACCCTTTGTGGCTAGGGCAACGGAATTTGTCAATGCCCACCTGGCTGATACCGAACTGACTGCAGAAATGATGGCACGCGAAATGGCCATGAGCCGTTCCAAACTCTTCGAGTTGATGAAGCAGGAGACAGGAAAGGCTGTTATGGAATTTGTGCGCGACCTGCGTCTGGAGTATGCAGCGCGCCGTCTTGAAGCTGGTGCTAGCGTGGCGGAAATTACTTACGCCTGCGGATTCAGCGACCCAAGCAGTTTCCGCCGTGCCTTTGCTAATAAATATGGGGTTACGCCCTCACAATACAGGGCTGGTCAGAAATCATAGGAACTTACAAATCAGGTAGGTTCCTACAATTTGTATTATCATGCTTGGCCATCCGATGGTGAAGTCGGCTATGGTAGCCTCGATGCCTCCTGTGAGAGCAAGCTCACCCAATCCTCCGAGAAGTTTTGTTGCGAGAATCACGCCAATGAGCAGTGGTATTGTCACTTTGCGGAAGTGCTGTGCCGTAAAGCCTGCTACCAGGGCAAGAATCATAAGCTTTACTGTCATCACCTGCAGAACATCCCATGCCGGCAATCCTGTAGCCAGATGGTTAACCAATGGTGATACAACAGCCGCCAACAGCCCGACTTTCCAACCGAACTTATATGCTCCGGCCATAATGATGAGCGACAGAGGGGAAAGTATTACGCCGCCCTGCGGAAGAAGGTGACAAACCTGAGGCAACAGAAGGTTGCAGATAATGAATGCTGCAGCCCAGAAATAGGTTCTTGCCTTGTCATAATTCAAGGTGTAGAGATTAGTTTTTGTTGTCATGATTGTATAAATTTTAATTGTCAATTGTCAATTATCAATTTTCAATTGTCTCACCGGAAAGGTAAAGTATGTTTCCGGATATGGCTCGTTGTTGAGTGTGAAGTGCCACCACTCGGTGTCAACAGGCTTGAAGCCGTGACTCAGCATAGCTTTTCGCAATATCATGCGGTTGGCAAACTGCTCTGCTGTGATAGTGCGTCCCTGAGGACTCTTCTTGGTGTCGCCAGTATATTCCCCAGTATCGGGATTGCCGCAAAAGTCAGGGTGACTCTCAGGTCCGAACCAGTCAAATGTACCTCCCATATCGACTTCTTTCTCTGTAGCCATATCAAAGAGGGTTAGGTCAACGGTCGAGCCGCGTGTGTGTCCGCTCTTCTCTGCGATATAACCCTGTGGGAAAAGCACGTCTTTAGTGAGGTCAGGATAGAAATAAGGCTTCATCAGGGTGTCGTTGAAGTTCTCAGCCCATCTTACGAAGTTGTCAACAGCCTTCTGGGGGCGATAAGCATCGTATATCTTCAGCCTGTAGCCCTGTGCCAGCAGTTCTTTGCTTACTTCGAGAAGACTGTCGGCAGCCTGTCTGGTAATCAGTGCTGTCGGCTCCAAGTAGCCGTCAATGCGCTGCCCCGTGAAGTTGTAGGTGCTGAAATAGCGTATCTCCAGTATGGCGTCGGGCACTACGTCCGTCAATGTGACAAACTGGCTTGAGTCCTCAGTAGGACTGTCGGCGCCCTTATCCTTGCTGTTGCAGCCGCACAAACTGATGATAAGGCAAATGGTAAGAAACCACTGGCGGGTAAATTTCATGTTCCTTGTGTTTGGAAGTAAAAAAATGAGGGTATGCTGAGTGACCTCAACACACCCTCGAAGTTATATAAGTAGTTATAGTCCAAGCGACTTCTTGATGTCCGCAATGCGAGCGTCAGCCTTAGCACTTGCGTCCTCATAGTTTCCGTCGAAGCCCTCTACAGGAACCTCGCAGTAGAACTTAATCTTAGGCTCTGTGCCAGAAGGACGAACGGAAATCTTCATGCCGTCCTCAGTGAACCACTGCAGCACGTTTGCCGTTGTAGGCATATCGAGAGCAGACTCCTTGCCGTCAGCAACCTGCTTAAGGCTCTTGTAGTCCTTAACGATAACGACCTTGCTGCCTGCAATCTCCGTAGGAGGAGTAGCGCGGAAGTCTTCCATCATCTTCTTTATCTCGTCGGCACCGCTCTTACCAGGCTTTGTAACGCTGATGGCTGCCTCTTTCTGGAATCCGTATTCCTTATAGATGTCGAGCAGCAGGTCATAGAGCGTCTTGCCCTGATCTTTTGCCCATGCAGCGATTTCGCAGATGAGGCAGATAGAAGCAGGAGCGTCCTTGTCGCGTACCTTGTCGTATGGCAGGTATCCGAATGACTCTTCACCGCCACCGATATACTTACGCTTGCCTTCGTTCACGCGAATGCGGTAAGCAATCCACTTGAAGCCTGTATATTCGTCGAAGCATTCTACTCCGTTAGCACGTGCTATCTTTGCGATAAGCTCTGATGTTACGATGGTCTTCACCATGAAGTCTGACGGATTGAGCTGTCCCAGAGCCTTCTTGTTCTTGATGGTGTACCAGTAGAACATGCATGCTGTCTGGTTTCCGTTGAGTATCTGCCAGTCGCCCTTGTCGTTGCGGCAAACGATAGCCAGACGGTCAGCGTCAGGGTCGGTAGCCACTACGAGGTCGGCATTGAGCTTGGTGCCCAGCTTCATGCCCAGCGTCATAGCCTCGGCATTCTCTGGGTTTGGTGAAACGACTGTTGGGAAATTGCCGTCAACAACCATCTGCTCAGGCACTACGTTGATGTTCTGGAAGCCCCATGAACGCAGACACAGCGGTACGAGTACGCGGCCTGTTCCGTGCATAGCAGAATATACGATGTTCAGGTCCTTGTTGCGAAGGATGACGTCCTGATCAACCATACCTTCCTTAACGGCGCACATATAGTCATAGTCCATCTCGCCGCCGATAATCTGCAGCAGGTCTGGGTTGAGGTCCCATTTCACGTCCTCAATCTTAACCTTCTTGACTTCCTCCACGATACCTACGTCGTGTGGCTGCAGCACCTGTGAGCCGTCCTCCCAGTATGCCTTGTATCCGTTGTATTCTCTTGGGTTGTGTGAAGCTGTAACGTTTACGCCGCACTGTGCTCCGAGCTGACGGATGGCGAAAGAAATTTCTGGTGTAGGACGAAGGCTCTCGAAGAGATATGCCTTGATGCCGTTGGCTGTGAAGATGGCAGCAACAGTCTCAGCAAACATACGGCCGTTGTTGCGGCAGTCGTGTCCGATGACAGCTGCAAGGTCCTTCTTTCCAGGGAAAGCCTTCAGCACATAGTTGGCAAAGCCCTGTGTCGCCATACCGACGATGTATTTGTTCATGCGGTTGGTACCTGCACCCATTATGCCGCGCAAGCCGCCAGTACCGAATTCCAGCAACTGGTAGAATGCATCGATAAGGGCTGTCGGATCAGGGTTGTCCAACATAGCCTGTACTTCCTTACGGGTTTCTTCGTCAAAAGACGGTGAGAGCCACTCTTGTGCTCTTTGTCTGCACTGGGCAATTAATTCTTGGTTGTTCTCCATTTTTTTGTTATACGTTTAGATTAATAAAATTTTTACACGCTGTCTGCAAAGTTATGAAAAAAAATTGTTGTGACCTAATTTCTACAGGTTTTTTTACAAAAAAACTGTCATTTAGCTTGTCAGATAATATTTTTTTGCTATTTTTGCATGGAATAATGAAGACAGAATTGTTCCTGATAGGTAAAACTACCGACAAAAATCTTCAGGCAGGCATCAATGACTATACAGGGCGCATAGGACACTATATGCCTTTTTCGGTAACGGTCATCCCTGAACTGAAGAATACCAAGTCTCTCTCTGAGGAACAGCAGAAGACCCTTGAGGGTGAGGCAGTGCTGAAGCTCTTGCAGCCTTCGGACACTCTGGTGATTCTCGACGAGAAGGGTAGGGAATACCGCTCCGTGGAGTTTGCCTCGTGGCTTGAAAAGAAGCAGCAGGTGTCTCGCCGCCTTGTGTTCCTCATAGGTGGCCCATACGGTTTCTCCGACGCTGTCTATGCCAGGTCTAACGACAGCATATCCCTTTCAAAAATGACGTTCTCCCACCAGCTCGTAAGGCTGATATTCGCAGAACAACTATATCGTGCATGTACTATTAACAAAAATGAACCATATCATCATGAATAAAAAGTTCTTTCTAGCTATTCTACTACTATTTTCATCTTTTAATTCTTCACTCTTCACTCTTCACTCTTCACTCTTGTATGCACAAGATACAACCTCTCCTGGTGCCCGCTGGTGGTGGTTAGGCAGTGCTGTCGATAAGGAGAATCTGCGCTGGAATATGGAGCAGTATGCCAGTCATGGCATTGGAGCCCTTGAGATTACGCCGCTCTATGGTGTCAAGGGCAATAGCGCCAACAATATCGAGTATCTCTCGCCTAAGTGGATGGAGATGCTGCGTTATGTTGAGGACGAGGGCAAGCGTCTCGGCATCGAGATAGATATGAACAACGGTACGGGCTGGCCCTTCGGCGGTCCGACGACACCTATTGAGGAGGCAGCCTGCAAGGCGCTGATAGTCGATACCATCGTTTCTGCTGCCGACTTCAAGAAAGGCGTGGATTTCGTCATTCCTGAGAAGGAAAAGAAGTTTGCAAAGCTTGACTTTGTGCAGAGCTATCCTACTGACAAGAAGGATATGCTTCGCGTCATAGCCCTCTATGTCAGCCGCACCCGTCAGCAGGTCAAGCGTGCTGCCCCTGGCGGTCAGGGATATGTCATCGACCATTTCGACCGCGATGCGGTAAAGCATTATCTTGACAAGTTCGACAAGGCCTTCGGCGAGAGCGGCACACCGTGGCCGCATACCATCTTCAACGACTCTTACGAGGTGTATGGTGCCGACTGGACACCAACCTTGCCTGCGGAGTTTGAGAAACGTCGCGGCTATTCCCTCAAGGAGAATATCAATAAGCTGGTTGATCGTGACCCTCAGGTGGTCAGTGACTATCGCGAGACACTCTCCGACATGCTTCTCGACAATTTCACCCGCCAATGGGTAGCGTGGGCACATGGTCATGGCATGCTGGTGCGCAATCAGGCTCACGGCTCTCCTGCCAACCTGCTCGACCTTTATGCTGCTGTCGATATACCTGAGATAGAAGGCTTCGGACTCTCTGAGTTCGGCATCAAGGGTCTTCGTGTTGACCCAGGCATGACAAAGCTTAACGACTCCGACTATTCCATGTTCAAATATGCCCCGTCGGCAGCTCATGTCAGCGGCAAGAACCTCGTCTCGTCCGAGACATTCACTTGGCTCACGGAACATTTCCGCACATCGTTCTCGCAGATGAAGCCCGACCTCGACTTGATGTTCTGTGCAGGCGTCAATCACATGTATTTCCACGGCATCTGCTATTCTCCCAAGGATGATGTGTGGCCCGGATGGAAGTTCTATGCTTCGATAGATATGTCGCCCACCAACAGCATCTGGCGCGATGCGGAATTTTTTAACAATTATGTCAAGACCTGTCAGACGATGCTCCAGAGCGGCAAGCCCGACAATGACGTCCTCGTCTATTTCCCTGTCCGCAATCTGTGGAAGGACAAAACCAAGACCCTGCTCATGCAGTTTGCCATCCACAACCTCGGAGAGCTGGCTCCCGCCTTCAAGCGTTCCATCCTTGAGCTCGACTCCCTCGGATACGACTGTGACTATATCTCCGACCGTCAGCTTCTCGCCTGCACCTCTGCAGCTTTGAACGACGGCAACTGTGGCATCATGACTGAGGCAGGAATACGCTATCGTGCCCTGCTCATTCCTGACGGCGCCATACTGACTGAGAGTCTCAAGAGCCATATAGCCGACCTCCAGTCGCAGGGTGTCAGCATCATCTACGGCAATGACGAGGCAAAGCTGCGTAAGGTCGCTGTGCCTGAGGTTATGAAGACCCAGCACGGGCTGAAGATGATACGTCGTAAGGTCGATGCAGGCTACAGCTACTTCATCGCCAACCTTACTCCTAACGATGTCAATGCCTATGTTCAGCTTGCCGTTCCTTTCAAGGATGCACAGTGGTTCGACCCGCTTACCGGCAAAAGCTATTCTGCTGAAATCCTTGACGGCAATCTCAGGTTAGACCTCCGCTCAGGAGAGTCGATGATACTCCATACCTTCTCTGAGCCGCAGAATGCCGGCTATCCTTCACGCCCTGTTACCGAGGTGTTCGGTTCTGACATAGAACTTACTGACAAGTGGACTCTCTCCTTCACCGAAGAGGCCCCGAAGGTTGACGGCACCTTTACGCTTGACAGCCCACGGACGTGGGAAAATCTCTCTGATGCAGCACGCATCACTATGGGCACAGGAGTATATGAGACTGTGTTCAAGGTTAAGCAGAAGCCGGAGGGACTTTATGCCATAGACCTTGGTGACGTTCGCGAGTCCGCGCGCGTGTATATAAATAATGAGTTCGTAGGATGTGCGTGGAGCGTGCCTTATGTCCTCAATTTCGATGCTTCTCTGCTTAAGAAGGGCAAGAACACTCTCCGCATTGAGGTTACCAATCTTCCTGCCAACCGCATTGCCGACCTTGACCGCAAGGGAGTGGAATGGAGAAAATTCGAAGAAATCAACGTTGTTGACATAAAATATCAGAAAACGAAGTACGATAATTGGGCTCCAATGCCCTCTGGACTCAATTCTAAGGTGAGAATTTACGGTGTAGAGTAATATTTTTGCAGAAAAATTTGGTAGTTTGGAAAAAAAGTATTACCTTTGCACCCGCAATTGAAAAAAAGCAGTGTTGCACCCTTAGCTCAGTTGGTAGAGCAACTGACTCTTAATCAGTGGGTCCAGGGTTCGAATCCCTGAGGGTGTACTACAAGAAAAAGACGAACTAATGCAGTTCGTCTTTTTTTATCAGTCCTAATACTATATTATTAAAAAGAATTCTTACTGCCAGAGCGGTTCGTTCTGCCATCCGCGAGGAAAGCCCATAGCGGCAGGATCCACATTGGGATATTTTATCAGCAAGTTCTTGAAATCAGCAATAAATGTGTTGTCAGACTTGATGTTGTTAAGCCAATATACCATACAACACAAGTGCGGATAAATACTCTTTGTTGCTGTTGGTTGCTGGGCAATCCATGCAGAAGGCATCCGTTTGGAAGGAAGCTTTGGAGCAAAAGGCAAACGTTGATTCCATAAGCGTGAATGGTGGGCACAGCAGTTTCTTATCACAGTGAGACACTTCATCCAACTGCGTAGAAACTTATAGCCAGGAATATCAAAATCGTCAGCAACCATCTTCTTAACCTCAGGATCATTGAAGTTACGGAATAACTTTGAAAGCGTACCAAACGATGCAACTTCGAGCGTTTTCCATGCCGGAGGCAAACTTGGGACATCGTATTTGACGAAATGCTCTTGGATGAAATCCTCATGGGAACGGACAACCTCTGACTGCAGAGATAAAAGGTTCTCATCAAACAAAGATTTTTTGTCAGCCAAGTTCTCGTCCATGAACCAAAATGGACCGTGTTTCATGGAAAAATGATATATAACCTTTGCCCTCATTGCTACTTCAATAGTTTGTAGCGCAGAAAACACCAGTACCTTCAGTTCTTTGTCGAAGTGGTATAGGGATAGCACCTTCTCGAATGTGCTATTGGGCTTGAAAACATGATTGATTTTATCGGCTTCAAAAACACGCCAATACTGTGCCAATCTGAAATAACCGATGGAACCCAAGGAACGTTCTGCAGCGGCTTCGTCGTTTATGATAAGCCCTCGCTCCTTCAGTGTCTGAATCTGCTGAGTAAGGGGTATTGCTTGTTTTGTGTATATCATATATAAAAAAACGGCCCGGCGTGTTGCACTGTTCTAATGGGAAGTGTGCCGGGATCTATTGGGTGCAAAGGTACAACTTTTTTCTGAATAAACAAGCATTTTTTCAATTTTCTTATCAAAAAAGCCTCATTTTTCTATGAAAAAAGGTCATTTTAGGGATTTACTTGCTTGCGCCATATGGAATCGTAGTCAGTCGTAGTATTCAATATTCAGTTCTTTGCTGACGTTGAAATCATCATGGAAGCCGTCGTCATACGAAGTAGCCATCCGTTGTTATTATGAACTTTGGGAGAGTCATTGAGCGAGTTGTTAATCCTTAAAAGCCCAAAATCCTGTGCCAGTCTCAGGGTCAAACTTCCTGCCGATAGCACCGCCTACAGTTGGACACAGTTCAATCTCGGCAGTATATAGAACAGTTGTAGCTTTCAGATGTCCCCCTGCCATTCCGTGCTGACCATCCTTCTTGAAAGAGAACAGGGCATGAGTGTGGTGAAACAGTTTGCCATCATCGTCTCTTACCACATTGCCGTTAAGTGATACCAATTCCAGCATCCCTTCCAGCCGTTCTGTCTCAAAACTGCCAGTTTCAGGGATGAAAACCTGTAGTTCCGCACTCTGACAGCCGCCTATTCCAGAGAAAACAGCTGATGGTATGGATTCTTTTTCGCATATTGAGAGGAGACCGCTGATAATCTCATCTCCCCGATCCATGCGGATATAGTAGTTATCGCCTATTTTTCTGTATTCCATGATGTCTGTTTATTGTCGGCAAAGATACAAAAATATATGAACAATCTTTCAATTTGATAGTGAAGAAATGTTATTTATGAAAATTTTCCCGAGAATGAAGCAGATTCCTCTTTTTTATTTTTTTGCCCTTTTCTTTTGGAGTTTCAAAATAAATTCGTAATTTTGCAACGGACTTCAATTATATATCTGCAGTAGCAGAAACATAACATTAAGTTATAGTACAAAGAACTTGTAGAACGGAAAAACCACATGGATAAGAAAAGACAGGACATTGCCTACTTCATATCATTCTGCATAGAGCAATATAAAAATGCGAAGAACCTGACTGGTGCAGAGGCTATGCGCTTGTTAGACGAATACAAAGTGCTTGACTATTTGTGCGAGCATTATGAAATACTGCATACCCAAAGCAGCCAGTGGATTTTAGAAGACATTGACGAATTCATAAGAATACGAAAGGAGCAAAAGGCATGAAGATATACCACGGAAGCATAGACAAAGTTGATAAGCCAGAACTCAGGAAGTCAAATCGCACACTTGATTATGGCAGTGGCTTCTATGCAACAACATCATTCAAACAGGCAGAGGACTGGGTTAGTAGAAGGATGAATGAAAATGTGGTAACTCGTGGCTATGTTAACACCTTTGAACTCGATGAAAGTGCGTTACAGAGATTAAACTGCCTGATATTCAAGTCTCCCACGGAGGAATGGGTGGATTTCGTAATGCAAAATCGCACTCAAAAAGGATTCACACACTCATATGACATCGTGTATGGCCCTGTTGCCAACGACCGTGTATATGCAGCATTTGCCCTTTATGAAGGAGGATTGTTGAATAAGCAGCAATTGATAGCCGAATTAAAAACATACAAACTAATAGACCAATACCTTTTTCATACCGAGGCTGCGTTGCAGGCAATAACATTTATTGAAGCAAAGGAGGTGGGGAAATGAACTTAGACATTAATCAGAGCAACCTATATCTTCTTTTGCCATCAAAAGTTGCATGGATAACAGATATGCTGTCAGAAGATGAGAATATCAGCATAGTTGAAGCCATGAAGAAGATATATTCTTCTGAAACCTATAGGCAGTTAGAAAAGGAGACCACTAAGATGTGGCATCTTGGCCCAGTAGCTTTATATCAAGGAATGGTAGCGAAGAAAACTCTGTCTTAATGGTGCCAGTTTGTCCGTCCCTACGGACTGCCCGTCCGCTCTTGACGTACTAAGAGTCCGCTCGTTACGAACTGATGACAACTATTTGTGGCCTTATTTGTATTGTAAGTTGACTCTGCTTTGAGCTATATATAAATAAGGTTACCTTTTGAGTGAGGGTCAAATGAGGTTAAAATTTTTAACCTCACTCGCCTTAAGCCCAGTATTCATGGGCTTTCTATTCATATCAGGTGAGGGTTGAGGTTAAAATCATAAAAAATTCTGATGTCACTTACAACCGACAAGAGCTTGTAGGCTAAAGAATTATGCATTATGCATTATGAATTATGCATTATTTTGCCCTTTTCTTTTGGAGATTGGATTTTTTTTCCTAATTTTGCACACAGAAAATAATTATACAATGAAAACAACCCAGGAATACATAGACATCATCAGAGAGCACTCTGACGAATTGCGAACGAAGTTCGGCATTCGCTCATTGCGTTTATTCGGCTCTGTGTCTCGTGGCGAGCAACATGAGGGGAGCGATATTGATGTGTGTGTAGAAATGGAACCAACGCTATACCTTATAGTGCGATTAAAGAGATTTCTAGAGCAAATTCTACATTGCACAGTTGATATAGTCCGTATGCATAAGCACATTAATCCACATCTGCTCAGTAACATAGAACGAGATGGAATTTACGTCCTTAGATGACTATAATAGGGTCAGATCTTTATTAGAGCAAATAGAGCAAGCAATTATGCAACTTAAGGAATGGAATGCGGAAGTTTCTTCTGCAGAAGACTATTATCGTTCCTCTGCTGGCATGCAGAAACTTGCTGCCAGTTGTATGTTGATTGAGGCAATAGGAGAGAGTATCAAACAGATAGACAAGGTAACCAAAGGCGAGTTATTAGAAGAACGTCCAGAGGTTCCTTGGATAGACGTTATGGGAATACGCAACCATATAGCGCATGGTTATTTCGATATAGATGGTGATGTAATTTATAAATCTGTAAGAGAAGATCTTGATGCTCTGCAAGAAGCGGTAAAATATTTTTTGGTGACTTTATAAATTTAAAACACTAATCAAATGGGTCTGAGGTAAAACTCCAAACCAAAGACATAAAAACAAAACAGCGGCAAGCGATAGTGCTTGTCGTTGTTTTTTATTATCCCTTTGGTTCTCTTATATCCGTGCTAATTCTATGCCTCCAAACAAAAATTTGCCCCTTTTTCACCGATACGCCGTCTCACAGTCATTGAAACGGCGTATCGTGGTCCTTCAAACGCCGTATCATGAAAAGCCGTACGTCGTTTCATTTTGTCTTTGACGGCAGTTGCATATTCCCAAAGCGGGGAATATTTTCTTCCTAGTATGGGAACACTTTGCTCCCAAGGTGGAAATGTTTTTGGGGGGCGGATTTCGCTTGTCGCTCAATAACGCACGAGTATTGCACGACAGAGGCAGGTTATTCAAAGATAAACGCCATTTCTTTCAAGACCTAACATCGTTTTTTGAAGAAGTCCCTGTTTATGGGCGATTCGAGCAATTTTAATGCCCTCAAGTGGTAACATGAGACCTAACATAAACCTAACATAGACCTAACATTTGTTTTGGCTTTAAAAGAGTTCTGGAATCCCCTTTGGATGTTACCTCTTATGTTACCTCTGTGTTAGGTCTTTGTTACCTCTTATGTTAGGTGTTAAAACTTGTTTTTAGACTCTAAACGCCTTAATATCAACCACTTGGATTTTATAGATGTTAGGTGTTGCGGAAAATCAGTAAAACTCTGAAAAAATTATTATGGAATTTATTTACTACCCCTCACCCCTCACTCAAAGTGGTCGCAAGCCCCTGCCAGCAAGGGATTAAAGGCAGTGAGGGGTTGCATTAACCCCTCACTTGCCCCTCACTATACCCTCACTTTCATTTCTCAATCGTTTTCAGACTTATTGGCTTAAGTGTATTCTTTATGCATACACTGCGGACTGCCCGTACGTTCTTGACGTACTAAGAGTTCGTTCGTTACGGACTGAAGACAAATATTTGTCGCCTTATTTATGTTGTAGTTATTTATTAATAAGGTTGTGAAGTGAGGGGTTGAGTGAGGGGTGAGTGAGGTTTCATGAGCAACCCTCACTGGGCGCGAGCCTAGTATTCATGGGCATTACGGCTATATCAAGTGAGGGGTGGGGGATAAATGATAAAAAACTTATTTTTTGATGTCACTTACAACCGACAAGAGCTTGTAGGCTAAAGAATTATGCATTATGCATTATGAATTATGCATTATTTTGCCCTTTTCTTTTGGAGATTCAAAATAAATTCGTAATTTTGCACACAATCACTGGCGTGATACCTCAGCGGAGGTGCCAGTGTGACTTTGTGGGTGAATAGATAGTTGTATCTATATTCTATAGAAGCTCATCCAAAAATTCCGACCAGGATTGTAACAGGGCTTCGTGGAATCGGGATACACCTTTATCATAAGGTGTACCCGTTCCATATATGTTCCTGTTACGGGTTCTTTGGTCGGATACCCAGGGTGAAGCATATATTAGGAACGTGGTACACTTTCTTTGTATCTGCGCGTTATATCGTTTCACGCTTAAATCCGACCAATTATGAACGTAACAGACGATAAGGAAAGGCAGGTAGTGTCGAAGCAGCGTGTGGCTGACCATGGTGAGGTATATACCGCCAAAAGGGAGGTTAATGCTATGCTAGACTTGGTGAAAGAAGAGACGGAACGTATTGATTCCCGATTCTTAGAGCCAGCCTGCGGCACAGGCAATTTCCTTGTGGAAATTCTTAGTAGAAAGATGGATGCTGTCAGACGGCAGCATGCCAAAAACCGCTATGAGTATGACCTGGCTTCGGCTATGGCCATAAGTTCTATGTATGGCGTTGAGTTGTTGCCTGATAATGTTGAAACCTGCCGTACCCGTTTGTATGAGCAATTTATGGAAACTTATCGGCAACATCAGTCTGTAGATGCCTCGCCAGAATTGAAGCGATGCATCAGCTTTCTTTTGCGTAAAAATATTCTTTGTGGAGATGCCCTCACTATGCTACAGCAAGACGGCTCTCCAATCACTTTCTGCGAATGGACTTTTATTGGGACAGATGGCAAGGTGAAACGTCGTGATTTTGAATTCGCAGAACTGCTTCGCAATGTTGAGTACGACAAACCGAAAGTTGGTGAGTATGGAAACCTGTTTGCTGATACAGGCGAACCAACTTTTGTTCATCTGCCCAAACGGGAATTCCCATTGACTGACTACCTAAAACTACCTGACTATGAATAATCACCTGAATTATAATCCCGATGTCTTATCGTGTCTCGCCAACCTAAGCAATGATGAAGTATTTACTCCACCACAGTTGGCAAATCAGATGCTTGACATGCTGCCACAGGAACTGTTCCGAAGTCCTGAGACAAAGTTTCTTGATCCATGCACAAAGAGTGGCGTTTTTCTTCGCGAGATAGCCAAGCGTTTGATAGACGGTTTGGCAGAACAGATTCCAGACTTGCAGGAACGCATAGACCATATTATGCATCATCAGCTCTATGGTATTGCTATTACGCAACTCACATCGATGATGAGCCGTCGAAGCCTCTATTGCACGAAGGATGCAAGTGGAAAATACAGCCTTTCGCACTTCGATGATGATGCAGGTAATATAAGATTTGTAGAGATTAAGCATTCTTGGCAAAATGGAAGGTGCCGCTATTGTGGAGCCTCACAAGAAGTATATGATAGAGGTGAAGAATTAGAATCTCATGCTTACGAATTTATACATACAGATAATCCAAATACATTATATAATAATATGACTTTCGATGTAATTATCGGCAATCCACCGTATCAGCTGGATGATGGGGGATTCGGAGCCAGTTCAAAAGCAATATATCCCGAATTTGTTCTTCAAGCGAAAACACTTAAACCTAGATACTTATGCATGATTATTCCTGCTAGATGGTATGCTGGTGGTAAAGATGTTAATTCTTTCAGAGATATAATGCTGAATGATGACAGAATAAAATGCATTCATGATTATCCAGATGCATCAGAATGTTTTCCTGGAGTAGAAATCAAAGGAGGGGTATGTTATTTTCTTTGGAATCGCGACTATAAAGGGGATGTAACTGTGCATACACATAAAAATGGAGAAGAAACATCCATCATGAAAAGAGCTTTATTAGAACCAGGTTGTGAAACTTTTATTCGTCAAAATGAAGCTATTAGTATATTGCATAAAGTAATAGTCAAAAAGGAATTGTGTTTTGACACAAAAGTTCATCCAGCTATGACTTTTGGAATAAGAACATTTGTGAAAGATTTTGATAGTCCTACACCAAAACCTGAATTCATTAAAGTATATGCTCAGAAAAAGATTGGTTATATTCGACGCGGCAATATTCCTTCAGGAGAACAATATATTGATAAGTGGAAAATCATAATACCTGAAGCTATTGGAACAGGAGAAATGGGTAAGGATCGTTTAAAACCGATTATAAGTGAACCGCAATCAATTAACACAGAAACTTATATCATGAATGGGCCATATTCATCGAAAGACGAAACTGAAAATGTAATCTCATATATTAACACAAAATTTTTCCATTTTTTATTGGGATTAAAAAAAATAACTCAGCATACAACACAAAAAGTTTATAGTTTAATCCCCCTCCAAGACTTCTCTAAACCTTGGACAGATGAAGAACTCTACAAGAAGTATAATCTGACAGATGAAGAAATAGCATTCATTGAATCAATAATTCGACCAATGGACTAACTAACAAAAAAAAGTCTATGCCTAAAACTAATAACTACTTTCCACCAAAGTCGGAGTCGGCTCCGATGATATATGCATACGAAGATAAGTATGACCCAAACCTGAAAGGAATTCTGAAGGTGGGCTATACAACTATAGGCGTACAGGAACGCGTAAAACAGCAGTATAACATAAAGCGACCAGGTGAGGCACCATATAGAATCTTGGTTGAAGAGTCTGCGATGCGACAGGATGGTACATCGTTTTTGGACCATGACGTACACCATCAGTTGGAACGTATGGGATGCCAGCATATTGAAGGCGAATGGTATCGTTGTACGCCACAACAAGTGAGAGCTGCTGTAGTAGCTGTAAGAGAACGTATTGATGTTGCATGGAATCGTGACCAGACGTTCGGAATGCGAGACGAACAAAGGAAGGCCGTAGAAAAGACGGCAGAGTATTTTGAGAATTACGCAAAAGAAGAAGGTCACACGCCTCACTTCCTTTGGAATTGCAAGATGCGCTTTGGTAAGACATTTACCACCTATCAGCTGGCTCTGAGGATGAAATGGAATAGAGTGCTAGTACTGACCTTCAAACCTGCTGTGGCTCATGCTTGGGAAGAAGACTTGATGACGCATGTGGATTTCAAAGGATGGCAGTTTATTGCAAGGAACTCAGAAGCAACTATTGACTATCAGTTTGAGCATGCAGATAAATCCAAACCAATGGTGGTATTTGGCTCCTTCCAAGATTTTCTTGGGAAGAATACCGCCAACGGAGGCATGAAACTGAAACACGAATGGGCACGAGAATTCAATTGGGACTGCATCGTACTCGATGAATATCATTATGGAGCGTGGCGAGAGAATGCAAAAGAACTGATTGGAACGAGTGAGGACTTGGGAAATGAGATAGAGAATCCAGATTACTTCGATGAGGATTTGATACCGATTACTGCTAATCATTACCTATATCTGTCAGGAACTCCTTTCAGGGCTATTGCATCGGGAGAATTTATAGAGGAACAGATTTATAACTGGACTTATTCAGATGAGCAGCGCGAAAAGGAAAACTGGGGTGACAAGTCAAACAACCCTTATGCTTCGCTGCCAAAGATGGTGCTATTGACCTATCAGTTACCTACAGAAATTACGAGAGTGGCAGAAGAGGGAGAATTTGATGAGTTTGATTTGAACTCGTTCTTTGAGGCAGAGGGTAAAGGTGACGATGCTGTGTTCAAGCATCATGATGAGGTGCAGAAGTGGCTTGACATGCTGCGTGGGCAATATCTGCCTTCATCTATTAACGACTTGAAAGCAGGAAACAGAAAGCCGCCATTACCTTTCCTGAATGGCGACCTTTATTCAAACATGAATCATACGCTGTGGTTCCTGCCTAATGTGGCGTCTTGTTTCGCTATGAGAAATCTGCTGACGGAGTTTCAGAATACATTCTATCATGACTATCGTGTTATTGTATGCGCAGGAACACAGGCAGGAATTGGCAAGGATGCCCTTCCACCTGTAGAGAAGGCTATGTCGCATCCTGACCCACTACATTGCAAGACCATCACTTTGACCTGCGGCAAGTTGACAACAGGGGTAACTGTGAGGCCGTGGACAGGTATCTTTATGTTACGTGACACATCATCTCCTGAGACTTATTTCCAGTCTGCTTTCCGTGTTCAGTCACCTTGGACTGTAACCAATAGCGACGGATTGCATCCTAATCACACAGAGATTTTGAAGAAGGTATGCTATGTTTTTGACTTTGCTCCGAACAGGGCCTTGCGAAAGATTGCCGATTATAGTTGTCAGCTGAACGTACAGGAAAGAAATCCTGAAAAATGTGTAGAAGACTTTATCAAGTTTTTGCCCGTACTTTGCTATGAGAATGGTCAGATGAATCAACTGAATGCAGCGGACATACTTGATAAGGCGATGACTAATACATCAGCAACGTTGTTGGCACGTCGTTGGGAAAGTGCTTTGCTTGTGAATGTTGACAACTTCACACTTCAGCGACTAATGAATAATGCTGAGGCTATGGCCGCCCTGATGAAGATAGAGGGTTTCCGCTCTCTTAACCAGGACATAGAGACTATCATCAATAAAACGGATGCTATCAAGAAGAAACGTAAGGAACATGAAGAGGGACTGACCACTAAAGAAAAGAAAGAACTCTCTGAAGCAGAGAAGGAAATAAAGAGCAAACGCAAGCAGATACAGGAGAAACTGATGAAGTTTGCCACACGCATTCCTATCTTCATGTATCTGACAGACTATCGTGAATATTCCTTGAAAGATGTCATCCTGCAATTAGAGCCGAAATTATTTGAACGAGTTACAGGACTCACCAAACAAGATTTTGCGCTGTTGGTAAGCCTAAACGTATTCAATGAAGCTCTGATGAACGATGCAGTTTATAAATTCAAGCGCTATGAGGACTCCAGCCTTTCATATTCTGGCATAGACCGCCACGAGGGCGAACAGATGGTTGGTGGTTATAGTACGGTAATAACTATAGAAGAATATAATAGTTAGAAGATGATGCTTAATGTCTGAGAGCTTATTTCATGTCCTAAAATAGTAACCACAACTGCCCCTAAAAAGTAACCTATGGTTTGTGAGCCATTTATACCGGCTTCGTGAGTCAAGTAAGCCTGCTTAATCGGGCCACGAACATATGTTGTTTTTAGAAAGGCTATATCTTACTTAAAAATACGATACTTATTTACTATTTCCCTTTTCTTTGTATTCCAGCATCAGCTCGTCAGCCAGATATTCATCACTGCGGCAATGGAGGTCGGCGATGCCCTCACTGATGAGTTCGTATGTGGTTGAGTTGTAGAAAAAAGATAGCGCATCTTCCAGTGTCATGCCTGATTCTTTGGCAAAGAGATCCACTATTCTTGCATATTTCATTTGAAGTACTGTCTTGTTCGCCTCCATAACTATATCTTTTGAGCTTTTACAAAATGAAGGTGGCGGTTAAGCATCTCACCATTCAGAATGCACAATTGATGATTTGGCTTCTCGTATTTCAAGCGCCCCAAAGCTTCTTCCTTTGTAATGAGACCTGCGAAATATAAATCAACAGTATTGAATACCTTGTCATTGGCTATACCACCTGATACAGCATCATATCTAGGTGTATCCTTGTCTCCTCTACGGCAGAGTGTTACATAATCAAGCCATTCCTCATCGTAGCTTTCAAATACTTTGATGGTAAAGTCTGGTGTTTCTTCATCCAACTCATATTCATTGATGAAGGCGTCTTTACCTCTTCTTGTGAACCGCTCGGAGTAGCGTATGGCTTGTTCTCGTATGCTTGTCAGGTAGAAACCACATCCGAAGTCCAATTTCTCTCTGGAATGAAGCACATCGGGCTTTTCTATACATAGAGTTGATGCGTGATATAGTGTCATGCCAATGCCCCCCTCTCCCTTAATGCTTCAGTAAGATCTTCTACTATATATTCTTTGCTGAATGTATGCAGAACGTCATAGCATGGAATTATATAGTCAGTCAGTACTCCTGAAGAACGCAGGGCACCATATACCTGCGATTCACTCTTATGAAGAGCCTCGGAAAGGTTGCCCACACAGAATGTTATGAAATACAAATGCTCTGTTGTCATATCGCAAATGTTCTTTGTGGTGGCAAAATTACAAAATAACTTTTATATACACAAAATTTTCTAAAAGAAAAGTCAATGTTTTCAAAAAATGATATCAAAAGAGGTTCAGGAAAGTGACACAGAGGAGGCTATAAAGGGAAGATGTCTGATGTCTGATGGATGAAGGCTGAGGGCTGAGGGGTTCTTTTCGTCCTACTTTAGCATATTTAGAGCTCAAAAGTCAGCAAATAAGCATGAAATATATTGCAAAACTTAATTTTTAAGTTAATTATTTGGTGGTTTCAAAAGAATATATTACTTTTGCAACCAGATGTATTACAAATGAATTACAAAGTATGGCAACAACAATTATCAGAAGACCTGCATCTTTCCGTCTAAGGGCAGATTTGTTGGAAGGGTTAAAGCGTAATGCTGCCCGTGAGAACAGAACGCTGAACAACTATGTTGAGAGCGTGTTGCTTGGTGTCGTATATGAAGAACCAAACGAGGTGACTAAAGCGGCTATCAAAGAAGCAATGTCTGGGAAAAACCCAAATAAAGTTTATGATAGCGTTGACGAACTCTTTAATGACCTCGATGCCGAATGAAAAAGCTTCAGCCTACCACTCAATACAAGAAGGATTGAAACACAGGGACAGGTTAGTGTTCCATAAAGTAGGAATAATAACTATTTCCCTTTTCTTTGTATTCCAGCATCAGCTCGTCAGCCAGATATTCATCACTGCGGCAATGGAGGACTGTGTGTTGATTCCTCCGGAAATCACACCCCAAAGAGCAATGAACAGCAGTATTACCTTTTTCATTATATAATAATGTAATTTAGATTTGTGCTGCAAATATACAAAAAAAATCTATTTTTTGCTCGTTTGTCCCATTTTTTTTATACCTTTGCACCCGCAATTGGTTCCTGCCACTGTTGCGTGAGCGAGCAGTGCGTCAGGCTAAGACGGGAATGCAGTGAGATTCTGCGACATTACCCGATGCTGTGAGTCCTTTCTTCAGGACATCCATAGAGCCACTGACTGTAAAGTGTCGAGATGACGCTTTGCGAATAGTTGGGAAGGCCGGATGAAACCTCTTAGGATAAGTCAGAAGACCTGCCAGTTGTATCCTTTCAGAAAAGGGTAGATACGTGCATGCGGGATAACGTGCAATGTAAAACTAAAAATTTTATTGGTATGATTAAGAAGATTTTAATTGCAAATCGTGGTGAGATAGCCCTGCGCGTGATGCGCAGCTGCTATGAGATGGGTATCAGGAGCGTTGCTGTATATAGTACAGCCGACCGCACGTCACGCCATGTACTGTTCGCTAACGAGGCAGAATGCATCGGAGGTGCAGCGAGCAGTGACAGCTACCTGAATATCGACCATATTATTGAGGCAGCAAAGAAACATAATGTGGATGCCATCCATCCTGGTTATGGTTTTCTCAGCGAGAATGCCGAGTTCGCACGCCGTTGCGAGGCAGAAGGGATAATATTCATCGGTCCGCATCCGGAGACGATGGAGACTATGGGCGACAAGATAAGTGCCCGCAAGAAGATGAAAGAAGCAGGCGTGCCTGTAGTGCCTGGTACGGAAAAGCCGCTTCAGAGTGCAGAAGAAGCCCTGAAGGTGGCAAAGGAGATTGGCTTCCCCGTGATGCTGAAGGCCTCGATGGGCGGTGGCGGAAAAGGCATGCGTCTCATAACAAGAGAGGAGGACGTTGCCGAAATGTACGAAGCTGCCAGAGGTGAGGCAATATCCGGATTCGGCGACGATACGGTGTATATCGAGAAATTTGTTGAAGAGCCGCATCATATAGAATTCCAGATTCTGGGTGACCAGTTCGGTAATGTCGTACACCTCTACGACCGCGAATGCTCTGTACAGCGTCGCCACCAGAAGATTGTTGAGGAGTCGCCCTCGCCATTCATTGATTACAACCTGCGTATGGAGATGGGCGCCAAAGCCGTAGCGGCTGCAAAGGCAGTGAACTATGTCGGCGCAGGCACCATAGAGTTCCTCGTGGATAAATATCATCATTTCTACTTCCTTGAGATGAATACTCGTCTTCAGGTGGAGCATCCCATAACAGAAGAGGTTGTAGGCGTTGACCTCGTGAAGGAACAGATTCGCATTGCTGACGGTCAGCAGTTAAGATTCCGTCAGGAGGATTTGAGACAGCACGGACATGCAATAGAATGCCGTATATGTGCTGAGGATACCGACCACGACTTCTTGCCTTCGCCAGGAGTGATACAGCAGCTGACTGTTCCCCAGGGTATCGGTACACGTGTGGATTCTCATTGCTATAGCGGATATGAGATACCAATGCAATATGACCCTATGATAGGAAAGCTCATCGTATGGGCTGTGACACGTGAATATGCCATAGAGCGTATGCGCCGTGTGCTATATGAATATAAGATAACGGGACTGACTACGAACATCCGCTATCTGCGTCGCATCATCGATGTGCCTGATTTCAAGAATGGCAACTATAACACTCATTTCATAGAGCGTAATCAGGAGCGCCTGAAGCCTCGCGAGGGATTCATGAATGACGCAGAGCCTATGGCTGTTATTGCGGCATACATAGACTACTTGATGAACGTCGAGGAGAATAAGCCACAGAATGCCGATGCTGGAAACTCTGCCCTCAGCAGATGGCGTGCCTTCGGACTTCAGAAAGGCGTGTTGAGAGTGTAGTAAAGGTTAGCGGTTAGCGGTTAGCGGTTATAGGTTAAAGAAAAATTTTCAATTCTCAATTTTCAATTTTCAATTTAAAAAGTGGAAATACAGGTAGGAAACAAAATGATGGAGGCGACCTTGCTGAGCAAGGAGGGCAACCACGTGAAGGTGGCACTGGACGGAAAGGTGTATGACGTTGATGTCTGCATGCTTGAGGATAATGTGTGCTCACTAATACATAAGGGCATTTCTTACAATGCGGAACTGACACGCGAGAACGATAACAGACATTATCGCGTAAATCTGAACTATTCAGTATATGACATCAATATGCTCGACTCACAGGCCAAGTATATGCGTATGCGCAAAAACAAGAACAGCATGGGAGGCGTGCAGCCCGATGTCATTACAGCCCCTATGCCATGTAAGATTGTGAAGGTCTTTGTGAAGCCTGGCGACAAGCTGAAGGCTGGTGACAGCGTGCTAACTATGGAGGCAATGAAGATGATGTCGAACTATAAGGTGGCAGAAGACTGCACCATCAAGGAGGTCATCGTGAAAGAAGGCGAGAGCGTAATGGCGAATGCCGTGCTTGCTAAGCTGGAGTTGAATAACGGTTAGCGGTTAGCGGTTAGCGGTTAGCGGTTAACGGTTAACGGTTATCGGTTAAAGAAAACTGTAAACAGGACTCCGAGCTTGGTCAATGGTCTTTACACCCCCTTCGGTTCCCCCGTTTCGCGGGGGACAGAAACGCCTGAGCACCTACGGAGCGCAAGAAACGTTAAACAGAAAACTAATTATGAATAATATAAAGGAAAAACTTACGGCGAGGGAGAGAATAGAGACATTGCTTGACAAGGGCTCGTTCGTAGAGATGGACAAGCATGTGGTGCATCGATGTACTGACTTCGGAATGGAGAAGAAACGTGTTGACGGCGACGGCGTCATAAGCGGATATGGCAAGATTGACGGCCGCATCGTCTTTGTCTATGCTTTCGACTTTGCTGTTATGGGCGGTTCGCTGAGTGCAGCTAATGCCCAGAAGATAGCTAAGGTGCAAGACCTTGCCCTGAAGAATGGTGCTCCGATAATTGGCATCAACGATTCTGGCGGTGCCCGCATTCAGGAAGGTGTAGAGTCGCTGACGGGTTTTGCCCATATCTTTAAGCGCAACGTGATGGCAAGCGGTGTCATACCTCAGATTTCTGCCATCATGGGCCCCTGTGCCGGCGGTTCGTGCTATTCTCCTGCATTGACAGATTTCATTCTGATGGTCAACGAGCAGAGTCAGATGTTTGTCACCGGTCCAGATGTGGTAAGGGCTGTGACCAATGAGAATGTGGATAAGGAGACCCTTGGCGGTGCAATGACCCACAACAGCGTCAGCGGTGTGTCACACTTTGTCTGCAAGGACGATGAAGAAACACTTCTCACCATACGTGAGCTCATAGGCTTCATTCCTTCAAATAATATGGAGGATGCACCTGTTCAGGGCGTTTCAGATGATGTGATGCGCGTCTGTCATGAGCTGGACGACGTAGTGCCTACAGACCCCAATATGCCGTATGACATCCGTAATATCATAGAGCCTATCTGCGACCAGCAGTATTTCTTTGAGATTCAGCCGCAGTTTGCCCAGAATATCGTTATCGGCTTCGGTCGTCTGGCAGGCAGGACGGTGGGTTTTGTGGCTAATCAACCCAATCATTTGGCTGGTGCGCTGGATATTGATGCATCAGACAAGGCCGCACGCTTCATACGCTTCTGTGACTGCTTCAACATACCTCTCGTAGCCATTGAGGACGTGCCTGGATTCCTGCCAGGTGTGGATCAGGAGCATCACGGCATCATACGTCACGGTGCGAAGATTGTCTATGCCTTTGCTGAGGCTACGGTGCCAAAGGTGACGCTGATAACGAGGAAGGCATACGGCGGTGCATATATCGTGATGAATTCAAAGTGCATAGGAGCCGATGTCAATCTGGCCTATCCTACGGCAGAGATTGCCGTGATGGGTGCTGAGGGTGCATGTAATATCCTCTACAGGAAAGAGACGCCTGAGGTGAAGAAGGAGAAGGTTGTGGAGTATCGCGAGAAATTCGCCAATCCCCTGCCAGCCGCACGTTTGGGATACATAGACGAGATTATCTCACCCTGTGACACACGCATACGCCTCATACAGTCGTTGGAGATGTGCAGGAACAAGAACCAGAGCAATCCACCGAAGAAACACGGCAATATGCCGTTGTAAATAAAGAACCCCGCCAATTAACTGGCGGGGTTTCTTTTTATTATGCGAATGGATTCTCTGTTGGATAGTAGTCTCCCTTCGGGAAGTTGTAGTCAATCTCCTCAACTGGGATGCCCATATACTTCAGAACCTCCCACAGGTACTTACCAGCGTGCTCGAACATAACAGCTGCGTGGTGTGGGTAGTGCTTCTCGATGAGGACGTGACGGTAGAAGCGGCTCATGTTCTTGATACCGAAGATACCGATAGAACCGAATGAGCGTGTAGCTACTGGCAGAATCTCGCCCTGAGCGATGTAAGCGCGGAGCTTGGTGTCGGCAGTTGACTGCAGACGATATACGGTTGCCTTTCCAGGAACGAGGTCGCCCTCGAGTGTGCCGTTTGTAACCTCTACTGGCAGAGCGCGGGCCATAATGCGCTGGAAGCACATCTGGCAGCTGCAAACCTTAGAAGAAGCAGTGTTACCACAGTGGAAGCCCATGAAGATTTCCTTGTCGGTATAGCTGTCGCACTCGAACTTCTTGCCCTTGATGCTCTGCTCGTACATGTCGCTAGGAACAGAGTTGTTGATGTCGAGCAGGGTAACAGCATCCTGAGTGATGCAGGTACCGATGTACTCAGACAGTGCGCCATAGATATCAACCTCACAAGCTACAGGAATACCGCGAGCGGTCAGACGGCTGTTGACATAGCAAGGTACGAAGCCGAACATTGTCTGGAATGCAGGCCAGCACTTGTTAGCCATAGCAACAAACTGACGAGAGCCCTTGTGACCCTCAATCCAGTCGAGCAGAGTCAGCTCGTACTGAGCGAGCTTAGGCAGCACCTGAGGAATCTTATTGCCTGCGCCGAGCTCCTTAGCCATATCAGCTACAACAGCGTCGATGCGTGGGTCGCCAGCGTGCTTCTGGAATGCCTCCAGCAGGTCGAGCTCTGAGTTCTCCTCAATCTCAACGTCGAGGTCATAGAGGGCGCGGATAGGAGCGTTACAAGCGAGGAAGTTGTTTGGACGAGGACCGAAGCTGATAATCTTCAGGTTCTGCAGACCCACGATAGCGCGTGCGATAGGCAGGAACTCGTGAATCATCTCAGCGCACTGACCAGCATCACCAACTGGCTCTTCTGGAATGTAAGCGCGAGTCTTACGCAGAGAGAGTGCCTGGCTTGCATTCAGCATACCGCAGTAAGCGTCACCACGACCATCAATCAGGTTCTCCTGAGTCTCCTCAGCAGCAGCGCAGAACATTGTAGGACCCTGGAACCAGTCAGCAATCATGGTCTCAGAAATTTCAGGACCGAAGTTGCCAAGATATACGCACAGAGCGTTACAGCCGGCCTTCTTAACGTCCTCAAGAGCCTGCTGAGCGTGAATCTCACTCTCAACAATGCAGATAGGACACTCATAGATGCCGTCCTTACCAAACTTCTTTTCATACTCAGCGATAACGGCCTTGCGGCGGTTTACAGCCAATGACTCTGGGAAACAGTCGCGAGATACAGCGACGATTCCAATCTTAATTTTAGGAATGTTGTTCATTTGTTTTAAATTGATTTTGTAAGATATAATGTTGTACAAAACAATAGGTTCGTGGATGCAAAGATACAATTTTATTATTTAACAAACAAACATCTGAGCTAATTTCGTTGAAATTTTCACATATTTTTTAGGTAGCTGGTAAAAATAAGCGTTTAGTCTCTTATTCGGAGAGAAAAATGATGAAAATTTTGGGGGTTAGAATTTTTTTCCTTATCTTTGCAAACGAAATTGACGGTTTACAGTTTCTTGCGCTCCGTAGGTGCTCAGGCGAGCAAGCTCGGAGTCCCGTTTACTGTTTACTGTTTACCGTCAAAGGTCTAAGGTCAAAGGTCAAAGGTCTAAGGTCAAAGGTGAAAACTATTATATATAAATAAAGGTATTATGAGAAAACTAACAACTTGTGTTGTGCTGCTGTTGGCAGCGACGCTGGGGCTGAATGCCCAGAAACCTATGAATGCCCCCAAGGGTGGTAAGGCTATTAGTGACGAATTTCTTGGAATATTCTTCGAGGACATCAGCTCAAGTGCTGACGGAGGCCTGTATGCTGAGCTCATACAGAACGGCTCGTTTGAATTTTCTCCTGCAGAGAGAGACGGTTGGGGAGCCGGAACTGCATGGAAACAGGTTCGTCCAGGTCACTCACTGGGTACTATGGATGTAAGGAAGGATAATGGCATCCACGCCTACAACCCTACCTACATGAGACTGCATGCGGAGCGTGTGAAGGAATATTCTGACTACAAAGGCTGGAAGGGCTACGGAATAGAGAACGAAGGTTTTAGCGGCATCAGCGTTAAGGGCGGTGCTATGTATGACTTCTCTGTATTCCTGCGTAACTATGGTCCGGCAAAGCAGATACGTATTGCCCTCGTAGAGCCACAGGGCTGGGGTAAGGACCCAAAGCTTCTGGCAGAGGCTTTCATAACTGCTGACGCTAAGAACTGGCAGAAATATAATGCTGTGCTTGTGCCGAACGCTGACTGCAAGAAGGCTGCCCTGCAGATTCTCGTACTCACCGTAGGCGATATTGACGTAGATATGGTATCTCTGATGCCTCAGGATACATATAAGGGTCATGGTCTGCGTAAAGATCTGGCTCAGGCGCTGGAAGGCCTGCAGCCTAAGTTTATGCGCTTCCCTGGCGGATGCGTGGTACATGGCGGCGGTGATGGTTTCTGGGACACTTATCGTTGGAAGACGACTATCGGACCAAAGGAGCAGCGTAAGGGACTGAAGAATACATGGGGCTACCATCAGAGCATGGGACTGGGCTTCTATGAGTATTTCCAGTTCTGTGAGGACCTGGGTATGGAGCCTGTACCTATCCTGCCTTCTGGTGTAAGCTGTCAGGGTGCGAATGGCGGTTGGAATATGTGGCCTACTCAGGCTCAGGATGTCGTTCCAATGTCAGAGATGGACGAGTGGGTGAGTGAGGCTATAGACCTGATAGAGTGGGCTAATGGCGACCCTGCAACAAACAAATGGGCAAAGATGCGTGCTGACGCTGGTCATCCAAAGCCTTTCAACCTGAAGTATCTGGGTATCGGTAACGAGGAGAAAATCTCTCCGGAGTTCTGCGAGCGCTTTAAATATATATATGAACGCGTGACAAAGGCTTATCCTGATATTGTCATAGTAGGTACGGCAGGTCCTGGTTCTCATCCTGGCAATCCTGATTTTGAGGCTGGCTGGAAACTGGCAGACGAGCTGGGTATGCCAATCATCGACGAGCATTACTATGAGCCAAATTCTTACTTCCTTGACAAGCGTCAGTACGACAGCTACCCACGCGACCGCAAGACAAAGGTTTATCTGGGAGAATATGCTGCAAAGGACAAGAAGCTTATTGACGCTCTGGCTGAGGGCCTGTACCTGTTGCACGTAGAACGTAACGCTGACGTTGTATGCATGACTTCATATGCTCCTCTCTTTGCAAAGAAGGATGCTACAAGCTGGAACCCAGACATGATTTACTTCGACAACGAGCGCTCATACCTGACATGCAGCTACTATGTTCAGCAGATGTTCGGACAGTCAGCAGGACAGTACTATTATGGTGACTGCGTACAGTTCAAGGGTGATGCTGCTGGTGTGGAGCAGCCTCAGGCTGGCGTTCACTATGGCCAGAGTGTTATTCTGAATGCAAAGACTCGCAAGCTGTACGTGAAACTGGTGAATGCTTCTGATGAAAAGAAGACGGCAGACATTGACCTGAGCCGCTTCTCAATAAAGAAGAATGTCGTAAAGACTGTGCTCACTGGTAAGGCTGATGACGAGAACAACTACGAGAAGCAGCCTATCGCTCCTACGAAGGAGACCGTCAAGGCTCAGAAGAAGTTCTCTTTGGACGTAGAGCCTTACACGATGGTGATGATGGAGTATCAACTGTAAAGTTTAAAGTTTAGAGTTTAAAGTTTAAAGTTGATAGTTTACAGATACGAAAAACCCCAGGAGCTTGGTGCTTCTGGGGTCTTCTGTTAATACCTTAACCTATGATTATTTAATCTCAATCATCTTGTCCTGCTTGGGTTCCTCTTTCTTCTTGGGCAGGGTGATGTGCAGGATGCCGTCGGTCATAGAGGCTGAGATGTTGTTGTAATTGATGTTGTCGGGCAGTGTGAATGACTGGCAATATGTTTCATAGCTGAATTCCTTGCGCAGGTATTTTGTTCCCTGATTCTCAGCGCATTCCTTGTCGTTGCCTTCTGAGGTGCTGCTCTTCTTCTCCATCTTTACCTCCATGAGGTTGTCGTCAGTCAGACGGATTGAAAAGTCATCCTTTGTCATTCCTGGTGCCGCAAACTCTACGTCGTAGCTGTTCTCGCTCTCAGTAACGTTCATGGCCGGGGTGTTATGGTTTGCTACTTTGACCTTTGGCATAAGGTCGTCAAAAAACATGTCACTCATCAATGTTGGGAAGAAACCGTTGTTAAATCTTGTCATAGTGTTCATAATAAAATCTCCTTTCAGAATTTTTATTTGGTTAAACTTTTATTTTTATTGCTTTTGAGTCCTTGCGGGCTTCACTTACAATAGTGCATGAAACGTGCCATGCAAAATATGAGTGACAATATGGCGCATTCGTATGACAAAGTGACAAAAATGGCATTATTATTTGTTTTTTGGCTAAATTTTTTGTAATTTCGCACCGCTTTTATAAAGGTTATAGGTTATTGGTTATAGGTTATAGATAATAGATAATAATTTTGCGTATTCTTCTATTTATATTAATAGTTATACTTAGCTCGGTACAGTATTCTTTGCCGGCGAGGAGGAGTCATCGTGCGCATAAGGTGGCTCGTGTGCAGGTAGCGCATCATCTGCATCATATACCTCCAACAGATATGGATGGTATAGATATCTCACGCCATCAGCGGGATATTGATTGGAGCGTAATGTTGCGAGGCAGCTATAGTCCGAAGTTTGTCTATGCCCGCTGCATGGGACTGGGACTGAGAGAGGATGTGAGGTATTTAGAGTATATTGACTCAGCACAATATCATGGTGTGCCGATAGGTACATACCTTTTTTATACCAATTACAACAAGAACTTCCTGAAACTGGATGCCGACACTTTGGATGCAGAAGTAGATAGCACATACAACGGAGTAAGAGCAGTGAGTGGTTCGGCACTGATACATTTTCTGGAGTTCAAGGAGCGTGTTGACAGAAAAAAGCAGAATCTGCTGCCTGTCATAGACGTAGAAGACCAGAGTGTCTTTGATTTTTCCAATGACAAACTGATGGAACGGCCGTATGACAAATACCTGAAGTTTAACATCTTCATATTGGCATGCCTGCTGAGGGCAGAATACGGTGAGCGTCCTATTATTTATAGCAATCAGAGATTCTATTCGCGCTTTCTGGCACCTACGTTTGATGACTTCCCCCTGTGGATAGCACGCTATCGTTCGCGTCATGAGCCATCGCCCAAGAGCGACCTGCCGTTTCCCTATGCGGTACGACCCATAATGTGGCAGTTTACGGACAGGGGAATACTTGGTGGCATTCCGCATTACGTGGATATGGATCGTTTCATAAACGGGGCGACGATGGAGACGATTAGAGTGAAGGTTAAGGGTTAGCGGTTAACGGTTAGCGGTTAGAGACGAAAACGATAACGAAAACGAAAACTTTTAATTATCAATTATCAATTGTCAATTATCAATTTTTATCAATGTTCAATCTTCGATATATAATGGTACTGCTGGCGGTGTGTCTGGGACATGCTGCTGCGGCTGTGGCGGGGGATACCTTGTTTGTAAAGGCTCTTCAGATAGATGGACCTTTTGTGGTGAGAAAGCCTTTGGTTCTTGACAGCCTTAGCGTGGGTCAGGCAAAGTATAATGCCGACGACTATGCTGATTATTCTATAGCACGTTTCATAATAAGGAGCGACCGCTATGTCACAGGTAATGTGCAGACTACTGGAACGAAGAAGTCTGTCGTTATGGTAGATGACAAAGAAGTAGGGAACGGTGCTCTCAGTCTTTCTCCTGGACAGTATGCTGTGGCTGTTAGGTATGTACCTTCTGACAGCGACAGCGTCAGCGTGAAGATTACGGGCAAGGATGTTACGGAGATGCAGATTATAGATTGCAACGAGATGGGAGCAGGTATGAGGCCGTTCTCGATGGCAGACAATATGCTGATGTCGCATTACTCTGGTCTCAGTGTTTCACCCGGCGGACGCTATGCTTTCGTTACCCAATGGGCATACGATACGGGAGGAACGGCTCGCTACCGCACTTTCCTGATAGAGGCTGCCACAGGCAAACGTCTGAGAGAGACAGACGGCACATGGATGCCGAAGACAGACTGTTATATAAGGTGGAAAGAGACGGATGGCAAAATGATACTGTGCTCATACGACCCGCTGACAGAAGAAGAGACACCGATTACGAAGGAAGACCTCAGAGGCTATAACTACATCATGGCTCCGACGGAAGATTATCTCATACTGACCAAGAGTATTGACGGTCCTGCCAAGGAAGATGGCGTATATGAGATATTGGAGATGGATGACCGTCAGCCTGGATGGCGAAAACGCAGCGAGATATACAGGTTTGACCTGAAGACAGGCGTGAGGGAACAACTGGCATACGGAAACAAGTCAATGTGGGTGAACGATATTACCGAAGACGGAAAGTATTTGTTCCTTTCAGAGAGCCACAGTCGTCTTGAGAAACGCCCTACTGAGGTGCAGTCGCTCTACAGGATAAACATGGAGACATTCAAAGCTGACACCATATTTACGGAACAGGGATTCATGGGTGAACTGCACCTGATTCCTGGAACGCAGAAATTCCTCGTGAAGAGTGGGGCCGAGGCTTTCAACCGCATAGGATGCATCTTGCCAGACAGTCTTACGCCAAACATGTATGAATACCAGCTGTTCATGATGGATGCAGAAAAAGGCGTAGGTTCTGCAATGCCCCTTACGAAAGACTTTATACCTTCTATATCACGCATTGTGATGAGCGATGACGAATTTGCATACTTTACAGCAGAGAAGGCCGACAGTGTGGCACTTTACCGCCTGGACCTCAAGACATACAAGATAGAGAATATAGATCAGCCCTGTGAGGTGATTATGGGCATCAGCAAAGCCAGTCATGGAAATACGTTGATGTATTACGGCAATGGTGCTTGTACGGACTACAGGCTTTACTGCATTGATACACAGAAGTTGAAATTGGGTAAGGGGCAGAAAAACAGCATCAGGAGTTTTGAACCGCTGAACAAGGAACGTTTTTCCCAGATAAACTTCGGTACCTGTGAGGCTTGGCATTTTAAGAGCGAGCGCGGCTATGAGTTGACAGGACATGCATACCTGCCGTATGACTACGACAAAAACAGCGTGAAGAAATATCCTATGATAGTGCACTACTACGGCGGCTGCTCGCCAACGACTCGCCGTTTCGGAGGAGGACAGCATTATCCTGCCCACTATTGGAATGCCTTGGGATATGTGGTTCTTATAGTCAATCCTTCTGGAGCTTCAGGCTTTGGTCAGGAGTGGGGAGCACGTCATGTGAATACTGCAGGGGAAGGTCCGGCACAGGATATTATAGAGGCAACGAAATGGTTTGCAGAACAGCATCCGTTTGTAAACAAAGACGCCATAGGCTGTGTCAGTGCTTCGTATGGTGGTTTCATGACACAATGGATACTCACCAAGACGGATATGTATGCAGCTGGTATCTCGCATGCCGGCATTTCTGACCACACCAGCTATTGGGGTGAGGGATACTGGGGATATAACTATTCTGAGATTTCAATGGCAAATTCCTATCCTTGGAACAGGAAAGACCTGTATGTAGATCGTTCGCCTCTGTTCCATGCAGACAAGATTCATACTCCGTTGCTCTTTACACATGGTACCGCCGATACCAACGTGCCGCCAGGAGAGTCGATACAGATGTTTACGGCCCTGAAACTGTTGGGATGTCCTACGGCATTTGTGATGGTAGAGGGTGAGAATCACGGCATAATGGATTATCACAAACGTCAGAAATGGATTAACACTATGACAGCGTGGTTCCACAGGTACCTGAAGAAGGATGACTCGTGGTGGAATGCGATGTACTCTAGGAAAAGTTTATAGGTTAGCGGTTAGAGGTTAGAGAAAACTGTAAACAGGACTCCGAGCTTGCTCGCCTGAGCACCTACGGAGCGCAAGAAACAGTAAACGGTAAACTAAAGATGAAAATATTGGTTTTCGATAGTGATATACAGAACTACCACCTGATACGTGGTATGCTGGAGGATTATGACATGAGGTTTGATGTCATAGGTCCGTTTACTACTGTGGAGCAGGGTAGGGACTACCTGATGCAGCACAAGGATGTAGATATTATCATTACCGATGTGATGCTTGGAGGAGATTTGGTGTTTGATACTCTGGAAATTGTCTCATCTCATGTGCCGATAATTTTTGTAACGTCGCATAAGGAATATGCTCTTCAGGCTTTTGAATACTACAGTTTGTCATATATCCTGAAACCAATTGACGAAGCACTTTTCGTAAAGGCTATCTCCAAAGCTGTCAGATTGCGTAAGGTTTTGCCTATGCTGACTCCTGCGGGCAGTTGGGCAAGAGGCGGAAATGGTCAGGAACGTATTGTTGTCAAGACCTTCAACGGAGAACGCGTAATACATGTTACGGCTATAAGATATATAGTATCAGAACAGAAGAATACCTACATCAAGCTTATGGACGGCAGTTCATACCGCGTTGATAAGACTTTGGACGAGATGGCAAGCCAATTGGATGCAAGCCGTTTTATGCGTGTAAACAGGAAATTCATACTGCCAATAGAGCAGATTTCTGGGACTGAAAGAAAGGAAAATGGCAAGCTCAGAATTATGTTGAAGGGAAAAAATTTTCCAAACATCATTGTCAGTCGCACACGCAAAAGCGAAGTGTGCGAATGGCTAAGAAATGAGTGACGTTTCGTCGCTAGAAAAAGACATTTCGGTATATTTCTTCTTTATTTTTATGCTCTAAATTTCTCTTTTTCTTACTTTTGCACTCGCAAATCAGTAAAAAACTGCACAAATGCACAAAATGTGCAAAATGTGCATGAAATAAAAATTGCGAGTCAAAAGATGGAGAAGTTTAACGATACATATCATCACCAGATGCCTGCTCAGCTGAGATTCTCGGATGTGGACAGGTTTGGTCATGTCAATAATTCTGTATATTTCTCTTTATTTGATATGTGTAAGACCCGTTACCTCTTTGATGTGGTCGGAAAAGATATCTTTGAGAAGGTGTCAATAGTAGTGGTGCATGTGGATGCAGATTTCATATCGCCAGTTTATTTTCCTGACGAGATAGTAATACAGACAGCCATAACGAAATTAGGTCATAAGAGTTTTACCTTGCATCAGCGTGCTAAAAACAAGCGCACAGACGATGTGAAGTGCGAGTGTGAGACTGTGATGGTTGTGATGGACAATGATTTGCAGAAGTCAATAGATATTCCTTTGGAGTTCAGGACTGCCGTCGCTGCATTTGAGGAGAATGAAAATCTTGCAAAACAATAAATCTGTATGCTAAACAAATTCTTAGAGAAAGAGGAATTCTCGTCTTACGAGGATTTTATGCAAGGTTTCAAGGTTAAAGTGCCCGAAAACTTCAACTTTGGATATGATGTCGTCGATGCTTGGGCAAAGGCGGTGCCAGAAAAGGAAGCTTTGTTATGGGCCAATGATAAAGGTGATGTCAAGCATGTGACCTATGGTGCCCTTAAAAATATCTCTGACCAATGTGCTGCATTTTTTCAGGGTATTGGTATTGAAAAGGGCGACCGTGTAATGCTGATTCTGAAAAGGCGTGTCGAATGGTGGTATGCTATGGTTGCCCTTCATAAAATTGGTGCTGTTGCAATACCGGCAACCCACATGTTGACAGACAAGGATATCATGTACAGGTGTCATATGGCTGGTATTAGTTGCGTAATATCATGTGGTGACCCTATCGTTTTGGGACATGTGCAGAAAGCACGTAGGTTCTGTCCGATGTTACGCCATTGTATATCTATTGGACCGCTCGTTCCAAATGGCTTTTATGATTTCTGGAGAGGATTGCAGGAAGCAGCCCCGTTAGAGGAAATAAAACGAAATAAGGTTACTGATAATTTTCTTCTGTATTTTACGAGTGGCACAACAGGAGAGCCAAAGATGGTGATGCATGATTATTCTTATCCATTGGCGCATATTGTTACTGCAAAATACTGGCACAATCTAAATGACGAGTCCCTGCACCTTACGCTTGCCGATACAGGATGGGGTAAGGCAGCCTGGGGAAAATTCTATGGGCAGATGATAGCTGGTGCAACAGTTTTTGTGTACGATTATGAAGGACATTTCAAACCGGCAGAACTTTTGAGGGTAATGCAGGATTTTAAGATTACTTCATTCTGTGCCCCACCGACAATATACAGGTTCCTTGTGCGTGAGAATATAGAGGAATATGACTTGTCTTCGCTAAAATGGTGTACTACAGCCGGTGAGCCGCTGAATCCGAGTGTTTTCGAGAAGTGGCATGACAGGACAGGCATCATAATTCGTGAAGCCTACGGACAAACTGAAACAACAATGGTTGTCGGCACATATCCATGGGTTACTCCAAAGCCAGGAGCAATGGGTCTCAGAAATCCTCAATATGATATAGATGTTGTCGATGAAAAAGGCAATTCTGTGGGTCCTATGGAGCATGGAGAACTGGTAATAAAGATAGGAGATAAGAAAACCCTTGGGCTCTTTAAGAAGTATTATCGCAATGAAGAGATGACAGAACATCGCATTGTTGACGGAAAGTACCATACTGGCGATGTCGTGTATTTCGACCATGATGGATATTTTTGGTTCGTTTCCCGTATCGACGATGTGATAAAGACTTCAGGTTATCGTGTAGGTCCTTTTGAGGTTGAGTCTGCTTTGATGACGCATCCGGCAGTTCTCGAGTGTGCTGTTACTGCTGTCCCTGACGATTTGAGAGGACAGATAGTAAAGGCAACAATAGTGCTCAACAAGGAATATAGGGATAAGGCTTCTGACAGTCTTGTAAAAGAACTTCAAGCTCATGTGAAGCGTGAGACTGCACCATATAAATATCCTCGCATAATAGATTTCGTTGACGAATTGCCGAAAACAATCAGTGGAAAGGTGCAACGGGCAGCTATAAGAAAAGAAGATTCAAAACAACTATAATCATATAAAATAAAAATGACAGACTTTAAACAAATTTTCGAAAGCCGTTATACCTGGATAGAAGGCTTTATGCGCAATGTACACCGATACACTAACCGTACTGCCATGATTGCTTCAGAGACTGGTAAGACGTGGACCTACAAGGAACTAAACCAGGATACTAACCGTTTGTGTAATGCTTTGCACGAAGACGGTTTCAAGAAGGGTGATGTTATAATGGTGCAGATGGTGAACCGTCCTGAGTTTGCCTTTGCATACGTTGCTGCACACAAGATGCATGGTGTCTGCTGCCCAGTGAACTATCGTATCAGCTCAGGTGAGCTGGCTTACAATATAGATGACTCCAAGCCATTCGTACTTATTGTTTGTGGCTCTAAGCTGGAAAGTGCAATAAAGGCGGTAGGTAAGGCTAAGCATAAGCCAAAGCACATTATTGTGGCAAGCGACAAGGCAGTTGAGGGCGCAATATGCTATAAGGACTATGTAGCAAATGCCAGCACGGAAGAGCCACCATTTACATGTGAATACAATATTTATGATGAGACAACCCGTCTCTATACATCAGGTACCACAGGTCGCCCGAAGGGTGTGGCTATGACCAGCATTAACGAGGTCCTGTCAGCTCACGACGTGATGATACATTTCCCAATGAGCTATAAGGATATCACGATGAATACTACTCCGTGGTTCCATCGCGGAGGTCTTCATTGTGCAGGCCCTTGTCCTACTTTCTATGCAGGTGCTACGCTGGTGATACTGGGTAAGTTCGAGGCTCGTACTGCTTTGAAACTGGTTCAGAAGTACAAGATTACCTTCATCGTGGGTGTGCCTACTGTGCTTGAAGAGCTTGCTGACGTACAGGAACGTCAGGGGTATGAGATAAGTGCCCTGAAGGGTATCGTGACAATGGGTAGTCCGTTGGAGCGTTCTGCCTGCATACGTTATCAGAAGGTGCTCACTCCGAATATCTATAATGGCTATGGAACTACGGAGACATTCTGGAATACCTTCCTGCGTCCGTTTGACCTTCCAGAGAATGCCGGTACGGCAGGTGCATCATGTGTTGATGACGATGTACGTGTGGTTAAGGTATATGATGATCATAAGGCTGAGCCAGATGATGTTGTGGCAACAGACGGCACAGAGGTAGGTGAGGTAATTATCTGCTCTCCAGCAAAGTCACCTTATACCTATCATAACAACCCTGAAGAGACAGAAAAGAAATACTACAAGGGATTCATATACACCAACGACCTCGGCACTTGGGACGAGAATCAGTTTGTCACCATCGTGGGCCGCAAGGATGATATGATTATCTCTTCTGGTGAGAATATCTATCCTACGGAGGTTGAGGCTGTGCTCAATACCCATCCAAAGGTTAAGGACTGCATCGTAACATCTGTGCCTGACAAGATTCGCGGTCAGATGGTAACGGCATATATTATAAGAGGTGACAATTCTCTGACACCTGATGAATTGGATGAGTTCTGCAAGCAGAGTCCTGACATAGCAAACTTCAAGCGTCCTCGCTACTATCGTATGACAGAACAAATCCCCTTTAACGCCACAGGCAAGAAGATGCATGTGAAGATAAAGGAGATAGCAGAAGCAGACCTGAAGAACGGTCTTCTCTATAGAGTATAAGAGTAACTCTTAATTCTTCACTCTTCACTCTTGACTTTTAACTAATATAGCCCGAATGCTCCCATGAGCAGGATGGTCAGTAATATTGGAACGATGTACCTCAGCATGATGATGTACATCGTTTTTCTTTTGAAGGGATAGCCGTTGAGGCGTATCTCGCCTATCAGCAGTCTTGGCTTTATCACCCATCCGAAAGCTATGCAGGTACAGATGGCCAATATGGGCATAAGCAGATTGTTGGAGACATAGTCGAAGATGTCAAGAATCTGTGCTTGGACGCCGTTAGGCAATTCATATTCAAAATACAGAACGTTATAGCCCAAGCAGACGAGGATGCTGGAAATAAGTGCCCCTCCCTGAATGACGCAAAGAGATTTTGTCCTGCTCCAATGGAATGCGTCCATAACACTTGCAACACAGGCTTCGAGAATGCTTACGGCACTTGTGGTAGCAGCAAAGAGAACCAACAGGAAGAACGCCAGACCAATAAATGGCCCGAATTCTCCCAAAGAATAGAATATCTTAGGCAAAGCCACGAAAATCAGTCCTGGGCCGGCTCCCATACCCTCTGTGCCCATGAAGACATAGACGGCAGGTATCACCATGAGGCCTGCAAGAAGGGCTATTGTGGTGTCGCATATTTCTATTCTGTCAACAGCTTGCCCAAGGTTCACATCCTTCTTCATATACGACCCGTATGTTACCATAATGCCCATCGCTATGCTCAGCGAATAGAACAGCTGGGAACAAGCATCCATTGTGATTTTCAGGAATTTTGTGACAGTAATGCCTGTGAAGTCTGGTATCAGATATACGCCTGCCCCTTCAAGGCCTGTTCTCGTAACTCCATGTGCATCAGTATGTTCTATGAAGAGAGAGTATATACATATTGCCACGACGAGGAAAAGCAATAGCGGCATTACTATCTTTGAGAATTTCTCAATACCTTTCTCCACACCGCTATATACCACAAAGAAACACATCGCCGCAAAGAAGAACGTATAGCCTATCGGCATCCATAGCTGGCTTATGAAACCACCAAAGAAAGAGTCGCTGACTGCCGCCTCTCCTTCAAGCAGCATATATTGCGTGAAGTATTTCAACACCCATCCTCCGATAACACAATAGTATGGATATATTATCGATGGTATGATGAACGAAAAGAAACCTATGAATGCCCACTTCTTGTTAAAGAATTTGTAGGCTGTCAGCGGACCTTGCTGTGAACGTCTGCCAATGGCTACTTCTGTAATTAGAAGGGTAAAGCCGAAGGTGACAGCAAGAAGAACATACACCAAGAGGAATACTCCACCTCCATTGCGGGCAGCAAGGTAGGGGAAACGCCAGATGTTTCCAAGTCCTACGGCACTTCCTGCTGCTGCAAGGACAAAGCCCAGAGAACCGCTGAAGGAGTTTCTCGTACTTGGCGTTGCCGTTGCCGTTGCCTTTGAGTGCATATGTGAGTGTAAATTTGAATGCTTCTTCTTACCTTTCCATTTCATCATTCTATGTTTCTAAATATAAGCGGATTTGATAATTGTCGTGCAAAAGTACAAAAAATTTATCAATATTCTTTTTTTTTTCAAAAAAACATTGTAATTTTGCAGCAAAATCATTCTAAATATGGCATATAATCCAGATTTTGATGAAATACGCCCTTATAATGAGGACGAAATGCCTGCCGTCTTTAATGAACTTCTTGAAGACAGACAGTTTAACCTGATTATGAAGGGATTTGCCCCTTGGTTGCCAAAGGCTTTGCGTAATGGCATCCTGCGTATGATGTTCAGGGGTGTAAAGACAGCCCAGGACTTCCAGATACGGTTTATGAAACCTATCGTCAGACTTTGTATCTGGCGTTGTACGAAGGGAACATCCTTTGCTTTCCCAAAGAATATGATGAAGCAGAAGAGCCATCTCTTTGTCTCCAACCATCGTGATATAGTGCTCGACTCTGCTTTCCTTGACTTCATGCTGTTCGAGAATGGCTTCTCGCGCACCTGTGAGATAGGAATAGGCGACAACCTTCTCATCTATCCTTGGATAAAGAAGCTGGTGCGCATGAACAAGTGCTTCACAGTCCGTCGTGGGCTTACTGCACATGAAATGATGCGCTCATCACGTCTTATGAGTGAGTACATCCACTATGCCGTTAATGAGAAGGGCGAGAATATATGGATAGCACAGCGAGAGGGGCGTGCCAAGGATTCTGATGACAGAACACAGGACAGCGTGCTGAAGATGTTTGCTATGGGAGCAAAGGAAGGCAGTTCGCTGACTGATGCCCTGAAAGACCTGCATATCGTGCCTTTGACCATAAGCTACGAATATGACCCCTGTGACTACCTCAAGGCAGAGGAATTCCAGTTTAAGCGTGATGTGCCGGGATGGAAGAAGAGCAAGCAGGATGACCTCGACAATATGAAGACAGGCATCATGGGCTTCAAGGGTAGGGTACACTACGAGATGTCACCATGCATGGATGAATGGCTTGACAAGGTGGCTGGCGAAGACCTTAACCGTAAAGACCTGTTCCGTAAGATAGCAGAACACATGGACAGCGAGATACATTCCCGCTACAAGCTCTATCCTTGCAACTGGATTGCTATGGACGAACTGGATGGTACTGACAACAGCGACAAATATACTGCTGACGACAAGGCCGTCTTTGAGATATATATCAACAAACAGATAGCGAAAGTAAAAGTTCCTAATCCTGATTATGATTTCCTGCGTGAGAAGATTCTTACTATGTATGCCAATCCTTGCCGTAACAAGCTTGCTGCTGTCGGCATGCAAAAATGAGATGTACGATACAGGAGACGGCGAGCTGTCTTATATGAAGGCCGAAATGTGTGACATTACGGCTCACGACTACTATGTCACTAGCATTATAACAGATGATGATGTCTCGTTGCCGTTTACTACAGGACTTGCCTTAGCAGACGCCCCAAGTGACACCATGATACGGCGCATGCTGTACTATACCCAAGTGCCCTCAGAGCCTATCTCTATCATGTCAACCGTAAAGGTTGAGATAGTAGATGCAGCCGATACCCTTTCCTTTAATAAATCCAATATCGTAAGCCGCTGGGAATCCAAGAACAAGAAGTACATCAACTTCCAGATTTCCGAAAAACAAGGCCCCGACTCCCTCTATACGGAAAAGAAATACTATTCGTTCAAGAAGTAGGGTAGCATTAAAATTATAACAGCGGGAGGCGTGATGTCCCGTTGAAGGCTGCTATTGAGGAATTGCTTAATCGTTAAGGGTATAATAATACTCTGCGAAATATGATAAAGCCCCTTGAGCGTTTGTACTCAAAGGGCTTTATAATTTATCTGTAAACCGTAAACTGTAAATCGTAAACAGCCAAAGGCTTTTATTCCGTATTGACGATGATATTGATAACCTCCTGAATGTCCGTTCCATTGACAACACCATCTTCATTTACATCAGCTTTTTCATCATACTCACCTGCAACAATGAAGTTGATGATGGCTTGGATGTCAGTACCATTAACAACTTCGTCACCATTCACATCGCCACGAAGAGCAGGCTCCGGCAATGCTACGATACTACCAAAGATATTCCATGGAGAGACTAAATTAAAAGCCTCTAATAAAGATGATGGAACATGTAATGTTGATTTACCAATATCTGTTCCATCGAAAATATTTGTTGCGATAGTGGACGGCATACCGTAACAAAAAACATCATTTAGATTTTGACATCCCATAAATGCATAACTATCTATTTTCCTGACACTTTCTGGAATGTTGACAGAAGTAAGACCTAAACATTCAGAGAATGCATAAGAACCAATATTTTTGATAGTGTTAGGAATAATGGTATTTTTACAACCCACACAAAGTGTATTATCATCAGTCCTTATTATTGCATTACAATTATTTCGTGAATCATACACAGAATTACCTTCTTCAACAATAATTTCAGTCAAATTTGGATATCTTGAAAATTCGCTTGGAACAGATGTTACTTCTTTCTTAATTTCTATGTATTTACAATCTGTAAAAAAATCATAACACTTTCTATATGTATTAGAGGACTGAATATTTGCTCCAATAATCACAGAATCAACATTACAGGTCATAAATGGTGATATATTTAAAGGCCAAAAATACATAGTTCTCCCCATATAAACCTTTTCCAATTGACAATTATTGAATGTATTTACTGAATAATTTACATTTTTAAATATTAATTCATCATTACCTTCTTCAAATATGACTGTCTTTAATTTGTAACAATTACTAAAAGCAAATGCACCTATCTCTTGAACACTCGAAGGAAAATATATGGAGGTAAGACTTCTGCAATCAGTGAATGCTTCGCCACCAATTGATTTTATGTTATAAGAAAGACCTATTGAAGTCAAGCTTGTACATCCAGAAAATGCGCTAGTTTGTATATTTTGTACATTGTTAGGTATTACTATTGTGTTTAGATCACTACAACCATAAAATGTTGAACTTTCAATTTCTTTTAAAGCATCAGGTAGCGTGATTGATTTCAATCCACGACAACCTGCAAAAGCACCACTTCCTATATGTGTAACGCTATTAGGAATTTCAATTGAGGTTAATCCAATAAATCCATTAAATGCATCAGAATTTATATTAGTTGTACCATCATTTACTTTTATTGAAGTATTTTCTGGCATATAACCATTATATTTATATAAAATATTACCAAAATATATTACATCATCTTGGTGTGTATTAAGCAATGCAGTATTGTCAAAAGCATCATTACTTATAGATATTCGGTCATTTTTAATAATTATTGAGTTTAAATGTGTACAATCATTAAACGCATTATTATAAATTTTCAACACACTTTCAGGGATTTCAATATAAGTTAAACCTGAACATCCGGAGAATGCATAAGAACCAATGTACGAGATAGTGTTAGGGATGATGGTATTTTTACATCCTATCCACAGAATATTATCCATTGTTCTTATAATAGCATTACAATTATCACGAGAATCATAAACAACATTATTGGCATCAACTGTTATCTTTTTTAAACTAGAACACCCCTCAAATGCTGTTGTATATATATCACTAACACTACTGGGAATGTTGATATCAGGTAAACTGGAACACCTATAAAATGCTCTAGAACCAATAGTCGTGACTCCACCGGGAATAATAATTGAATCTAAATTTGTACATTCATAAAAAGCAGAATTCCCTATTGATGTCACGCTGTTGGGAATAATAACAGAGGTAAGATTGATACAGTATGGAAAAGCAATGTCTCCTATTGACGTCACTCCACCTGATATTTCAACTGTTTTAATATATGATCTTTGATAAAACCAAGGGGTTCCACCATAGTAATAATAATTATTCATTGCACCTGTGCCTATGATTTTCAAAACACCTGTTTCTGTGTCGAGAGAATACTTTACATTCTCTCCACAGGAACCAGTATATACTTCTGCACTGATGTTTAGTACACTTAATAAGCAGATGAATAATAGAGTTGTTTTTTTCATATTTTTATTGTTTTAGTAGATACTGTACTTTTTTATACAACAAAAAGGCGCAGACCTTCGCCATACGTCTCACGGTTCACCACAAACCACTCCTAAATATGGGAAAGCTGCGCCCGTTTGGTTGCAGTCCAATAATAGGAGTTTGCTCTTTTTCTCTTGGTGGTGATTGTGAGACTATTGAGCAAAAATGTCCGCATCTTATGATGCTGTGTGCAAAAGTACAAAGTTTTTTTGAAACTTCCAAAAGAAAAAGGTGTTTTTTTTATATGATGTAAGTCTATTCCATGCAAAATAACAACATTTTCATATAAATTTCATCACTTTTCTTGATTATATCAAATAAAAACCTTATCTTTGCACCAAGCATATCTCCAATACATCTCCAATACAACTCCAATATATCTCCAATTCATCCCCAATACAAATCCAATTCATCTCCAATATATTTCCAATTTAAATGATTAGAGATCTAAATGAGATAGATATAAGTATAACATGAAATAAATTGTAGAAGACTTATGGCAGAAATGACGAAAGACATGTATGGTGCTATCGGTCGGGTTGGTAACAAAACATATTACCAGCGTGGAGGTAAGACCATCTCTAGGATTATTACTACACCGAAGAATCCCAAGACTGAGGAGCAGTCTTTGCAGCGCGTTCTTCTTAAGGCTGTAATCAATGGCTACAGCAAGTTGAAGGAAATCTGTAACCACTCTTTTGAAGACTACGACAACGGGTTCGCTTGTATGAACAGATTCAAAAAGGTTAATATGATGTACCTTCGTGAGCATGCGACGACCTTGCAGCATACTGGTCAGGGTTTGGACGGGTTCAACCAGTTTGCCCCGCTTCAGAGTGAAAAGTGGACGCCCTTTGCTGCCATCATCTCCGAGGGTCATCTGCCGGAGGTTACAGTTGGCATAAGTGCAGAAGAGGGCCATGTGGCGTATGTCAGTGTGCCAGGCCGTACTTACGCAGACTTTGTTGCTGCGTGGAACCTGCAGCGTGGTGACCTCGTTACGTTCGTGACCGTGCAGAAGCGCGATGGCAAGTATGAAGTGTGTATTGCCCGTCTAGTACTCGACCCTCGCAACGCTGACGGTTCAGGTGCTCCCATGACGACGGAGATAGTGGATAGTGATGGTGGTTTTCCATGTTCAAACAAGAGGAATGAACTAAACTTCTCAACCTTCGAGTTCACAGGCGACCGCTTCAATTTCGTGCTTGGACGTGGCGGCGATGTTGTGGCAGTCGGTATCATCATCAGCCGCGAGGACGAGATGGGCAACTGGTTCCGCAGCAATTGCCAACTGGTACTCAACGAAGCCGCATTCGGCCCTGACCTGTGCAGCTTGGCAAAGGCTGTAAATTATAGCTATAAGACGCCTGATATTGATATGGAGTCAGAGTTATATCTCAATAACGCTGAGGGAGGAAAGTAAAGGCTCAAGGGGCGTTATTTTTCTTCCTCGTCTTTCATTCTCATGAAGGCGAGGCCGATGGCTATCCAGATTATCTCTCTTACGCGGCAGATGATGCTGACGAAGATGCCAAGGGCTGCTGACAGTCCTAATGCTGCGATGGAGAGGACAAAGCCGCCTTCCTGCACTCCCAGCTGCATGGGAAGGAATCCTATGAGGTTGGCAAAAAGAGTGGTGAAGGCAAGGATGAGAATGGAATGAAGGAAGGTCAGGAAAATGCCTGAGAATCCTCCGCCACAGTCGATGCCGAACAATAGGAGCATAAAGAGAATTTCCGTTGCCTGAACTATGCGTGAGAGATATTCCAAGAACAGACTGTTATAGAATGCCTTCTTGTCCTGACTGAACAGGGCTGCTATCTGCACATCAATATTATGCAGGGCTTCCTCGTGCCTGTCGTGGAATCTATGGCTCCAGCCTTTCAAGCCTGGTATGTGGCCTATCCATCCTATCACTTTCACTACCAGTCCGTTACGGTAGCCTTTGGAGAAGAGATAGAAGGCTATGAGACAGAAGACGATTATTATTCCCATCGTGATGCCTATGGCTGGCGTCATAGGGGTGTCGCCAAAGGCTGCAAGAATAAGATAGAGGAATACGGAGGTGAACCATAGCCAGAAATGTGCAAAGATATGCATCATGGCATACAGTATCACGGATGACGAGGCATGCTGCTTGGAAATGTTACGTGACAGTTCCATGATGCGGTAAGGCTCTCCACCAAGACCTCCCACTGGTGTGGCATAATTCAGAGCATAGCCTGTTACGGTGAGCCTGAAAATGCGCCAGAAGCCTGGAAGTTTCTCTGATGGCTCAATGTCCTCTGCACTTCGCATGACTCCACGCATCACTTCTCTCCATGCAAGCCCGTTGATGGCATAGATGATAATCCATACTCCGAGAATGGGGATAAGCCAATAGCCGGCATGACAAAGGTGGTCCCACAACTCAATGAAACTTACGTCGAAGGTCAGCATCATCACTATTACTGCGACGACACCTATGATGAAGAAAAGGTCGTTGAGACGCTGCTTAGTCCAAGTCATGCTCTAGAGTTTTGCTGCTATACGTTTACAAAAAGTCTCGTGTCGATGGATAATATATGATGTCAGAAGTCCCATACCTACAATCTCCCATACGAAATTGAGAACAGGAACATCGAGCAGACAGAAGAGGAAGAAGAATGCCGTGCGGAAGTTGAATGTCAGCAGACCGTTCCAAGGCATGAGTGCCAGCGATTCCTTGTGCAGCTCTTCGTGCAAATCGTCAGGAATATTACTGAGGCTTCCGTATTTTTCCTTTGCCACAGCAATGAGGTTTTGGAACTCAGGCGTTGAGTGCTCCTGCTTGATGGTATAGTCAACGTAAGACTTCTGGAAGGAAATCTCTGCCCATGAAGCCTTCTTTTTGTGAAGTTCCCTCAGCTTTGCCGCCTCTGTTGCTGAATTGTCCAGTTCGCTGCCGTCTTCACCCTTCAGGAAGAAGAGGTGGGCCTGAATATAGTAGTCTGCTACACGCTGCTGACCTCCCATACCCATAAAGCCTGATATGCAGGACAATACAAGTACAATGAAGGTGGCAATCATGACGTTCTGCTCAGTATCGTCAATACCCAGCCAGGAGAATTCCAGATCGTGGTGGCAATAGAATCTGTAAACGATGCCAAGATAAATAGGTATGAACCACGTAAAGCCTGCCATACCGTCCAGAATGCGGCCAATAGGACTCTTCTTACCAGTCAGTCGTGCCAGCTGTCCATCAACACAGTCGAAGATGTCTGCCCACATGAGCAGGAAGATACCTATAAGGTTGTAAATCAGTCCGTTGATGCCATCATAGTAGTAGCATGCATGAGCAAAAAAATAAGTGCTGGCTGCACCTATAATCATCGACCAGATGGTAACGGAATTGGGGTGAATGTCAAATTTAGCAAACAGCCTTGCTATTTGGTAACACAAAGGACGGATAACATGAAAATCCAGCCAGTCCTCTGTCTCAATTGATTTTAATGTGGCTTGATAGCCTTGCTTCTTTTCCATAATTGGCTGCAAAGGTACAAAAAAAAAGTGAAGAGTGAAGAGTGAAGAGTGAAGAATTTGCACTTTGGTATGGAATTGTTACTAAAAAAACATAAAAAGGAGAAAAACTTTATGTTTTAAGACGTAATTTTAAGATTTTTTTGTAATTTTGCACGCGAAAATTGTAGATACGCGTAGAGGACTCAGGTTTTACCTGAAAATCTTGTGTTCTAAAAAAGTTTTATTTTAGCATGAATTTTCTCGACAGAAACGAATTTAATTTTTCACCTTCCCAGAAGGTCTTAGATGCTATCAAGGGCTTCGACCCTATGCAGTTGTGTTTTTATACCCGCATTTACGACGAGGGTAAGAAGAGTATTTTCTCAGTTAAGCTTAGCGAGGTTTACGGAGTGCCTGAAGAGCAGGTGCTGCTTGGCTATGGTGGTGAGGACATCCTGAAGAATGCCGTACACTACTATCTCTCAACTGGTGGTAACAACACCATCATGATACCTGAGTTCTCTTGGTGGTACTATAACCGCATTGCAGGAGAGTGTGGCGGTACGTTTGAGATGTATCCCCTCTATGAGCGTGAGGATACCTTCGCCTATGATGTGGATGAGGTTATCAAGCTTACAAACAAGATTCATCCCCGTATGCTTCTGCTGGCTTCTCCTAACAATCCTACTGGCAACTGCCTTACTCCTGAGGAGATAGGCAAGATAATGGAGAATATTCCTGATGATACTATGGTACTTGTTGATGAGGCGTATGCTTCGTTCATTACAAAGGATACAGCCTATATCGCTCCGCTTGTGGAGAAATACAAGAACCTCATCATCTCTCGTACCCTGAGTAAGTTCTACGGACTTCCTGGCTTACGCATGGGCTTTGGCTTTATGGGCAAGGGACATGAAGGCTTCCTTAGCTATGCAAACAAGTACCTTGGCTACAACCGCTTCTCTGAGGCTGTCGCTATGGCTGCCATAGACAGCGATGAGCACTATCGCAAGGTTGCTGACGACATGGAGTGGGACAGACAGCTCTTCAAGAAGGAACTGGGCGATATGCCTGGCTTCAAGGTGTTCAAGAGTGTGGCAAACTTCATTCTTGTCCGCTATCCGGTAGCCATCAAGGAGGCTTTGCAGAAGGCTATGGCTGAAAAGGACTATAAGATTAAGTTCATGGGCGACAAGGGACTGGAAGACTGTCTCCGCATCACTTTGGGACGTCCGGAACAGATACAGATAGTGGTTGACACTATCAAGAAGATAGCTCTCGAAAATAGTTAGTAGTTAAATTATAAATCGTAGTTATGACAAAGATTGTTAAACTGCATCGCGGTCTTGACATCAACCTGAAGGGTGCTGCTGCAAAAGAGAAGCAGACCATCCAGACGGGTAGTGTCTATGCCTTGCAGCCTGACGACTTCCAAGGGGTGAAGCCCAAGGTTGTCGTTAAGGAGGGCGACAAGGTTAAGGCCGGTGATGCTCTGTTCATCAACAAGGCTTATCCTGAGGTGAAGTTTGCAAGTCCTGTCAGTGGTACCGTGACCCTCGTGGAACGTGGTGACCGCAGAAAAGTGCTCAGCGTACAGGTTACTGCTGATGCCAAGCAGGAATTTACAGACTTCGGCAAGAAGGATGCCAAGACCCTTACGGGTGAGCAAGTGAAGAAGGCTTTGCTTGAAGCAGGCCTCTTCGGGTACATTAACCAACTGCCATATGCTATCTCTACCAATGACCAGAGTGAGCCAAAGGCGATATTCGTCTCTGCATTGAGGGATATGCCGCTGGCTGGTGACTTCGAATTTGAGGTCAAGGGTCAGGAGGCTGACTTCCAGGCTGGTCTGACGGCTCTCAGCAAGATAGCAAAGGTTTATCTGGGAGTAGGCAAGGACTCTAGTCTGACAAACGTTCAGGATGCTGAGGTTACGGTATTCGCTGGCAAGTGTCCTGCTGGTAATGTGGGAGTTCAGGTGAACAATACCGCCCCTGTTAACAAGGGCGAGGTTGTCTGGACAGTAGATCCTACAGCAGTCCTCTTCTTCGGACGTATGTTCAACACAGGTAAGGTGAACCTTACTCGCACAATCGCCATTGCAGGCTCAGAGGTTAAGGCTCCTGCTTACTATGACGTTCTCGTTGGTGCACAGATTGACGTAAAGGATATGCTGGATGGCGAGAATGTTCGTGTGATTATCGGCAACCCTCTTACAGGTAAGGCACAGACAGGATGTACCAAGTGTACTGTGGGTGCTCATTGCTCTGAGATTACGGCAATACCTGAGGGTGACGATGCCGACGAGATATTCGGCTGGATAATGCCTCGTTTCAAGCAGTTCTCTGTAAACCGTTCTTATTTCTCTTGGCTGATGCCTAAGAGCGACGGCTATACCCTGGATGCACGCATCAAGGGTGGTGAGCGTCACATGATTATGAGCGGTGAGTACGACAAGGTGCTGCCAATGGACATCTATGGTGAGTATCTTATCAAGGCTATCATAGCACAGGATATTGACAAGATGGAGGCTCTTGGCATCTATGAGGTCAGTCCTGAAGACTTTGCCCTTGCAGAGTTCGTGGATAGCAGTAAACTGGAATTGCAGAAGATAGTACGTGAAGGACTTGATATGTTGAGAAAGGAGAACGAATGATGACACTAAGAAAATATATTGACAAGATTAAGCCTCAGTTTGAGCCGGGCGGCAAGTTCTCTGCTTTCCAGAGTGTCTTCGACGGCTTCGAGACTTTTCTTTACGTTCCTAACACCACGTCAAAGACTGGTGTGAACATTCATGATGCTATCGACTCCAAGCGTATCATGAGTATGGTGGTGATAGCACTTATCCCGGCACTGCTCTTCGGTATGTACAATGTAGGCTATCAGAACTATCTGGCAGCAGGCACATTGGCAACTGCATCGTTCTGGGAGGTATTCATCTACGGCGCACTTCTGGTGCTTCCGAAGATAATCGTCAGCTACGTTGTCGGTCTTGGCATCGAGTTCGCTTGGGCACAGTGGAAGCATGAAGAGATTCAGGAGGGTTACCTCGTAAGTGGTATTATCATTCCGATGATACTGCCTGTAGGATGCCCGCTGTGGGTTCTTGTGCTGGCTGTAGCCTTTGCCGTAATATTCGGTAAGGAGATATTCGGCGGCACGGGTATGAACATCTTCAATGTTGCCCTGCTTGCACGTGCTTTCCTGTTCTTCTCTTATCCTACAAAGATGAGTGGCGACACCATCTGGGTGGCTACTGAGAAGTTCTGCGGCCTTGGTAACGACCTGCCTGACGGCTTCTCTTGTGCAACACCTCTTGGCCAGATGGCTCAGAATGTTGCACCGTCTGCAAGCTTGATGGACAGCGTTGTCGGTCTGATACCAGGTTCTATCGGCGAGACAAGCGTGATAGCTATTGCCATCGGCGCCCTGATACTTCTCTGGGCAGGCATAGCATCATGGAAGATTATGCTGAGCGTATTCCTCAGCGGTGGTGTTATGGCATTCATCTTCCAGAGTCTTGGCAGCACACCAGTTGAATGGTATGAGCACCTCGTACTGGGTGGCTTCTGCTTTGGTGCTGTATTTATGGCTACCGACCCTGTTACCTCTGCTCGTACAGAGTGCGGTAAATGGATATATGGCATCATAATCGGTGCTCTAGCAATTATCATACGTGTCATGAACCCTGGATTCCCAGAGGGCATGATGCTTGCTATTCTCTTTGGAAACATGATGGCACCAACGATTGACTACTTCGTTGTGCAGAAGAATATTAACAAACGACTGAGGAGGGCAAAGGCATGAAACTGAATACTAACAATAATGCATATATCATTGCATACAGCTGTGCAATGGTTGTAATAGTAGCCTTCTTGCTGGCATTCGTCAGCAGCACTTTGAAGCCGCTTCAGGATGTCAATGTGGCTCTGGATAAGAAGAAGCAGATTCTTGCTGCCCTGAATATACGGAACCTCAGCGACTCTGAGAGCGAGGCAAAGTATAAGGAGGTAGTGCTGAAGGATGAGGCTTTCGCTCTTAACAGCGCTGACTACAAGAATGGCAGCTATAAGATTTATGAGTGCCAGGTTGACGGTCAGAAGAAGTATGTAGTTCCTGTATATGGCATGGGCCTCTGGGGTCCTATTTGGGGCTATATCGCAGTGAATGAAGATGGCAACACAGTATATGGTGCATTCTTCAACCACGATTCTGAGACCGCTGGTCTGGGTGCAGACATTAAGGATTCTAAGGTATGGCAGGACAAGTTCATCGGCAAGAAGATTTATTGTGCCGACGGTACTCCTGCTTTAAAGGTAGTAAAGTCAAGCGACTTAAAGAACCCAGAGAGTGAGGTTGACGGCATTACTGGTGCCACACTGACCTCTAATGGCGTATCAGACATGTTGCAAGACGGATTTAAGAAATATAAAACGCTTTTGAGTCATGAATAAGATAAAGGAAGTATTCATGGCACCGTTGAATGTGCTCAATCCGGTGCTTGTACAGGTGCTTGGCATCTGTAGCGCTTTGGCTGTGACATCACAGTTGAAGCCCGCTCTTGTCATGGGTATCGCTGTGACGGTAATCACATCCTTCAGTAACCTCATTATCTCTGTTCTTCGTAATACTGTGCCTAACCGCATACGTATCGTTGTTCAGCTGGTAGTGGTTGCTGCCCTTGTAACTATCGTTTCACAGGTGCTCAAGGCGTTTGTATATGACGTTAGCGTACAGCTCTCTGTCTATGTAGGTCTGATTATCACCAACTGTATCCTGATGGGCCGCCTTGAGGCTTTTGCTATGCAGAACAAGCCTTGGCCTTCTCTCGTTGACGGTTTTGCCAACGGACTGGGATATGGCATGATACTGGTCATCGTAGGTGCTGCACGTGAATTCTTCGGACGCGGCTCACTGCTGGGTTATCAGATTATCCCAGAGGGAGCTTACGACTTCGGATATATCAACAATGGTATGATGACGATGCCTGCTATGGCTCTTATCATCATCGGATGTGTAATATGGGTGCACAGGGCATTCTTTTATAAGGAGGAAGCATAATGGAACAGATGATTAATTTATTCTTCAGGTCGATTTTCGTCGACAACATGATATTTGCCTTCTTCCTCGGCATGTGTTCTTACCTTGCCGTAAGTAAGAATGTAAAGACATCACTCGGACTGGGCATCGCTGTTACCTTCGTGCTCTTCATAACTGTTCCTGTCAACTATATGTTGCAGACTGAGGTGCTGGGACCTGATTGTCTCATCGAGGGCGTAGATCTTTCTTATCTCGCTTTCATCCTCTTCATTGCCGTGATAGCTGGTATCGTACAGTTGGTGGAGATGATAGTAGAGCGTTTCTCTCCGTCTCTCTATGGAGCATTGGGTATCTTCCTGCCGCTGATAGCCGTTAACTGTGCCATCATGGGTGCGTCGCTCTTCATGCAGCAGCGTATCAATCTCGACCCTGCCAATACTCAGTATCTCGGTAGCGTATGGGACGCTATGGTATATGCTATCGGTTCTGGTTTCGGCTGGACACTCGCCATTGTTTCTTTGGGAGCTATAAGGGAGAAGATGCAGTATTCAGACGTGCCAAAGCCTCTGCAGGGACTTGGTATTTCGTTTATCGTTGTAGGCCTCATGGCTATGGCGATGATGTGTTTCTCAGGACTTAAACTTTAATAGGAGGGCAAGATGAATACAAGTTTTATATTACTCAGCATAGCAGTATTCTTGATTGTAATACTGATTCTGGTTGTTGTCCTCCTTGTGGCAAAGAAATACCTGTCTCCAAGTGGTCAGGTAACGCTGACTGTCAATGGTGAAACTAAACTTACCGTCGATCAGGGCAACAGCGTGATGGCAACACTTAACGAGAATGGCATCTTCCTGCCTTCTGCCTGTGGTGGTAAGGCAAGCTGCGGACAGTGTAAGTTGCAGATACTCTCTGGTGGTGGTGAGATACTCGACTCTGAGCGTCCTCACTTCTCACGTAAGGAGATAAAGGACCACTGGCGTCTCGGATGTCAGGCAAAGGTCAAGGGCGATATGGAAGTAAAAGTTCCTGAAAGCGTTCTTGGCGTTAAGGAATGGGAATGCACAGTCATCGGCAATAAGAACGTGGCTACCTTCATCAAGGAATTCAAGGTTCAGCTGCCTCCGGGCGAGCACATGAACTTCGAGCCAGGCTCTTACGCGCAGATCGTCATCCCAGAGTACGATATCGACTATAATCGTGACTTCGATAAGTCCCTCATCGGCGATACCTATCTGCCAGCATGGGAGAAGTTCGGACTCTTCGGCCTCAAGCAGAAGAATGAGGTTGCTACCATACGTGCTTATTCTATGGCTAACTATCCTGACGAGGGTGACATCATTACGCTTAACGTGCGTATTGCCACACCTCCGTTCAAGCCAAAAGATCAGGGTACAGGATTCATGGATGTACCTTGCGGCATAGCATCTACATTCATCTTCTCATTGAAGCCTGGCGACAAGGTTCGCATGTCAGGTCCTTACGGAGAATTCCGTCCTGTTTATGGCTCAGGCCGCGAGATGATATGGGTAGGTGGTGGTGCTGGTATGGCTCCTCTGCGTGCTCAGATTATGCACTTGCTTAAAGGTCACGGCATTGCTGACGAAGACCGCAGGCGTCCTATGCACTATTTCTATGGTGCGCGTGCTCTTGAGGAGATTCCATTCCTCGACGATTTCCTGCAGCTGGAGAAAGACTTCCCCAACTTCCATTTCCATCTGGCCCTCGACCGTCCAGATCCAAAGGCCGATGCAGCAGGCGTCAAATACACTCCAGGTTTCGTAGCACCAGTGATGGGCGATACCTATTTGAAGGCACACGAGGCTCCAGAAGATTGCGAGTACTACCTCTGCGGACCTCCAATGATGGCAAAGACTGTGCTTGACCTCTTGCACTCATTAGGTGTAGAAGATGATATGATCCGCTTCGATAACTTCGGAGGATAAAATAAAAAGATGCAAGGTTTTCGCCTTGCATCTTTTTTATTTGTTTAGAATGATAACTTGGGGAGGGATGATTATTTTCCGAATTCTTTTTGGAAGACGACGCCGATGCCTTGGGTGTTCAAGGAGGAACGGGTGAAGTATCTGTCGTTGCTCTGATTATAAACCTTCAGGGAAATGGTTCCTTTGGGGGTGAGGACGTATTGCAGGCTGAAGTCGCCGATGAAGTTCTGGGTGTTTTTCATGATGTTGTCTCTGTAACCGAACTGTCCGTTGAAGATAAGGCGATTGTTGAGCATCCTGCCGCTTAGCAGGCCTTCATACTCGGCATTGCTGAATCCGTCAGTACCTGGCGTGACGTTGGCTCCAACTGACCAGTTGTTGTTCTTCACCACGCCATTTATTACCTGGTTGAGCTGCTGGGACAGTGTTCCGCTCAGGAAACTCTGCATGGCGAGACTTGTCTGGTTGGTGCCTGTTGTGGAGGTACCGGAAGCATTGCCGGCATTGCCTGCTGTACTCTGTGAATAGAATCGTCCTATTCCGAGCAGATAGAGAACCTGCTGGTTGAGGGTCTCGTCGCTGCTGATAAGTGAATTGACCATCTGCTTTGCATCAGAGGACAAAGACGGAAGGTCGAGGGAGAATTCTATTGTGGGCTTGTCGGGAGTGCCTGTAATGTTCATCAGGCAGTTGACGGGGACATTGTTGGCCTTGAACGACGAACCGATGCCAAGGTCGGAAAGGGGCACGCTGTTAAGGTGGTACATGGCTTGCAGGTTGAGGTTGGCAAGATTGGGCGCACCGCCAAAGTTTATGACACTTCCCTTGCGGAATTCAAAGTTTCGCTTAAGAAGATTTTGTATCGTCATGTTATAGTTTCCGTGGTCGATGTTGTAATTGCCAAAAATGGTAAAGGCACCTTTGTTATAATAACTGATCCTGAGGTCTCCTCCGCCATAGAAGTCGATATAGTCACCTGTGATGGCGTCCATGATAAGGTGCAGCTTTACGTCGTCAGGTACATTTACGAGGAACGAGAAGCGCATGTCACCAGTAATATCCGGCAGTTTTGAGGTTTCCTCCGCTATGCTGTCAGCGGCCTGCTGAAGTGATTTGTTAGCGCTGTGCCAGCTTATGAAGTCCTTGGAAACAATGGCATCGGGGGAGCTGTTATTATATATAATGTAGCTGCCTTTCTGGGCGTTTACATTGCCCGACAGGCTTACGTCGCTGTCACCTCCCTTTATGTCAACAGCACCGTCAATATAGGCAACGCCGCAATAGAGGCTGGAGGAATTAGGGGAGGAGGAAGAGTACAGTTCAGGGAAGTCATATGCCAGTAAACGGTCGGTGCGCACTTGCAAGTCGTAGGTTATCTTGCGGAGATGGTTATGGTGCAGGCCGCCGAAGACGTAAGCGGTATTGCCGTCCTTGTCGTGCAACGGGATTCCGTTGAACTCAAGGTTGTTTATTCCCAGGACTATGGTGTCGCCGGGCATAGTGTACCGGCATCCGTTGGGCTTTACGGAGAATGCTCCGTCGGCAACCATAGTACCCGTAAGGTTCAGCGCGCTGAACGGTCCGTGGAGTTTCACCTCGCCATTGCCCTGTAAATCTACGTCTTTCATGAAGGAAGAGCAGTATTCGTTAAGGAATCCGAGGCTGGTATTGTGTGCCTTGATGTCAAGGTTTATGGAACCGACGTCCAGGGGGGCGATGTTTCCGTCTATCTTCGTTATCCTGTCGCCCTCGTCGATACAGACGGCATCAATGTCAATGGTCTTTGAAAGTCTGGAGAAACTGGCATCTGCGTAGAGGGTGCCGAAATCGCCCTTCTTGAATTTGAATTCGGGAATCTCGATATGTCCCTTTGCCAGCATGTCCTGAAGAACTCCGTGAACTGTCACCTGTCCGGATGCGTGGCCTTCGAAATCTCTGGGATGGAAGTTTACGAGGTCAATCATATACCTGACATCGATGTTATGTACATTCACCACCAGTGAGTCGGTGGGGTATTCGGACGCTATGCCGTTTATATTGATACTCTGGAAATCGCTGCTGATGGAGAAATTGTCAACCCCTATCCATCCGTTCTCATATTTCAGCCCCTTGGAGGTTACGCTCCATAGCGTGTCACCGATTTCGAAGTGCGAAATGGGTATCGTTGTCTCCACGGCGTGGCCTCCCCCAAGTGCGGGATAGAATTGTGTTATGAAGGAAAGCTTGCCGCGAAAGACGTTATTACGCAGATTGTCCCATGACACATCCATGTGGAGCTCGTCATTGGCGGCGTTGAGCAAGGTGCTGAGGCTTATTCTGCCCTTGGTGGTGTTAAGCATTGTCTCTGCTGAGGCATTGACACCTTCTCCCTCGGGATTCCATATTGTCATGTGCGTGCCCGTGAGCTCTATGTCCTTGTATTTCAGCAAAGGGGCATCAAAGGCGATGTTTATCTCCTCTGTCTCGTCGTTGACATATCCGTTAATGTCCAAAGGGCGCGTCATTTCTATGGGAATGTCAACAAACTGCTTTATGGTATGCAAATCCTTTATGTGGGCATCGATGTGGTAGTTGCTGTGAGCCTTGGTTACTTTTGGCAGTCCTGGTGCTGAAGGCAGGTGGTGGGCGACGATGTTCGCTATAGAGTAGGGAAGTGTTGGCAGGTCTATCTGCCCTGACAGTTGTACCTGCGCAAAGTCCGTTGCTATGGAGATAACGGAAGTCTTCGGCTCGGACGATGTCTTTTCTATGTGTATGTTGTCAACATCGAGCAGCTTGCCGTCTTTCATCTGTACGTGGGTGTCGGTGATGTCTGCCTTCAGTTCACGAATCTGGGACAGTATGTCTGTAAAGGAACTGCTGCCGGTTCTTATGATTGGGGAGGTATGCTCTCTTGTCGGCATCTGCAGTATGATGTCCCTATGGGCAATGACGGCATCAATGTCAATGTTGGTGCTTGCCTTGGGGTCTTTAACGGAAAACAGTCCCCTGACTTTTCCCTTGTCATATCTGCTGTCCAGGGAGATGTTACGGTATGATTTTCCCTTGTATGTAAATTCCGGAATAATGCCCTTTACGTTTACGGCCTGCAGCTGGTATATGCTGTCCTTCTGGGATACATCGGCCATCACATTGAGCTTGCAGACAACCTTTCCAAGTGTGTTGCCGGTAATTGGGGCAAGATTCAGGCCGGAGGTGTTGACAGAAATATTCAGTTTGCGGTTTTTATATACGGCATTGATGTCAGCGGCCCCGATTCTTGACGCATGAGCATCAGCGTTAAGGGTCAGCTCCGACGGGTGGGTAAGGTCGTCTGTGACTACCAGTCGCCCTTTGGCATCGACGGTTCCGAGTCTCAGGATTTCATCAGGCAGTTTCGTGATATTGTTGATGGCAGCCAGAATGTTCTCCTTTACGTGCAGGCGGCTTATCAGCACATTGTGAATGTTGCTGTCTGACTCTGCCGAGGCGCTGAAGGCTATCTCGTCAGTATTCTTGGAGTTGATGTTGACGGTGGTGAAGAATGTCTCCGGCGTGCGCTCTACGTTTATCACTCCCTCCAGCCTGAGGGTCTGAAGTACGTCGGGAACGTCGATGTCGTAGGCATTCAGCACAGGCAGGAAATCAACCATCGAAAGCTGCTTGATGTTCACGGAGCCGTCAACGTTTGTCTTCTTGTTCTTGTCCTTTCCGAAAGAAAGTTTGTCAACAACAATCTCCGATGACGGCATCTTCAGTTTCAGGTTTGCTATGTAGAATCGTGACTCCTTGAGGTTGCCGCTGATGTTTCCCTTGAATTCATTTACCATCACCCCCGAACGATCCATAAAGGAGGTGCGCTTTACCGACACGTTGACGGAGTCGTCGGTCAGCCTGTCGAGTGCAATGCTTGATGACAGTTTGCTGACACCGATGCTGTCATAGTTCATCGCTCCGTTGCG
>CACYKA010000018.1 GCA_902774795.1 uncultured Prevotellaceae bacterium | reverse complement strand
GCGTATGAAAGGTACGTGGTATCCATTCGAAGTAAAAGGCCCTCATTTCTTCTTCCGCTTCGACGAGGAGATAACCTTGGGGAAATTAAATATAGTAGGATTGCTCAATGCTCTTAAAGCCAAGCAGCTCTCAGAAGGTGGCTCATTAATCCCTGGTGAACCGTTATTTTCAACAGCTAAAGAAGTCTTGAACTTCCGAACAGGATTCTGATTATGGATAAGCTCTCGGCAGAACAACGGCACAAGAATATGGCTTCAATCCACTCGAAGGACACGAATCAGGAGTTGATTGTGCGACGTGGCTTGTGGAAGAGAGGTTTCCGATATAGGTTGAACCATAAACGATTGCCTGGGCATCCTGACTTGGTGCTGAGGAAATACAGGACTTGCATATTCGTGAATGGGTGCTTCTGGCATGGGCATAAGTTGACGGAGTCAACGATTCAAGTTTCAAGTTTCAAGATTCAGGGGTCAGAGTGTTGTAAGATTCCTGCGACGAACAGGGAGTTTTGGGTTGCGAAGATTCGCAGAAACAAAGAGCGAGACAGAGAGGAACAGAAACAACTGGCGGCTATGGGGTGGCATTGCATTACCGTTTGGGAGTGCGAGCTGAAACCCAAGGTGAGGGAGCAGACACTGGAGTCGCTGGCATTTACGCTGAATCATATTTGGCTGCAAGACAGGAGGAAGATGTCTGATGTTGGATGTCTGATGGCTGATGGTAACTCTTCGACTGGCTCAGGAACAACTAAGACGGTTTATTCGCCTCCGGAGGATGCACCTATGATGGCAGCGGAAGAGGAGAAGATGTAAGATGGCTGATGTCTGATGTCTGATGTAAGTTGGCTGATGGCTGAGGGATGATGTAAGATGAGAAAGGTGAAATGTGAAGATAAGTATCTATAAACCTGAGGAGAAATAAGAAAAATAACGTTGGTACACAAAATTGTGGTCCACAAATTTGTGTACTTCGTTTTTTTTGTTTAGTTTTGCACCCAAGTGACACTGGAACAGATGCTGACATAAAGAAACATAAGGAAAGGGCGGTTCATGCAAAATAGCATCACTCTTATTGTATAATTCAGAAAAAAGTCGTACCTTTGCAGCGGATATGAGTTTGATGTTGACAGCATTTCTGTGCGGCTTAGCGTCTGCGGCAATACTGTTTGTCGCTTACGGCAAGTATGTTGACACTCGTGATCACCATCTGTCACGAATGCCACATGCGGTTCGTATCATGCTGTATCCTTTCATCATAGTGTGTTTTGCATACGTTTATGCGCTATTTTTCGCTATTACAGTGTGGGGGATTTCTGGGCTGATAGAGTGGGTATTGGGAGTCTTTATATCTGTCGTTACATCTGTGAATGACTGGCCTTGGTTGTACACTGCCCTTGAAATCATCAGCGACATCACGGCGTCAGCTGTTCTCGTCAAGGGTTTCATGGTTCCGTTTATCTGGATTGATTTCGGTCAGGAAAAGCGATACACATATTTCTATCGCCTGGCTATACTGATTCCTATCACGGTCTTGATGCTATGTATGATTATCATCAAGCCTATGAGTGGTTATTCTTGGTACGATGTCGTGATTTTTTCTGGTGCTATCGTCGTAGCTGCCCTCTTTGTTCTCAGCGATATGAACACACAAAAAGACTGAACAACGGTTCTCTGATCCGAGATGTAATGGGACAGAACTGACATACCAAGTATCTTAATACCATAAAATATTATCTTAGACGCTTATGATGTTTTGCGAATATATGCAAAAGAGGCATAGTGGCGGCGATGGCGTTCGTAGTCTTTGTCGCTCTCATGGGCATAGGCTTCTCGCTCGAAGGATATGTTGGAATAGGCCTTTGTGGCATTACGATACTGTAATAGTCGCACCAACCACTCAATAAGATACCAGACAAAGAAACCTATATATAGCAGTTCGCGCTGCTGCAGGGTGTGAATGCGCTCATGACGCCGCTCGGTGGGGGAGAGGCGACGTTTGGCAAACACTATGCCGCAGAAGTTGATGGCATAGAAATTCTTGCCGAAGGGGAATATGGTGTTGAGGATAATCAGCGGAATGGTGTGGTTATTAAAAAGGAAGCCCCACAACCGGCGAACCAGTCATGGGACTCAGAGTTAGAGAGAGAGAGAGTGGGCGCTGAGGGATTCGAACCCCCGACCCTCTGCTTGTAAGGCAGACGCTCTGAACCAACTGAGCTAAGCGCCCTCTTTTCTAAGCAGTGCAATACTGTTTTTCAAATTGCGAGTGCAAAGGTAATACTTTTTTATCAAACTACCAAATTTTTTTGCGCTTTTTTTCAAAAAAATGCTGATTTAATAGGTTTTGTCAGTAATTATATGTGTTTGCTGATTGGTTTTAGTGGAAAAAACCTTTAGCTAGCGCTTTGAGTTTGGAAACAAAAACCTTAAAAACCCCTTTCTGAGAAAGATACTCTTGGCAGAGTATTTAACGCTATTAGTTCTAATTCTGCTTGTATGCAAGCATCCAGTCAGCCTTAAAACTAATATCGTTATCCCTTAGCAGGGACTCTTTCTCATAAAGGAAAAACCCCGATTTCTTTCGAAATCTGAAAAACCAAGTTATGTATTTGACTCCATTAATCGATTAAGCAATTAAGCTATTAAGCAAATTGAGTAGTAATGGTTTTTGTTTAAAAACAAGGGGGGGGTGCGAGTGGTTAATTGAACTTCTTTGTAAGCTCTTCGTCGGTGATTTCTGCTATTATTATCTTGCCGTCGGGGGTGTATTTGTGAATAGAACATTCGAAGAGCTGCCTGATGAGACTCTCAATATCTTCAGGAGACATTATCTCGCCTACAGGTGTGGCTGCTCGCTTGGCAAGTCCCATAGCAAGGATAGTATGAACCTCTTCAGTGGCTTTCGTGTCTTTGTCGATAATCTCTGTGACCAGTTCGCTGACCAGCTTGGTGGCATCCATGCCTCCCAATCCTGCAGGAATACCGGTGATGGAATAGCTGCCGCCTCCCAAATCGGTGATGTCGAAGCCAAGATGCTGCAACTCCTCTAATATGGAGGGCAACTGCTCGGAATATGACATGGGGAACTGTACCATCTCTGGGAAGAGCACCTTCTGGGTGTGGGCATCGTGCTGTTCAAGGGCACGCTTGTAGCGCTCAAACAATACTCGCTGTGAGGCACGGTGCTGATCTACGATGGCAAGGCCTTGTGAACTCTCACATACAATATACCGTCCTCTGTAAGACTGTTGTAGCGGAGTGACGGGAGTGTTTCCTGTGAATTGAAGGGCTGTTCTTTCAGTCGCTGCGCTTTGTGAAAGCGCCCCTTCGGGTCGAGCGGGCTTTTGGCTGAAATCTGAAATATTTCCTCCGTAAAGCTGTTCCCACCCTTTGGCTGACGGCCGTGCGTAATCATTGCCTGATGTGCCTCTTGTTTCCTTAAAGGGGTTATAGCTTGGATTGAAGTCTATATGCGGAGCCTTCACATCTTTGTTGGCATCAGGGAAGAATACGGGAATGTCGGGCTTGTCTTCCTGGTCGAAGTCCAAAGACTGGGTGCCAGTATAGCGTCCGATGGCATCGCGCACAGTAGCCATGATAATCTGCCAGATGGCTTGCTCGTTGTCGAATTTTATCTCTGTCTTTACAGGATGTATGTTGACATCAATGCTCTCAGGCTCTACCGTAAGGTACAGGAAATAGGAAACCTGCTCTCCTTCGGGAATGAGCCTGTCATAGGCTGACATTACCGCCTTGTGAAAATAGGGGTGCTTCATGTATCGCCCATTGACAAAGAAATACTGGTGGCAACCTTTCTTCTTTGCACTTTGCGGCGTACCAACAAATCCCTTTATGGTGCACAGGGTTGTCTCTGTCTCTACTGGTACCAACTCCTGATTGATGCGCTTGCCGAAGACATCGCTGATGCGCTGATGGGTATTGGTGGCCTTGAGATGCTGCATCTCCATGCCATTGCTGTGGAGCGTGAAGGAGATGTCGGGATAAACCAGTGCTATGCGTTCAAATGCCTGAATGATATTGTTCATCTCTGTGGCATTTGACTTGAGAAACTTACGACGGGCAGGGATGTTGAAGAAAAGATTCTCTATGTTGAAATTACTTCCTACCGGACATGCTGCCGGCTCCTGGCTTATCACGCGCGAACCTTCTATATGTATCTCCGTACCTATCTCGTCGTCCTTGGTGCGAGTCTTCAGGGTTACCTGTGCTACGGCAGCGATACTTGCCAATGCCTCACCACGAAATCCCATCGTGTGAAGGGTGAAGAGGTCGTTGGCCTGACGTATCTTGGAAGTGGCGTGGCGCTCGAAGCTAAGACGGGCATCAGTATCAGTCATTCCTATGCCGTCGTCGATAACCTGTATGGATGTCCTGCCGGCATCAACCACTGAGACATGTATGTTATGGGCTTGGGCATCAACAGAATTCTCCACCAGTTCCTTGATGACTGATGCAGGACGCTGTATGACCTCGCCAGCCGCAATCTGGTTGGCGACGGAGTCGGGGAGAAGTTGGATGATGTCCATGTAGTAATATTAACGGTTGGGTTTCTTCGGCTGACGCTTGGGGGCTTCTCGGCGTTTCTCTTCCTTCAGCTCCAATCCGGCAGTCTTGGGTTTCCATACCCAGATATCGTCTTTATCGACGGGGCGCATATAGTCAAACCAGGCAAAGGTGGGAAGCTTATGTTTCTCAGGCGGCGTCTGGGTCAGCGGGTACAGTGTTCCGACGTTCTTACACATCCATACATGATGCAGTTTCTTGTCTGGTGTCAGGAACATCTTGAGGGTGTCGGTCTCCGTATAGTTAAGGCCTATGATGGTGGAGTCGGCCTCGTCGATAGGGTAATATACAACCTTCACATTGGATACTGCCCAGTTCTCGCGCAGCTTACCATCAATGAAGTATGCCTGCATGTCGCGTGAGGATATCTGATTATAGTGTATGGAGTCATCCATCAGCTCTACGGAAAGTGCCTGTTGCAGCACCTCGGCATAGCGTATGGTGGAATCGTTGAAGTAGCATTTTATCTCTTCTCCGAGCAGCTGGCTACCCTGTGTCCATACCACAGGGTCCTTATACATCGTCATGCAGGAATCCTGGGAATGGAATACGAGAGAGTCGCATACAGCCTGCACGTCATTACGATAGGCACGCACGTGGTGGTAGCAGTATATCTCGCGCTGTACGGAGTCGGTATTGATGTCGATAGTGTGAATCCTGATGGTGTCGCCATGCACCCAAAGAGTATCTTTCTGGGAATAGTCGATTGCCAGGGCCTTGATGGTTGCAAGACCATCGCCTGTATTGCTGTCGTACGTACAGTATTCGCCCAAGAGCATATTCTTGTTGACGGTATCTCTATAGATGACATTGCCAAAACCTTCGCTGATGCCTGTCTTGTCGTCGTTGAAAAGGCTGTCGGCGGTGATTTCCTTCGTACCATTATATACTGTAGAGCGACCGAACAGTTCGGACTTGTCAGTCTTGGTGTTATACCAGCCGTCGTTACTCAGGATTTTGTTGTCTTTCTGGGTGATGACAGACGGACCGACAGCATGAGCCATAGAGGTCTTATTATAATGATATAAGGTGTCGGTCTCTATTCGCAGTCCTTTGTCGTTGGTGAGTACTACGTTATAAAAGAATTCAGAATGGTCATCATCGGTAAAGTGACGTCCCCAGTCGGCAACAAGCACATCGGTCTTGTTGGTCAGTTTGATGCGATGTGATCCGTAGGCGTCGGCAATGCCATACATCCTGTCGAAATCGAGAGTGTCGCAGTAAAGGGTCTCGTCACGATGTTTCATCACAACATCCTTCCATGCGTGGGCCATCTCAGAATTGCCATCATAGTAGCCGTCAACACTGGTGAGGGAGAGGGTGTCGCCCTGCCACATGTGAACATTACCGAAGGCTTCGAAGGAGTTGGACTCCTCATAGAAATATGCGCTGTCGCAGGTGAGGTGCATACCCTTATGCATGAATGCTACATTACCCTTCACAAACTGTGCATCAGGATGTGAGCCGTAGGCATCATACATGAGTTCATCGGCATGCTGCAGATAGACACGCTGGTCAACGGTCTGCTTGCGTGGGCGTACAGTCTTCTTGCGTGCTGCAAAGGCAGCATCAAAGACAATCAGACAGGCGAAAGCCGCGAAAAGCAGAACGAGAGCACGTTTCTTACCTAATCCACCCTTCATATTCAAAATCGCAGCCTTTATATCGGTCATCGATACGAACGTATGTGTTCTTTATCTTATCCTGTACCCACTTCTTCAGTACCTTGGCCCGCTCATTCTCAAGAACGATACTACTCATGAGCTGGAAGTCCTCAGTGATAGTGGCACGATGGCCCTCGTAGCGGGATTTCAGCTTTACGATGGCACAGACGGTCTTGCCACGAGAATTGGTCATGGTGAACGGATCGGAAATCTCACCAACCTGCAGTTTCTCTACGGCACGTGCTACCTCGGTAGGCAGTTCCTTCATCTGGAAGCGTGAAGTACGGCCTTCCTCTGTGATGTTTGCCATCAGTCCGCGATTGTTCTTCGTGTCCTTGTCGTCAGAAATGACGGTGGCTCCGTCTTCAAAGGAGAATTTATTGGCGCGGAGGTCGGCCGCTATGGAGTCCATGCGTACCATTGTTGCGTCGATGGCCTGCTGAGGCACAACAGGCTTCCTGAGGATGTGGCGACACTTAATCTTGTCACCACGTCGGTCAATAAGCTGTATGATATGGTAACCGAATTCTGACTCAACGATTTTTGATATCTTATTAGGATCTGTCAGGTTGAATGCTGCCTGTGCAAAGGCTGGGTCGAGCATACCGCGTCCGACATAGTCCATTTCACCACCGTCGCGAGCACTGCCTGGGTCTTCAGAATACAGACGTGCCAAAGTGGCAAAAGACATCTCGCCGCTTTGTACACGGTCAGTATAACTGCGCAGTTCATTCTTGACCTTGTTAATCTCCTCTTGCGGTATCCTCGGTTGATTGGTGATTATCTCTACTTCAACCATTGTAGGTACGAAGGGCAGGCTGTCCTGAGGAACATTCTTGAAGTATTCACGAACATCGGTAGGGCGTATGGTGACGTTCTCCACGAGTTTCATCTTCATACGCTGTGCCAGTTCACGATTCTTGAATTCGTCATGCAGCTCCTGCTTCATCTGGGTGATGCTCTGCTTGCGGTATTCCTCCAGCTTCTCCCTTGAACCAATCATCTGTACCCAGCTGTTAATCTGCTGGTCGATAGCCTGTGAGATTTCTGTTTCAGTAACCTCGATACTGTCTATGGCTGCCTGGTTGATGAAAAGTTTCTGTACCGCAATGGATTCCGGTATGCGGCAATCCGGATCTCCGTCCCAATTGATTCCTTCCTGTTCTGCCTGCATACGTGCTATCTCAATGTCAGAGCGCAGAATGGCCTCGTCACCAACAACCCATACGACCTCGTCGATATAGTTGGGGTTGGCAATAGCTGGCACCGCTTCCTTGACGGAATCAGGGGTTGCGATGCTGTCATTCTCTTGAGCAGACATTGCCAAAGAGGAAAAGAGAATTAAAAATAATATAGTGAATTGCCGTTTCATATTATTGTATGGTATTCAGAACGTCTTCGTTAATGGTTGCTGGATATCGTTTCTTCAGTTCTTCAAGCCATTCCTGTTCTTTCATCTCCTGATAGTCAGATGTTACGAGTGCACGTACATCTCCCAGTTCTTCTGGAGCCTTGAGAAGTTTGCCGAAGGTGTCTGTATATGGGAAATCCTTGATTTCACGTATCTTGGCATTGCTGTCCTTATATATATTCTTATCGACAATCTTGTTGTCTCCCTGCTTGAAGATACCCTTCTCTACACGGATACGAAGTACGGAGTCGTTGTTGAAAGTGGTGCGAAGAATTTCAACCCATTTGTCAAAACTCTGCCCCTTGACGCTCTTCTTAACAGCCTTGATGTCCTTCTTGTCACGGGTATAGTATGCAATGCCCTTGAAACGAGGTGCGTCCCATTTGTAGTTTGCCTTGTTCTTCTTGTAGAATTCCTGCAAGCCGGCTTCATCTTTTGCTGCCTTCTCCCATACATCGCGGTTGCTTATTTCGTAGAGCAGCAATCCGTCATGATATTCCTGTATGAGATATTTCATGTCCTGACTGAGGTTTGCCAGCGAATCGGAACGCATATCCATAACCTGCTCTGTCGTCTCGCCCTTGGATGTAGCAATAGCCTTGAGGCGTGCCTGAGCCAATGCTTCGCGGATGCGTCTCTTCTCGATGAAGTTGTAGATATCACTTTTCAGGGTATCGTACGGCTCCAGCTGCTTGTGTCCAGTCACCTTTATAATATGGTAGCCCACTTCTGAGAGTACTGGCTTGCTTATTTCTCCGTCCTGCATAGAGAAGACTGCCTTCTCAAAAGCCGGAAGGGTCTGACCTTTGGCAATCCATCCTATCTCACCGCCACGCATTGCACTTCCCTTGTCGTCACTCTTTTCTGCTGCCAGAGTCTTGAAGTCAGCACCTTTCTTCAGAGCGTAATACACAGAATCGGCAAGTGCCTCCTTGGCAGATTTCAAAGAGTCGCTCGGATTCTGGCCAATCATAAACAAAATGTGGCTTGTATTGACGAGGCCGTCAGGACCGATATTCTCCTTCGTGCGATTGTAGATACTCTGTGCCTCCTGCTCTACGTCGTCATCATTGATGAGGGTAGGGAGCACCTGCATGTCGCGATACTGCCTGAATTCCTTATTATATGATGTAAGGGTATCCAGCTTGGCATCTAGGGCTGCCTGGACTTTGCGCTTGTAGTTAGCATAAAGTTCAGCATACTCCTTGACAGTCTTCTTGTCAATGACATCTTCGCCGTTGTTCTTATTGTAGGAATATACGAATTCGGACTTTGTCACGGGCTTACCTGCAACAGTCATGACAATAGGGTCGTCAGTCTGTGCAGGAGATGCCAGGGGCAACATCAAAAGCAGAGAAAGGTGATATAGTCTTGTTTTCTTCATCGTAGTTAATTGTCAATTTTCAATTGTCAATTATCAATTGTTTCTACTGCGGTCTTGAATAGTTTGGAGCCTCAGAGGTAATGATGACCTCGTGAGGATGGCTCTCCAGCATACCTGCATTGGTGATGCGTGTGAATTTCGCATCGTGGAGACTTGAAATGTCCTTTGCTCCGCAATAACCCATGCCTGCACGGAGTCCACCGACCAATTGGTAGATAACCTCCTGAACAGTACCTTTATAAGGAACGCGACCAGCAATGCCTTCCGGAACCAGTTTCTTTGACTCTTTCACGCCACTCTGGAAATAGCGGTCAGCAGAGCCTTTCTCCATAGCTTCAAGAGAACCCATGCCACGATAAGCCTTGAACTTACGTCCGTTATACAGGATTGTCTCGCCTGGAGCCTCTTCTGTGCCGGCAACGAGAGAACCGATCATAACAGAGTGTCCGCCTGCTGCCAATGCCTTTACGACGTCGCCAGAATAGCGGAGACCGCCGTCAGCAATAAGTGGTACACCAGTGCCCTTCAAAGCTGCGGCAACGTCATAGACTGCGGACAGCTGTGGAACGCCGACGCCGGCTACGACACGTGTGGTACAGATTGAACCTGGGCCAATACCAACCTTTACGGCATCAGCACCTGCTTCAACGAGCATCTTTGCTGCCTCTCCGGTAGCGATGTTACCAACTACGATGTCAACATCGCTGAATGAAGCCTTCGCCTCACGTACTTTCTCGATTACTCCGGCAGAGTGACCATGAGCAGTATCAATGATGATTGCGTCAACACCAGCCTTTACAAGCGCTTCCATTCTCTGGAAAGTGTCGGCTGTGACGCCTACGCCTGCTGCGACGCGGAGACGGCCTTTAGAATCCTTACATGCCATTGGCTTGTCAGCAGCCTTTGTGATGTCCTTATAGGTGATAAGTCCAAGAAGCTTATTGTCGCTGTCAACTACTGGCAGTTTCTCAATCTTATGCTCAAGCAGAATCTTTGATGCATCCTCAAGGTCAACCTGCTGATGTGTCACAACAAGATTCTCGGATGTCATAACTTCGTCAATAAGACGGTTGCCGTTAGTCTGGAAACGAAGGTCGCGGTTGGTAACGATACCTACAAGCCTGTTCTCGGTGTCAACTACAGGAATACCACCGATATGATATTCAGCCATGAGGTCGAGAGCATCGTTAACGGTCTTGCCCGTCTGAATGGTGATAGGGTCATAGATCATACCGTTCTCTGCTCGTTTTACGATAGCCACCTGACGAGCCTGATCCTCAATACTCATATTCTTGTGGATAACACCGATGCCTCCTTCGCGGGCAATGGCGATTGCCATAGGGGCTTCAGTCACAGTATCCATAGCGGCAGTGACAAAAGGTATCTTCAATTCGATGTTACGGGAGAACTGTGTACTAAGAGACACATCACGAGGTAAAACTTCTGAATAAGCCGGAATTAATAACACGTCATCGAAGGTGATGCCTTCCATAACAACTTTGTCTTCAATAAATGATGCCATAATTATCCTATAATTAAATTTTGCTCGCAAAGGTACATAAAAAAAGTGAAATGACAAAAAAAAGAGTAAAAAACTATGATATAGTAGTAACCTTTAACCTTTTTTTATTACCTTTGCATCGCAAGTTATCATATTTTATGTTTCCATTTAATTATTTACAGACTTTTGGTGACTATCTCGTCCTGATGTGGCGAGCAATAGCAATCCCAGACCGTTGGCGTATGTTTGGTAAGCAGTACGTCAAGGAAATGGCTTCTTTAGGTGTCGATTCTATCGGCATAGTACTTCTTATTTCATTCTTCATCGGTGCAGTGATATGCATACAGATGAAGTTGAACATACAATCACCTTGGATGCCACGTTGGGTTAGTGGTTACACCACCCGTGAGATAATGCTGCTGGAGTTCTCCAGTTCTATTATGTGTCTTATTCTGGCAGGCAAAGTTGGTTCGAACATTGCATCGGAACTGGGCACTATGCGTGTTACTCAACAGATTGATGCTCTTGATATTATGGGCGTGAACAGTGCAAACTACCTCATAGCTCCGAAGATACTCGGACTTATGACATTGATGCCTGCATTGGTGATTTTTGCTGATGTGATGGGTATGATAGGTGCGTATGCAACGGCATATATCGGACATATCCTGCCTCCTGATGACCTGACAATGGGATTGCAGCATGCTTTTAACCCCTGGTTCATTTGGATGTCGATAATCAAGAGTCTGGTATTTGCTTTCATCATAGCCAGTGTGTCGTCATTCTGCGGATATACTGTTGAGGGCGGCTCCGTTGAGGTGGGAGAGTCTTCTACCTCTGCTGTTGTATCGTCTAGTATCTTAATACTTTTTGCTGATGTCTTTTTGACACAATTATTATCATGATAGAAGTAAAACATCTATATAAGTCTTTTGGGGACAGGGACGTATTGATTGACATCAATGCTGTCTTCGAGAATGGTAAGACAAACCTGATTATTGGTCAGTCAGGTTCAGGAAAGACCGTGCTGATGAAGAATCTTGTTGGTCTGTTTAAGCCAACAAAGGGAGAAATTCTTTATGACGGACGTGACTTCGTCGGTTTGAACAAGTATGAAAGGGCTCGTCTGAGGCGTGAAATGGGAATGCTGTTCCAGTCAGCGGCATTGTTTGACTCGTTGACGGTGCGTGATAATGTGATGTTCCCACTGGATATGTTCTCGAATATGAACTATCGTGAACGCAAGAAACGTGTCCAGGAATGTCTTGACCGTGTAAACCTCTCCGATGCAGGTAAGAAATATCCTGCAGAGATATCTGGCGGTATGCAGAAACGTGTGGCCATAGCACGAGCTATAGCCCTGAATCCTAAATATCTCTTCTGTGACGAGCCTAACTCTGGTCTTGACCCAAAGACATCGCTTGTCATTGATGAATTGCTCCATGATATTACGGTGGAATATAATATGACGACCATTATCAATACGCATGACATGAACTCTGTCTTGGGTATTGGTGATAATATAATTTTCATTTGCCGTGGCAAAAAAGAGTGGGAGGGAAACAAGAGTGAAGTAATGTCATCTACTAATGCAGACCTTAACGACCTTGTTTTTGCTTCGGAATTGTTCAAGAAAGTAAAGGATATGCAAAATGGAACTAGTGTATGAAAACCTTTGGCTGGCTTGGCTGGCAGTAAGCATTGTATGCCTGATAATAGAGCTTAACAGTGGTGACCTCTATTTCCTGTGCTTCGCAATGGGAGCACTGGTGTCTGTTATTCTGGACCTTTGCGGCGCACCGATATGGTGCCAGGTGCTATTCTGGGCACTGGCCTCGATGCTATGTGTCTTTTTTGCAAGGCCTTCTCTTGCTAAGCGCTTGCATAACAGGCAGGAACGCAACAGCAATGCTGATGCGCTGATAGGTGTGACGGGTGTTGTTACGACTGACATACCTGCTTCCGGATATGGATATGTGAAGATTTCGGGAGATGAATGGCGCAGCGTATCTGAATCGGGAGAGCCTATCCCGAGTGGAACAACAGTAACAGTAGTTAAGCGTGAAAGTACATTATTAACAGTAAAATAAAATTATGGAATTCGGCATTGTTTTTCTGATTGTTGTCATTGTATTGGCAGTTGTGGTTTTGAAGAAAACCATCGTTATTATCCCACAGTCTGAGACAAAGATTATCGAGCGTCTTGGAAAGTATTACAGCACCTTGCAGCCGGGTATTAATATTATCATTCCTTTCATAGACAAGGCAAAGGAAATGGTGGCATTACACAGAGGAAGGTATGTTTTCACTAATACTATAGATCTTCGTGAGCAGGTGTATGATTTTGACAGACAGAATGTTATCACCAAGGATAATATCCAGATGGAGATAAATGCCTTGCTGTATTTCCAGATTGTCGATCCTTTCAAGAGTGTGTATGAAATCAATAATCTGCCAAATGCTATTGAAAAACTTACTCAGACAACACTGAGAAATATTATCGGTGAACTTGAACTTGACGAGACACTTACATCTCGCGACACCATAAATACAAAGTTGCGTGAGGTACTTGATGATGCAACTGACAAATGGGGTGTCAAGGTTAACCGTGTCGAATTGCAGGATATCACACCTCCGGCATCAGTGTTGCAGGCTATGGAGAAGCAGATGCAGGCTGAACGTAACAAGCGTGCTGCCATTCTGACCTCTGAGGGTGAAAAACAAAGTCTGATACTTAAGTCTGAAGGTGAAAAACAGAGTGCTATCCTTCAGGCAGAAGGTCTGGCGCAGGCTCGCATACGCAGGGCTGAGGCTGAGGCTATCGCCATAAACAAAATAACAGAGGCTGTAGGCAAGAGTACCAATCCTGCCAACTATCTGTTGGCACAGAAATATATCCAGGCATTGCAGGATATCGCGTCTGGTGAAAAGACAAAGACTGTATATCTGCCTTACGAAGCATCCAACATGATGGGAGCTATAGGCGGCATCAAGGATTTGTTCCAGATAAAGGAATAGTGTTAACTCAAAACCTTTAATAAAATGAACTTTAAACTTTCAACTATTCTATTGCTTTTCGCTCTTCAGTCTTCACTCTTTACTTTCGCTGACGAAAAGGCTGAGGTGATGGACATAATTGCTCGTGTGAATAATGCCTGGCAGCAAAATCATGGAGCACCTGAGTATGGCGGAACAAAGGCTGGACTCAGCGCATTCTGGGACAATGCCGTATATCATACAGGCAACATGGAGGCATACGACCTCATGAAGACTCAGGCTTGGTATGACTATTCGCTCGCCTGGGCAGAAAAGAACAACTGGTGCGGAGCATCGGAGAGCGACAATAGTAAATGGAAATATAAGAACTATGGTGAGGGAACAGACTATGTGCTCTTCGGTGACTGGCAGATATGTTTCCAGACCTATCTTGACCTGTATAATGCAAATCCCGCTCATCAGGAGTCATGGTTGGCAAGAGCCAAGGAGGTGATGCACTATGAGGCATATTCTGATGCCAATGATTATTGGTGGTGGGCTGATGCTCTGTATATGGTGATGCCTGTAATGACGAAGATGTATCTCCTTACCGGTGATGGAAAGTATCTTGACAAGATGTATGCTAACTGGCAATATGCCAACTCCATTATGTATGATAATGAGACAGGTCTTTATTTCAGGGATGGAAAATATGTTTATCCGAAGCATACTACCAGTGCAGGCAAGAAAGACTTCTGGGCTCGTGGTGACGGTTGGGTGATTGCCGCCTTTGCCAAGGTGCTGAAAGATATGGACGCAGCAAAGAAACAAGGCAAAAAGGTTAAGTCAAAGTATTATAAGGATATCCTGGCATATTACAAGAGATTAGCCAAGGCTCTTGTGGACTGTCAGCAGCAGGAGGGCTACTGGACACGTTCGATCCTTGACCCTGAGCAGGCTCCCGGTTATGAGACGAGCGGTACGGCGCTGATGTGCTACGGATTATTATGGGGTATAAATAACGGATACCTTCCCAAGACATATATCCAGGCAACAGACAAGGCGTGGAAATATCTTTCTACGATAGCCCTGCAACCAGACAATACAATAGGCTATGTGCAGCCGATAGGGGAGAAAGCCATACCAGGACAGGTGGTAGATAAGAAGTCCACCTCGAATTTCGGCACTGGCGCATTCCTGCTGGCAGCAAGCGAATACTGCAGATTCCTTGGGAAGTAATGCATAATTCATAATGCATAATTCATAATTTTTCTATAACCTATGACCTTTAACCGTTAACCTTTACTGATATGAACCGAAAACTATCTATTTTCCTATTATTGATCCTCACGTCACTATCTACTTTTGCTGATGAGGTAAGCATGAGTGAGGCATGGATTAAGGCCCAGCCGTATATTAAGGAGCAGAGCTCCATGGCAAGGTCTATGCAACGAATGACTGGCATTTCTGAGGAAAAATCTCAGTCACAGCCGCTGTATATTTTCTCGCGTGGTGCGGGAGAGGGGTTTGTCGTTGTCTCTGGCGACGACTGTCTGCCTGCCATCATTGGATATACTGAGAGTGGTGACTATGATGAGGAGAATATGCCGCCAGCATTGAAGGCAATCATAAACCATTATGCTGAGGCTGTCATAGATGCACAGGCACGTGGCGTAAACAGACCGTATGCCTCTGTTACGGGCAGTACTTACGACCAGGATATTCCGCCGTTGCTTACCTCGCACTGGCATCAGAGTGCCCCATGGAACAATATGTGCCCCCAGCGTAGCGATGGCGGTGGCAGAGCTTTGACGGGATGTGTGGCTACGGCAGCTGCGCAGATAGCATATTATTGGCGCAATGAGGGCCTGAATGCCGTATCACAGTATGACACCCCAACATATAGTTATGGTGATGCTCCTGTAACCTCAGTCATTGTAAAGAAAGGTACTCCTTTTAACTGGGAGACAATGGCGGATAATAGCACCGATGTCAGTGGTAATGCTGCAATGGCGCGCCTGTGCGTGCTGATGGGAACGTGTGCATATCTGACATATGGTGCTAGTACTGGAGGCTATATATGGAATATGCAAGATGTCTTCGAGAATCAGATTGGCATGAACCGTGGTGAATATGTTACGAAGTATGGATATTCGCAGGTCGGTTGGGAGAAGATGGTTATCAGCGATCTCATGCAGGGCAGGCCGATACTGTATTCTTCTTATAATAAGGACAAGGAAGACTGGGACGGACATGCATACGTGGTCGATGGATATAGGACCAGTGACAATACCTTCCATATAAACCTTGGCTGGGGTAATGGCTGGGACGGCTATTGGACGATGGCGGAAACAGATAAACGAGATGGTATGGCGGGCCGACCGGATGATCAGTCGATGGTGTATCAACTGTATCCGCAGAACATGAACAGAACATTCAGCGTTGATATAGTCGGTGGCGGCATGTACCAGAATCTTGAGAATAAGATAGCTGTCAGCGTTGAGAACAACAGTTCTTTGGAGATTCAGGGGGTATATCTTCTCAGTTGTAATGATTCGCCACTCGTACCCAGCTCAAAGCCGGACACTTTGGCATATTATGATAAACCTATAAAGAAAGGAGAATGCTTGAAGGATACGGTGGTATATTTCACCCCATACACCAATACTTCCGGTCTTTATTTCTATCTTCTTGACAAGAATAAGAGTGTGCTCTATTCTACGGAAACTCCCGTACCTGTTCAAACCAGCAGGGCATCAGTTAAGCTGCACAGCGTTCAAATTGATAGTAACGGAAGTGAAGAGAGAACCTTTAAATATAATGGTGAAGAAGGTACTCATACAGTATATAAGGTTGAGAGCAGTGGCATGTCGATGAAGGCGAATATCAGTAATGATATCTCTTCCGGCAGATTCAGATCTACCCATTGTGTCCCAGTATTTACGGCTGTCATATCATCAATTGACGAGGATGGTAACTGTCAGGTAGTAAGTACTACGGAAGAGAAGGATACTGTCTTTGAGGTCAATGACGTGAAGGATATTCCTTTCGAGTTCTATAACCTTGAGCCAAATGTGCTGTACAAGGCTTCTATCAGTGCCAAGGTCGGAAATGGCTTAGGTAACCTGATGCAGGCACTCAATTATGATACCGAGCGTGCAGACACAATGGCATTCTTCATGCTGACGGGCAGCGATATGAAGGTTGACCGTGTTGACGGCCGCGTCACAATATCAGGTACTACCTTCGACAGACTGGTCTATCGTGGTGTTGCCAACGATGCTACTGTGACCTCCATCGATATGCGCAGCCTTGAAACGACTGTTCCTGCAGATGTCCCGAAGGCGGCCAATCCGAATGCAATTGTCTATGTCAACAATTCAATACAGCAGAGCAGTAATGTCGTTATCGACGGTGTGTGCCAGAATTTGGTGCTCCAGCAGGGCTATGACTACGACCCGGCTGCAGATTTCACCGCCGTTAAGGCTACTGTTAAGATTGCAGGCCAAGTATGCACCTCTTCATCATACTACTGGAACACAATCATATTGCCGTTCACGGTACAGACACCAAAGGGAATGCTGGCAAGATACTATGCTGACGATACGAAGAATACAGAAGCTCATGCCGAGACGTTGTTGGCAGGTACTCCGTATGTATATCTCATGACGCACAATATTGAGAGTATCGAGGCAGAGAATGTCGATGTCTATTCTCGTGCAGGAATGCCTGCAAGTATAGGCTATGACGGCTATGTGGGAACGTTTGGTAATATGGAGACCGATGGAACGCAGGCTCTTTCTACAGGTACGGCATTCGCTATGGCTGAGAGCGGAATAAAGATTCCTGCCTTTACGGCATACCGCATCAATGCCATTTCCCTTGAGAATATGAACCGCACACGCGGCGTGGATAATGCGATGCATAATCTCGTGATGGCATGTGTTCAGGCTCGTGAAGTTTTGGAACAATATCGTAGCGAGCGTACACCAACTGCGATAGCAGCCTTTGAGACTGCAATATCCGATGCAGAGACAACTCTTACGGCATTGCCTGGCGTATTCAATGACATCAGCAGCGCAACCTCTACTTTGTCTGCTGCACAGGAAAAATACCTCAATCCTGAGCCTGAATACCTTCGTGGCGATGTTAATGGGGATGATGTTGTAAATGGTACTGATATACAAGCCGTTATCAATTTTATCGTTACTGATGTGTATGATGCAAAGGCCGATGTAAATGAGGACGGTTTTGTAAACGGAACGGACATTCAGGAGATTATCAACATCATCGTGAGCGGAGAGTAATTTCTCAGGGTAGATTTAGGTCAAGTTTTATAGCGTAATTAAGCCGAAGAAATAAAATTCTTTGGCTTAATTACTTTTATTTCAAAAAAAATATGTAATTTTGCAGCCTGTAAATGGCAAAAGACAAAATAGCATACGTATGTGAGAATTGTGGCCAGGAGTCTGCAAAATGGATAGGTAAGTGTCCGTCTTGCAATCAATGGAACACTTTTCGAGAGATTCGCATCAAGGCGCAATCAGCGTCTGGCAGCCAGCGTGCCCAATGGTCAAGGGCCAACGGCCAGAAGCCAATTACCGGTCCTCAGCTGCTGAAGGATATTCCTCTGCATGACGTTGCCCGCATAGACATGCGTGACGAGGAACTGAACCGCGTACTGGGAGGTGGACTGGTTCCAGGAAGTATAGTGCTGCTCGGCGGTGACCCCGGCATCGGCAAGAGTACCCTGACCCTGCAGACGATAATGCGTATGCCTGAGACCAATGTGCTGTACATCAGCGGAGAGGAGAGCGCACACCAGTTGAAACTGAGAGCAGAGAGAATTGCTGCCAGTCAGGAGAGGGGAGGGGAGAACAATAATGTTTCGGTACTTTGCGAAACAAACCTTGAGAAGATTTTCGATACTATACGCGACGCTGCGCCCGATCTTATTGTCGTAGATTCCATACAGACGATGGAGACGGAGGCGGCTGAATCAGCTCCTGGAAGTGTCACCCAGATAAGGGAATGTACGGCTGCACTGCTGCGTTATGCCAAGACGAGCGGAGTGCCGGTTATCCTTATCGGCCACATCAATAAGGAAGGAACGATAGCAGGCCCGAAGATACTGGAGCACATCGTCGATGCCGTAATACAGTTTGAGGGCGACAGGCAAGGAATATACCGCATCCTGCGCAGCATAAAGAACCGTTTCGGCTCTACGTCGGAACTGGGCATATATGAGATGCAGCAGAATGGCTTGCGTCCTGTCAGCAATCCTTCTGAACTGCTGCTGAGCGATGACCGCGAAGGCATGAGCGGTGTTGCTATTGCCGCTGCCGTTGAGGGTATGCGTCCATTCCTTGTCGAGACACAGGCTCTTGTCAGCACCGCAGCATACGGCACGCCACAGCGTTCGGCAACGGGCTTCGACCAAAGACGTCTGAACATGCTCCTTGCAGTACTTGAGAAACGTGTGGGATTCAAACTGGCACAGAAGGATGTGTTCCTGAATATTGCCGGTGGCCTGAAAGTGACCGATATGGCTATGGACCTCAGCGTTATTGCTGCCGTCCTGTCAAGCAATGTCGATACGCCCATAGAAAGCGGCTACTGCATGTGCGGCGAGGTGGGACTGAGCGGCGAGGTACGCCCTGTAACCCGTATAGAGCAGCGCATAGCCGAGGCTGAGAAACTGGGATTCACGGATATCATCGTTCCGTATAGAAACAAGATAGACAAAACAAAATTCAACAACATAAACATACATCCGGTACGTAAGGTGGAAGAAGCCTTGCGTGAACTGTTTGGTTAGTAAAAAGATTGAAATAAAATGGCAAAGATTACGAAAGAAGAAGCCCTTCGCTATCATGAAGAAGGCCGCCCGGGAAAAATTGAAGTGATGCCTACCAAGGCATATCATACTCAGACAGATCTGTCGCTGGCTTATTCGCCAGGAGTGGCATATCCCTGTCTTGAGATTCAGGAGCATCCTGATGATGCGTACAGATATACCGACAAGGGCAACCTTGTGGCTGTTATCTCTAATGGTACGGCAGTGCTCGGATTAGGCGACATCGGCGCAATGTCAGGCAAGCCTGTCATGGAGGGTAAGGGACTGCTCTTCAAGATTTATGGCGGCATTGACGTCTTCGATATTGAGGTCAACGAGAAAGACCCGGAGAAGTTCTGCGAGGCAGTGGAGCGCATCGCACCCACCTTCGGCGGTATCAACCTTGAGGATATCAAGGCGCCAGAGTGTTTCTACATTGAGGAGCGTCTGAAGAAGAGCCTCGACATCCCTGTGATGCACGATGACCAGCACGGTACGGCTATTATCTCGGCTGCAGGTCTTATCAATGCCCTTGAGGTGGCAAAGAAGAAGATTGAAGACGTGAAAATCGTTGTCAGCGGTGCCGGTGCAGCAGCCATCATGTGTACGAAGCTCTATGTGGCACTGGGCGCAAAGCGCGAGAATATCGTGATGCTCGACTCACGCGGCGTCATCACCTCTGACCGTGAGGGCCTCAATGAGCAGAAGAAGTTCTTCGCAACAGACAGAAAGGATGTCCACACACTTGAGGAGGCTATGCAGGATGCCGATGTATTCCTCGGACTGTCAAAGGGCAACATCGTAACCCAGAAGATGATACAGTCAATGGCACACCATCCTATTGTCTTCGCCCTTGCTAATCCGACTCCTGAGATTTCTTACGAAGAGGCAATGGCAGCACGTCCTGACGTACTGATGTCAACAGGACGTACCGACCATCCTAACCAGATAAACAACGTTATCGGTTTCCCATACATCTTCCGTGGTGCATTGGATGTCAATGCCAAGGCTATCAACGAAGAGATGAAGATAGCTGCCGTACATGCTATTGCTGACCTGGCAAAGTTGCCTGTGCCTGATGTAGTGAACGAGGTGTATGGTGTGAATAACCTGACCTTCGGTCCCGACTACTTCATTCCGAAACCTGTCGATCCTCGTCTTATCACTGAGGTGTCATCAGCTGTTGCCAAGGCCGCTATGGACAGCGGTGTAGCCCGCAAGCCTATTACCGACTGGGCAAAATACAAGCAGGAACTGCGTCTGCGTATGGGACAGGAGACTTCTCTTACCCAGAAGCTCTTCGAAACAGCCCGCAAGCATCCGCAGAGGGTGGTGTTTGCAGAAGGTCTGCATCCTACCATGATCAAGGCTGCCGTGTATGCATATAATGAGGGCCTGTGCTATCCTATCCTTCTCGGTAATGACGAGATGATACAGAAGAAGGCCGCAGAACTGGAACTGTCGCTTGAAGGCATAGAGATTGTCAACCTGCGCCATGACAATCAGCGTGAGCGTCGTGAGCGTTATGCACAGCTGCTGGCCGAGAAACGTTGCCGTGAGGGTTACAACTTTGAGGAGGCCAACGATAAGATGTTCGAGCGCAACTACTTCGGCATGATGATGGTAGAGACGGGTGAGGCTGACGCTTTCATCACGGGCGTATATACCAAGTTCTCTAACACTATCAAGGCTGCCACTGAGGTTATTGGCATACGTCCGAAGTATAATCATTTCGGCACTATGCACATAATCAACAGCAAGCGCGGAACATACTACATCGCCGACACACTCGTAAACCGCTCGCCTGACAAGGAAGTCCTGAAGGATATCGCACGTCTGACGGCAGACACCATACGTTTCTTCAATGATGAGCCTAAAATTGCGATGATTTCCTATTCTAACTTCGGTGTAGATAAGGACGGCTCTCCAAAGCTTATGGCTGATGTGGTACGCGAGATGCAGGAGGAATATCCGACCCTGAAGATTGACGGTGAGATGACCATCGACCTGGCTCTCGACCATGAGCGCCGCGATGAGAAATATCCGTTCCTGCGTCTGCATGGTGAGGTGGTGAACTCAATGATATTCACCAATCTCTCAGCTGCCAACTCTGCTTACAAGCTCATCCAGCAGTTCTCACCTGAGACAGAGGTGATAGGCCCGATACAGATGGGTCTTAACAAGCCTATCCACTTCACGGACTTCGACTCCGGCGTTCGTGATATCGTCAATATTACAGCAGTAGCGGTAATCGACGCATACATTGACAAACTCTCGAAAAGCAGACGATAATAAAATTTTAAACGGGACTCCGAGCTTGCTCGCCTGAGCACCTACGGAGCGCAAGAAACGGTAAACTGTAAACGGTAAACGGTAAACTGTAAACAATTGAAATTAATTCTCGCATCTAATTCTCCACGTCGTAAGGAACTGCTGGCAGGTCTCGGCATTCCTTACGATGTGTTCGTTTTAAAGGGCATCGACGAGTCCTATCCCGACACTCTGCCTGCCAACGAGGTGGCAGAGTACATCGCCCGCAAAAAAGCCCAAGCCTACGAAGGTCAAAGGTCAAAAGTCAAAAGTCAAAGGCAAAACAGTAGCGAAAAGACCTCCGACCTTCGACCTTCGACCTTTGACTCTATATTATTGACTGCCGACACCATTGTAGTCTGCGATGGAGAAATTTTAGGTAAGCCCCGTGATGCGGAAGATGCGTGCTCCATGCTGAGAAAACTCAGCGGCAAGACACATCAGGTATATACCGGCTACTGCCTCCAGAAGGGTGATAAGACAGTAAGCGGCACTGTTTGTTCCGATGTTACGTTCAAGGAATTGTCAGATGAAGAGATAACCCACTATGTCAACGAATACAAACCGTTTGACAAAGCCGGTGCCTATGGCATTCAGGAATGGATAGGCTACATCGGCATTACGGGCATTCGTGGCTCATACTATAACGTTATGGGTCTGCCCGTCCAGAGAATCTACGAAGAGCTGAAAAAGATTGGATTTTTCCAATGATATCTTAAATCAACAAAATTCACCGCTCGGCACAAGCTCCGAGCGGTGAAAGCGTTTATAAATACTTTTGCCTAATTGCTTTTGGCAGTTTCGATGCCACGAGCTGATAGGACTCCTTAATCCACTCCCGAACCAAAGCGTCTTTCAGATTATTTTACTCGCCACACATTGAGCACGATGCCCTTGAACTCTTGAGTCCATTCGGGTTCGCAGACAAAGAGGGCATCATTCAGCCATCCGTATTTGCTTTCGGCAGGAGCCTCAAACTGGGGCGCGGCCTTGAAATAGAATTTGGGCTTGCCACTGGCATCCTTGCCGTTGGCAATAATGCCTCGGTTGCGCACGTGGATATATACTCCGTCATCGGTCTTAATGCAGTAGATAGCCTCCAGTTCGGTGCGCCCTTTGTCATTGGCTAACTGATAGTCAGCACCACCATTGATGATGGTGCCCTTCAGTCCAGGCCCTTCAAAGGTGCCACCCGTTATGGGTATGACGGTACGACGGCCGTGCTGCGTGTTATCGATTGAGAAAGCCTCACCCAGCGTCACCTTCAGCTGCAGAGCAAACTCCAGTTCCGGCGTGTGCTTCGGAGGATAGGTCTGTGCATTGACAGTAAGGGTGCTGCCCGCCATCAGGAGAGACGTGAGCAATGTAATCAGCCAAAATGTCTTCTTCATAATTTTATCGTTTATCTTTGGCTATTTACTCTTCAGTGTCAGGCTGGCGGTAGGCAATGTGCTCTTGATTGTCAGGCTGACGGAGCCTTTCTTCTGCGTGCTGCGGACAACGAGGAGGGCACGGCCCTTCCACGTTTTTACACGCGATGAGGTATAGGGTTCTGTATCTTTCAGGTCGGCAGAGGCGAATGCCAAAAGAGTACCAGCTCCCTTCACAGTAGCCTCGCAGTCGATAGCAGCTTCTGGGACGGGTGTGCCGTCTTTGTCAAGGACTTCGACGGTGACGAAGGTCAGCGACTGACCGTCAGCTGTCATCACTGTGCGGTCGGGGGTGAGGCGCAGACGTGCAGGTTCGCCGGCGGTCTTAAGCGTCACACTCTTGCCACCTGCTTCAGCACGGAGGATTCCGGCCTGATAGGGTACTGAGAAGACTGCTTTGAACTCCGTCTCGCGGCTTACCTGCTTCGTGCCGATGAGCTGATCGTTAAGATATAGTTTTACTTCTGGCTGTTTGGTATAGACCTCCACTTCGACGGGTTTGCCTTCCCAACCTGCCCAATTCCACGACTCCCATGTGGGCCAGACGCTCCACATCGTGGTGTGAATCTCGCCGTGGTAGCCGTTAGGCTCCTTGACAGCCATATATAATAGAGGTGAGGGGTGAGAGGTGAGAGGTGAGAGATGACTTTGCCAAAGCATTTGACGATAGTGGCTGATAGGCTTGCGCCAGCCTGTTATATCGACGTCGCCACAGGGGGCACCGTGCCATTCAGGCTGTCCACCCTTAATCCATGATTCGCCCTCGCGCTCACCTTTATAATAGTTACGTCCTATGCCGCTCTCGCCCAGATAGTCGAGACCCGTCCAAACGATGTCACCAACGACGTAGGGGAAGTCGTATGTCACTGCCCAGTTCCTGAAAGCATCGCGTGGATAACTCTCCGTCTGCCAGATGATGCGCTTGGGGTCGCGCTTATGGTCGCTGGCGTGTTTGTGAATCATGTAGTTGTAGCCTGCCACGTCAAGCACCTCAGCATGCGGGTCGTAGATTTCCCAGTCGCTGTCCCAGGCACAGAGAGCCTCAGTAACAGGGCGGGTCGTATCATATTCGTGAATGGCTTGCTTCATCTGACGGGCGGTATAGACTACGCGGATGTCCTTACGCTCGATAACCTCGTTGCCGATGCTCCATGAGATAATACTCGGATGGTTGCGGTCGCGCAGTACCATCGCATGGATATCCTGACGGAAGCAGGAGTCGATGACGGTGGAGTAGTCGTAAGGATTCTTCTGTGTGCGCCAACCATCGAAGGCCTCGTCAATGACGAGCATGCCTATTGAGTCGCAGGCGTCGAGGAAAGCGCGTGTCGTAGGATTATGGCTGGTGCGGATGAGGTTGAAGCCAGCCTCCTTCATTTGGCGCACCTTGCGTATTTCTGCATCGTCGAAGGCCATAGCCCCCAGCACACCGTCATCGTGGTGTACGCAGGCACCATTGATGAGTATCTTCTTGCCATTGAGCATAAAACCATTCTCGGCATCGAACGAGAACGTGCGCACTCCGAATTTTGTGGAGAGCGAAGAGGTGAGTGGTGGGAGTTGAGAAATCAGTTTTGCTTGAACCTCATATAGGTATGGCGAGTCTGGCGACCACAGATTGGGATTATCGATGGTGTAGGTAAAGGTAACGGCCTTGCTCTCACCTGCTTTCAGCGATACTTCTTGATGCTTGCCTTCCACCACAACGATACCCTTTTGGTCTTTGTCGCCTTCATTCTGCACAGTTACCTCAACCTGCACCTTTGCCTTATCGGAGCTCACCTCCGGCGTAGTGACAAAGACACCATTCTCGGCAATATGCATCGCAGGCATGGTCTCCAGCCACACGTGGCGGTAGATGCCTGAACCAGAGTACCAGCGGCAGTTGGGCTGCTCGGAGTTGTCAACCTTAACGATGACTTCGTTTGCCTGCTTCTTATCCTTATTTAAATACTTTGTGACATCTACTGTGAACGGTGTGTAGCCATAGTGGTGCTGTCCGGCCTTCTGTCCATTGACGAAGACCTCAGCCTTCTGATACACACCCTCAAAATGTAGCTTGACGAGTTCATCTGTAAACTGTAAACCGTAAACCGTAAACTTTTTCTTGTATTCTCCCTTTCCGGCCTCAAACCAGCCGCCGCCAGTACCAGTGGCACCTTTCCCCGAATTGGGACCTTCGAAGATGTCCCAGTCGTGCGGTAAGTCCACGTTCTGTGTCTTACCATTCTTGGACGAGCCAAGCGGCGAAGCCGAGCGGTGAGTAAACTGCCAGCCGAAGTCAAACAGCTGCTTTTGTGCCTGTGCCGATGCCGTCATCGCTGCGATGACCAACATCATTGAAACCAATATTTTCTTCATATCCATTCAAAGTTTTCTTTTATTTTCTTCATATCCATTCAAAAGTTTTCCTTTCCAGCTCCAATCTCGAAATGATATAGGCGATGAGTGCTATCTGTGCCAACAGAATCAGCGGAAGTCCATATTTGAACTTCTTGTGCATCGTCTTATGATGCCATATCTTCATGCCAAGCCATGCCCCGATGCTGCCACCGATGACAGCCAGTCCCAATAGCGTAGCCTCCGATATGCGCCAGCTGCCTCGCTTTGCCTTCCACTTATCTATGCCATACAAAAAGAAGGTGACCACGTTGATGGCTGTCAGGTAATATAGCAATACTTCTGTCATGTCACTTTTATGCAGAAATAAACTGCAACTATGTGAGTGCAAATATACGAAAAGTTACTCTGCTTTACCTCCAAACTCGTTGTATGATACGTTTTCTGGCTTCCATTTATCCTTTGGGGTGGGCTGTTCTGCAGGATGGCCTATAGCGATAACACATAAAGGCACAATGGTCTCAGGCAATTTCAGCACCTTGGAAACCTCTGCTACGCGATCATCCATTGGATAGCAACCTGTCCATACGGCACCAAGACCGAGGGCATTGGCTGCCAACAGAATGTTCTCTGTCGCTGCCGAGCAGTCCTGAACCCAGAATGCCTGTGCCGGTCCCTGCAGGGCCTTGCCCATATTGCCACAAACGACAATGGCAACCCCGGCTTGCTTTATCATGTTTCTACGACCTGCCAACTCAGCTAGCTTATTCTTGTCTGTGACAGCCACAAAATGCCAGGGCTGCTTGTTGACGGCTGTAGGTGCAGCCATACCTGCACGTAGCATCGTTTCAATGTCGGCCTTTGTGACAGGCTCGTTAGTGTACTGTCGGATGCTGGTGCGCGTCATGATGTTGCTGATTGCGGCCTGAGCATCGCGGTTCTCAACTTTCTGCTGGGCTGAAACGGTCATTATGCCCATCATTGTCATAAGGCATAAAATAGTTTTCTTCATAATCATATTTGTTTAATATTCGTAGAGCTTAATGTGTAATATCTTCCATTCACCAACGCCGATGCGGGCATGGCGGCCTTGATGGGTCTGGTCGCCGTTGTGACGACGGAGATATTGCATCGCTCCATCAGAGTCGATAGAAACTTCATCAACAGAAAGAAGGCCGAGGCGTTTGCCATTAAAGAGTGAAGAGTGAATAGTGAAGAGTGAAGAATTTGCTGCCGCCTCTGCAAAGCCGTCTTCGCCTAACTGTTTCTGCTCTGTTTGTTGTTTCTCCGTAGGAGTCTTAAAGTCGATGACAACGCCGCTGCCTGCCAGGAGGTATTCATATTTGCCGAGACGGATGAGCATTGCACCGCCTTCAGGCCAAGTACTGCCGTCGGTAGCACGGGGATCCCAGGGTAGGGTGAAGTAGTGGCGACAGGTCATCACGACATTGTCATCGTTGATGATGCGCTCGCAGTCCTTTTGGTCGAAAAGAAGACCATAAGAGGTGAGAGGTGAGCGGTGAGAGGTAAGAGAATAGACTTGCTGCAACAGAGCGTAAGCTTTCGTCACAGATTCTGTTTCTTTCTTGCTGGCCTGGTCTATGGCGAAGGGTGAGAAACCCAAAGCCTGATGCTCGCCGAAGGCATAGAGGGCACGCACACCGCTGTTCTCGCAGCAACGACTCTCAGGAATGAAAAGTCTATTCTTAACTCTTCCGCCGTCCTGCGGACGCAAAGGCATCGCATACTGCGCACACCATGACTTAAAGCCAGTGTCGTAGATGTCGGGAGCCAGCAGGTCGATGCTTGGTGCACCCTCGTGCCAGAAGTCTATAAGATGTGCCAACGGCCCTGCTGAGGGATATTCACCCGGTCGGCGCCCGCGACTGTTCATCGCGGCATTGACGTAAAGCGGCATATCATGTATCTTGCGTGCAGCTTTGGCCAGATGTTCCACGTAGCGGGCATAGCTCAGTGCCATAAACTTCTCGTCGGCATACTCATCCGTGCCGTAGCGCTCTGCCCAACGCTCATTCTTGTAGGCTTTCTCTGCCAGTGGCGAATGGTCGCGGGCAGACTCCAACATGCCAATCTCGTTTTCTATCTGCATCATGATGACAACCTCGCGCTGCGGGTCGCGCTCTTTTATATGCTGCATCAATGCTGAAAAGGCATTCAGGTCAGCCTGTAATACGTTGTCGCTGAAACACGATGCTATCTCCATCTGTTTCCCCTCGGCGGTCATCGCCCGTGGGAACCGCTTCGTGTCCTGCTTGAACCACCCCGGCGCATAGCACGACATGGAGTTTTTCCAAGCGCCGAACCATAGGAACACTACGTGCAATTGCTCCTGTCGCGCCACGTCAATCGTGCGGTCGATGAGCGTAAAGTCAAACTGCCCCTCAACAGGTTCAACGAACTCCCAGTAAGCAGGTATCAGCACAGTATTCAGTCCCAATGCCCGCATCCGTGGCATCACTTCATCGATGTCCGCCACCGACGTAGCGGCTGAATTACTCAGCTCCCCACCAAGAATGGGAAAGCCTAGCTTCTGCGCCTGCAGGGTCAGTACACCCATCATTGCCATGAGGCAGCATATCAGTAACTTCTTCATTATAGTAATATTTTAGTTATTCGCTTGTGTTATATGTGTGTACACTCGAACTTTGGGCTGAGGGAAGGTAGTTGATGCCCCACCAACACATCTGCAGGAGGACGAAGGAACCGATGAGTATCCATAATGCGAGACGGTTGCGTTGTTGAGGCAGCTGACGGTAGTGGATGTAGATAAGATAGGCAAGCCACGTAATGGCTGCCCACGTCTCCTTGGGGTCCCATGACCAGTAGTGCCCCCACGCCTCCTTGGCCCAAAGTGCGCCGAAGAGCATGCCGATGGTGAGGAAGGCGAGGCTTATATAGACGAGGTCATCTAATTGACAATTCTTGCTCTGGCAAGCGCCCCTGCGGGTCGAGCGGACAATTGATAATTGACAGTTCTTCCTGATCTGCGCATAGATGGCTATAATGACCGCTACGCCAAGTAGGGCGTAGGCAAAGATATAGACAAAGACGTGGGGTGCAAACCAAGGACTTTGCAGGGCTGGCACCAGCGTCTTGGTGTTGTAACTGTCAAAGAAAAAGTAGGCAAAGAGGGATGCAAAGACAGCGAGGGCGAAATAGCCCCATAGCGCCTTTCTTGTCGCTGTATTCCCGACGTGCCGTCGCCTACCCGTAGCCTTTCTCACCCTGCGCCACAGCACCATCAGCGTCATCAGAACCGCTCCTGCCAACATCATATAGAAGCCTGCATAAACCCACGGCAACCACGGGTCGCTAACGAGTTCGAATATCGAAATCTGACTTTGTGCCCCCATCTGAGTGTCGTAGCCGTACTGATATATTTTCCAACCGTCTACCTCGTAGGGCTTGTTTACATCGATTGTGGTCTCGATGTTTTTGCCCGATTTCGTCAGGATCTGTACTTCTGAGGCATAGCGTTTGGGCGCTCCGTTGTCGTAGGTCTCCATGATGAACTTCTTCAGTTCGATGGCTATCGGCATTTCTTTGATAACACCCTCCTTATCGAACACACGCCATTCTGGTTCACCCACGCCGCAAATCATTTTTACCCTTTGCATATCGGCATTGCCGAGGGTAGCAGTTGTCAATGCTATGAAAAGACCGAGATGATTCAATAAGAAAGCGATATCCCGTATGTTGAGATGCCATCGCAACATACACAATCGCTTCAGCGTAACCACGCCCAGAATAACGGTGATATAAGTATAAATGAGCACGAACGGCCAGAATGACAGCATGTTGTTCAACCACGTGCCATTGACCTGCTGGCGAGTCAGTCCCATAATGATGGTCAGCACTACAGCATACACCATTGCTGGTATCGCTGCCTGATAGGTGCCTATGAACTGGAAGGCGTATTTTAATTGATAATTGATAATTCTTTTAGTCGGCGTTCCGCCTTTGTAAAAGCGGCAAAGCCGAGCGGATAATTGATAATTGCCAAGTATGTAGATAAAGGCGATGATAGCCAGAAATCCTGCCAGCACAATGCCGTTGGCAGGCCATGCAAACGCATCCCACCTCACAGGTCCGACGCTCAGTTCAAGCATCAGTCCTGCAAAGATAAGGCCCCCTCCGATGAGGAAGCCTTCTTTCAGAAAGCGCAGCGAATTCAAAATATTTTTATCTTATTGTTTTTAATATCCAATCCTGTCATACTACTTGCTTTTTTCATACTTACGATTATACTTCTCACCTCTATTTATCAATACTTACCAGTGTGTATTTCTTCGAGCCGAGGCAAATCTGTTCAGCATGGTCGATAGTGTGTGTGCCGTGCTGCTTGTCGATACGCTTCAACAGGTCGGTTGGGTCGTTTTTGGCTGTCACCTTCTGCTGGTTAATGATGTCAATGCAGGCCTGGTCGAGAGCCACGGGGTCGGTAGAGGCCAGTATGCCATAGTCTTCGAGTTTTACTGGTTCAGGATGATCCACACAGTCGCAGTCTATCGACATGTTGTTCATCACGCTGATGTAGATGATGCCCTGCTTCTTGTTGAAATAGTTTACCACACCCTGAGCCGCTGCCGCCATACTTTCGAGGAATCCATCCTGGTCACCGATATACTCTGGTGTCCACAACTTGCCCATATCGAGTTTCTCCATCTTGCCAGCCGAGTGGATGTAAGCCTTGCCGTTCTGACTGGCACAGCCGATAGAGAGGTTCTTCAGCGCACCGCCGTAGCCGCCCATGGGATGACCTTTGAAATGGTTCAGCGCAATCATGAAGTCGTAATTGGCCATGTGTCCGCCAACGATGTCATATTTGATGTGCGACTGGTCCTTCACGGGTATGCGCATCTCGTCGTATTCGTCCATGATATCTACAGGGAAATACTTCAGGAATCCGTGACGTTCTATCACCTTCCAGTGGTTAGCCGAGTTGTTGCGGTCGTCCTTAACGTCTTCTGGACCGTTGCCGTAGGCGGTGTTACACTCTACGATGGTGCCGTCCACTTCAAGCACTAAATCCTTAATAAGTTCAGGCTTCAGGTAGTTGGGATTGCTACCCTCGCCCGTACTCATTTTCACTGCTACTCGACCCTTGGCTGGGACACCCAGTGCCTTGTATATTTTTACTAACGACTCAGGTGAAATCTCCCTGGTGAGATACACTTTGCTTTGCGCCGATGCCGTCATCGCTGTTATGACCAGCATCATTATAATCAATGTTTTCTTCATAAGCAATAATCTGGTTAATCTGCTGCGAAGATACGAAAAAAAAATTACGGAACAAAAATATGCTCCGTAATTTATGATTTATTAGGATATTGCTTTTGTTAGTACTGTATCCGTTTCTTTCCGTTTTGTATCTGTATCCCTTTCCAATCAGCACTTACCTTTTGTCCTTGCAGGTTGTATATTAAGTCGTTGGCTGGGCGTACGTTTGTTGCCTGCCCCTTCTTCACGTTCTGAATGCCTGTAACAGCCTTGTCACCCAGACGGAACAACTTCACACCGTGACTCGGAACGGTGGTGCTGATGGTGCCAGTGGCGGTGCCGAGGTCTTCGCCAGCCCAGATGTCATAGACGGGAACGGTCTCAGAAGCGCCGTAGCCAAGCTGTGTCAGGTCGAAGTCGTAAGCCTCTTTCTTGGTGACGTAGAAGATGAACTCCATCGTGGTGCCAGAGGAAGAGGTGTTGTCTGTGTCGCACGAAGAGTCGTAGCCGCAGAATGCGCGGAAAGTCTTCCACGAGTGTCCTGCCGGCAGGTCGTAGATGAGGGTGCACTGACCGTTCAGACCGAGACCTGTAGTGTAGGATTTACCCTCTACCTTGAGCGTGCCGCCCTCAACATTCTTGTTCACTTGCAGCGAACCCCATTCTGACTGATAGGAAGTCTGCTTCAATGTGGTGAGTGATGTCTCGTTACCATTAGCATCAATGAGAACGGGGTTGATGAGGTCGGCACGGTCGTATGCAAAGCCGTCGCCCCAGTTGCTTACCACAATCTTCAGCTGCTCAGCACCAGTTATGTCGGCCTCCATGGTTTTGCTCTTCGTACCTGTGCGGCAAATGAGTCCTGAGCGGGCTGCGGCATTGTCCTGCTCGTCGGTGAGCGGGTTCTGGGCGAATACCATGAAGCGGATGCTCGTCGTTGCTCCCTGCTGATTGATACCGGAGTCATCGGCAGCGGCCATAGCCTTGAAGCGAACTACGTCCATGTCGGCGGGGATTGTGAAAAAGATGGCAGCGTTGGCATCGGTAGAGAAACCGCGATCATAACTCACACCCATCACCTTCATCTTACCGCCGTTGTCCACGTTCTTGTTCTCATACACGCGGTTGAAGTAGGACTTCGTATATTGGCGTGTTTTGTATGTGCCCGTCAGAGGAACCTCCGTACCGTTGCGCAGTATCAGTGTGGGGTTTATCCAGTCGCCGTGATCGTAGTTGTAGTTGTCACCGCCATCGTCAACCACCAGCACGAGTGTTTTCTCTCCTTCTGGCCATTCTATATCCACATCCACGGCATGTCCGTCGGTGGTGTAAGCTACCACCTCACTCTTATACAGGGCCTTGTTGCCTACCACCCAGCGGTTGTTGTCGCGCTGGAAGAGGGCTAGGTAGCGGGTGTCGCCGATGTGTGATGTCCATGCCACACGACCATTGTCTTCGTCATTGAATATCTGATGAGCCTCCTCACCATACTTGTGCATTTGGTGGTATTCCTCGTTGTTTAGCAGCGAGAGGGTGAAAGCATCGTTCTTGGTCATCTCTCCTCCAAAGAACAAAGGCGAGTGGCAGATGCCCCACAGCGTCATCATCGTCAGCTGCTCGTTCTGCGAGAGGTTAGTCCAGCGTCCGCTCTGTGCTGATGTGTAACCTGCGTCGCCGATGGTCATTGCAATCTGTCCCAAGGGCAGCATGTCGCAGTCGGCATAGTTGCCGGGACGGGTCACAGTCTCCCATGCATGAGCTTCGTTGAATACAGCATCCACGGCGCTCCAGTTGTCCCACAGGTCGTCCATCATGCGCCACATGTTGGCATTGTCGAGACATTCCCCCGCATACTGGTACTGCGTCTTACCGGGCGAGAGCGAAAGCACTATCGGGCGGCCCGTCTGGTCAATGGCCTTGCGAATCATGTGAATCTCGTCGGTATAGAACGGACGTGAGAGGTCATCAATCTTCAGGAAATCCACACCCCATTCGGCATAGAGGTCCATAATACTGTTATAATAAGTCTGTCCTGCCTCGTTGTTTTTCACCAGCAGGTTGTCCTTCAGCCATGTGCAGGGTGATGTTGTTCCGTTATAGACCTGGCTCCAAGGTGTAGATTCGCTGCCTTTCAGCTTATACGACGAGCCTACGACGCTCTTGGGCACACCACGCATTATGTGTATGCCAAACTTCAGCCCCATGTCGTGAATCTTCTTGGCCAGCGCCTTGAAACCTTCGTTCTTGCCATCTACCATACACGACGGGAATCGGGTAGGAGAGGGTAGGTAGCGACCGTACTCGTCGAGCACATACTCCTGGTCGCCCCGTTGGTTGTAGTTGCCGCCACCCAGCGACGGATGGTTGCAGTACCAGCGGATATCTACAACCACATACTCCCAGCCATATTTCACCAGGTCGTTATCAACCAGGTACTGCGCATTCTGCAGCACCTCTTTTTCTGTTACGGAAGAGTAATAGCAGTCCCACGAGTTCCAGCCCATCGGTGGAGTCATAGCCCAAGTCCTAAACGTAGAAATCTCTTCATTGTTCTGTGCCTGCGCCATGCCCAGTGAGAGCAGCGCGGCAATGATAGTTAGTGTTAGTTGTTTCATAATTGCAATAGTTTAGTTAAACTGCGACAAAGATACGAATAAGTTATGAGATATGCAAGGAAAAGCAAATATATTTTCTTTTAATGGCATATCCATGACGGAGTATCTTCGACAAAGTCAGAGATACGAAAAAAAATACGAAACAAAAATATGCTCCGTAATTTATCTTGTCCCTGCTGTCACTGGCGAATGTCATCCTTGGGGCAAACCATATCGTTCATTGTTCCACATCTGAAGGACTGTAGTTTTTCTCCCATCACGCCTCTCATTATCTCAAACACATTGTCACCTGTGCAATGGCTTGTATAAAACCGTGTCGTTGGATAATGTTCTTTCAGTCTTTTTGCCAAAGCCTTTAGTTCTTCTTCCGATTCCTGACCGTCGAGCAAGTGGAAGCCTCCTACTACAGAGCTTACAGGATAGGGACAAGCGGCAAGAATATTCTCCAGACCACTATGAGCGCAGCCAGTGAACAAAAAGCTATCGGTATATAAAGCCAGTTCGTGACGGAAATCATCATTTACATATTCGCCATTAGCACCTTCCACAAAAAGGTGTTTGTTCCCTTTTGGCATTGGATGATTCTGAGGGATATGGGCAATCACATAGATACCTTTTGAGATTTCGCAGGTCTGGTCTATCAAGATGAGTCTGTCTTCGTCTATCTCCGGCCACTCCGTAGTAATGCTATGCAGATTCCCTCGCTTTGAGTAAAAATTTCCGCTCATGGCCTCAGGCGAGACGATAACTTTAGCCTTCGGATTATGCTCCAAGAAATATCGTAAGCCACCTGCATGGTCGCTATGTCCGTGAGAAATGAAAACATAGTCCACATCGCTTAGATTTACGCCCAGCAGTTCTGCATTTCGGATAAACACGTCACTTGCTCCAGTATCAAGCAGAATCTTGTGCTGCTCCGTTGTTAGGAGAATGGATAGCCCATGCTCTGTTTCAAGCGCAGGATTATTCGACCTGTTATCTGATAATACAGTCCACTTCATATCTGGAAATTATTGATACTTCCCAAAGTCATACTTCTGGCGAATCTCTTCCTGTTTCTCTGGTGGCAGTGACTTAAAGTAGCCTCGCCAGCTGGGACAGAAATTAATTTGCCAGCGCCAGAAGCGTCCGATTAATGACTTTGGATTTTTGTCATACGCAGCACGTAGCTTGCAGTTCTCACATGGATATTTCATAATGTTGTTTTTGTTTTTAATGTTTTAATTCCATAATCTTCGTTGGACAGGCCAATGTACACTTGCCGCATTTCAGGCAGTCGGGATGCAGATAGCCGACGGTCTCGCCACGAGAGTCGTAGGGTGTGAGCTGCATCGGACAGACGCGGGCACACTGCTTGCACTTCATCTGGCAGGCGCTCGAAACGTGAATATTGGTGAAGGCAGAGGGTAGGGGAGCCTTCTTTGGTGCAACCCAATTTGAAATGGTACCCATGGGGCAGAACGAACACCAGGTGCGTGGTGCATAGATGAACGACAATGTGACACCTACAATTGTGGTCATGACGATAATCGTCCAGAAAACCTTGCCTATGCCAGCCCACATGGGAAGTCCTCCCTCGCTCCAAGGCACGAAACTGAGTTGGATGCCGAACATGCCGAAGATGAAGAACACCATGAACAGGCGGAATCCGAAGGTGCGCACAAATTTTGGTATCGGACGATGAGGTGAGTATTTTGACAGCAAGCGGTCGTACATATTGCCGCGAGGACACACATGTCCGCACCACCAGCGGCCCTTAAAGATGCTCGTCACCACTGGGCCTATCATGCAGATGATGGCCACGAGGCCAATCACAGGGAAGAACCACCCGAGGATGATGTAGGCGATGATAATCCAATAGAGAGGCACGCCAGGCGTCTCAAAGTGACGGTGGAAACGCTTTGTTGTTTTCTGCTTGTTTTCTTCTTGTGCCATAAACTGTAATTCGTAATAATTTATTTAATCCGCTGCGAAGATACGAAAAAAAAATTACGGAACAAAAATATGCTCCGTAATTTATGATTTATTAGGGAATGCAGAATAATATTCTAAAACGCTGTTGTATATGGTAAGACTTTAGAAAAAAGACAAACACAAAAAGGGTATTTTAGAATTATCTTCTGTATTTGCGTTAAAATTTGGTAGATAATTCCAAACTCTATACCTTTGCACCCAGAAATCAGAACAAATAGAAATAATTGCAGAATATAAAAATGAAAAAGCAGACGATAGCCATACATACTCCATACGACAGGCCTGATGCCTATGGCGCGCTGGCATTACCTGTATATAATAATGTGGCGTTTGAGTTTCAGGATGCACAGACCATGAGCGATGCCTTCTGCAACCGTATAAAGGTTCCTGACTATGCACGCATGACGAATCCTACTGTGACGAACTTCGAGCAGCGTGTAAAGGCCATTACGGGTGCAGCCCATGTGACAGCCTTCAATTCGGGTATGGCCGCCATCAGCAATGCTCTTCTGGCAGCAAGCTCACAGGGTAAGAATATAGTTACAACGCGTCACCTCTTCGGCAATAGTCTGGCGCTTGTCAGCAATACGCTGTTGCGTTTCGGTGTGAAGGCGCGTTTGCGTGACCTTACTGACCTGGAGGTTGTGGAGCAGGCTGTTGACGAAAATACATGTTGTGTATATCTGGAGATTATCACCAATCCGCAGTTGGAGGTGGCAGATCTTGCAGCCATCGCAGAGATAGCTCATCGCAAAGGTGTTCCTGTGATTGCAGACTCGACAGTCATTCCGTTTACGGAGACATCACTGAAGGATTTTGGGGTAGATATAGAAGTGGTTTCGAGCACGAAATATATCTCAGGCGGCGGAACTTCATTAGGAGGACTGATTATAGACTATGGCACTTTCCCGATTATCAATCAGCGTGTGAAGTATGAGTTGCTCGTAAACCTCGGAGCTTACATGACCCCGCAGGTGGCTTATATGCAGACTCTCGGACTGGAGACACTCGATGTGCGCTATCAGCGCCAGGCCTCCAATGCGCTCTGGCTGGCAAAGGCTTTGAGAGAAGTGCCTGGAATAGACAGTGTGAACTATGTAGGACTGGAGGACAATCCTTATCATGAACTGGCTCATAAACAGTTCGGTCCGACGGCAGGAGCAATGCTAACTATTGACCTGGCATCAAAGGAGAAGTGTTTCGACTTCATTAACCGGCTGAAGCTGATTCATCGTGCCACGAATCTTTTCGACAGTCGTACGCTGGCCATACATCCTGCAACAACCATCTTCGGTCTGTTCCCTGAGAGACAACTGGAACAGATGGACGTTCGCCAGACGACTATTCGTCTCTCTATTGGACTGGAAGCACCGGAAGATCTCCTTGCAGACATCGAACAAGCGGTTGAGGAATAAAGTTTAGAGTTTAGAGGTTAAAGGTTATAGATTATTATTGATTATGGTAGAACAGAAGAAATTAAGTATCATCGCTTTTAGTGGCGATTTTGACAAACTGACGGCTGTGTTCACACTTGGAACTGGTGCGGCGGCAGTAGGCTATGAGGTGAATATCTTCTTCACCTTCTGGGGACTGGATGCTATCAAACAGAAGCAAGGGAGAAGTTTCACGGGCGGTAATTGGCTAACCAAAATCTTCGGCTTCATGATGGGTGGCCTGAAGGTGACTCCTACCAGCCGATTTAACTTCCTCGGTGCAGGTCCGAAGATATTCCGCCACCTGATGCGCAAGAAGAATGTCGCGACCCTTGAAGAACTGGTAGAGGCAGCAAAGGCCCTTGGTATCAACTTCTACGCATGTGAGATGGCCATGCATGTGCTTGGCCTGAAGAAGGAGGACTTTATAACAGAGGTGAAAGATGTGCTCGGAGTAGCCTCGTTCCTGAAACTCTCAGACGGTGGACAAACGCTGTTTATTTAGTTTACGGTTTAAGAAGTTTAAGAGTTTAAATAGTTTAAGATTGAAAATTGATAATTATGGCAACAAAGGTTTTAGACATTACGAACGAACATTGCCCGATGACTTTTGTAAAGACGAAGATAGAGCTTTCAAAGTTGCAGACGGGTGACATCCTGGAAGTACTGCTCGAAGAGGGTGAGCCTCTCGACAATGTGCCACGCAATGCAAAAGAGCAGGGCTACAACGTACTCAGTGTGGAACATGTAGAAGGTACAACACATAAAGTTACAATTCAAAAATAACAGATAGTTTTTATCATATATTTAATTTTAAAACAAGAACAATTATGGCAGATTCAAATCTTCAGCGCAGTGTGACCACTGCTACCGCCAGAAGGCTGGCGACGACAACCAAGACAGCACCGCAGATGGGTTCAATAACCCCGAGACTTTTATTGAAACTCCTGCCTTGGGTGCAAGTTAGTGGCGGTACATTCCGCGTGAACCGCACGAAAGTAGAACTCCGTAAGAATGACCGCCTGCCTATTCAGTATCTGAACGGCGTGCCGACATTTACGGCAAAGAATCTGAAGTCAATACCACTGTTCTCTGAGTTCGACGAAGAGATACTTAACCGTCTTGTCAGCGCTTTCGAGGCACAGGAAGTAGGTGTAGATAAGTATTTCGTAGAAGAGGGCAAGGACAAGCAGCGTTTCTTCATTGTTGCCAATGGTCAGGCTGAGGTAATCAGCAAAGGATCTCACGGTGAGGATTTACGGATTGCACTGCTGGGTGACGGAGAGTATTTCGGTGAAGCCGACCTGCTCGACGAACAGGAATCCACAGTCTCTGTACGTGCCATCACTCCTACTGTCTTCCTCGGACTGAAACTGAAGGAACTGGTTAAGTTCATCAAGGAAGTACCAGACTTCCGTGAGAAGTTTGCCAAGGCCGTTGACAAGCAGCTTCGCCTGAAGGCCTCCGTAAACGACAATGGTGAGAAGCACATTGATCTTGTCTCTGGTCATGAGGAGGACAATATCATTCCTGAGACATATATTGACTATGAGGAGAATCCAACAGAATATCCGCTGAATACCCTGCAGACAGTGGTACGAGTACATACACGTGTCAGCGACCTCTACAACAATCCTTACAACCAGTTGGAAGAGCAGTTGCGCCTGTCTATCGAAAGTATCAAGGAACGTCAGGAATGGGAGCTTATCAACAACAAGCAATTCGGTTTGCTGTCAGCTGTGAACCCAGCTTACCGCATCACCACACGCTATGGCTCCCCAACACCTGATGACCTCGACGAACTGCTTAGCCTGGTATGGAAGGAGCCTGCATTCTTCATCGCCAATCCACGTGCCATTGCTGCCTTCGAGCGTGAATGTACATGGCGTGGTGTACCACCTGTTACTACAGACCTCTTCGGCACGAAGGTAGTACTCTGGCGCGGTGTGCCAATCATTCCTTCTGATAAGGTAGAAGTAGAAGGACAGTATCTGACTGGCCGTGGAGTAGGTACTACGAAGATTATCCTCGTTCGTGTTGGTGAGAATAATCAGGGTGTTATAGGTCTGCACCAAAGCGGCATCCCTGGCGAGATTGCTCCGTCGCTCTCAGCACGTCTGATGGGACTCGACAAGTTCGGCGTAGCTTCATATCTGCTCACGAAATACTTCTCGCTGGCCTCACTCACAGATGATGCCATCGCTGTGCTTGAGAACGTAGAAGTAGGCTACTATCATGACTATCAGCATAGAAATAAAGTAGAAAAATAATGTTAGATATACAGAATATTAACGGATACGGTTTGGATGGTGGGACTCTGGCCCAGCTGAAGGAAATCGCCCAGAAATATTGTCCTGAGGAAGCACAGGAGATTCGTCAGAGTATATTCCCTGACGAGTCCCTGAACCTCGCGGAACTTGAAGCGGGTTTCCAGCAACTGTTGGCTGGTGGCAGCGGTTATGAAGACCTGCCATATCTCGGCGACACTGAAACCAAGGGGCATACCATACCACACGATGACGGTTTCGGCATAGGTATTCCTGAAACTCAGAAGTTGCGTGAGTTGAACTATGAAGAGTTGGACACGCTGAACTCTGAGGAGATAAAGAAGGATTTCCCTGTGTTGAACCAGAAGGTGAACGGCCACGACCTCGTATGGCTCGACAATGGTGCGACTACGCAAAAACCGTTGCAGGTCATCGACAAGATATCGGATTATTACAAGAACTATAATTCGAACATCCATCGTGGTGCCCACACTCTGGCAGCTCGTGCTACTGATGCCTATGAGGAAGCCCGTGAGAAGGTGCAGCGTTTCATCAATGCTGCCACAAGCGAGGAGATTATCTTCGTACGTGGTACGACAGAAGGCATAAACCTTGTGGCACAGGCTTACGGACGGCAGTATATCACGCCAGGTGATGAGGTGATTGTATCGGTATTGGACCATCATGCCAACATCGTGCCCTGGCAGCGTGTATGTCAGGAACGTGGAGCCACGCTGCGTGCCATTCCCACCGACCAGAACGGCGACCTGATACTCTCAGAGTTCGAACGCCTTATCACTCCGCGCACACGATTCGTCTCAGTGGGACATGTCAACAACACATTCGGTACTATCAACGATGTACAGCGTATCATCGACATTGCTCACTCTCACCAGATTCCTGTGCTGATTGACGGTGCTCAGTCTATAGCCCACACACCTGTTGATGTGCAGGCTCTTGGAGCTGACTTCTTCGTTTTCAGCGGCCATAAGATATATGGTCCTAACGGTATCGGCGTCGTGTATGGCCGCAAGGAACTGCTCGACAAGATGCAGCCCTGGCAGGGTGGTGGAAACATGATTAAGGATGTGACTATTGAACACACCGAATATAATGCTCCGCCTGCACGTTTCGAGGCTGGTACGCCTAATGTGGCAGATGCCATCGGTCTTGGTGCTGCTCTTGATTATGTAAGCCATATCGGACTGCGTAACATTGAGCACCATGAGCACCAACTTACGGAATATGCCCGCGAGCAGCTCGCCCAGATTCCGGGCCTGACGCTTATCGGAAATCCGAAGAATCGTGTGTCGGTAGTCAGCTTCGTGCTTGACGGTATTCCAGTGCCTGAAGTCGGTACACTTTTGGATAAGGAAGGCATCGCCGTGCGTGCAGGTCACCACTGTGCCCAACCTGCCCTGCGTGCCCTCGGATACGAAATGAGTGTACGTCCGACATTTGCTCTCTACAATACCCGCGAAGACGTGGATAAATTGGTAATAGCAGTAAAGAAAATAATAGGTAGATAATATGGCAAAGATAATAGTAAATGGTGAGGCTCAGGAGGTGCAGTTGCCTCTCAACCTCACAGAACTCATACAAAAGAACAACGTTCAGCAGCCTGAAATGGTTTCTGTACAGTTGAATGATGACTTCGTGGATCGCAACGAGTGGGACAGCCTGCAAATCAAGGATGGCGATACAGTCGATTTCCTCTATTTCATGGGAGGAGGCTGTCAAATTGATAATTGAAAATTGAAAATTGACAATTATGATTGATTTTACAGAAGAACAGATACAACGTTATTCGCGGCATATCCTGTTGCAGGACGTAGGGGTAGAGGGGCAGGAAAAGATTCTGAATGCCCGAGTGCTCGTAGTCGGTGCCGGCGGTCTGGGTGCTCCAGTATCGCTCTACCTTGCAGCGGCTGGTATAGGACGAATAGGAATTATCGATGCCGACGTGGTTGATTTGTCAAACCTGCAGCGTCAGGTGATTCACTTCACAAAGGATGTCGGCATTCCGAAAGTAAAGAGTGCCAAGGAGAAGATAGAAGCCATAAATCCCGACGTAAAGGTTGATACATACTATGAGTTTCTTGACTCGTCGAATGCACTCGACATCATAAAGGAGTACGACTTCATTGTTGACGGCACCGATAACTTCCCCGTGAAGTTCCTCATCAATGATGCATGCGTGATGGCAGGCAAGCCCTTCTCTCATGGTGGCATCCTGCGTTTCAATGGGCAGACGTTCACCCATCTTCCAGGTACGGCCTGCTACCGTTGTATGTTCAAGGAACCGCCACCAGTAGGTGCTGTGCCGACCTGTAGTCAGGCAGGCGTATTGGGTGCCATTGCAGGTATGCTCGGCACCATACAGGCTGCAGAGACTCTGAAATATTTTACAGGGGTAGGGGAGCTGTTGACCAACCGCCTTCTAACATTTGACGCCAAGACCATGCAGTTCCGTACTGTTGCCGTGAAGCATCGTGACACATGCCCAATCTGCGGCAGCAGTCCCACCATCGACCATCTGATAGATTACGAATTGGGTACTTGCGACCTTAAACATAATTCATAATTCACAATTCATAATTCATAATTAATGAAGATACCACAGATTGTTATAGATGAATTGATAGGCCAGGCCCGGCAGGATGCTCCCAACGAAACATGTGGGTACCTGCTGGGTACCAGCGGCGCGGACGGTGATGTGGTGACTGAGAACTACTGGATGGAGAACATTGACCACTCTCCGGAACATTTCTCATTTGCTCCGAAAGACCAGTTTGCTGCATTAAAGTATGCTCGCAGTAAAGGCCTGAAGATTCTCGCTAACTGGCACAGCCATCCGGCTTCTCCTTCACGTCCTTCACAGGAAGACCTGCGCCTGGCCAATGACCCCAATATACGATACGCCATTCTGTCGCTGCATGAGGGGGTACATCTTAATTCCTTCAAAATACTGAATGGCGAAGTCGTGGACAAGGAGACACACCTTTAATCAAGGCATTTGTTATGAACACAAATACTATAGAAATACTTGAACGTAATGTTCGTCAGCTATCACGCCAAACGGAACAGGAAGTGAGCATGATGCCACAGACGGAGGCATCACTCCCCTCTGTAGAACAGGTTAAGAAAATCATCAGCTTGGTAAAGAGCATCATCTTTCCTGACTACTTCAACAAGCGTCAGTGCCATGAGACCATCCGTTCTTACAACATTGGCGTCCACATGGAAGATCTGTTTCAGACGTTGACACGACAGATATCCTATGGCCTGCAGTTTGGGGAGAAAGGTGAGTCCGTCACGTCGAGGCAACAGGTACAGGATAAGGCCAGAGACCTGGCATTGCAGCTTATCGATGCGCTGCCTGAAATCAAACGGTTGCTCTATACCGACGTGCAGGCCATGTTCGACAACGACCCTGCTGCCATCAACTATGGTGAGATTATCTTCAGCTATCCCGTGACCAGCACAATGACGCACTATCGCGTTGCCCACAAACTGCATGAATTGAAGGTGCCTGTAATTCCGCGTATCATCACAGAACTGGCACACTCAGAGACTGGTATCGACATTCATCCCGGGGCGCAAATAGGTGAGTACTTCGCCATTGATCACGGCACGGGTGTAGTTATAGGCGAAACATGTATAATAGGCAATCATGTGACGCTGTATCAGGGTGTGACGCTGGGTTCCAAGAGCTTCAAGAAAGACGCTGACGGAAATATGCTCAACATCCCTCGTCATCCCATCATCGAGGATAATGTCACCATCTATTCCAACGCCAGCATCCTGGGCCGCATCACCATCGGCCACGACTCCGTGATAGGCGGTAATATCTGGATAACCAACAGCGTGGCACCATGTTCGCGCATACAACAGCGAAAGGCTGTGGAAATGCATTTCGAAGCAGGACTGGGAATATAAACCGCTGCTCACCAAAACAAAAAAAACTATCAATATATAAAGAATCACTAAACACACAAAAGATGAACGAAAGACAGACACTGAATCGTCAGCTGGCCCAGATGCTTAAGGGCGGAGTTATTATGGACGTTACAACCCCTGAACAGGCACGCATAGCCGAAGAGGCAGGAGCATGCGCCGTGATGGCACTTGAGAGAATTCCTGCCGATATACGTGCAGCAGGTGGTGTATCGAGAATGAGCGACCCTAAAATGATTCGCGGAATTCAGGAGGCCGTGAGCATACCCGTTATGGCAAAGTGCCGCATCGGCCACATTGCCGAGGCACAGATACTGCAGGCCATAGAGATTGACTATATCGACGAGAGTGAGGTGCTCAGTCCTGCCGATAACATTTACCATATCGACAAGACAAAATTTGACGTACCCTTTGTCTGCGGTGCCAAGAACCTGGGCGAGGCCCTGCGCCGCATAGCCGAGGGTGCTACGATGATTCGCACCAAGGGCGAACCCGGTACGGGCGATGTTGTTCAGGCTGTGAGCCACATGCGACTTATGCAGAGCGAGATACGCCGTCTGGTCAGCATGAGCGAGGACGAACTGTTCGAGGCTGCCAAGCAGTTGCAGGCACCATACGAACTGGTGAGGTTCGTGCACGAGAACGGCAAGCTGCCTGTAGTGAACTTTGCTGCCGGCGGTGTGGCTACACCTGCCGATGCCGCCCTCATGATGCAGTTGGGTGCCGAGGGCGTATTCGTGGGCAGTGGCATCTTCAAGAGCGGCAACCCCCAGAAACGTGCTGCAGCCATAGTGCAGGCAGTGACCAACTATCAGGATGCCAAACTCCTGGCAGAACTCAGCGAAGACCTCGGCGAGGCAATGGTAGGGATTAATGAACAGGAAATAGAACTATTAATGGCAGAACGTGGGAAGTAAGAGGGAAGAAGTAAGATGTAAGATGGAAGAGATAAGGATATGAAGATAGCAGTTTTGGCCCTGCAAGGGGCATTCATAGAACACGAACACAAGCTTCAGCAGCTTGGCGTAGAATCATTCGAGATACGCCAGTACCGAGACTGGCAGCAGGAGAAGGATGCTCTCATACTGCCTGGCGGTGAGAGTACGGTCCAGATGCGTTTGCTTAAGGAACTTGGACTTTACGAGCCCATACGTCAGGCTATCCTTAACGGGCTGCCAGTCTTCGGTACCTGCGCTGGTATGATACTTCTTTCAGAAGATCATCTTGGCACGATGGACATCCGTGTGCGCCGCAATGCCTACGGTCGCCAGCTCGGCAGTTTCCATACGCGGGGTAAGGTTGTGTGGGTTGGTGATGATATGCCCATGACGTTCATCCGTGCGCCATATATAGAAGAGGTGCTGAGTCACGACTGTCATGTCCTGTCAGAAGTTGACGGCCACGTTGTTGCAGCCCTTCAGGGAAACCAGCTCGCCACCTCTTTCCATCCTGAACTCGACGACGACACCAGGCTCCACGAGTATTTCTGCAGTCTCATAGGAAACAACCAATTCGAAGCCGGACTGGGGATATGAAGGTGAAAGGTTACCTCTTCCCCTTCTTACTCACATCTATCGGTGTGCTGTTTGGAAACGCTATGCTGTAGGCTTTGTCGAGGGCTTTGAGGTTCACCTTGCGTATGCTGATGCCTGTCTTTACCGACACTATGGCACGCAGTAGTTCGCGGTGCTTGCGCGGATAAAGCGACGGCAGCGGCAGAAAATCATTTCCGCAGATAGGGTTGTCTTCGTCTAGCAACAGTGTTACCTGACGGCACACCTCCCAAATAAAACTATCATTTGCTTCGTAGCCGAACCACGTCTTCAACACGTTGCGTATGCAGAAGCGCTTATACTGACCTCCGAGGAGGCGCCTTGTGCGCTCCAGCAAACGCCAGAGCTGCACAAAGCATTCTTGATTGTTATCGATGTTTATCATTGAACATTGAACATTGAATATTGAACATTGAATATTGAAAATGACCAAAATGACCTTGACCATTTTGACCAATTTCATTATTTCATTATTTCATTTTCCTGTACTTTCCTTCGTCAGTAAGTACCACGAGACCCTGCTTGCCCCAGTTTTTCAGCATCTGTCGGACACTGTTGTGAGTGACTCCGGCACCCTTAATGGCGATGCTGTGCTGGGTGGCTTGCTCGAAGGTAAACAGCATATCCAGGCGATTGTAGATGGAGTCGTTCTTGCCTCGTTTCAGACGCTCACCGTTCCGATAGCCTGCATAGTCACGACTTGCAAAGGCATTCTCTATGCGGTCGCGGAAGAAATGCAGGGCATTCTCCAAGAGTGAGTCGGCAATCACGTCATACGCCTCCAGCATCTGCGGTGTCTGTGCCCTCAAGAGCATCTCCTTCCATAAGTTCGGGTACTGCTTCAGGCGACTTTCCGCACCACTGAGACCATGCTTCTGGATAAGCGTCTCGCATACCTTGCAGAGCATCAGGCAGCAGGTCATTCTCTGTGCCGTCACGCATACGCGGAAACGCTGGCGGGCACGTACCTTATCATCATTCATCATCGTCTCGATACGGATGCGTTCCACCCACTCACGTCCCTTGGCTTCAAGTTTCGGCAAAACAATTTCACCTTGCATCAGGGGCAGCAAATGTGCTATCTGCTGTATGTGTTCCGTCTGTCTTTCGGTCAGCACGTATGGCTTGTCCTCCAAGGGCGCAAAGGTGTTGTCGGGAGTGCGGGCAATAGCAATACGGCTCTGAAAACCGTCCGTGTAGTTATTCACCACGCGATAGAGGGCATCAGGCGTTCCGCACATGCAGACGTTCCACAACAGCCTTTCGATATGCACATTCACCGCCTCTGCCGAACGAGCCTCACGCTCATACTTTGTTCCGTCGTATGACTGACGCAGCATGACAGAAAAATCGCTCAGCGAGGACTTCCATTTCTGCGCCACCGTGTCAGCTTCAGGCGTAAACGAAAAGGCATGCTTGCCCTCGGTATTAGCCAGTCGTTCTGCAAGATTGGCAACAGTGTTGTTCAGCGTCAGACAGCGCACAGGCAACTTGGGCTCTTCGGGTTGCTCCTTCTTGTTTTTGGCAGCACGTTTTCTGGCGCGCCATTCATCCTCCTGCATCTGGTACATCTTGTCGAGAGCACGCACCTCACTCATCCACGCATCCACCACAGGGTCTATGTTTCCCTTGCCTGAGGCAAAGTCACCTGCGATGTAGGCGATGAGGTTAAGTCCTTTTTTCTGACCATGAACGTCGAGTGTCACACCTGTTGCCAGCGCTCCGATGCAAGGGCAGATAGCCGTCACCACAGGCATTGCCAACTGAGGCCCTACGGCAGCGATAGATTCACGAACACCTTGAGGCATCTTTCGAGTTGAAAGTTGAGAGTTGAAAGTTGACAGTTCTTCGTTTTCGTTATCGTTAAGGTTAAGGTTATCGTTAACGTCAACGTTGCTTGTCAACGCATCAACAATCTGATCCATTGTACGCGAGCCTTTGGTAGGTTCCTTGCAAGCAGAATGGATGATGCTCTTTATCTCCTGTTCAGAGAGGCCGAATCGGGGCATCACCTCCAATAGCCATTCTTCGGAGTCATCGCAGATGGCACGCAGGTTTGCCGCCAGTTTGTGGAGTCGCTTGTTACGCTCACCCTCAGTAGGCTCGCCACCCGTCCTGCGCCAGTATTCAGCGATGATTTCAGTATAAGGCAAGCCCTTGAAATCAGTTGGAAACAAAGCCGGACTTACGGATTCATGGATTTCAGGAATTTCATTCCCTTTCACTCCATTCTCACTCCTCTCACACTCCCCTTTCACTCCCTTTATCTCGAAGATTTCAGTTCACTTGCCCATTTCAGGTTTTCCTCTTGCGACAGCTCCGGACGGCGCTTGAATACCAGGTGATAGCCGCCCCCTCGGGCACTCTCTTCCAACATCTGCAGACCCAGTCCGTCTTTCTTCGCAAGTATGCGTTCCTTCAGTGGCAGCATCTTTTCTGCCTCGATGTGGTCGATGTCCATGCCTACTGTGGTGCTCATGGTCTTCGAACCTTTCAGTGTGCCGTCTTCATTAGGCAGGCAAGAATAGTTCATCTGCATCAGACGACGTTTCTGCTTCTCGTCACCCTCTCTGACGGCCTTCAGGACAGTCTTCTGCTGTTCGCTGTTACGCAATGTCAGATACTCCTCTTTTGTGAGGACAGGGCGCATCATTTTCGCCCCGTCCTTGTAATAAATAATGTGTACGCTCATAGTATTAGAATTCGAGATTAAGTTGAATATTAGCTGTAAAATTTCTTGGCATCTTGCGGACGGCCATGTTGAGGAAGTCGATTCCCTCCTGCGTCCAAACCAGATAGCGCTTTGTGCGATACTTACCATTGAGGCTGTAGTAGATGAAATTGCGAACCTCGGCCAGTCCACGTCCTTGCAGTTCGTCGTTCAGCTGCCAGCGTCCACCCTTGCGGTACAGGATGCCCATGCCTGCCAGCAGATTGTTGAACGACAGCACGTCCATGCCCCACGATGCAGCCACCTGCGTCGCCGTCAGGCAATATTCACTCTTGCTGTTGAGCATTTGCAGGGTGCGTCCGATGATTTCGTGAGCACGCTCCACGATTTCCTCTTCCGAGAGAATATTTCCGTTGACATCCTTGGTTGGGATGTAGCCGCCCGTCATGCGTATCTGCGGAAGTACTTCCGATGTCACCCAGCGCTTGAACTCCTTCGCCTGCTTCCGATGGAGTCACGAATCGTTACCCCATCCCTTTTGTCCTCTTCGTCTACATGATCTTGCAGAGCTTTACGGGTATTGCTGTACCCCAGCGCCTTTGCAACATCTTTGCCGACGAACATTATCTGATTGTCAACCTGGCAAGTACGAATCTTGCCGAAAACGTTACTTTTGAAAATCTGAATTTGATTTTGCATTTTTTAGAGTTTTGCGAGAAGAAGGTTGGAATCTTTGCGCATTTACCCGGGAACATCCTCCTCCGCTTCAACTCAGAATTAATATAATAAGGTATTCACCTACAACCAGCGTTTCTGATTGCAGGTGCAAAGGTACGGACTTTTACAAACAAAAATCCCCTATATAGGGGCTATAACAGCTCCTATATAGGGGGCGCTTGTGCTGATAATCAGCAAGTTGTATTAATTCTCGAAAATCCTATCTATTTTCTCCGAACGGGAGGGTGATTTACCTGTCTCCATAAATTTATTCTTTTCCTGTGCCAGATTCTTGATGCCCCAGAGATTTTCAAACGGCTTCCACTTAGATTTTATACCTAATTTTTCAGCAAAGACCTCTGCGATATACATCGCCTGCTGGCGTGTTGTTTCTGACATCAGTTGACAATTGGCATCCACAAAACCTGCTTTTTGTAGTAGGCTCCAATATTTCTTAGCCTCCTCAGATGACAATTTGCCTGTCAGCACATCTTTGTTGTTATTTTTATGGTTCTCCAGCCACTCTATCGTAAGCATCCAAATAATCAGGGGCCTTTGACCTGGTAGCGATATATTGCCTGCCTCCCAAAGTTCTTCAACCACAAGCTCCACCTTATTCACTTGCTTCTTATAGAAGTGCCAATAATCATAGGCTTCACTCTCTTCAATTTTTTTGCAGGCCATCTGATGCTGCTCTTTGAGTTCAGCTGGCGTTGCGGTCTGAAGCTGTTGCAATTGGCTTAACCATGCTCTATCTTGCTTGATGGCTTCCAGCCACTCCGAAGCTGAGGCATAAAAGCTACGATTATATCTTATCATAGCGCTTCGTCCTCCTCGCTCAACCATCCCAGCCCACACCATTCGGCATGAGCCATCAGATAGGCAAATTCCAGCGATTCGTCTCTCAGCCAACCTTTGCCAAAATGATGCTCACGCACCTCGCTGACTTTGTCAGCAAAGCGTCCTAATACATCTGCGATGGTGTTTTTGTCTGCATCTTTCAGCCGGTCCTTCACTTCCTTGTCCATGTAATCGTAGAGTATCTGAGCAGCCTCCAATACTCCCTTGTCAAACTGACGGGGCACAAAACCGTATATCTCATCGTGCAGAATCACAACCTGAGGGTTTAGTTTCAGCTTGCGCCCACGTTGCCAATGCCGCTCTATTCGCAGAAGTTCATCAATGATAGTCTTCACATATCCGCGAGGGGGAATTTTCGTCCAGTCCGGGTCGCGCACCAATTCGCGGTACTCCGACGAGAAAAGCCTAGCCAATGCATCCTGTGCCGGTTGATAATGGTCGTGTATATACACATTGATAGCGCGCTTCCTTAACGTATATGCCACATGCATTGCTATCCGTTCATACTCCGTAGTTGTGAGCCATTCCACCAGTCGCTTGTTCGACACCCAGAAGTTGCCCCTGATGCCGAAGGCCTCTTTTATGTCAATCATGAAATGCAAACCCAGGTCGTGGCACAGACCTGCTACTTCCACTATCAGTCGCAGATGATTCATTTCCTTACTTGTCAGTGTCTGCTGCTCCTTCAGCGACAGCAGAGGGATCGTTTTATTTATCGGTTTCCTACCTTCGTCTGCTGTCCAGAACGCGTCCAACAAATACATACCCAACGATGAATCACTATACTTCGTAGATAGTAAACGCTCCACCTGCGAGAGCACATAAGCCCTGCGTTCCTCACCCTCCAGCAGGCACGCCTTTGCAAGGCCAGCTCCCTTGAAGAATTTTTTCTCAATATATGCCAGTCTCTCCCTGGCTGTTTTTATCTCTGTCATAATAAACCACTATCGTCTGCAAAGATTAAACAAC
>CACYKA010000017.1 GCA_902774795.1 uncultured Prevotellaceae bacterium | reverse complement strand
TTCTTACTCGCTGAAGGGCGAAAAGAAGATACGCACGTACATGACATGGACTCTCAACGGACTGCGATTCCTTAATGCAAAATTGGGATATCCGAATTTTTAGTTTACAGTTTACGGTTTACAGTTTACAGTTAATACGAAAACTATGAAAGGAGTTATTGCAGTAAATACAAAGCATACGGGGCACAACAGCCGTGGCTATGCAGAAACCATGACTTCGGAGCAGCTGGACGGGCTGCTTTCCGAAGAGTGGCTCAAGAAAATGGTGTCCGACATCAGGGGCGGCAACGAAAGCCTGAAAGACCAACTGCCATATATCTGTCCGCACTATGCGGCATTCAGAAACAACCACCGTGCACAGGCCGACATCATACCCGAGACATTCACCTTCATGACTTGCGTGGATGTGGATGACAAGGAATTGGTTGAAAAGGCAGTCAAGAAGGCAATGGAACTGAATGGCGACGAATATTCCGACTGGCAGGATCAGGTGCTCAGAATAGAATATTCAGCGCGCAAGAAGGTGCACATATACATCCGCATTCCGAAGGGCAAGACAATAGCGGAGGCACAGCAGGAATTCTGCAAGGAACTTGGTGTACCATACGATGAGAGTTGCATCACGCCTGAGCGCTTCATCTATGTGACGGGCAAAGACGAGGAGGTGTATCGTTCACAGCACTGGCTGGAGCCGCTGCCTGACGAAGAGATAGCAGAGCGCCGTGAGGCTTATCTGCAGAGAGGTCTCGACGTGGATGGAAGAGATTTTATAAAAGGGAGTGAGAAGGGAGTGAAGAAAGGGAGTGAGAATGGAGTGAAAGAGGATGAAAGTCCTCTGGCGGCTGATGACCGTACACTGTACATCTTCGATGCTTGCATGAAGGAGGCTGGACTGACTCCTGACGTGCTCATCGTGGAAGGTCATAGGCACGAGGCCCTGAAAAGTATTCTCTCTGTGGGTGCTACGCAGCTGCTGACAAAGCAGGAACTGCTTGGCGTGCTGCAGGTGCGCATGGCGCAGAACTGGCAGGACAAGAACATCCAACAGCTGGTGAACGATTTCTATTTGAAATATAGCGACCCCAGTCAGAAGATGTCACAGTTCCAAAGAAAGGTGCTGGCAAAAGCGCTGACAGTCAACGTTAACCTTAACGATAACCTTAACGTTAACCTTAACCTTAACGAAAACGAAGAGTTGTCAACTTTCAACTCTCAACTTTCAACTCGAAAGATGCCGCAAGGCGTTCGTGAGTCTATCGCTGCCGTAGGGCCTCAACTGGCTATGCCTGTGGTGACGGCCATCTGTCCATGCATCGGTGCACTGGCAACGGGCGTGACGCTTGACGTTCACGGTCAGAAGAAAGGACTGAACCTGATTGCATATATTGCGGGCGATTTTGCGTCGGGCAAGGGAAACATCGACCCTGTGGTAGATGCGTGGATGAGTGAGGTGCGCGCCATTGACAAGATGTACCAGTTGCAGGAGGACGAATGGCGCGCCAAGAAGAAGGCGGCCAAGAACAAGAAGGAGCAACCCGAAGAGCCTAAGCTGCCGGTGCGTTTCCTGACGCTGAACAATACCGTTGCCAATCTTGCTGAGCGACTGGCAAACACGGAGGGCAAGCACGCCTTTTCGTTTACGCCTGAAGCTGACACGGTGGCGCAGAGATTCCGTTCGGCAATGAGTGATTTTTCGGTCATGCTGCGCCAAAGCTATGACGGAAGTAAGTTCGACCGTGAGGCCAAGAGCGTGGATGCCGTAAACGTTCATATAGATCACTTGCTGTGGAACGTCACAATGTGCGGAACGCCTGATGCCCTCTATCGCGTGGTGAATAACTACACGGACGGTTTCCAGAGCCGTATTGCCGTAGCCCGAACTCCCGACAACACCTTTGCTCCGCTTGAGGACAAGCCTTACGTGCTGACCGAAAGGCAGACGGAGCACATACAGCAGATAGCACATTTGCTGCCCCTGATACAGGGTGAGGTGGTTTTGCCGAAACTCGAAGCCAAGGGACGTGAGTGGGTGGAACGCATCCGCATCGAGACGATGATGAATGATGACCGCACCCGTGCCCGTCAGCGCATCCGCGTATGTGTAACAGCGCAGAGGATGACATGCTGTCTGATGCTTTGCAAGGTGTGCGAGACACTTATCCAGAAGCATGGCCTCAGTGGGGCTGAAAGTCGCCTGAAACAGTATCCGAATCTTTGGAAAGAAATGCTCTTGAAAGCACAGACACTGCAAATGCTGGAGGCGTACGATGTCATTGCCGACTCTCTCTTGGAGAATGCCCTGCATTTCTTCCGCGACCGCATAGAGAATGCCTTCGCAAGTCGTGACTATGCAGGAAGTAACGAGCGTCGCCGCATAGGCAAGAACGATTCGATATTCATGCGTCTTGACGTGCAGTTTACACTTGAGCAAGCCATGCAGCAATCGGTAGCCGCTAAAGGGGCGGATGTTTCACGCAACCAGGTACATCAAATGCTGAAGAACTGGAAGAACCAAGGGCTCATCATTCAGACCGACGATGGAAAATACAGGAAGGTGTCATGATTGTCATTGTCATGAATGTCATTAAGCAATTCATAATGCATAATTCATAATTATGGAATTGAATAACAATCAAGAATGCTTTGTGCAGCTCTGGCGTTTGCTGGAGCGCACAAGGCGCCTCCTCTGGGCGCAGAACAGACGCTTCTGCATACGCAGGGTGCTGAGAATGTGGTTCGGCATTGAGGCAACGGACGATTTTATATGGAAGGTGTGTGACCTCTGCGAGCAGGCAGGTTGGGACTTATTGCCGCCGCCGTCGCTATATCCGCGCAAGCACAGGGAACTGCTCAGGGCAGTAGTGGCCGTCAGGCTGGGCATCAGCTTTTACAAGAAGGTGAACCTCAAAGCCCTCGACAAAGCCTACAGCATAGCGTTTCCGGAGAGCACAGAGATAGATGTGAATAAGAAGGGGAGTGAGAGGGGAGTGAGAGAGGAGTGAAGGAAGGGAGTGAGAGGGGTAGCGGTTAGCGACCTTAACGATAACGATAACGAAAACTTTTAATTTTCAATTTTCAATTTTCAATTTTATGAAAAATCCAAGAGGAATAAGAAACAACAATCCGTTGAACATAAGAGTCGGAAACGACTGGCAGGGGGAGAGGAAGCCGAATACTGACGGGGCTTTCGAACAATTCACTACCATGCAGTACGGATACCGCGCAGCGTTTAAGCTGCTGAAGGCTTACATAGAGAAGCATCATTGTCGAACCATCCGCTTTATCATCAACCGATGGGCGCCGCCCAAGGAGAATAACACCAATGCGTACCTGAAACGCGTGGTGGAGATAAGCGGCCTGAATCCCGATGCCGTCATCGCCTTCAAGGAGAAGCAGAACATGATAGACCTCGCTTATGCAATGACAATAGTCGAAAACGGAGTAGGGGTGGAGAAGAGTGTCATAGCCCAAGGCTACACCTTGGCTGAGGGGAGTGAAAAGGGAGTGGTAGAGGAGTGAGAGAGGAGTGGAAGAGGAGTGGAAGTGTCTGCCGCCGACGCAGGGGTGCGGGGGTGTGCGCGGCGGCAGCTGATGATTTTATTGGCTTTTAAATTTGGAGATTTTGTGAGTTTTTTGTAATTTTGCAAAAAATTTTAGAATGGCAAGAAAGATAAAAGGCAAAGAAAGAGACAGTATAGACTTTGGAACGACGAGGATAGAACCGCTGTTTAACAGCATTTTCTATCCTACGTTGTTTTCAATGGTGTTTGCGTCACTCTTCACTGTTGCAGACGGTATCTTCGTCGGACAGGGAGTGGGAAGCAATGCGCTGGCGGCTATCAATATTGTCGCGCCGCTGTTTTTGATTACGACGGGCCTTGCGCTGATGTTCGGCGTGGGCGTGTCAGTCGTGGCAAGTATTCATCTGTCGCAAAACAACAACAAGGCCGCTAACATCAATATCACCCAGGCCTTCGATGTGGCTACGCTGCTGATGGTCATTATTGCTATTGCTGTCTTTCTCTTCCGCATACCTTTCTTGCGAATGTTGGGAAGCAGCGATGCACTATTGCCCTTATGTCAGGCTTATCTTCTCTCCATTCTTCCTGGCTGTATCTGCATTGTCATCCAGTTGATTGGCACCTTCGTCATCAGACTTGACGGGTCTCCTAAGTTTGCAGCCTCATTAGAGGTTTTCCCTGGCCTGCTGAACATCTTTCTGGACTGGCTGTTTGTCTTTCCGATGCAGATGGGTGTTGCCGGTAGCGGCATCGCATCATCTATCAGCTGTGCCGCTGCCGCAGGAATGGTGGTCTGGTATATGTTCTTCCGTGCACAGACCGTCAGGTTCTTCAGACTGAAGCTCACTCTTACCAGCCTTTATCTGACATTACGTAATGTGGGCTATATGGCTCGCAGTGGTTTTTCCTCTATGTTGGGAGAACTGGCAATGTCGATGATATTACTTACTGGTAACTATGTCTTTATAAGAGAGTTAGGCGAAGATGGCGTAGCCGCCTTCAGTGTAGCCTGCTATCTTTATCCTATCGTGTTCATGATTAACAATGCGGTGGCACAGTCTGCACAGCCTATCATCAGTTTCAATTATGGTGCAGGCAATCACTATCGTGTGCGAAGAGCCTTTAGGGTTAGCTTCAGGACTGCTACCATTTGTGGCGTATTGGTAACAATGTTTCTCACCTTGGGTGCCAAACCGCTTGTCGGCCTTTTCCTGCAGGCAGGTACTAAAGCACACGAGATTGCTATAAGCGGACTTCCTTTGTTTGCTTATTCTGCCATATTCTTTGCTATGAATGTTGCCATTATAGGGTATTATCAATCAACCGAGCAGAACGGCCGGGCGACGTTATGTATGCTGCTGCGAGGCTTGATTTTCCTTGTGCCGGCATTTATTCTGATGCCTATGTTCATTTTTCCACAGGGTATGTGGCTCGCCGTTCCTGTTGCAGAATGTATGACGTTGGGGGTGATTTTCTTGATGAAGGGGAGTGAGAGGGGAGTGAAAAAAGGGAGTGAGAGGGGAGTGAAAAAAGGGAGTGAGAGGGGAGTGAGAGGGGAGTAAGAGAGGAGGTGAGACGTTAATATTTCATAATTCATAATTCATAATTCATAATTCATGAATTTTTTATGTAATTTTGCACCCGCTAAAAAAGAAAAGCGTTTCTTTTAGGCACTATTCGGGGTTGACTGGATTTGACAGCGGGCCGGGATGGTGCGTAAGCATGCGGAGTTAAGACTGTGTCCTCCATAATCACGTCGGTCAAAAATTTAATTGGCGAAACACGTTACGCTCTCGCTGCTTAAACCGAAGTATAGTAGGTTTGCTTAATTTCTGCGCAAGGCGCGGAAACGGGACATCGCTCAGAGCCACTCTTCCTGAGGCTTAACTGGTTATAGCGGTGCAGAAATATCGGGAATAGCATGGATTGTGCCTCGGTGTCTGTGTGAAATTTTTAGGGGCTAAGGCAGTACTTGGTGGTCCGGGTCTTGGTACTGCTCGAAAATGAAGTCCGGAATAAGCATGTAGAAAGCGTACGGTCACACCGTTTGGACGGGAGTTCGATTCTCCCCAGCTCCACTATGTTTCTTACATCTATAGCGCGATTAGGGTTTATCCCTCGCCAAAAGGCTTTGGAGCGGCATTTCAATGAACCTGAGATGCTGCAGAGGGAGGTATTTAACCGTTTGGTGACAAAGGCCAAGGATACTCTTTTCGGTAAGGAACATGATTTCGAGCATATCTTTCACTATGAGCTGTTCAGGAAACGTGTACCTGTAAGTACCTATGAGGACTTGAAGGGTTACATCGACAGGATGCGTCATGGGGAGAAGGATATCCTGTGGCCCGGCCAGGTAAAGTGGTATGCAAAGTCATCGGGCACAACAAACGACAAGTCGAAGTTTATTCCTGTCTCTGCCGACGGTCTGAAGCGCATACACTATGCCGGAGGAGCCGATGTTGTGGCTTTCTATCTGCAGAACAACCGTCACTCAAAGCTGTTTGACGGCAAGGCGCTGATACTGGGCGGTTCACACTCTCCAAACTATAATCTGCCTAATTCGCTGGTGGGAGACCTGTCTGCCATCCTGATAGAGAATATCAATCCCTTTGTAAACCTCATAAGGGTTCCAGACAAGCATACGGCCTTGATTAGCGACTTTGAGAAAAAACGCGAATTCATCGCCCAGCAGTGTCTGCATGCCAACGTAACAAACCTTAGTGGTGTGCCATCATGGATGATGTCTGTGCTGATGAGGGTGATTGAACTGTCGGGCAAGCGCTATCTGCGTGATGTGTGGCCAAACCTTGAGGTATTCTTTCATGGAGGCATATCATTCACTCCATACCGCAGGGCATACGAAAAACTCATCCTCAATGAGGATATGAATTATATGGAGACGTATAATGCTTCGGAGGGTTTCTTCGGAATACAGAATGATCCGGAGTCACCGTCAATGCTTCTGATGCTCGACTATGACGTCTTCTATGAGTTTGCCCCAATGGAAGCCATCGACGATGAAGGCAACCTGACAGACCCTGATGCAGTAGTTCCCTTGGAGGGAGTGAAGATAGGCACGAACTACGCCATGATATTATCAACGTCATGCGGACTGTGGCGTTATATGATAGGCGATACTGTGCGCTTTACATCGATAAGACCATATAAATTTGTCATCACTGGTCGTACGAAGAGTTTCATAAATGCCTTCGGTGAAGAGCTTATTGTTGACAATGCCGAGAAGGGACTTCAGTATGCCTGCGAGCAGACAGGAGCGGAGGTAAGTGAATATACTGCCGCACCGGTATTCAGGGCTGAGGGCATTGTTCCCCACCATCAGTGGCTGATAGAATTCTCAAAGGAGCCTGATGACATAGAGAAGTTTGCCGACCTGCTGGACAAGCGCCTGCAGGAACTGAACAGCGACTATGAAGCGAAGCGCTTCAAGGACATTAATATGATACGACTCCAGATTGTCAAGGCCCGCCAGGGACAGTTTACAGAATGGCTGGCATCAAAGGGTAAGCTTGGCGGTCAGAACAAAGTTCCAAGATTGTGTAACAGTCGTCAGCATATTGACGAATTGTTAAGGATATGAAGAAACTGCTTATTCTTATAGTCATTTCGACAGCTACTCTCATTCTTGTTCAGAGTTGTGCGCGAATGGGAGCACCTGACGGCGGATGGTATGATGAGACTCCGCCGCGTGTGGTTGGTGCCGTACCTGCCGACAGGGCTTTCAATGTCGATAATGGCAAGGTAAGGATATACTTCAGCGAATTTGTAAAGATAGAGAATGTTCAGGAGAAGGTGGTCATTTCCCCGCCACAGCAGGAACAGCCTGATATCAAGGCACACGGCAGGTATGTGGAGGTGAAGCTGAAAGATACGCTGAAGGCACACATGACATATACCATTGACTTCTCAGATGCCATAGTAGATAATAATGAGGGAAATCCGTTAGGCAGCTATACATACAGTTTCTCGACGGATTCGCTGATAGACACTCTTGAGGTGTCGGGCTATGTGCTTAATGCCTCTGATTTGGAGCCTGTAAAGGGTATTTTGGTAGGACTCTATCCGGCTGATACTGCCGAGGTAAAGAAAGATTCCTGCAAGAACGACTCCCTGCCTGTTTTTCTGCGTGTTTCGCGTGCAGACTCAAGAGGACACTTTGTCATCCGTGGTGTGGCGCCAGGCAATTATACCGTAGGTGCCCTGCAGGATGTGGACGGCGACTATAGGTTTTCCAATAGGGGAGAGGTGATGGCCTTTTCACATGATGTCATCTCACCATCGTGTTTCCGTGATGTGCGACAGGATACGATATGGGCTGACGAGGTTCACGTGAAGGATGTCTTACAGGTGCCTTATACACACTTCATGCCTGACAATGTTGTGCTGCGTTCCTTCGAGCATATCTCCACAGACAGATATTTCATCAAGAGCGAGAGAAAGGAACCTGATAATTTCACGCTGTACTTCACGGCACCGTGTGAGAAAGAGCCTCTGCCGCAGTTGAAGGGTCTCAATTTTGATGCTGAGGATGCCTTTGTCATTGAGGCGTCTGCTAAGTCGGATACGATAACCTATTGGTTAAAGGATACCGCTTTGGTGAATACCGACACTCTGCAGATAGAGATGCGAACCTTTATCACAGATACGTTGGGAGTGCTTTCACCCTCTGTTGATACTCTCGAAATCCTTTCGAAGGTGCCTTATGCGAAGCGTTTGAAGGCACAAGAGAAGAAAATGGATGAATGGAGGGAGAAGATAGAGAAGAAAATCAAGAAACAGGAAAGGTGGAAAAAGGAGCATCCTGATGAGCCTGAAGAACCGATAGATACTGTCATGCCGGCACAGAAGATGCAGGTGAAGTATGATGTGCCGTCATCATTAGCCCCCGATCAGGCAATACGCATTACGTTCCCCAAGCCGTTAGTCAGGTTCGACTCTGCGGCAGTACATCTGTATGTGGAACAGGATTCGCTATGGTACCGTTCACCGTTCACCCTAGAGAAAACAGGCGCCAGGGAATGGGAGGTGTATGCAGACTGGATTCCTGAGGCAGAATATTCTTTCGAGATAGACACTCTTGCCTTTGAGGATATATACGGCTTGCAGTCTGAGCCTTATAAGTCTGGCTTGAGGGTCGCTTCTCTCGAGTCGTTTGCTTCGCTGTTTGTCAACGTGAGTGGCATCACTACCGAAGGAAATATCATCATCGAGATGCTGGACAAGGGTGACAAGGCTGTAAGGTCGGCAGTAGTGGAAGGCAAGACGGCAGAATTCTATTATGTCCAGCCAGGCACATATTACCTGAGGGCGATAATAGACAGAAACAAAAACGGAAAATGGGATACTGGAGAATACTTTGAGGATTTGCAGCCGGAAGAGGTTTATTATAATCCGGAACCAATAGAATGTAAAGCCAAGTGGGACCTTACGCGTGACTGGAACCTCACGGCATTACCATTATATAAACAGAAGGCAGCTGAGATAACGAAGCAGCGTGCCGACAAGGAAAAGACAATACAACACAGGAATGCCCAGCGAGCAGCTGAAAAGGGCATACCAGAACCAGTACAGCAGTGATAACAATGAAGGAAATAATTGGTAAGCGACTCGTAATCATATTCATATTTATCCTCCTGCCAGTATGCTATGCGGCAGCACAGTGTACTTACGAAAGCCGTGCTCTCGGCAACAGCAGCGAAGTGATAAACTATAACCTTTACTTTAACTGGAAGTTTATATGGATAAAGGCTGGTACGGCAAGTATGATTACGCAGCCTATCGTCTATAACGGCAAGAATGCCTATCGTTCGAGTCTTGTAACCAGGTCTTCTGAAACGGTGGACAAATATTTCATGATGCGTGATACCATCATGGCTTATTTCTCTACCCAGTTGACACCGCTTTATTACCGCAAGGGAGCACGTGAGGGAAAGCGCTATTATGTGGATGAGGTGTGGTACTCATACAGTGGCGACAAATGTACGACATCGCTAAAGCATCTCACATCGTCAGGTGATACCTACAAGGAGAAATTCACCTACGACCGCTGTGTCTCCGATATGCTGAACAGTTTCCAGCGTGTAAGGAACTTTGACCCGACAGGCTGGAAAGAGGGTCATACTGAATATCTCGACATTGCCGGCGGAGAAAAGCTGGTTCGTGCAAAACTCGTATATAGGGGAAAGAAAGAAGTAAAGGCAGACAATAAGAAGAAATATAATTGTCTTGTCTTGTCATACATAGAGAAGGAAGAAAAGAAAGACAAGGAGATAGTGCGCTTTTATGTAACGGATGATAACAAACACGTTCCTGTCCGCCTGGATATGTTCCTGAGATTTGGTTCTGCAAAAGCATTTTTGAAATAAATGAAAAGAATACTTACAATATTATTTGTTGTCAACTACATGTTTCTTCCTTCATTGCTTGGAGGAAGACTTTTTGCCGATGAAGGCATGTGGACATTGTACAACCTTCCCGATGCCGTATATAGGCAGATGAGGGCGGAAGGTCTTATGCTGCCCAAAGAGGCCCTGTATAACGACCTTACAAAATATTCCATTCATTCAGGACGTACTATTGTTCCGACTCTTTCGTCTGCCGTCGTGAATTTCTCCGGCTTCTGCACAGGAGAGGTGGTTTCGCCAAAGGGACTTGTCCTCACAAACCATCATTGTGGCTTCGAGGCTATACGTTCACATTCCACTGTGGAGAACGACTATATGAAGAATGGCTTCTTTGCAGAAACATTCGAGGACGAGCTGCCTAATGAGAATATGTTCGTGGCTTTTATGAAGAAGCAGGAGAATGTGACTGAGAAATTGCGCAGCCTCGGACTTGACAGTATGGATAAGTATGCTAGGGAGGCCTTGATAGACTCTTTGGAAGAGGCAATGTCTGAGGAGGTTAAAAGCATTGACTCTACATACTATGTGGAGATAAACACCTTCTTCGAGGGTAATGCTTACTATGCAACGACCTATCAGCGCTATCCTGATGTCCGTCTGGTATTTGCTCCGCCAAAGTCGATGGGTAAGTTCGGCGGCGAGACAGATAACTGGATGTGGCCGCGTCAGACTTGTGATGTCTCTGTTTTTCGCGTGTATGTAGATCCTCTCACAGGAGGTCCGGCAGAATACAGCCCAAAGAATGTTCCCATGCTTCCTGACAACTGGCTGTGGGTAAGCACCAACGGCTATAAGGAAGGTGACTTTGCTATGGTGATGGGCTATCCCGGCAGTACTTCCCGATACCTCAGCAGCTATGGAATAGAGGAGATGCGCAACTGCATCAACGACCCGCGTCAGCAGGTGCGTGGAGTGAAGCAGGAAGTGATGAAGAAGCACATGGATGCTTCGGAAGAGGTGCGTATAAAGTATGACAGCAAATATGCCCAGAGTGCCAACTACTGGAAGAATGCCATCGGCATGAACAAATGTATTGACTCCGTGGGTATTGTCAACATGAAGAAGACTATGGAGGCCAAACTGGCATCATGGGATTCTACTTCCTTGAAGAATCTTTATGCCAAGCGTGCAGAGGCTATGCGTGCCTTTACGTTCTTTACTGAGACATTCTCCTATCGCAGTAACAACGAGCTTGCCGTCCGTGCAACAAAGTTCTATAGCGGAATGCCTGTGCTGGGAGATTCTACAAAGGTTAAGAAGCAGTATCTGCAGTTCAAGGATAATAGTGACCAGTGGGACAAGGATTTGGACATCGAGACGATGGCTGTAATGTTAGAAAACTATCGCTCACATGTTCCGTCAAAATACCTTCCTTCTTTCTATCAGCGTATAGACAAGGATTTCAATGGCAACTACAAGGCTTATGTTGAGGCTATCTGGAACACCTCTGTACTGATGAAGAAAGGGGCGAAGATTCCTCTTCGTATGACGAGAAAGCTGAAGAAAGACCTTGGTATAGACTTCTCTATGTCATTGGTAGAAACCCTTGCCGACATGAAGATAATCATTGACGATTCTAAGGACAGCATCTGGGAGCAGGAGAAGATTCTCTGTGCAGAGAAGCTGCGTGCCGAGGAGAATCTGCCTCACTATAGCGATGCTAACTTCACGCTTCGTATGACATACGGTCAGGTAGGCGGATATAAGTTGAATGGTGAGGATTCCGGCTACTACACTACGGCAAAGTCATTGAAGGATAAGATGATGAAGGGCGGAGACATACAGGACTATTATGTAGAACCCCATGTACGTGAGCTTTTTGATACAGAGTCTTACGGAGTTCTTGGTGATGCGGTGTCCAAGACTCTCAATGTATGCTTCCTCACAAACAACGATATCACTGGCGGAAACAGCGGCTCTCCAGTACTTGATGCACAGGGACATCTCATCGGACTTGCATTCGACGGCAACTGGGACAGCCTGTCTTCCGACATTTTCTTTGATTCATCATTGGCACGTTGCATCAATGTAGATATTCGCTATGTGCTGTATTTGATGAAGGCGTGGGGCAACGCCACACGCCTGCTTCAAGAGATGGGTATAGAATAAGGAGAATGCAGGAAATTACTCCGCAGGGGTAAAGTCCAGCTGTTTCTTCTCAAGATTTGCTTTGGCGACCTTAATAGTAATAGGGTCGCCTAAGTTGTATCTGTTATGATGCCTGCGACCTACGAGGCAGAAATTCTTCTCGTCAAAGTCGTAGTAGTCGTCTTTCAAGTCCTTCAGGCTTATAAGTCCCTCGCAGTGGTTCTCGTCTATCTCGCAGTATATGCCATAGCTTGCAAGTCCGCTGATGTGAGCCTCAAACTCCTCGCCGATATACTGTTCCATAAATTCCACCATCTTGTACTTTATGGAGTCGCGCTCGGCCATTGCCGCTGTCTGTTCCATTTCAGAAGAGTGCTCGCACAGTTCTTCGTACTTATCCTCGTTGGCGCTCTTTCCTCCCTCTTCATATCGCGTGAGAAGCCTGTGCACCATAGTGTCAGGATAACGTCTTATAGGCGATGTGAAATGGGTGTAGTAGTCGAAAGCCAGGCCGAAGTGTCCGATATTGTGTACGGAGTACTTTGCCTTCATCATGGCACGCAGGGCTATCATCTGGATGGCTTTGCTTTCGGGTTTTCCCTCTATTTCGTCCATCAGGGTGTTTACGGCGCGTGCCGTAGCTCCCTTCGTGCCTGTTGACTTCATCTTATAGCCGAATTTTGAGACGAAGGAACGCAGTGTCTCCAACTTCTGCGGATCTGGGGAGTCGTGTATGCGGTAGGGTAGGGTCTTGGCCTTTACTGCCTTGCCGTTCCTTGTCTTCTTGACCTTTCCCACGTGTTCTGCTACAGTCTTGTTTGCCAGCAGCATGAATTCCTCTATCAGCTTGTTGGCATCCTTGCTCATCTTGAAATAGCAGCGTATGGGCTTTCCCTTTTCGTCAATGTCGAAGCGCATTTCCTCGCGGTCGAATCGCACGGAACCGTTATTGAATCGCCTTTCACGGAGTTTCTTTGCCAGTCTGTCGAGTGTCAGAAGCTGCTCTGTGAACGGGTCGTCAACCTTGTCCCTGTTCATCACTCCCGGCATATTGCTTTCGATAACCGCCTGCACCTCCTCGTAGGCATATCGTCTGTTGCTCTTTATGACAGTGTGTACTATGCGGTATTTCTTCACGTTTGCCTCGTCGTCAAGCAGGAAGACTACGCTGTAGGCCAGTTTCTCTTCGTCTGGACGGAGTGAGCAGATATAGTTGCACAGCCTTTCCGGAAGCATGGGGATAGTCCTGTCAACAAGATAGACGGACGTGGCACGTTTTTGTGCTTCCTTGTCAATGATGGAGCCTTCCGTGACATAGTGTGACACATCGGCAATGTGCACGCCCACTTCCCACAAGTCGCCTGATTTCCTTATCGACAGGGCATCGTCAAAGTCCTTTGCGTCATGCGGGTCAATGGTGCATGTCCATACATCCCTGAAGTCCTCACGCCTTGCACGTTCTTCATCGGTAATGGTATCTGGAATCCTGTTGGCAGCATCCTCCACCTCTTTAGGATATTTGTATGGCAAATCGTATTGTGCGAGGATGGTGTTCATCTCTGCCTCGTTCTCACCTTCCTTGCCAAGGATGTCAACCACTTCTGCAATGATGTTGCGCTGTTCGTTGTCAGGCCATGTAATGACTTTCGCCACAGCCATATCATTAGTCTTGCCCCTTTTGAGTTTTTCCTTGGGGATGATGATGTTTGTGGTGATATTATTGTCCTTTGGAATCAGGAAAGCAAGTCCTTTTTCCACTTTCAGTTTACCTACGAACTGGTCTTTCTTGCGCTGTATAATTTCCGTAACCTGTGCTTCGCGGATGTGGTTGCGTTTACGCGCCATCATCATTATGCGCACCTTGTCGCCCTCCATAGCAAAAAGAGAGTTACGCTCTGCCACGAAGATAGGCTTTTCTGACCCATCTGGAATCACGCTGTTTCTGCCGCTCTGCTTGGTATGGAATGTGCCGACGAGGGTCTGTGTGTTGTCAGCCAGTTTGTAGCTGCTGTCAGTCACCCTGATAAGGAAATCATCCCAAGCCATCTCTTCCATAATGTCGATGGCGAGCATCTTTAGGGGATGGGTGTCAAGGTGTAGTTCCCTGAAAATCTCCTTAAACGTAAACGTTTCATCTGGATGACTTGAGAAGAAAGCCTCCAGTCTGTCTATTAGCTGCGCCCTCGTCAGGCGCTTGCCACCTTTTTTTCCCTTGGTCTTAGTCATAGTCTTTATTTAGTTTATTAGTTCTAACCGTTAACCGCTAACCGTTCGCTCGGCTTTGCCGCTTGCCAGAGCAAGAACCGCTAACCGCTCACCGCTTACCGCTCAACTCTTCCACCGCTTTCTTTACCTGTTTGTCATGCTGCAGGGTGCATGCAACGCTTCCCTTCTGGTAGTAATATGCAGTCACTATTTCCTGCTCTACGAGACGCTGTATTATGCTGCGGTTCTTGTCAAGTTCCTTCGAAAGGTTATGGCTTAGCTTGGTTTTCAGAGCCTCAAACTCGTCCTTGGCATCGTCATAGTAGCCTTCAAACTTAGCAATCTTAATCAATTCATCGAGCTCATTGCTGGTTTCGCGGTCATATTTGAAGCCGCTCTTCAGTATAGCCTCCTTGAGGTTGTTCCATTCAGCGTCGGTAAGGTGAAACTCCGTAGCAGGAGCTATCTTCTTATGCGCCTTGATATAGTCCACTTCCCAATGGAAGACAACCTCCGTAGAGTCAAGACCAGAGGAACACAGGTATGCTGCAATGTTCGGCAGGGAGTCGTTGGCTACCTCAATGTCGGGTTTCACACCAATGCCCTGCACACATTCTCCTGCTGGCAGGTAATACCGTGAGGTAGTAACCTTAAACGAAGCATCGTGAGGCAGTTCCATAGGCTGCTGCACAAGTCCCTTGCCATAGGTCTTCTTGCCTATTATTGTTGCCCTCTTGAGGTCTTGCAGGGCGCCAGCCGTTATCTCGCTGGCAGAAGCACTGTTCTCGTTCACCAGTATCATTACGGGCATTACGGTGTCCAGCGGTTCAGATTCTGTCTTGTATTCGTTGTTGGAGCGTGCAATTTTTCCCTTGGTTGTAACAATTGTAACCCCTTTGGGCACAAACATATTCACTATTTTTATTGCTTCAGCCAGGGCACCGCCGCCGTTATTTCTTAAGTCGAAGATGAGAGATTTCATGCCCTGTTCCCTCATTTCCACTAATGCCCTGCGGATGTCGCGTGAGCACTCGTCCGTAAACTGTGTCAGAAGAAGGTATCCGATACCGTTCTCCTTGTCAAGTATTCCGTAGTAAGGCACACAGGGCAGCTGTATTGACTTTCTCGTAATCTTTTTCTTTATGATTTTTCCGTCACGCTCTATTTTCAGGGTGAAGGTGGTTCCAGCCTCGCCCCTTAGATGGCTTGAGACATAGTCAACCTTTTTTCCCTCCATCAGCGAGTCGTCGATGGATATAATCTTGTCACCCTTCTTAAGTCCTGCTATTGATGCCGGCATATTCTCGTATGGTTCATCAATGACGATGCAACTGTCCCTGAGGTCATGCTTTATCAGGGCTCCTATACCAGCATATTTGCCCGTCAGCATGGTCTTCAGGTTTTTCACCTCGCTGGCAGGATAATACTCTGTATATGGGTCAAGAGAACGCAGCATTGCCTTGATGCCGATACCCACAGTCTTGTCAGGATCCAGTGAATCCACATACATCATGTCAAGATTCTTATACAGGGCAGTAAAGGTTTCAAGGTTTCGCATCACGTCAAAACGATGATTCTTCACTGCAGGTTTGTCATCGGCATATATGGCATTGCATATAGCAAACAAAAGTATAGCTAAAGTAACAATTTTTCTTTTCATAGTGCAAATTATGGTGCAAAGATACGATTTAGTGAGTAAAATACCAAACAAAATTGAAAATTTTTCATTTTTTTGTATTATCGAACTATTACCAACGCAGGGGGCGGGATGTGAGATAAACACTGGGGTTGCGGTAGGAAAAGATGAACTAAAATTATAGACGTTTTTGACAAAATCCTACTTTTTGCCAAAATAACGTCGAATTTAGCCAAAAATAGAGTGAACGGATGTTAATTATACGCCTTTAGTGTTAATGAACGTTATAAAACCATTTGTTCTAAGGCTTGGTATAATATAATTTCATTTATTTTCCTACCTTTGTACTGCGGTTGAATAAACCTCCCGCAAGGTGATGATAAAAGTTTTTTTGTTTTGGGGCTTTTCTGTCTGTGAAGATCGAAAACCTCTTTTTTAGTCTTCGTACCTGAGAAGGTATAGGCTAAAATGAATGTAATTAAATGTTTATTGAATTTCGCCTGAAAAGGCAATGAAAGCCCTCCGTGTTATCGCACAGAGGGCTTTCTTATAAAGTTTAAAGTTTATGGGTTATAGGATGTATAGTATGCTTTCTGGACCTTCGTTGAAGAGGAGGTCGAGGATTGAAAGGTTGGGTATGAATCCGTGACGTTTTTGGAATGTTTGGTAATAGGGCTTCATTGGTGCAGCATCAGCGGTGCTGTTACTGAAAATACGCTGCTTTATTATTTCATCTCCACCTAATAACTCTATCACCTTATTTATAATGGCAAGGTTATAATCATACAATTTCTCCCATTTCTCCGAGAAAAACGGTTGTATGTCATCAGCATAATAGTCAAAGAACGGGGACATTCCGTAAGCAGAGGCTAGGGCATTCCAATGCAGATGCCGCCAGTTTCCGTGGTCGCTGATGAGTATGTCCTTTGTGCTGACAGGCTTTTGCGCATAATCCGGAACAGTTATCGGCACACTCAACATCTGCGTGCCATTGGCGGTAGCTATAATGCAGCGGTTGCGCTCTGTCTGTTTCTGCCAGTGTTCATCGGCATCAATAATGTCCTTCAAGGCATGGGCAGAGCCGTAGGGCTGTATGGCAGAAAGAAGATTTCTGTACCACTCGATGTTTCCGAAATATGTGGTGTGTATCATCTTGCCTTGATGAGTTGGTACAGCGATGGAAGGGCAATGAACAATGATGCTATAACTGCCTGCGCCACAGCCATTTGGTTGCCGTTAAAGTAGTCGGCAAGATGAGCGTCGATAGGTACGGTGGGGAAAATCTTCAGCATCACGTAGGCGAAGCTGTTGTTTATCCAATGGATGATACAACCCGGGACGATGCTGCCCGTCTTTATGAAGAGCCATCCCAGCAGTATTCCGAAGACGATGGCGGCAGGTATCTGTGCCGGATTGGCGTGGATAACGGCAAAGAGCAGGGCAGAGACGACAATAGCAAGCCATTCTGCAGAGACCTTTGATGTACCGCTTTCTGATTTCCACTTCAGTATAGCCCTGATGATGGCTCCACGGAAGACTATCTCCTCCGACAGCGGAGCAAGCAGGCACACTACGAAATATCCCTCACTGGTCTGAAGTATCTTGGTGAGTTCGTCGCCGATGAGGTCTATGCGCCATGAATCAGGAATAAACTCCTGTGCCCATGTGATGGGGATTATCATGCCGATGCCGAGAAGTGCTGACCATATCAGGGTTCCCCAAGGCTTCGTGCGAATGTAGTGGCGGCTCACAGGACACCATTTAAGGCCGAGGAAAAGGGCTATAATCGCTATGGAGCATGAAGCAAGGCTGATGAGTAGCGTAATGGTCGGGTCGGCGTCAGGAAACCATAGCTTTGCTATTGTGTTCGTGGCAAATCCCGTGAACAGCTGTAAAGCGATGAATGTAAAGAGAAAAAGTATCGTCTTTTTCATATTGTCTCAATGTCTTTTTTTATCTGTTCCATAAGTTCCTGTGGCGAGGCAAAGGCCTGCTCGTTCCTTATGTAACGTACGAATTCAACGGTTATCTCCTTGTCATATAAGTCTTCGTTGAAGTCTAGTATGTATGTCTCGATGGTAAGCCGATGCCCGTCGTAAGTGGGGCGGGTGCCGATATTCGTCATTGCCTTACGGCCTCCGACCATAGTGGCATATACACCGTTTGGAGGCAGCAGCTGGTCTTCACGTGGTATGATGTTTGCCGTAGGAAAACCTATCTTCCTGCCGTTCTGATGGCCCTTGACAACTTTTCCCGTTACAGAAAAGCGCCGTCCGAGACTTTCGCTTGCCGCCTCGATGTCTCCGCTGAGAAGCTGGCGTCTTACTACAGAGGAGGAAACATGCTTGTCGGATGCTTCCCTGGGTGATGCCTGAACAACCTCTATACCTATCTCACGTCCGTAGCGCTGATAGTCCTCAAAGCCCTCTTCCTGTCCGTCTTTCCTGGCACCAAATCTGTTGTCATAGCCTATGAGCAGAATTTTTATGCCCATTTCATCGTGCATAAACTTCATGAAGTCGTATGCGGAAATCTCTGCAAAGTCCTTGTTGAAGGGCATGATGGCTACGCTGTCCAGTCCATATTTGAGCAGCTGGCGTTCCTTCTCTTTCAGGGGGGTGATATATTTGGGTATGAACGAGCTGTCGAACAGAACTCTCGGATGGCGGTCGAATGTGATGGCGACGGTGGAGAGTGGGGTAGGATAGTCTGACGCCAATTGTTTCAGGCAGTCAATAATATACTGATGTCCCAGATGTATTCCGTCGAAGTTCCCTATGACAGCCGCCTTTGGCTGCATCCAGGCATTGCCGCTGGGATCGTGGATGGTACGAATGCCAAGAGCATGAGCTCCCATGCAGTTGGTGATGCTGTCGTCAATAAAGAGGATGTCCTTTGCAGGAATTCCTGTCTCGTCAATAACACGCTGGTAAACTTCTTTGTCAGGCTTTATCATACCGAGGTCGCATGACAGGAAGATATAGTCGAAATAATCCTTGACGGTCAGTCCTTCCACCTGGAAGTATTGTTCAGACTTCTCCCAATGAATCCAGTTGGTATTGGAGAGAATGGCGGTCTTATAGCCCAAATCGTCGTGAAGATGACGGATAAACCGCAGTTTTTCCGTAGGAATGCCTGTCAGCAGTTCGTTCCATGCCCAGCATACATCCTCATCGGAAGTGTTGCTGCCGCTCTTCTCGCGTGCTTCCTGGCAGAAATTCTCTTTCGAGCCGCCCAGCTCCAGTTCGTGAAAGAGGTCTTCGCTACGGTGTTCATCGACATAGCTGGCTATCTCGCCACATCCTACCTTTCTCAGGGCACGGATGCAGCGCTGCTTGTCAAGTCCTACGAGTATTGCTCCGAAGTCGAAGAGCAGTAGTTTAGAGGAGGGATTGGATTTCACTGTCTAAGTCTTTTATCTGGCTGTCTCGCTTTTCGAGCGAGTTATTCTTGTCAATAAGGAAGAAGGTTGGTATCTGGGTGACATTATACTTCTGCAGGTATTCCGACTCCACCCCTGCAGGGTCGTGTACGCAAACCCAAGGCAGGGCTGACGTCTTGGTCTTCCAGTAGTGTTCGTTGTCATCCACGCTGACCTGATAAATCTCGAATCCTCTGTCGTGGTATTTGTTATAGATGTCGCGCAGCATCATGATGCGCTGTACTGATTCAGGCATGGAGAAAGCGTGGAAGTCAAGCAGTACTACCTTGCCCTTGAACTCTGTCAGCGAGCGTCTCTTGCCCTTGTTGTCGTTAAGTGGAATATCAAAGACCGAAATCACCTGTACCTTATCAGGATCTATGGCAGGGCCGTATTCCCTTGCCTGCTTGATGCGCAGGGCCTTCAGGCCTTCGATGGCGATATTATGCAGATTCTCGGCTCTATCCACATGTTTCACCTCTCCATTGGCGCCGGCTTCGCCGCCATAGTAAGTGTCCCAGGCGGTTGCTACGGCAGCAAAGGTGCGGATATCCATTTCCGACTCCTGCGGCTGGAAGATAAGCCTGTTGCCGATGGTCTGGAACAGTGCAAAGTAAGAGGATGCAGCACGCGGGTCTTTGATGATGTAGTTGGTGCGCACATAGTCCTTATATTGCTCAATCATGTTGTTGATGCTGTCCTCTGTCTCCTTGTAGGTGATGCCGGTAGTATTGTTCACGGCAATAATCTTTGCCAACAGCTGCTGCTGGAGGATGGAAAGTTCCTTTATGCGCTTACAGTTGTCGCTGCCTTCTACCTCATACTGTGACGCCATAGTGGGGTAGGAGGCCTTGAAGGTGACAGTCTCTGTTGAGTCGATGCTGACGTTGATGATGTTTCTTGCTATACGCAGGCGGTAGAATTCAGGAGTCTCATTACCTTTGAATGAGAAATCAAAATCGCCGTCTTCATCGAGGACAATGGAATCCATTACGACCACTCCGTCAAGGCTCATGTGTTCGAAATAGAGGGTGGAATCCTTAGCCTCTGTTATTGTTCCCTCTACGTGAAAATTGTCGGAGCATGAGCACATTGCAGCTATCAGAACAGCGCAGCATGCAACATGCCGAAAAATGAAAGAATGAAAAAATGAAAAAATGTGCGAATGTATAGTTTTCATTGCATTTTATTGTTTTTGCGTGCAAAGGTAAAAAAAAAATATGAATTATGAATTATGAATTATGAATTTTTTGTATCTTTGCACACGCTTTGTAGTAAAGATGAAAAGTAAATTCCGTCGATATTTGCGTTTACAGAAGGGATTGTCTTCAAATACGTTGGAGGCATACATGCACGATGTCTCGTTGCTTTACACCTGGGTGGTGGAGAAATTCGGTCAGGAGGAGAACATAGAGGGCAGGGTCCAGAAACTCACCCTTGCCGACCTTGAGGAATTCTCTGCCTCGCTGTTCGACTTAGGCATCGCCCCATCGTCGCATGCACGCATACTGTGCGGCATCAGGGCTTTCTATAAATTCTTGGAAATAGACGGTTTTATCGACCAAGACCCATCGGAACTGCTGGAGGCTCCCATACAGGCAAAGCATCTGCCGGAAGTACTCTCTACTGAAGAAGTCGATATGCTGAAAGGTGCCATAGACCTCAGCAAATGGGAGGGACACCGTAATCGCGCCATCATAGAGGTGCTGTTCTCGTGCGGCCTGCGTGTGTCGGAGCTTGTGACGCTGCGTCTGTCACAGGTCTATGAAGAGGAACGCTATGTGCGTGTTATGGGAAAGGGCTCCAAGGAACGTCTCGTCCCTATCTCCGATGATGCCATCAAGGAGTTGCATCTGTGGTATGACGACCGTAATAAGATGGTAATAAAAAAAGGCGAGGAAGATTATGTCTTCCTCAACCGTAGGGGAGCGCATCTTACGCGCACTATGATTCTCATTATGATAAAGCAGTATGCCAAGGATGCCGGCATAAAAAAGACCATTTCACCGCATACCCTGCGCCATTCCTTTGCAACCGCATTGCTTGAAGGCGGCTGCTCCCTTCGAGCCATTCAGGCAATGCTGGGCCACGAAAGCATCGGAACGACAGAGATTTACACCCACATTGACATGACCACCCTCCGTGACGAGATAGAACACCATCACCCAAGGAATATAGCACACTAGAGAATCAGTTATTGAGAGTTAACAATGATGTTGATTACTTCCTGAATGTCTGTTCCATTAACAAATCCGTCGCCATCCAATGCGCGTAGACAAAGATATTAAGTCCAGCCGATGATGCCCCTGCGGGTTTCTGTCCCCCGCGAAACGGGGGAACCGAAGGGGGTTACAAAGGACTTAAAGAAATTGTCAAGGGTATCAACGAAGTCAAATAACACGAACAAGCGGAGACTGCATTTTGATTATGCGGCCTCCGCTTGTTAGTGTTAGCGATTTGATATCAGCTTTTACTGTGCATTAACGATGATATTGATAATCTCTTGAATATCAGTACCATTTACAATACCATCTTCATTCACATCACCTCTCAAGGTTTTGGCATCTTCCTTAATAGCCTCAAATACGGGCAAAGCCTTGCCTTCGTAGTCAAACCATGTGGCGTTGCCTACCACGTTGCCATCCTGCCACCAGTTGTTGCCGCTTTTCTTAAAAGCCCATGTTGTTTCAATCCATTTGCCCTTAACCTTCTGCTCCACCATCATCGGATCCCAGTAGATATAACCCAGTATGTGCTTGTTATCCTTGATAACAGCCTGCAGTTCCTGCATGAAAATCTTCTGACCTTCCTTGCTGGCTTCGTTGTAGGCAGAGCCGTTGAGGTGCAGCTGGCCTTCATAGTTGCCGCCATAGCGTCCGCTGGGGCGATACTGTGTCCATGAATAGCCTGCCTCCATAATTAGCAGTTCCTTGCCATAGCGGCTATACATGGTATTGGCAAGTGAAGTAAGTATTGTCGGCCTTTGGTCAGTCCAATAGGGATAGTATGAGGTACCGATGACGTCATAGTCGAGGTTATTGGAATGCATAGCATCAAAGAACCAGTTATAGGTTTCAGTATTGATGTCTTGGCTCAGTGTGAGGTGTATTACCACCTTTGCCTTGGGGGAGGCATCGCGTACGGCCTTGCTTCCTTCTGCCAGCAGGGCAGCCACATTAGACATGTTATCACAATAGCCGTTGACGGCATCGACATTGCTGCTGTGACCAAAGAGCAGTCCTGCCTGTATCTCATTGCCTAGGCTGACATAATCAGGTGCTGTGCCCTGAGCGTTCATTTTCTGAAGGAAGCCGTATGTATAGTCATAGACGGCTGTCTTTAGTTGGTCAAAGGTGTAGCCTTCCCAGTCTGAGGGCTTGAACTGCATCTCGCCATTTGTCCAAAAGTCGCTATAGTGGAAGGTTAGCTCAATATTCATGCCCTTTGACTTTGCGCGACGGGCAAGATCGAGCACATCGCTTTCATTGAGGTAGCCGGCAGGCAGCTTGTAGTTGTAAGTAGTGGCATCAACGGTGTAGCTTACCTCATTGCCTGGGTTATTATACAGACGCAGGCGAACGATATTCACTCCGTTATCCTTCATGATGTCGAGAGCATCCCTTTCTGTGCCGATGGAATCATAGAATTTTGCTCCAAACGACTCCACATAGTTAAGCATCGAAATGTCACCACCACGCAGGTAGTCGCCTTTAGGCATTGGCTCAGCGACATCACCAATGGCAGCGTTTGCATTCATAAAGCCAAGAAAGGCAGAGAAAACGAGAAAAAATATTTTCTTTTCCAACTTCTGCTTGAGTATTATGTGGCAAAGTTACGAAAAAAATATCATTATCCACAAAAAAACTTTTTCTCTTAACTTTTTTTTGTACCTTTGCACTCGTAAAGTCTATTGGAGCACTGACTTGTTATGATTAGCAGAAAAGAAGGATTTCCAGGTGAACGGACAGTTGTGTTGCCGCCAGTGCTGGTGGAGATGGAGGAGAAGGACGAACTGTGCGAGAGCCTGTTTATCACAGACATAGGCTATTATCCCCAGGCGGAGCACCATCATTGCAGAAGGGAGGAGGGCATAAACCAGTATGTGCTCATCTACTGCGTTGACGGTAGGGGATACTATGTTATTGACGGAGAGCGGCATGAGGTTAACAAAAACCAGTATTTTATTCTGCCTGCATGGAAAACTCACGAATATGGGGCTTCGGAAGGTGGTTGGTGGTCTATCTACTGGGTGCATTTCCGTGGTGCATGTGCCCATGTATATGCCGAGGGAGCATCAATACCGCAGACAATAAATATCGCGGTGAATTCGCGTATTAGCGACCGCATAGACATTTTTGAGGAAATACTTACAACTCTCACTCCAGACCCATATACAAGCAGTGAGGGGAGAGATTATTCCCTGGGTATTGAGGATATGCGCTATGCCAGCAGTCTGCTACACCATTTTCTGGCGTCAATGCGTTATCTCGGACAGTTCCGCAGGGCGAAGGCTCCTCTTTCTATGCGGAAAGGGAATGAAGATAGGACTATCGACATAGTGGAGCAGGCTATCCACTATATGCGTGAGAATATTGAGAACCGTATCACGCTGAGCGACGTTCTGCAATATATAGGATATTCGCAGAGTCATTTTTCTGCACTTTTCAAGAAGAAGACGGGACAGAGCCCTCTGTTTTACTTCAACCGTATGAAGGTGGAGTATGCTTGCCGCCTGCTCAAGACAACAGACTTGAAAGTCAATCAGATATGCTATAAGGTGGGTATTGACGACCCTCTGTATTTCTCGCGGATGTTCTCGAAAATAGTCGGCATGAGTCCGACTAAATATAAGGAAAGCTACCAATAATTTGTTCAAAAATAATTCACAATATGGAATCATTCATGTTTTTAGGTTTCGACCTTGATGCTTGGATTACTATTGCTACGGTGTTAGGCATGTTTTCCATTATGCTGTTCACCAAGTGGCGTAGCGATATGGTGTTCCTCGGAGCCATTGGAGTGCTCTACGTAACGGGTGTGCTTGATGCAAAGGAAGCTTTCTCCGGCTTCAGTGGCACATCGGTAGTCACCGTCGGCGTGCTGTTCGTAGTTGTTGCGGGACTAATGCATACCGGTGTGCTGCAATGGATAGTGAAGCATCTTCTAGGCGCGCCCGACAGCTATTCTAAGGCTGTGGTACGATTGATGCTCCCTGTGGCCGCACTCAGTTCTTTTCTCAGTAATACGACTGTGGTGACGCTTTTCGTAAACATCGTGAAGATGTGGGCCAAGAAACTTGGCGTCGCTCCTTCAAAGCTGCTCATCCCCTTGAGCTATGCCTCAGGTATGGGTGGTGTATGTACCCTCATCGGTACTCCGCCAAACCTGATTATCAGCGGACTCTACGAAGAGAAGACGGGGGAAGCCATGAATATTCTTACCACAACCATCCCTGGCCTGTTCTGTCTGGCTGTCGGTGTGTTGTCAGTCATCGCTATGCGCAGGCTGCTGCCTGACCGCAAGACTTCTGAAAATGCTTTCGAGCAGACACGCGAATACACTGGAGAACTGCTGGTACCGTCGGACAATCCGCATGTTGGCCAGACATTGGGCGAGGCAGGCCTCCTTCACGTCAAGGGTAGCACCCTGATAGAGATGTACCATTACGACAATGTGCCGTCACCCATCACAGAAAACGAATTCATCATGGGTGGTGACCATCTGGTATATGCAGGACAGATAGAAGATATTCTGGAGATGGTGGAGACTCACGATCTTGTGAGCGCCAATCAGCTTATCTTCACGTTGGACGAAAAGGAAGCCAACAACTATCGGCTGTTCACGGCTTACGTTACCTTCGGCAGCAGCCTGATAGGAAAGACTATGAACAGCTGTTCGTTTGAGAAGGACAACAACGTGATTATGGTAGCCGCTGCACGACTTGGCGAGCGTATCAAAGAGGCTCCCGGAAATGTGGTGCTGCAAGCTGGTGACACGCTGCTGCTGATATGTCCGAAGCATTTCAATTTCAATACCGCCTCCCTGAGCAGAGACCTCCATTTCTTCGAATCCGAAGACGTGCCATACTATGGGCACGGCACGCTCATCTCCAGTGCCATCATGATAGCAATGGTGGCCCTCTCGGCTCTCGGCATTATGCCGCTGTTGCAATGCGCCTTCCTTGCTGCCGCAGCCATGCTCGTATGTCGCTGCTGCAATATGGAGCAGGCCATGAAGGCCATAAACTGGGAAATACTCATCGTCTTTGCCGGCAGTGCCGTCCTTGGTCTTGCTATCCAGAAGACGGGCATCGCCGAATGTCTCGCTAACGGTATCCTCAACATCTGTGGCACTAACCCTATTGTACTGATGGCAGCCGTATGTCTGGTAGGCACCTTTGTCACTGAGTTCATCTCCAATACCGCTGCCGGCGCCATGTTCTTCCCCATCATGTACGAAGCCGCTGAGAAGCTGGGCTACGAGCCGTTCCCCTTCCTTGTGGCTCTGATGATAAGCGTCAGCAGCAGCTTTGCTACCCCCATAGGCTCGCCGACCCACATGCTCGTCTATGGTCCGGGCGGTTACCGCTTCAGCGACTTCCTTCGCATCGGCCTGCCGATGAACTTCATCATCCTCGCCGCCAACATCTTTATAGTGAATATTCTGTATCCCCTCACGCCGCTGCATTAATCAAGCCTCTCGGTTCTGCTTACGAGTTAAAATTGTATCAGTAATAAAAGATCGCTTCGATATATATTGAAATGGCCATGAAAGACCATTGGATTTTTCTCGTTGCAAAGGTACGACATTCTCATTGCGGTTAACGGATTTTTGTGTAATTTTTTGTAACCTTTATGGTTACAATTTTTCCCCTAGGGGTTGCAATTGCAGACCCTAGGGACTGACACTTGTATCCTCCAGGGCATAAACATTCATTGTCACCATTGTCATTGTCATGAATGTCATTAAGGATTTCACAAAAGAGTAGGCATTTTGAAGCCAAAGTATATATAATATTATATATACTTTGAGTGATTTTTGAGTCAGAAGTGCTTAATGACATTCATGACAATGACAATCATGACCACATCAGTGTACAAGATTATTCTGTACAAGATTTTCCGATGAAATCGGGTGTTTTTGCGATGAGATACTACTAAGGTATAAGAAAAAATGAAGAGAATGTGAATAAATTTTGTTGCTCTTGAGTCCCAAAAGGACTCAGAAGGAGCAAATTTTTGTTTTAAAAATTTGTTTATATCAAATTAGTTTTGTAATTTTGCCGCAGTGAACCTGATTTCTAACTTAAATATTTCTGAGATGAAAAGACTTATTTTAATGATTGTTGCGATGGTTGCCTTTGCTGCAACTGCCGATGCCCAGGGTTTCCTGAAGAAGTTGAAGGATAAGGCTCTCAATGCTGTTGAGGGCAAGGTGGAAGACAAAGTGGAGCGTGAAACCAACGATGCTATGGACGGCGTGCTGGATGGCAAGAAGAGCTCCAAGAAACAGCGTGAGAGTGTCGGAAACGATGATGCTGCAATGGATGATTCTCCGCAGACTAAGACATCAAGTGACTTCAAGCGTGGCTCTGTCATCTTGTTCCAGGATGATGTTACAGCAGAGCAGGTGGGCGAGTTCCCTTCCAAGTGGGATATGTTCCAAGGTACCATAGAGACAAAGACGCTTGGTGGTGTGAAGGCCATCAATGTGACTGACAATGGCCAAATACAGCCGCTTATCAAGGAGCCAGGAGCCTATCTGCCAGAGGAATTCACCATTGAGTATGATTTCTACTACTGGCCTACGGATAATGTTCCAGGCAATGATGGCATCGGTCTGAATGACATGAAACTGATTCTTGCCGCTGCAAAGGACCGTTCAGAATACCCTCACGAGGGAGGTGACGAGGGTGACTGGACTGCATTTGTCCTGGCTCATGGCGTTTGTTCTTCTTCAGAGCATTATTATTATTTCAATGGAAAACAAAAGGGTGATTTTGTGTACTCGTTCAAGAAGGGCTGGAACCATGTGGCTCTGTCGTTCAACAAACGAGCTATGAAGGTTTATTTCAACGACAAGCGCGTGGTTAACCTCCCACGTGTCAACCAACCCACATGGATGTGTTTCCAAGTTCCCTTCGATTATAAGAACCTGACGTTTATCCGCAATGTCGTTATTGCCAAAGGTGCCGTTGAACTCTATGACCGTAACGCCCAGGATGTGTCTGCTGTGGAGAAGGCCATTCAGGAGACTGGTAAGTTTGTCACCAACAATATTCTGTTTGATACAGGCAAGGCAACTCTGAAGCAGGAGTCGATGATTGAGATTATGAGGGTGGCTGACTACATGAAGAAGAATCCTACGGCTCGTTTCGAGGTTCAGGGCCATACTGACAATCAGGGCTCCGATAAAATAAACGATCCTCTGTCACAGCAGCGTGCTGAGGCAATCGTCAAAGCATTGGAGGGCTTAGGCGTTGATGGCTTCAATCTGAAAGCTGTCGGCAAAGGCTCTCATGAACCTGTTGCCGACAACAATACAGAGGATGGTCGCGCCAAAAACCGCCGCGTGGAGTTTATTAAGAGGTAAGAACTAAAGTGGACTTTAATTAATAGGTAAGGACGGAAAGGATGCTGATGTCCTCAAGTTTCAGGAGGCTTTCTTTGCTGTTGTCAAGGAGAGCCTTCTGAGTTTTTTGCAGGTATATAGGGGCATCTTTGCGTAGGGGAAGGATGCGCAGCTCTACATTTTTGCCTGCAAGATCTGACATCCTTACGAGCATAGGCTTACCATTCCAGAAATTGTCCATTACGAGCTTGCCGTCAGCATAAACTCTTGCACAGTCGCCAGCGTAATCTATCTTCAAAAAGGCATCAGAGCCTGTTGGAAGTCCCTTGATATTGAGATTCCATACAGCAGCTTTCTCAAAATCCTCATTAGTCGGCATTGCGGCAACTTTCTGCGTTCCCATCGGAACAATACGCGGTGCTGCGGCATCCTTAACCTTCCTGATATTCTTGCTGCCCAATTTCTTCGTCACCTTCCATTCTTCCTCGACAATCTTTTCGCCGTCCTTATACATTATATTTCCTGCTTTCTTGGCAAAATACAGCTTGTCATCAATCTTGAAGGCACGCATCGCCTCATCAGAGGTGAGGAGGACGATTTCTAAACCTGAAACCTGAAACTTTGCACCTGAAACCAATTTATTGTCAATCCAAATTCTGGGTGTCATTCCCTTTATAGGTATGAAATACAGGGTATTGCCAATGAAGCAGAACGGCTGTGCGTCGGCTGTTATGGAGTGGCCATTGAAAGGCATATCAACAGGGCGCACATACGCCTTGCCGTCTTCGTTGAGGATGCGGACATAGTCATTATAGAATTCGAAACATCCGCGTCGAGCGTAATGGTCGGAGAGGCTGTCAACATCCATCAGGCTGAGCATCTCGCCCCAGTCGGCCAAGAACTGGTGGAGCAGACGCGTTTGGTGGAAGGCGTTGAGGTTTGGCTGTCCCATTTCTCCCAGCGGAGCCTGGAAATCATATGACATATATGGCATATCATTATAGTTCGTGACCTTCGTCGCCTGTGTCTCTGCCATAGTGTGCTCTGCGCAGTAGGGGTTGGTGCCTCCGTGATACATATAATAGCCCGGAAGGTTTGAACCAGAACCTAACTTACAGATTGCCAGCGGCATAGCTTCGTCGCCCGACATATTTATGCGTCTGTGGTATGCAGGCATCATGCCGCCTCCCAGTTCACATGTCAGGTAAGGGTAGGTGAGGGATGAGTTTTTCGCTTTGTCATCACCTTCTGTGAGCTCTTTCTTACTGAAGGTCTCAGTGGCGATATTGGCATTGATGCGCTGCTCCTTCATTATAAACGCCTTAGGGTATTCGCCCGGCATATCGTCAAGGGTACGGTCCCAAAAGCCGTCAGCATAGTCGCCATACAGGGGCAGAAGCTTTCCGAATTCTTCTGTGCCGTTGAGCTTAGGCCATCCAGTGCGCGTCATAAAGGGAACGTCGAAACCTGTCTTTATGGCCATATCGCGAAGGGTCATATAATAACCCCAAGGGCCGCGACATTCATTTTCTATCTGTACTCCCACCACCGGACCGCCATCTTTCCACAGCATTCCCTTAGCCTGGGCGAAGATATTCTCATACAAACTCTTTGTGGCTGCGAGGAAACCAGGTGCCGTACTACGGAGTTTATAGTTCTTGGGGTCTGCCTCTGCTTTTTCTGTTATCCATACGGGGAAGCCGCCCTGATAGACCTCTCCGTGACAGAAGGGGCCTACGCGGAGTACCACAGGCATGTTCTCTTCCTTACATATCTGCAGGAAACGCCGCAGGTCTTTGTTGCCGCTCCAGTCCCATTGTCCTTCTGTTGCCTCATGATGAATCCAGAAACAATAGGTGGCGATGATGGTGATGCCGCCGGCACGCATTTTCTGTATCTCACGCTTCCATTCGGCAGCAGGAACACGGGCATAGTGTATCTCGCCCATTACGGGCAGAATATGCTTGCCGCCTACGATGAAACCGCGTGAATCGACTTCGAAGGTTACTCCCTGTGGGTTGGTCTTTGTGCCAAACGAGAAGGTGCCCTGCGCCATAGCGCACAAGGGAAGGAGGGAGAAAAGGATAGATAGTAGTTTCATAATTAACTTCGTTGAATCTCTTAATACTTCCAGAATTCTATGACCTTCCCGCAGGGGCAACGTCGGTCAGAATTCTAAGGTCGTATTTACAAGATTTCATAATTCAAAATTATAGGAAGAATTCTTTGTTTGCAACTATATTCTTGAGTGAGTGTACCCCGAGGTGGTTGTTGTCGAGGGCTTCGACCTCAGCGAGGAATTTCAAGGCTTTCTCAGTATCGCCCATGCCGAAGTAGCCGAGGGCGAGCATGTACTTGCAGTGAATAAGGTTCATCTCGTCAAGATTGCCTTCCCAGACGAGCAGGTCGGGCAGCGAGACGGCGAAGAAGTCCATCGTGATGTGATCGAAGATATGTTGCTTGCCGTAGTTGATGAGCTTGTTGAAAAGCGTGCGAGCCTTATCCTCCTGACCCAGCTTGCGGTAGCACAGGGCGGCGTAGAAAATCTTGTCGGGCTTTGCATCGTTGTAATACATCGCTGCAGCGGGCTCAGTAGGTCCTTCGGTGCCTTCTTCATAACGTCCGAGGAAGTAGAGGAAGTCATTGTCCTGCGAACCATATAGCTTGCCTTCACCCAAGTGGTGCGGGAATACGAGACATTCCTCCAAGAGTTGTTTGGCACGAGCATCCTTTGGATCTTTCTGCAGCAACTGCTTGGCAATCTCCAGACGGCACATCTGATACTGTCCGCTCACCTTGCCTTCGCCTCCTTCCCATGGATGGAAGATACGGTTGTCGATAATTTCCTTCGCTTCCTCGTAGCGACCCAGCATGTTGAGCAGGGTAGCCTTTTCGAGTACGAGGTCGTCGCGACGCTCAATGAGTTCAGCATGCTTTTCGTAGAAGGCCAGACGCTCGGCATGTGAACGGTGCAAGCGCTTGTAGAGCTGGTCGAGTTCCATGAATATGCGCTCGTCGTTTTCGTCGAGATGGAAAGCCTTCTCCATATATTCCAGTGCCTCCTCCTGACGGTTCTGCTTATTAAATCTGGCCAAAGCAAGGTTGCGCCAAACAGTTGGGAACTTAGGATCAAGTTTAGCTGACAACTCCCAGTTCTCGATGGCGAGGTCGTACTGACGGGCGGCATAATAGAGACAGCCCAGATAGTAAGGTGCCTTAGCACCCTTTGGGTTCTTCTCCTTTGCAGCCTCCAAAGCAATGACATCTTCGGCACGGTTGGGGAAGCAGTAGAGAGAATCAGCCTGCTCAGCCTTGTCGTATTCGCCTAAGTAGAAATAAGTCATCGGGGTTGTAGCACCCTCCTCGATAGCAATCTGCCAGATGGCCTTAGCTTCGTCGCAGAGACCTGCAGCAGCATAGTCGAGGGCTACCTCATCATAGTTCTGAGCGCTCTTGCGGAGCATTTCCTTCATCTCTGCCAGTACTGCCTCATCCTTTGTGAGCAGATATTGCTCGTAACGACAACCATAGTTGAAGAGGTCAAACGACAGAGACTCCTTGATGAGTGCCTGTGCCTCGTCTTTCTTTTCCATCTTGCGCAGAATGGTGGTCTTCAACGCACGAGCCTTGTGGTTGTGCCAGTTGTTGTTCAGACAGCGGTCTAATTCGTCGAGGGCATCCTCATAGCGACCTTGCATCACGCTAATCTTAGCGGCCTCGAAATAGCCAGCATCAGCCCAGCCCTTGCTCCACGTCGCTTTCCAGAAGAGTTCATAGGCTTCGTCCACCTTACCTTGATACTTCAGGGCGAGGGCAAGGTTATAAAGCGGCTCGCTATCGTATGGGTTCGGATTGCGCTTGATAGACAGTTTGTATGCTTTGCGCAGATATTCCTCGGCCTTTGCAAAACGACCCTTGCGGATGAACCACAGACCCATCGCATTCAGACAACGGATATCATTCGGATCGCGGCGCAGAGCCTCCTCGTAATAATCCAATGGATTCCAAGTAGCATGACGGTATTGCTCCAGATGACGGCCAGTGATGAGCAACTGCTCGTTGGTCTTAATCTGCTCAGGCAGCAGGGCAGCCTCGGCACTGTCGGGGATAGGACGGATCTCGTCGCTCTCGGCATGCCAGCTGAGCACGGTACGCTGACCATAGACGAAGGACTTCTGAATCTCAAACGTCAGTTCGTTCATCTTGGCACCCTTTACATCGACGGTCTCTACGAGTACAGTCTCAGGTGAAAGCGTCATCTCCTTCTTATAATATACGGTGCCGTCATCATTCCTCAGGATGATGCAAACGTCCTGCTTGTTGGTGGCGAAGACCTTGAACTCCATCTTGCCGTCCACCTCGTTAATATTGAACACGAGGTCTTTCGATGCCTCCTTCACTACGCCCAGCTCTCGATAGGGCATGAAGTACTGCGTGAACATCTTCTCCTCGTAAGGCATCAGCCAGGTGAAGTCGGGCTGGTTCTCGGTATAGACACCTGCCATCAGTTCGATGTAGGGACGGAAGCCCTCTTCAGTGAAGCCCCACTTCTGGCGCTCCTCGGGAGTTGACTCGTCAGTCAGGTTGCGGTCCCAGGCACGTCCGAAGTCGCCGTTACCCCAGGTCCACTGCTTCTTGCCGGGCGAGAAGTGGTGAGAGGCTACATGCAGCATTCCGGCCTTAGTGTCATTCTCATAACCACCTTCGAAGTTGAAGCGACTGTTCACGCCCATATAGCTTGTTGGTACGAAGATATTCTTGTAGTTCGAGATGTCAACGCCTGCCGAATAGTCCATCTTATAATATGTACCCGTAGCGATTGGGAACGATGAAACAGCACGCTTGCCATGATCGAACACTGCATTGATGTCAGGTGGGAACACGCTCTGATAAGCGTCATTCACATACACAGCGGGGTTAGCCCACCATAGGAAGGTTTGCGGCACGTCGGTACGGTTGTAGAAACGGCCCTTGATTTCCAAATAGGCACAGCCGGGACGCAAGGTGAAACCTGCCATACCCTTTTGGTGGAACATCTTCTCCATTTCGCTCACCCATACGCTGATACTGCCGTCGGCATTCTCCTCGATGCAGGTATCTACGGGCATATAGGTGGTAGGACGGTGGTGCTGGGGCCAGTTGAACTCAATGCCGCCACTGATCCAAGGACCAATCAGACCTACGAGGGCGGGCTTGATGACGTGGTTGTAATAGACGAAGTGACGCTTTGCAATCTTGTCGTAGGCCATCTGTATGCGACCGCCCAGTTCAGGCAATACCATCACCTTGATGTACTCGTTCTCAATCCAGATGGCCAGATAATCCTTGTTCACCTTCTCGTCACTCATTGTCTCAATGACGGGATAAGGATATACTACACCACTTGAACCTTGATAAACTCTCTTCTCTAAGAACATTGGGTTCTTCTCAGGCTTTCCCACCTCATAGGTCGGGATAGTCACCATTTCTCTCCAAGCTTTTACCATTCTTATATTTAATTATGAATTTTGAATTTTGAATTATGAATTACTCCAGCTCTCTTCCTTTCGTCTCGGGACATCTTTTGTAGAGGAAGATAAAGGCACAGAAGCAGATTGCGCTGTATATCCAGAAGCTGCCGCTAGAGCCTAATGCTGCATTCATTGAGGGGAAAGAGAATGTCAGGGTGCAGCATCCTACCCATAGTGCGAAGGTACATGTGCCCATAGCAATGCCGCGAATGCGGGCAGGGAAAATTTCTGAAAGCAGCACCCATGTTATTGGGCCCAGAGTCATAGCATAGCATGATATAGCCGCTACAACGAGGACAACCATCATCACTCCCGTCATCTGCATGTGGTAGCATGTGCCGAGAATAAAGTATATCATACAGAGGCCTCCGGCTCCGATGAGCATCAGTGTGCGACGTCCCCAGCGCTCTACTGTACCCATTGCCACAAAGGTGAACAATACATTGGCAATGCCGGTGATTACGATGTTTATGAACATTCCATCTACGTCAAAGCCGGCAGAGATGAATATTTCCTGGGCATAGTTGAAGATGACGTTTGTGCCGCACCACTGCTGGAACACCGCAATGACGAGACCCAAAAGAAGAACATTCCTGTAGGGAGCGCTGAAAAGAAGACTCAAGGAACCAGCTGTTTCTTTCTTGATTTCGGCCTCTCCACTCTTCATTTTAAGATATACCGGGCTTTCAGGGATAAAGAAACTCAGGATAAGGAACAGTCCAGCCGGTACTGTCTCAGCCCAGAACATCCAACGCCAGGCCCATTCGCGGCCCCAGCCTTCCTCTACGCCCGTACCTATGAGCATATTTATTATCTGTGCAGAAAGAATACCGAGGACAATAGTCATCTGGTTCAGGCTTACCATGCGGCCGCGTATCTCTGCAGGACTCACCTCTGCGATATACATCGGAGCCAGTGCGCTGGCTATGCCAATGCCCACACCACCGATGAAACGGGCAATATTGAACATTGTGAAGTCATCATACCATCCTGTCGCCAGTGCGCTGACGGTAAACAATACAGCAGAAAACATCAGAAGAGGTTTTCTTCCGTAGCGGTCGGCCATGCTGCCGGCAATCATAGCACCGATAAGGCAACCCACCAAGGCCGTTGTCATAGCAACACCCTGCATAATAGGATCCCCGTCAATGCCGAAGAATAACTCATAGAACGGCTTCGCGCCGCCAATAACCACCCAGTCGTAGCCGAAGAGCAATCCGCCCATCGCTGACACCATGCAGATAAAAAATAAGAAATATTTATTCATAGTCTTGATTTTGGTTTTCTGGGTGCAAAGGTATGGATTATTTATAAAAGAAAACATAGATTTTTTTATTAAATCAGATGGATAATCTTATGATTTGTTTTATATACAAAAAAATAGTCGTATCTTTGCAAGTAAAATTAAAGAATTAGGATATGATGAAAAGGAAGAATTTGATGATGTTTGCCATTATGATGGTGACATTGGGTGCTTTTGCACAGAACAGTGAATCGACGGAAGGCGGTAACCATAAAAGGTTTCTCACTGACGAAGAATGTATGAAGTGTGTTCTTACCCTACCACAGCCACCATCTGAGAATAGCGAGGAATTTGCTAACGACGTTAAATATTACAAATGGGGAAAGGAAGAGCGCGAAAAGAAGAATATCCGCGAGGAGGCATTACGCGAAGATGAAACATCTATTTTTGCGCTATTCAGCAGTGTTTTGGGCATGAAAGTGAGCAAGGAGCATACTCCAGAAATCTATAAACTTGCAAAAACTTCTATCAATGATGGCCTTTTTGCTGCTCACAAGGGACAGGAACAGTTCAAGCGCACAAAGCCCTATGTGTATTTTCATGAAGAGTCGCTGACATCTAAGGGTGATGGTGATGATTTCAAAGACAAAGAGAACAGCTATCCCAGCGGTCATTCCACACATGGCTGGATGCTTGCACTTGTTTTGGGTAACGTAGCACCAGAACATACTGACGCTCTGATGAAGTGTGCAGAACAATATGCCACTTTACGAGTTATAATGGGACGCCATTGGAAGAGTGACATCGACGCAGGAAGAACTCTCGCAATAACAGTATTCTCAAAAGAGTTATTAACTCCTGAATACCAGCAACAATTGCTCAAGGCGAAAGCCGAGTATAAGAGTTTGAGATAAGGGGCAAGGGGAGAGAAGTGTTACACTTCTTCTCCGAACAAGGTTGCACTGGTGCTTCCAGTAATGACTACTCGTACGATGTCGCCGATGTGATGGCTGCCTTTGTCGAATACCACCATCTTGTTCTGCTCCGTACGTCCGCAGAGTTGTTCGCGTGAGCGTTTGCTGTAGTTTTCGACGAGAACATCATATTCCTTTCCGACATCCTCCTTATACGAGGCAGCAGAAAGCTCGTTCTGCAATGCTATCATCTCGTTGAGACGGCGTATTTTTGTTTCTTCCGGAACATCATCGGGCAGGTGTTTCGATGCGTATGTGCCAGGTCGCTCGGAGTATTTGAACATAAAGGCGCTGGCATAGCCCACCTCTTTCATTAGTGACAGACTCATCTGGTGGTCTTCTTCTGTTTCGGAGTGGTAGCCCACGAAAATGTCTGTAGTTATGGCGCAGTCGGGGACGATGCGCTTAATGGCTGCTACGCGATCCATATACCATTCGCGTGTGTATTTCCTGTTCATCAGTTTCAAAATACGGTCGGAACCGCTCTGAACAGGCAGGTGGATATGCTTGCATACATTGGGATATTTGGCGATGACTTCCAGGGTTTCGTCGCTCATATCCTTAGGATGTGATGTGGTAAAGCGTACACGCATGTTGGGTACTGCTTCTGCCACCTTCCTCAGCAGTTCTGGGAATGTGGTGTCTCCGCATTTGTAGCTGTTGACGTTCTGTCCAAGCAGCGTAACCTCTTTGAAGTTGCGTTCCTGCAGATCTTTTACCTCGTTCAGGATGCTCTCTACATCGCGTGAGCGCTCGCGTCCTCTTGTATATGGCACTATGCAGTAGTGGCAAAAATTGTTACAACCTCTCATAATGCTAACAAAACCCGAGATATGCAGCCCGTGTGCCCGTCGAGGCATCACGTCACGATAGGTCTCAGTCAGAGACAGCGTTGTGTCTATGGCTTTCTGCCCCAATTCACATTGTGCGATGAGGTCGGGAAGAGCCAGATAAGAGTCTGGTCCGGCTACAAGGTCGGCATGATAGTCGTTAATCAGTCCTTCCTTGACACGTTCAGCCATACAGCCGAGCACACCGATAATACATCCTTTCTTTACTTCATCCGATGACGAGGCCCTTTGATTATTAAGGGTTTCCAGACGGTGGTAGATCTTGTTTTCTGCGTTTTCACGTACGGAACATGTATTCAGGAATATGGCATCAGCCTCATTGGCACTCTCGCAGGGCTCATAGCCCGCCATCTGCATGATGCTGGCTACAACCTCTGAATCTGCAACATTCATCTGGCAGCCGTATGTCTCAATATATAGTTTTTTCATATTACATCTTTATATATATCTGCAAAGGTACGAAAAAAAACGAAAACGAAAACGAAAACAATAAAAACTTTGTTTGAAAACGAAAAAAAAGTTCTATTTTTGAGTAAAATCAAGAAATTTGACATATCGGAAAAAAATAGGAAAAAAAAATTGTGTGCGCACACAGAAAGTTGTATTTTTGCACTCGGAAATCACGGAAAGCCCCTGTTTATGCAGGAAAACGGCTAAAAGGATTGTCCAGGATAACAAAAGTGAGGCACAAGCCTCTTTAATAAAAAAAGAAAGGAGACGCACTATGTTTACAAACACAGCAATGGTTCTCATGCTTACGATGGTTGGTATTTCCACCATTTGCGGTTGCACCTCCCTGATGGGAAGAAGGTAAACCCAAGCAAGAAACAGACTCCAAACCCACTTTAAATATGATGTCTGATGACTCTTATGAGCTATCAGGCATCTTTTTTTTGCCCAAAAACATACTTTTCCCCCTAAAAAGTTTGGAAATATGTGTTTTTATTAGTACCTTTGCACCGCTTTGTGCGCATATGTGCCCGCGTAGGGCCATTTTTGAATAGAGAAATCTAGAACAAAACAATAATAAAAAAAACAAAAAAGAAATGCAAAACAAAGGAATTGTAATTGTAACCGCCATTCTGTTGACGCTTGCAAGTATCTTCTACCTTTCGTTCTCTGTGGCAACGAACTACTATGATTCTAAGGCTGCAGAGATGAAGGACCCAATTGCTGCACAGAACTACAAGGATTCTGTAAAGTATCTGGGAGTGTATTCATACCAACAGTGTCTTGAGACTCAGATTGGTCTGGGTCTGGACCTGAAGGGTGGTATGAACGTTATTCTTGAAATCAGTGTACCTGATGTCGTTGACATTCTTGCTGACCACAAGACAGACGCTGCTTATCAGAAGTCTATGGCTGAGGCAAAGAAAGAAGAGGAAACTTCTCAGAAGGATTTCATCTCACTCTTTATCAAGGCTTATCAGAAGAATGCCCCAGGTCATCGCCTGGCAGAAATCTTCGCTACCCAGCAGCTGAAGGGTAAAGTTTCTACCCAGAGCACTGACTCAGAGGTAGAGAAGGCTCTGCGTGATGAAGTGCAGAGTGCTATCGACAACTCGTACAATGTAGTTCGTAACCGTATCGACAAATTTGGTGTCGTACAGCCAAACATTCAGAAGTTGGAAGGTCAGGAAGGCCGTCTGATGGTTGAAATGCCGGGTGTAAAGGAGCCAGAGCGTGTACGTAAGCTTCTCCAGGGTTCTGCAAACCTCGAATTCTGGGAGACATACAATGCTCAGGAAGTGCTGCCATACCTCTCACAGTTAGACTCTCGTCTTGCTGCTATCGCTTCAGGTGAGAAGGTTGAGGATTTGGACAGCGTACAGGCTGAGGCACCTGCTGAGGCAGTAGCTGAGGCTGATACAACAACTAAGGAAGCTGCAAACAAGTTCCAGCTGAAGAAAAATGATACCGATCAGGCTGCTGCCGCTGACAAGGCTGCAAAGCAGGATGAGAAGGCTATCGCTAAGGCAAAGAAGGAGCATCCTTTGTTTGCTTTCTTCCAGCCAGTTCAGGGTCAGAGCCTCTCAACAGTAGGTTATGCACACGAGCGTGACACTGCTGAGGTTGACAAGGCCATCTATGGTGAAGAGGCAAAGAAGGTTATCCCTTCAGACGTAAAGCTGCTGTGGAGTGCAAAGCCTGTTGACGGAACAAAGAATATCTTTGAGCTGCATGCTCTTAAGGTTACATCTACTTCTGGCCGTGCTCCTCTTGAGGGTGATGTTATCACTGATGCAAAGGATGAGTTCGACAACTTTGGACGTCCTTGTGTATCAATGTCTATGAATAATGAAGGTTCTCGTCTGTGGGCTCAGCTCACAAAGCAGAATATCGGCAAGGCTATTGCTATCGTCCTTGACGGTGTTGTTTATTCTGCTCCACGAGTAAACGGTGAGATTACAGGTGGTAACTCACAGATTTCCGGTAACTTCACTATCGAAGATACCAAAGACCTCGCAAATACCTTGAAGTCTGGTCGTATGCCTGCTCCTGCACGTATCGTACAGGAAGAGGTTGTAGGTCCTACACTGGGTGCACAGTCAATCCAGCAGGGTATTATCTCATTCATCATTGCTTTCATACTCCTGATGATTTACATGGTATGCATGTATAACCTCATTCCTGGTATGATGGCTAATCTGGCTCTTGTTGTGAACCTCTTCTTCACTCTCGGTATATTGACCAGTTTCCAGGCTGCATTGACAATGTCAGGTATCGCAGGTATGGTACTTTCTCTGGGTACCGCTGTGGATGCTAACGTGCTGATATACGAGCGTATCAAGGAAGAGATGAGGGGTGGCTTAGGTATCAAGCAGGCTCTTGCTGCAGGTTACAGCAATGCTTTCTCTGCTATCTTCGACTCTAACCTCACATCTATCATCACAGGTGTCATCCTGTATGTCTTCGGTACTGGTCCTATTCGCGGCTTCGCTACAACATGGATTATTGGTATAATCTGTTCTTTCTTCACAGCCGTATTCCTCACACGTCTCGTATATGAGCACCAGCTGAAGAACGACCGTTGGAAGAATCAGACCTTCTGTACTGCTATCTCAAAGAACCTGCTGCAGAATACTGACGTCAAGTTCATGTCTCTCTATAAGAAGACATTTACTCTTGTTGCTATTGCTTTGATAGTATTCGTTGCAAGCTTCGTTGTTCGCGGTCTCTCACAGAGCATTGACTTCACCGGTGGTCGTAACTATGTTGTGACATTCGAGAAGGCTGTTCAGCCTGAGGAGGTTCGTGGTACTATAGCTAAGGCGTTCGAAGGCTACAATACAAGTGTCATCGCTCTCGGAACAGACAACAAGACTGTACGTATCTCTACAAACTACAAGATTGAGTCTAACGATCCTACCGTTGACGATGAGGCAGAGACAATTCTCTATAAGGCTCTGAAGGCAGAGGGTGTTGTCAACCAGCCTAATGTTGATGCCTTCAAGAATCCTGATGTACGTGAGGGCGGCTCTATCATTTCTTCACAGAAGGTAGGACCAAGCGTGGCTAAGGATATTACCTACGGTGCTATCATTAGCGTATTGTTCGCACTTGTGGCAATCTTCATCTATATCCTCGTTCGTTTCCGCAACGTGGCATTCTCTGTAGGTTCTACATGTGCACTTGCCGTTGATACCGTTACAGTGCTTGGTATATACTCTCTCTGCTGGGGCTGGATGCCATTCTCACTTGAGATTGACCAGACGTTCATTGGTGCTATCCTTACCGTGATAGGTTACTCTATTAATGATAAGGTGGTTGTATTTGACCGTATCCGTGAGAATTTGAGGATACATCCGAAGTGGGATCTCCAGACAAGCTTCAATACGTCTATCAACCAGACTCTGGCACGTACCATCAATACCTCATTCTCTACATTGCTGGTATTGCTGTGTATCTTCTTCCTCGGCGGTGACTCTATACGTTCGTTCTCATTCGCTATGATTCTGGGTGTAGTATTCGGTACCCTGTCTTCAATCTTCGTGGCAGCACCGGTTGCTTACCTCACTCTCGGCAGACATATCGAGAACAGACTGAAGAAGGCAGAGAACGCTGCGGAGTAATCCCTGGCTAATATGAAAATAATATATTTGCATGGTTTCTCATCTGCGGGCAGTACTGGTACTGCTACGGAGATGAGAAATCATTTTTATCCCCTCGGTATCAGTGTTGTCTCGCCTGATATCCCTATAATGCCAAGAGACGCTGTGCCTTTTTTACAGGATTTTATTGCAAAAGAGCAGCCGGACCTTATCATCGGAACCTCAATGGGTGCTATGTATGCAGAACTGCAGAAGGGTTACCGTCGTATTCTTGTCAATCCTTCTTTCCAGATGTCGCGTACGCTGACCTTTAATCATCTTGGCAAGAACGTTGATTTCCAGAATCCGCGTCAGGATGGTGCCACACACTTCAAGGTTGACAAGGAGATGATAGCCCAGTTCAAGGAGCTGGAGACGGCTCCGAAGGGCAATAAGGCCGATGGTGCGCCTCATGTGCTGTATGGCATAACACCCGAAGAGAAGAAACTTGTGTGGGGACTGTTCGGAGACAAGGACAGACTCGTTAATTTCCAGAAGGAGTTCCAGAAGTGCTACGGCAAGGAGCATTTCAAGGTTATCGATGCGGAGCATCGCCTTAACAGCAACGTGCTCAAGAAAGAGATAATACCACTTATACACCAAATTCTGGGTGTATGACGCGTGCGTACATTATTATATTAATAGGAACCCTCTCTCTGCTTTTCTCTTGCAGTAAGGAGGAACCGACAAATCAGGGCCGTACCTCAGCCTGTTGGGTGTATGCCATGTGTGCCTGCATAGAGCACGAAGCTCATCGTGTGGGCGACAGTGTCGTATTGTCTCGCCAGTGGCTGCTGGCAAGGGAATTAGAGGAGCAGACCCTTGGTGATGAAGATATTGCCATTCGTAATGTAGGACCTGAGGCTTTGCGGCTGATTGACAAATATGGCCTGGTGCCGTACTCTTTTGAGCGGTCACTTATCAATAACGGTTCTGTCTTGGAGAAGAAGATACGGCTGTTGAGGGAGCAGTGTGATAAAAAGGAAGAACTGTATTCCCGCCTGAAGGACCTGTTACCGCGTTTTACTGTGGTGAACTACGACCCTTTTGTGAAGGGCGCTGTGGGTTCTTTCTATTATTACTCAATGCGTTATACGCCACAGCAGTTTGCCGAAAGTGTGATGTACCGTATTCACTACGACTGGTATGCTCATGATGACGACAGGAAGAGAGGTGAGAGATTCGTTCTTGATGATCCTGACAACAGGCAAGGTTACGAGTATATCAATGCTTCGTATGAGGAGATGTACGATAAGGTTGTCTCGTCAGTAAGGGCAGGCCATGCGGTATATTGGGAGTATGGTGAGAATCATGCTTCCGGTCATGCGATGGCGATAGTTGCTCTTCGGAAATCAAAGAAAGGAGTAGGGGAGGACCTCGTTTGCCAGAATTCTTATGGCAAAGAATGGGGCAACAACGGTCGATGCGTTGTCACCCCACAGTTCTTTCTTACACACACAAGCAATATCGGCGTGTGCAGATAGCTTATAGCTGTTTATCTTTCTTGTATAGTTGTGCGCGGTATTTCATCGGCGACAATCCCAGGTGCTTACGGACATAAGCTCCGAAGTGGGATATGTTGGAGAAACCGAGCTTGAATGCTATCTCTTTGACGCTATAGTTCAGGTCTGTCAGATAGTAGCGAATGTCATCGAGCGTGTACTGTATAATCCAGTCCGATGCTGACTTGTTGCTATATTGGCGACATAGCATTGTGAGATATTTGGGCGAGATATTAAGCTGTGCGGCATAAAATGTTGCAGGCTGGTGCTTAACTTCCACATTAGACAGTATTTTCAGGAATTGGTTGAAGATCTGTCGGCTCTGAAGCATTCTTGGCTCTTCGCCTTTGCCGTCGCTTTCTTCCAGAATGTCGCAGAGCTCTATGAGCAGTGCGCGGATGATTGCCTGGACTATCTCGCGTGAAGAACCGTGCTTGGATGAAATCTTGTTACATATCAGTGCATGATAAAGGGCAAAAACCTCCTTGCAGCCCTTTGACATCGGGATGATGTTGGTCTGATTGAGAAAAACTGCATTGTTCCATATTGTCATCTTGTCTCTCAACAGTCCTTGAACGACACGGTTTGAGAGGCAGAGAACTCTGCATTCGAAATCTTTGCTGAATTTGCAGTTGTCAATCTTGATGTTGGGTGGACAGAACAGGATATCGTCCTCCTTAATGCGGGTATCTATCCCATAAACGCTCATGGTAAGATGCCCTTTGGTACATAGACCAATCATGTTGGTCGTAGAATTCAAAGGAAAGATTTCCTGAAAGTTTTTCACATTGTCGAAGATAACAATATCTCCGTCGTTGTAGTCAACTGTCAGGTCATTGAATTCGATGTATTCCCGCTGCCGGTGTTGTTTTCTTGCCATATCATAATGTAATTAATAAGTTAAGTCTGATGCAAAATTAACTCTATTTTTCCGAAATTATGTCAAAAATCAAAAAAAAATATGGATAGAACCCCGATTTTTCCTTTATGTGTCGCTGATACTGTCAAATGAGACACTCTCGTTTGCCAGTTCTGTTTCTTTTAAGGCACTGCTATGACCGTTTAATGCTGCAAATGGCGCAAATTGTGCAGCTCTGTTCCACATCGACATCGGCTGATGTGTTTTCGACACATGATGCGGCAGGTTTATTATGTCTTCATATTTATCCATTTCTCAAGATCTCTATAACCTTTAACCATTAACCTTTAACCTTTAATCAGGCCTTATGTCCTCCTATCTGGTTGTTGCGTTCCTTGGCGGTGGCTCCCTCCTGGAAGTTCAGTCCCCGCAGGATGGCATTCTTGCCGAAGCGCCGTTTTATAGATATCTGTGCCTCCTGGATGCGGCGCTCCTTGTCAAGTTTGGCCTTCTTTTCCTTCTCCTCTTGCTCCTTCTTTTCGTAGTCGCAGAAGAGGTCTAGCTGCTGAGGTTCTTTGTCCTTGGCTGCCTCTTCCTCGGTCTTGAGGTTGTTTACTGTGATGTTTAGTCGGCGGATAAGCAAGATCGGGTTTACGTTTTTGTCAAACAATGACGTGATGGCATCGGTGATAAGTTGTGTTGAAGAGGTCGGAAAAGGCAGGTTGGTGCTGCCGTGTGCGTGCTTTGGCACCATCTTGCCGTAGTGGTTCTCTTTTATGTCTCCGTGATATTTGGAGCGTATGCTTTCGTCCTTCAGGTTTTCTGCGTCATATCCCACATACAGCGCAACCTGGTCAGTAACTAGTTTTTGGGAAACCAGTTTCAGCGCCATGCTGTCTGCCATCTCTTGTATTACCACGCGTGCTTTCTTGAAGGTGTAAGGCTCTGTCAGCACCTGTCCGCTGCTGAATGAACTTGTCTCCGGCCTGTAAGCCTTTACCACGTCCATAGTGCACGGCTCCCAACCCCAGGCGTGGTCTATGAGCAGTTCGGCGTTTACTCCGAAGAGGTGGTATAACAGTTCCTCATTCTTTTCCGACATTCGGGCCACCTTGCCCATAGTGTCTATGTCGTAAACTTCCAGCGACCTTGCGATACCACGTCCTACGCGCCAGAAGTCCGTAATGGGGCGATGATCCCACAGCTGCCTGCGATAGGTCATCTCGTCCAGCTCAGCTATGCGCACACCGTCCTTGTCGGGCTCCGTCTTCTTGGCCATGATGTCCATAGCCACCTTTGCCAGATACATATTCGTGCCTATGCCGGCTGTTGCCGTAATGCCCGTCTGTGACAGCACGTCGCGTATAATCTTGATAGCCAGTTCGTGGGCGGTCATCTTGTAAGAGCCCAGATAGGGCGTCACGTCCATAAACACTTCGTCGATGGAATAAACGTGTATGTCCTCGGGTGCGATGTATTTCAGGTAGATACCGTATATTTTGGCGCTGACGTCTATGTAGTGTGCCATTCGCGGTGGTGCCACTATGTAGTCTATTGCCCAGTCGGGATGTTCTTTCAGTTCCGTGTCAAGGTACGATTTCCCCGTCAGGCGGCGCGTAGCACTTCTCAGTCGCCGTTCATTGTTAAGGCTCCTTACGCGCTGCACCACTTCAAACAGCCTTGCCCTGCCCCCTATGCCGTACTGCTTCAGCGACGGCGTTACGGCAAGGCATATCGTTTTCTCCGTGCGGCTCTCGTCTGCCACAACGAGGTTGGTAGTGAGAGGGTCAAGACCTCTTTCTACGCATTCAACAGAAGCGTAGAAAGATTTCAGATCAATCGCGACGTATGTATGTTTCTCACAATCTACCATTTAACCAATCATTCACATATCCTCCATCGATAGCCCCTTGTACCGGATGTCATACTTCTTAAACTCGTGCGTTGCCTGTAGCATTACCTCAGCCCGCTGCTTCAGCACACCAATGCTTATTTCATCAGCCTGGCGCTTAATCTCATAGAAAGTCACGCTGTCACTCAACTCGTCCTCGGCTATCATGTCTATCTCATTCTCACCCTTGCGATCCCACCAGCGGCCAATACGGGTAAACTCTCCAGACTCCATAGCCACACGATGGAAGTACCGCTCCAGCATCAGTCCACTGAAGGTGCTGTAGTCGCGCCCGATAATCTCCTGTAACTTCTCAAAGTTCTCAATCTCTATGATATAGCTGTATTTGAAGATAAACCGGAACCAGAAACTGTAGAACACGTCGTCCAGTTCATAGCGCACATTTTTGTTCGCACTCTTCTCAAACAGAGGCTGCCGCTTGCTTATCAGCTCATACTCCTCAGCAAGGTTGGTCAGGTATCCACCCACCTCCTTACCTATCACATCTTCAATCTCGCTGCGGGTATTCTTGCCCCGGGCTATGCACGAGAGGATGGAGAAATAGATGCCATAGTCCTTGCCAAATTCTTCTATCAGGTTGTTCTTGCCCTCGTTCAGGAATGTCGAGTTGGGGCTCACGATGTGCCTTATCATGGCATCCTTGTCCAGTGCACCTCCATCCACCAACTGACCCACATATTTAGCCACACCACCCGTAAAGGTGAACAAGGCCATCAGGTCCTCTTTTGTGTAGTCGGGCTTAGCATCTGCCATTATCTGTTTTAGCACCGAAGGCTTGAAAGGCTTCACCCTCAGTTCTGCTGTTTGTCTTCCATATAGAGGTTCCTTCTTCTGTTTGAAAATTTTCTGCATCAGCGAGTAGATACTGCCGCAAACCACCAGATTGATCTTCGATGTCTTCTCGTACTCGTCCCAGATGTTCTGCATCTCGCTGTAAACCGCCTTGTTCACCCGGAAGAAATCCTGGAACTCGTCAATAACCAGCGTAAAGCTCTTCGTCTGCGACAGTTGCATTAAGTAGCGGAATATCTCGCTAAAGTGTCTGCTGCTGCCCAAAGTGGGGATACCCAGCTTCTCGCTAATCTCCTCCAGATATGCCTCGCACAAGTCTGACTCAGCCTTTCTGGCCACAAAGAAATATACGAAGGGCTCATCCTTGTAAGCCTCCCTAATCAGCGTAGTCTTGCCGATACGTCTCCTACCGGTCACTACCGTAAAGCGGGCAACCTTCCCAGCCGTATCCCGAGTCTCCCTCAGGAAGGCTATTTCTTGTTCTCTGTCGTAGAATTTCATTGTATAAACCTTTGAGTTATTGCATCTTAATTATCGAAACGGCCATTTCCGAAACTGCTATTGCGCTGCAAAGTTAGTATTTTTTTTTAATACATGCAAGAAAAATACAAAAAAAGTGCTGGATGTAATCCAAATGGAAACAAGCGCACGGCCCGTATCACCAGCAATGCCATCCTGATAGCCAATGGTTACTGTCCACTGAGTTTTCGTTCAGTTGACTCTATTGACTACAAGAAGGCCATGCTTATCTTCTATGAGCAGAACAACCTTTATGCTTTCAAGCAAATCTTCATCGATCAGTTTGAGTTTGCTGTAAGGGAGTACTTCTAAATCAAGCGGAGACTGCATTCATTTTGCAATCTCCGCTTGGGTTATTAATATTACTGTAAACTGGACTCCGAGCTTGCTCAATGGTCTTTACACCCCCTTCGGTTCCCCCGTTTCGCGGGGGACAGAAACGCCTGAGCACCTACGGAGCGCAAGAAACAGTAAACGGTAAACAGTAAACTCTTAACCTAAATCATCTGTTTGCGCACACAATTTTTTTTTCTTTTTATATAATAAAGGTATTGTATAATTGCATAAATTTTTGTAATTTTGCAGCATGTTTTTCTACAACCAATATATAACAATATTAACAACACAATGAAAACAAAATTTTTCCAATGGATGATGGCCGCCATCGTTGTTTGTGGCGCGAGTGTATTCACATCTTGCAGTGATGACAAAGACTCTGTCAGCGATAACCTCGCAGAGAAGATTATCGGCAAGTGGATAGTGGCTGATGCCGACGGCCAACCCCTGTTGACCAATGTAAAAAGGGTCTACACCTTCGTCTCTGACACCAAAGCATACGTGAGCACCTCGATGAACTCACGTCCAGAAACGGGAATGCATTGGTATAACAAATTAGAATCCGATGTCATCATCAGCGGCAACAAGATGACTCTTACCAATCACCCCAACGCTAAGACAACGGTGGTGGAGGAGTATCTCTTTACCGACATAAACAGCAGTGAATTCTACGCAAATCATACGATAACCATATCAGTTGATGGCAACGTGGTGGTTTCCGAAGGACAAGCCGTTCACTTCACCAAGGTCACCACTGACTACAGCGAGGCTATCCTCGGCATGTGGGAGGGTCATGTGACCAGTGAACAGGGCTCGGCGTTTGACGATGGTGAGGATCATAAATGGGAGTACAAGAACGACGGCAACTTCGTCTATTATATTCAGGACGAGGGCGGCAACTGGATTGCAAACCCTGGACAAACGCTAAGTGAATACTTCGTG